>CANQXS010000018.1 GCA_947627875.1 uncultured Clostridia bacterium
CAATTTCCATTCTCTCAAAATCTCCTTGGAAGGGTAGTCCAGCGGTTCGTAGCACTCGCAAAGGTCGATAGGGTCGTAATTATTCTTTTTTCTGCTTATCGCATTTGCCGGCAGCTGACGAGGACGACCCGGAGCAGCAGATAGGGACGCTCTGGACGATAACAGAATCGCCGGGGCGTTTTCATTGTAATAAATTTTTTCCTCTTGACAAAAGCAGAAATCTATGATATTCTATATATGCTCTGACTGGAGTATATTTTAGGCTCGGAGGTATATTTATGGAAACAAGCGAAAAAGTATCCGTCAATATGAACATCGCAACACTGTCTCAAATCGACCTGCTGGTCGATAAGGGATATTATTCCAACCGAAGCGATTTTATCAATCAGTCTGTAAGGCAAGCGCTTAACGAGAAGAGTTCGGTTATCGAAGAGATGAGCAAGCAGCAAAATGCTCTGGATTTCAGATGGTTTATCGGTGTTATGTCTCTTGAAAAAGAAGAACTGCTGAAGGCAAAAGAAAACCAGATTAAGATAAAAATCAAGGGCTACGGACTATTGGGTATCGACAGCGAGCTTGACGGATTAGTGATTGAAAATGTAGAAAGCATTGCCGTTAAAGGCAAAGTAATATGTTCCGACAAAATTAAAAAGCATTTTAAGATACGGTGAAAAAACCTTTTAGAAACTAAAAGACACACATCTGCATATACAAATCGAACGTTGACACACCGGGTTTCAAGGAGCGGCATATCTTCAGCCCGCAGGCTGTTAATGACTATGTGACAATGAATGTTCCTGCTGTGATTGTGACTGTCGGCATGAGTGCAGACGATTGCCTGATGTCCTGCGAAATGCGGCAGATTTATCCAACCACCGGTTTAGTCAATTCGCCGAATGGTTTGTTGACTTTCCGTGAAAAATGCTCTAAAATGACAACAGAAGATCTTCAAAAAGTCAAAGAGGAGTAAATCTATGGAAAAAACTATTTCACAAAAAATTATCGAGCTTCGCAAGGCGGCGGGGCTGACGCAGGAGCAGCTCGGCGAGAAGCTGGGGATTTCAGGGCAGGCTGTTTCAAAATGGGAGCGTGACGAAGCGATGCCGGACATCTTAATTCTGCCCGACCTATGCGACGCGCTCGGCACTACGCTTGACTCGCTTCTGGGCGGAAAGCGCGCCGAAAAATCCGAAAGTCCGCAGATCATAGGCGATTTCTGTGAATTTGCGATGAAAAACGGCCGCGCGGAAACGGTTCGGCAGGCGATTTCGCGAATGATGAATCGAGATGTCGTTGTGTCAAGGAATGATGAGCTCAGTATCTGCCTCGAAAACGGCGAAAACATCCTTGTTTCCGACCCGCTCGGTATGGGTTTTGTGATGTCAGGGACTGATTTTGCAGACTATTGCATGAAGGTTGACAGAACACGAATCAATAATCTGATTAGGCTTTTTGCCGATGAGACCGTGTTTGATGTCATCAAGATTATTGTGAAAAATACGGCGACGGTTGACGAAATCTGCGCCGAAACAGGATTAGAAAAATCAGAAATTCAGGAGATCCTTTTAGAGCTTTCAAACTTCGCTGTGATAGCGCACGGTCGCGACAAAAACGGCAAGGCGGGCTACTGCCCCGCGTCCGGCATGGTCGCCGTGTGGATGGTGCTTGCGGGGTGCAGCCTGTTTGACCTCGGGGGTGTCCGCGGCAGCTCGTGGGTGTCGGTGTGATACGGGCGCGGGCGGACTAAACACATTTAAACAAATAAATCGTCAATGCGGATTATGGCATTGGCGATTTTTATTATGGGTCCCCACAATGTCGCAAGAATTTGTGGGGAAAAGGAGGCAAAAGAAGCGTTACTTCTTGCCGCTCGACTTCTCTCGTCGTCTTGCGGAGAAGTAATCGAATCTTTGCGCAAAATGAGTGAGCCCTGCCGATTTCGGCAGGGCGAGGGATATGGAGCTTGCGACGACGTGCAGGGTTTGGGGAAGGCACTCCCCAACAAGATTCCGTGCAGCCAAATTTGAGCATAATGCAAGCTGGTTTTGTTTCTGCTCGCACTTCGCGGTCATAAACGCCCGACCGCTTGTGCTTGCAGACAAAACCCCGCGTGCATAGCCAAATTTGGTCCCGCGGTAGAATCTTGCTCTAATAGTATCCAACCCAACTTATCATCTTTTATTCATAGCTTTTAAAAATCCCCGCCGATTTTCGTCCCCGAACGGTCGCACGTCCACTTGTCCTTCCTCGTAAGGATATTTTTTTAAACATAATATATTCAGAACCGAAGCCTCAGCCCGGAAAAAAACATTTCAAAAAATATATCTTTTTCCCGCACTTCGGTGTTATACTTAAATGAAAGGCGATGATTGGCGGCGTGAACATGAGCGAGCAGAACATGGTAAGAAAAATTCAAAGCGGCGACAGGTTGGCTATGAACGAGCTGATTTGCAAATATTATCAACCCGTTTTCGCGTTTTTCTACAAAAACGTCGGCAATTACCATCAGGCGAAGGATTTGACGCAGGAGGTATTTATGAAGATGGCGGCGGGCATTTCAAAATACCGCCCGAAAACGCCTTTTAAGAATTGGCTTTTTACGATTGCCTCCAATCATCTGAAAAATTATTATCGGACAATATCCCGCCGTCCCGAAAATTACGAGCTTTTTGAGGATTATCCCGCGCCCGACAATGAAGTCGATAAAATTTTAATATTGAGCGATACGCAAGCAGCGTTGACGCGATTGCCGATTGAGCAGAAAGAAGCCGTTATCTTGCGCTTTTACTACGGTTTTTCGATACACGATATATCAAAAATTACCAATGCGAAGGAGTCGACCGTTAAGGCTCGGATTCGCTACGGCTTGGAGAAGTTGAAAAACGAATTGGAGGGGTACGATGAATGATTTAACTTTACGGAAAATTGCCGAGGCGGTAAAAAACGCCCCAGTTCCCGTTGTCCCTCAGTCAGAGATAGACGCGGTATGTCGGGCGGCGGCTTTATGCCGTTCAAAAAGGCAAGGACTTTTCGATGTCGGCTTGTGGAAAGTTGTCTTTTCATGCTGTTCCTCGGAATCCGCGTTCTTTTGGATTTTGTCGGCGTTTTTGCTTGCAAGCTGCGTGATTACAGCACATCTGTCCGGTGCGTACGGCTTCGAGCCGATTGCGATTATGTCTGCGCTTTCGCCCGTTCCCGTGATTGCATTTGCCATTCGAGAGACGCATTACCGTGACCCCGATTTAGTGCAAATCGAAAAAGCCTGCAAATATGCGCCCGAAAAAATATACTTTGCGCGCCTATGGATTTGTATGCTTCCGAGCGCCGTCTTGGTGCTGCTCTCGGGTGCCGTATTTTCGGGCTATGAGCATATCGTGCGGTTGTATCTGTGCGCCTTTATCGCAATGTTCTTTGTGGGCGCGGCCGCGCTGATTCTGATGTCACTGTCCGACAGCACGCTGCCCCTTTCGGTCTGCTTGTCGGCATGGGTTCTGGGCGCGGTTTTTATGCTCTCCGAAGAGGAATTTATCGGTATGATTACAAATATAAATGCCGCTTATTTGGCGATTATTCTGCTCATCGGCATAGGCGCGTTTACCGCCGTGACCGTCGGAACATCAAGAAAAATGTACGCTTAGAAAGGAAATGAAAATGGAATTATCTGTACGGAATCTGACAAAAGACTTTAACGGTAAACGCGCTGTCAGCAATGTGTCTTTCGATTTATCCTATGGCGTTTACGGTCTTTTAGGTCCCAATGGAGCGGGAAAAACAACGCTTATGAAAATGATGGCTGACATTCTTGACCCGACCGAGGGCGAGGTGCTTTTGGACGGCGTAAACATCAGAGAACTCGGCGCGGCTTACCGCGACAGGCTTGGGTATATGCCGCAGGAAATCGGGGTTTATAAGAATTTTTCTGCAAGAAAATTCCTGAAATATATCGCCGCTCTCAAAGGAATTACGGGGAAGCCCGCAGATGAAAAAACAGATGAGCTTTTAGAGCTTGTGGGACTAAAGGACGAGGCAAAGAAAAAGCTGGGCGGGTTTTCGGGCGGAATGCTTCGCAGAGTAGGCATCGCGCAAACGCTTTTAAACGATCCCGAAATACTTATCCTCGACGAGCCGACGGCAGGACTTGACCCGCAGGAGAGAATACGCTTCCGCAACATCATCTCCGAACTTTCTGAGCAAAGAATCGTTCTGCTCTCAACGCACATAATTTCCGACATGGAGTTTATCGCGGGCAAGGTGATTATGATGCGAAACGGCGCGGTTCTCAAAATCGACACGACCGAAAACCTGCTCGGTGAAGTTGAGGGAAAGGTTTGGACCGCCGTCATTTCGCACTCCGATCTGAACGGGCTGAAAAAGCGGTTTACCGTCGGGAATATCATTCAGCGAAGCGGCGGCGTTGAGGTCAGAATCGTTGGGGATAATCAGCCCGATTTTCCCTGCGAAGCCGTCAAGCCGATTTTGGAAGATGTTTTCAGCTACTTTTTCGGAGGGAACGCGCTATGAACTTTGAAATTCTCGGCACCGAATTATATAAAATATTCTCAAAAAAGGTCGTCTGGATTTCAATGGCGGCGTTTATAATGCTGTTTTTCGCCCTCAAAATTCAAATGCGGGACATTGTCGGCGTAAAATATACGCTTGAACCTATGCGTGCCGAGCTTGCAGGCGCGGTTGAAAGCGGGGAATTTCGCGATTTTGTCCGCAGCAAAAATTATTCCTGCTCGATTGATGAAATTGAGCCGTATATTCCGACCGCAGTCTTTGAATATATCGACCGATACAAAACAGCCGAACGGGTTTATAATTCCCTGAGAAGCGATTTAATCGGCGCCGTCAACAATTATTTTGAGCGTGCAGACAACCGCGAAGATTATATTTCTCGGCTTGCCGATGATGCCGCGAATTCCGATGGGTCAACTTTGGCAAGGGCAAAAGTAAAGCTGCTGTCGGATTATCAAAAATCGCAGGTTAAAATCGAACTGAATTTGGAGAGCAGCGCAAACAATTTTATCGACGTAAATCACTCGGCGGTTTTCCCGGGACTAATCATGCTTGTCATAATCGTCGGTCTTTCAGGAATCTATTCCGACGAGTATATCAGCGGCATGCAGTCTGCTCTTCTGACCTCCAAAAAAGGACGGAAAGACGTATTTTTCAGCAAATTATCGGCGGCATTTATCTTCATCACCGCCGTCGTCGCCGTCATGGAAATTTCATATATGATCATCACGGCGGTTTGCTATTATGCTCCGAAATCGTCAATATCTGCGGCAAGCACCTATGGGCTTTCGCTGACTACGTTCGGCGGCTCGGTCTGTGATTTTTGTCTTAGGCAGGTTTTGGGGACGCTGCTCGCGGGATATACTCTGGGAAGCATAGTGATGTGTATCTCCGCGTTCGGCAAAAACGCGCTCATTCCGTTTTTTGCCGCAGGTTTATTTTACGGCGGCACGGCGCTTTACGCAAATGCGATCACCCTCCCGCCGATACTTTCATCGGCATATTCCTTGCCCGCAGAATTGAGTCTGTTCATGCTTCAAACTCAGTATGAACTCGCGGCGGCCGGGCATTACACAAGCGTCTTCGGAATCCTCCTGCCGACGCCGGCGGTGAATGCCGTATTTAACGCGTGCGTGACGCTGATTTGCCTGATAATTACATATAAAGCATACACCCGAAAGCAGGTTAAAGGCTGATGAAAAATATCCTGCATGCCGCGCTGTTTGAGTTGGAAAATATGCTCGCCAAAAAATCAACATGGCTGATTGCCGCAGCATATACGTTGTTTTCGCTCGCGATATGCCTTTCGGAGCAGCTTCGGCAAAGCTGGTTTTCAATGACGGAAAGCCTTCCCGCGACGCTTTATAACTTCGTTCTGCCGTATGCCCTCGTGCTGATTTTGCTGAGCGCGTTATCTCCGACCTTCGCGGGCGACAGGGAGCGCGGAATCGAGCAGATACCCGCAGCCTGCCTCATCGGTAAAAAAGGACGAGCCCGCGCAAAGCTGATTGCAGCAGTTTCATTCGCGATGATAATCTGCACTGCGTTGGTGCTTTCAACGCTCATAATATGCTCCGTATCGGGATTAACAAACGGCGACGCACCGATAAAAAATATCCGTTCGGAAGCCGCAGAGGTAAGGCTCAAACCTGTATGGACAGCGTTTCGTCATATCGGATTTTCAGCAGTATCTCTGACAGTCGGCAGCGTTTTCACGGGATTGTTAGTGCTGTTCATCTCCGCTCGCGCAAAAAGCACCATTTCGGCGACGAGCGTATCAGCAGTTGTCGTACTGTTTGAATTTTTGATTAACAGGTTTTCATTTCCAACAATTATACAGGAATACAATATTTGGGTGTTTCTGAAGCCTTATTATTTGTTTGGACTGGAAACATTTAATATTTCGCCGTTTGTCAATCTTGTGATTTTGTCGCTTGCCTTTTCGCCGCTTTGCGTTTTAGAGGCGTGGGATATTGGGAGAAGATGATATTTCCTGTACTTGCTTCCGTGCTGCCTCTCTGCAAAAATTTTTGATTTTTGGCACATATTGCGACAGTAAAAACGGTTGACACTCGTGTAACTCGGGCGGCTTGCAGTCGCTTCTCTGACGCGCCAATCAACAGGTTTTGACTTATCGTTCAAACATAAATCGGCTCTTGCACATTTTTGTGTGCAAGAGCCGAGACTGTTTGTATGGTTGTTTTTCTTTGATTGTAAGCGTGGGAATGGGTCGCGGGTCTTTAAGTGTGGGGGACACCCTCTTCCTCTTTGAGGGCAATCTGATTGCTCCGCAATCAGATGCGTGGATTAGGGGGGTGTGAAGCAAAGACGGTGGTTTTTCGCTAAACAAAGTTTTATTTGCCTCACTCACCGTTCGGCAAATCAGGGGACCCCTTAATAGGGTCCCCTGCGCCCGAACCGTCCACAGGACGGATTCGGGCTACCCTCCTGATTTTTGTTTGTAAAGAGATTCCGCGCCTGCAATGCGGCGTCATAAGTTTGCACAAACCGTACTGCCTACACGCCGCATCTGTCGTTCGCTTCGCTCTCGACCCGAATGCCCTGTGCCCTGACCCCGCAAGCCGAGATACGCGATTATTTCTCCGCAAGCTCCCCGAGCCAAGCCGTAACGGTGAGGGAGAGCGAGCGGCAAGAAATAACGCTTATCTTTTTGAAAAAGGCTTGACCGAAAACTTTTAAATTTTGCGTCTTGAAAATGTCATCGGCAATCTCCCCTCTCCTTGACAAATCCGAAAATTGTGCTACAATATCATAAGTCAATCATAGATAGCTATAGACGTTAAAGATTTTGAAAGGAGCACAAGTGAAAAGACTGCTTGCATACCTCAAGCCTTTCATTCCGAGAATGTCGCTCGGATTTCTCATCAAAGTTTTCGGAACGCTTGTTGAGCTCGCTATCCCCTGGATACTCTCGCATATCATCGACGACCTTATCCCACTCGGAGAGATCTCGCCGGTCGTGGTCTGGGGCTGCCTGATGATACTCTGCTCTCTTCTCGCCTGGATAGGCAACATCGCTGCCAACAGAATGGCTTCGGCGGTGGCGAGAGACTTCACCCGCGAGCTGAGGCACGACCTTTTTTCGAGGATATCCTATCTCTCGGAACGGCAGGTCGACGGCTTTACGATACCGTCGCTTATTTCGAGGGTCACAAGCGATACTTACGTCCTTCATCAGACAGTCGGAATGATGCAGCGCCTCGGAGTAAGAGCCCCGATAATGCTCGTCGGCGGAGTTATTGTTACCCTCACCCTCGACCCAGTCCTCACCTTAATAATGGTAGCAACGCTGCCGATAGTCGGCGCGATAACCTTTATCGTCTCCCGCAAGGGCGCGAAGCTCTTTAAAATCGTTCAGAAGGGCTCAGACTCGATGCTCAGGGTGGTCCGCGAGAACGCGGTCGGCGTAAGGGTGATAAAGGCGCTCTCGAAGTCGGGCTACGAGCGCGAGCGCTTCAAAAAGGTCAACGACGAACTCACCGAGCGCGAAAGGGTAGCCGAAAAGACGATGGCTCTCATAAACCCCGTTATGAGCCTGCTTTTGAACCTCGGGATCGTCGCAGTTATCGTCGCGGGGGCTTACAGAGTTCAGTTCGGGCTCACGAAGGTAGGAAAGATAATCGCGTTTATGAACCTCTTTACCATCGTTCTCAACGCGCTTATGGCGATAAACAGAATGTTCACTATGCTCTCCCGCGCGGCGGCTTCTTCGGCGCGTGTGCTCGAAGTCCTCGATACGCCTATGGAGCTCTACGAGACCGAGCCGCATTACAGCTTCCTGCCCGAAAACGCCCCGCATATCGCCTTTAAGGACGTTACCTTTAGATACGATCGCGGAAGCTTTGCCGTAAGGCATCTTAACTTCGAGCTCGAGCGCGGCGAGACCCTCGGCATAATCGGCGCGACGGGAGCCGGAAAGTCAACGATTATCCGCGCACTGATGAGATATTACGACGTCGCCGAAGGCTCGATAGAAATAGACGGAGTAGATATCCGCGACTACGCCACTTCAGACCTCAGAGCGAAATTCGGCGTGGTCTTCCAGAACGACACCTTGTTTAAAGACACCGTCCGCGAGAATATCCGCCTCGGGCGGGATATTCCCGACGAAGAACTCGTCGAAGCCGCGAGACGGGCTCAGGCTATTAACTTCATAACCAACCAGGGCGGGCTCGACGCCGAAGTAGCGATAAAGGGCGCAAACCTCTCGGGCGGGCAGAAGCAGAGGCTTCTTATCTCCCGCGCGCTCGCGGGCGATCCCGAGATACTTATTCTCGACGACTCCTCGAGCGCCCTCGACTATAAGACCGATTCGAGGCTCCGCGAGGAGATAAGGCTGCATTGCGCCGACTCCACGAAAATAATAATCGCCCAGCGCATAAGCTCGATAATGCACGCCGAAAAGATTATCGTTATGGACAACGGAAACGTAGTCGGAATGGGCACTCACGACGAGCTGATGCGCAGCTGCCCGCTTTACCGCGAAATCGGCGAATCCCAGATAGGCGAAGGGAGGGCTGCGGTATGAGCGAACAGCGAGAAAAGATGAAAAAAACTGCGGTTTTGGGCAGGCTTATGCCCTATCTCTTAAGGCATAAGGAGCTTATGGCGCTCTGCATACTGCTGACGATAGGCGGAAACCTCCTCGGTCTCGCGGGACCTTATTTCTCGGGCTTTGCGATAGACGCAATAAAGCTCTCGGAGGACGGCAAGGGAGTAGACCTCTCGGCGGTTTGGCGCTATGCCGCGATAATGGCGGTGCTCTATGTCCTCTCGGGGCTGCTTTCCTACCTTCTTTCGCGGCTGATGATAGTCGTGAGCCGAAAAGTCGTCAACAGAATGAGAAAAGACGTTTTCGACAAGCTCACCGAGCTGCCCGTAGGGTATTTCGACCGCAACCAGACCGGCGACATTTTGAGCCGCATCTCTTACGACATCGACACAATAAACACCTCGCTCTCTCACGACCTCGTTCAGATTTTCGCGAGCGCGGTAACGGTTATCGGCGCGCTCGTTATGATGATCTCGATCTCTCCCCTGCTCGTTTTGGTGTTTGCGTTCACTGTTCCGCTCTCGGTAATACTCACGAAGAAGATAACCGGCTTCACAAGACCGCTATTCAGAAAGCGCTCGGCAAAACTCGGCGAGCTCAACGGATTCGTCGAAGAGATGATAAGCGGTCAGAAAACCTTAAGAGCTTACAGCCAGGAGGAAAACACCGGCAAGAAGTTCGACGCCAAGAACGACGAGACCTCGGAAGCCTATTACCGCGCCGAGTATTACGGCAGTATGACCGGTCCTTCGGTAAACTTCGTTAATAACCTCTCGCTCTCGCTCGTGAGCTTCTTCGGGGCGGTGCTGTTCCTCAAAGGCTCGATCTCGATAGGAAACATCTCGACCTTCGTTCTGTATTCCCGAAAGTTCAGCGGACCGATAAACGAGGTCGCGAACATAATCGGCGAGCTTCAATCGGCATTCTCGGCGGCGGAAAGAGTGTTCAGGCTCCTCGACGAGCAGCCCGAGCCCGCCGACTCGGAAAAAGCATATGAACTCAACAACGCCCGCGGCGACGTAGACCTCGAGAACGTTCACTTCGGCTATACCGAGGACAAGGAGATAATCCATGGGCTTTCGCTCAAGGTCCCGAAGGGCGCGCTCGTTGCTATTGTAGGTCCTACCGGCGCGGGAAAGACGACGATAGTAAACCTTCTTATGCGATTTTACGACGCCGACAGCGGCGAAATAAAGCTCGACGGAAACCCGATAAAGGACCTCACCCGAAAGAGCCTGCGGCTCAACTACTCGATGGTTTTGCAGGACACCTGGCTCTTTAACGGAACGGTGAGCGAAAACATCGCCTACGGAAGCGAATCGGCGACTAAGGAGGACATCGAGCGGGTCTGCCGCGCCTGCGGTATCCACGACTACATCGAGACCCTCCCCGAGGGCTACGACACCGTTTTGGACGACGACGGCTCGAACATCTCGAAGGGGCAGAAGCAGCTTATGACCATCGCCCGCGCGATGCTGCTCCCCTCTTCGCTTCTGATACTCGACGAGGCGACCTCTAACGTAGACACACGCACCGAAATGCAGATACAGCGGGCAATGCGCGCGCTTATGGCGGACAAGACCTGCTTTGTTATCGCCCACAGGCTCTCGACAGTAAGGAACGCCGACATAATTTTGGTCGTCAGAGACGGCGAAATAGTCGAGCGCGGCACCCACGACAGCCTTATGAGCGGCGACACCTTCTATAAACAGCTCTACAACGCGCAGTTTGCGTAAAGACAGACAATATAAAAGCGCTCCGAAGAAAAGGAGCGCTTTTTTGTTTATTTCGGGGTGCAGAAATCGCCCCGATGATTTCAGCCGGCTTCGACCTATTCACCTTCCTCAATGAATTTCCAGGTGCCGAGCTCTATCCCCTCTCCCGAGAATACGAGGTAAACGTCGTGGAGCCTGCCGCCGAAGCTCTCGAAGCCCGCCGACTTGACCCAAGCGAAATCTTCGTTATCGAATTCGATGAAGGATACCGGCGCGGAATCGGCGCTGTCGAGCCTTACCTCGAGCCTGCCCTCTCCCTTTACCGAGGCTCTGAATTCCGAAGCGCCGTAGCCGAAGTCGCAGTTCTTGACGCATATATATGCGCCTTCGCCGAGGCTCTTCGAAGCGGGGTTTGTTTCATCGTCGGTAAAACCTACGTCGGCGCTTGTGAACATAACCGACCCGGGGTTTTCGGCGTAGGGGTCGAGCGGCTTTATCTGCGCGACGCCCTTATAGGTAGCGGCGGTTATCGGGATAGTGCCGTCGGAATTTATCGGCAGATAATCCACCATAAGGCTGCGGAATCCGTCATCGCTGCCGTTGAGCTCCTCTAAAAGCATAGTGTGGTGAAGAATATAGTTTGTTCCCTCATATTTAATGAAGTGGGTATGGTTGTTTGACCATCTCATTCCCGAGCCGCCCTTGGCGTTCTCGCCGGCGTTATAGAAGTATGCGCCCTTATATTCCCAACTCTCCGAGACGAGCGGGGTGGTTGTCGTCATATAAGACATCGAGCAGGCAGGCGGCGCGGGAATATCGCCGTAATCGTCCTTCCAGCAGAGGCTGTGATTCTGCCAGTCGTTGCAATAGGTGTAATAATAAACGCCGTCGATATAGTTGAGCTCGCTCGCCTCGAAGAAATATGGCGCGTCGATGGAAACAAACTCGCTGTCGAAGGAGATAAGGTCGTCGCCGAGGCGGGCTATCTTAGGTATGCTTGTATGCATAACGCCGTCGCCGTTGGGGGCTCCTCCGCCGAAAGCAAGCCAGCCTATGCCGTTTTCGTCTATAACCGCTCCGGGGTCAAAGGGCGCGGGGCAGTTTTCGAGCCCGGGCATATCCTGATAGACGAGCGGTCCGCCCAAAGGGTCGCTCCAGCCGACTACAGGGTCGGTAGAGGTTATAACTCCCACGCCCGCGCCGCTGTTTGAGAAGTAGAGGTAAAAATGAGTAAGACCGTCGTCTTCGACCCTCGAAATTATTGAAGGAGCCCAGGAATTGTATATCCAGGGCGCGATCTCGCCGACGTTTATGATGCCGTGGTATACCCAGTTGACCATATCGTCGGTAGAGAAGATGACGAGCGACTTGATATATTCGTATCCTCCGCCGTTGCCCTTGCCCTTTACCTCAAACTGCTGATTGTCGTTGGTGCCGTAAACGTATAGCCTGCCGTTGTATTCAACGCCGGTAGGGTCGGCGCAGTAGATGTCGGACGAAAGCGGGTTAGCCATATCGGCGGTCTTATAAAGGTTTTCGCTCACCTTGTTTATCGCGACGCCTCCGCTAAGGCTTTCGAGAACGTTCTCCTCGGCGACCGATGCCGCGGTCGTTTCTGCGGTTTGTTTCAAATCTGTCTCCTCCTTGGTGCAGCCCGCGCTCAAGAGCATAACGGCGCTGAGAATCAATGCTGTGAATTTTTTCATAATTAACTCCTTTCGCTGAGTTTTGAGACCATTATACAGCTCCGAAGCAAAAAAGCAATACGGAATATTCAAATTCTCCACCTTTTCACCATAATATCAACCTTAATTGTTTGACATTTGCTCATTTGCATATTACACTTTAATTAGGGGGCGATTATATGACAGGCTGTATCGCGGTTTTAACCACAAGAGCGGAGGCGAGCGAGAGAAAGGATATTCTTTCGGGGATAGGAAAGGCGGCTTTTTCGCAGGGGTTATCCGTCGCGGTATTTTCAAATATCTACAATCATTGGATAAACGACAGCTTGCTCAACTTTGAAAACGTCATTTACAACCTCTTCGACCCGAAGCTCTTCGACGGAGTTATAATAGACGCCGAGGCTTTTCCGAATATAGAGGGAATGAAGATAACAGACGGCGCAGTCGAAAAGATACGCGCGGCGAAGATCCCCTGTGTTGCTGTCGACGGAAAGATTGAAGGGCTTATGAGCCTCAGCTCGGACGACTCCGACGACCTCGAGCTCATAGCGGAGCACCTTATCTGCGGTCACGGCTACAAAAGGATAGACGTTTTAACGAGCGACAGCGGCGGAAGCATCTCTGAGCGGCGCCTCGAGGGGATAATGCGGGCTTTTTCGCGCCACGGCATAACCCCCGCCGAAAGCAGGATAATCCACAGCGGCAACTTCTGGGACGACTCGGGCGAGGCGCTCGGAAAGAGGTATGCCTGCGGCGAGCTTTCTCTCCCCGAAGCGGTAATATGCCTCAACGACTATATGGCTTTCGGGCTCTGCAAGGCGCTGACCGACGCGGGGATAAAAATACCCGACGACGTTGCGGTCACGGGCTACGACACCAACGAGGACAGAGTCCTGCATTACCCATATTTAACGAGTATGCGCCGCGACAGGCATTCGCTCGGGATAAAGGCGGTCGAAATGATAACCGGAAAGCGCTGCCCGATACCCAAAAAGGTAAACGAAATAGTATACGGTATGTCCTGCCCCTGCGGGCTTAGGGACGACCAGATACGCAGCGACGTCTCAAAAACTTATGCGACTTGGGACAGGACGGTCATAGGTCCTTACCTTCAGTTTTCGGGAAGCCTGACCGCCTGCCGCACCCTTTCGGAATACACTTCGGTCCTCTCGGAGTATTTCTATATACTCCGGCCCTCGGAAAAGCTCTTTCTTTGCATCGACAGCGAATGGAACAGCCCGAAATTCAGCGGCGAGGAGTTTATGAGGATAGATATCGACGGCGGCGGCTTTACCGCTCCCCAAACGGTAAGCGGCGGAAAGCTCGTTGAAAATATCCTTGCCGGCGGCTCGCCCGCGATGTATTATTTCAGCCCGCTTTATTACCAGATGAGGCTTTTCGGATATACCGTTTTAAAGATAAGCTCCCCCGAAAGCTACGATTTCAGCTTTTTGGACTGGAGCAAGACCGCGGGCAACACACTCGAATTTCTGAGAATGAAAAACGATATAGACTACCTCACTCAATGCCGAAAGGTCTCGGAGCTCTACGATTCGCTGACCGGCTTTTACAACCTCGGGGAATTTCGGAGCATTACCGGAGTTATGGAGCCCTCGGAGCTTGAGGAATGCGAGATATTTGCCGTAAGGCTCGGGATTCCCGAAGGCACCGGCTTTTCGCTCGGCGAAAACTTTAAGAGCGAGGTCATATCCGCAGTGGCTTCGGCGCTTAAAAGCACCGTGAAAAACCACGAGGTCCTCTGCCGCGCTAAGGACACGCTCTTTTTGATCCTTGTAAAGAACCCGGACGAATATTTCTTCGACCGCATAAAGGCGATGGTCTGCTGCGCGGTATGCTCAAGCGGCAGCGCTGAGCTTATAAGCGTTAAATTCGAGAGCTGCCGCGCCGACGGAATGGAGAGCCTTTTAAAAGCCGACCCGAGCGGTCAGGCTCCCTCGGACGGACCTTATTACAGGACGATGCTCCAGATAAGGTCGCGGATATATTCCTCACCGAAGCGCGCTCCCTCAAAGGAGAGCGAGGCAAAGGCTCTCTGCCTGAGCCCGGGGTATTTCGCGGCGGTCTACAGGAACACCTTCGGAGTGAGCTATCAGAGCGACTGCATAAACGCGAAGATAACGCTCGCAAAATATCTTTTATGCACAACGGTTATGAGCGTTTTCGCCGTTGCGAACACCTGCGGCTATAACGACGAAAAGTATTTTGCAAGGCAGTTTCGGCAGCTCACGGGCTGCTCGCCGGTACAATACAGAAACGCCGCCTACTGAACGTAAAAAAGCGGAAGCTTTTTATATATCAAAGACTGTAACGAAAGGATCGATAACAAAATGACAAAGAAAATAATCGCCGTTTTTCTGGCTCTGCTCACGGTCATCGCGCTCGTGGGCTGCGGCAGCAATAAGCGCAAGCCCATCGAGCTCACGCTTTCGTCGGAGGACTCGGAAGCCATTCTTGCGGCAGCGGGAATAAGGCTCCCCGACGAAGCCGATACCCCCGCCGCGGGCTCGACCATCAAGTATTACAGCTGGGGCGACTTCGTTCACAACTATGACGACGACGAAATAATCCAGACCGGCTACTGGACCTTCCACCAAAAATACGGCTGCGAGGTGGAATGGATAGAATGCACCTGGGGCGAGCGCTTCGATAAGCTCGCGAACCTTGTTCTGACCGGCGACGCGCCCGACTTTTACGACGCCTACGCCGAGACCTTCCCGCAGTATTACCTGACCGGCGTGTTCCAGTCGGTAGACGACTACGTCGATTACACCGACCCGCTTTGGTTGGATATAAAGGAGTTTGCCGATAAGTTCTTCTCGCTCGGCGACAAGCACTATATGTTTGTTACCGACGCGACCTTTAACAACGTCTGCGCCTACAACCGCAGAGTTATAACCGAATACGGCTTCGACGACCCCGCTCAGCTCTTCTACAACGACGAGTGGACCTGGGACGTATTCTACGACATGTGCCTCGATTTCAGCGACCCCGACGCCGACAGATATGCGATAGACGGCTGGGGCGCAAACGGAGCTTTTCTGACCTCTTCGGGGACGATGCTCGTTACCCTTGACCCCGAGAGCGCGAAATTCGTCTCGAATATCGACGACCCGAGGCTCGAACGCGCGGCGGGATACCTGTATGAACTCAACAAGAACGAGTGCAGCTATCCTATGTGGGCGCACGGGTCTACCAGAAACGGCGGAGCCGAGGGCGCGGGAATGAACGAAGGGCTCTGCCTGTTCTGGATGAGAGGCTCCTGGACCTTTACCGGACCCGTTGACGAAATTTCTCCCGTCTGGGGCGACGTTGCCGCGGGCGAGCTGATGTTCTGCCCGATACCGAGAGACGAAAACGGCGACGGCAACTACTACGTCGATACGATCCCCTCCGGAGTATGCCTTATAGTCGGCTCGCAGAACCCAGAGGGCGTGGGGCTTTACGCAGCCTGCTGCCGCTTCAAGACTATCGACCCTAACGTTATAGACATCGACCGCAAGCAGCTCAAGGAGACCTATCTCTGGACTCAGGAAATGCTCGATATGTACGATACTCTGTATGCGCTCGCTCACGCCCACAGCACGGTTATCGACTACGAGGGCGGTCTCGGCGCGGTTTCAAGCGCAATATCGGACTGCCAGAACATAACCCTCACCCAGAACCCGACCACCTGGGCGCAGTCGAAGGAGGCAAACAGAGACAGGATAGACAACCTGCTCTCGATCCTGAACAGCGATATACAGGATTTCGTTGCAAACGGCGGCTGATAATAAAAGCCCGTTCTCCCCGACAGTACGAAGAGTATTGTCGGGGATTTGATATTATAGGTTGACATTTCTGCCGGCAAAACGCTATAATCAAATCAGACGGAATAAAACAAAGGAGAAAAGAATATGAAATACACTTCAAGCGTTGAAAGATGGGGAGTTTTCGAGCTCTCCTGCAAAGGGACTGCGGAGGGCAACCCCTTCTCGGAGCGAAATATAACCGCGGAATTCGTGAGCCAAAGCGAGCATAAGACCGTCGCGGGGTTCTATGACGGCGGGGGCGTTTATAAGGTGAGGTTTATGCCCTCGTTTGAAGAGACCTACCGCTTTACCGTCTCGGGGAATTTCTCGGGCGAGAGCTATTCCGGCGAGTTTTCGGTGACCGCTCCGTCAGCCGGAAACCACGGACCCGTGAGGGTTTGCAATACCTTCCACTTCGCCTACGCCGACGGCACGCCATATTACCCTATCGGCACGACCTGCTACGTCTGGGAGCTTCAGAGCGATGAGCTTATAGCCGAAACGCTCGAAAGCCTGAAAAACTCCCCCTTCAACAAAATTCGCTTCTGCGTATTCCCGAAGAGCTATTGCTACAATTCCCGCGAGCCGCGCTCCTACCCCTTTGAAGGTACTCCGGTCGACGGCAGCCTTGTGAACGAAGACAACGTTTGGGGCTTCACGCCCGATTCCGAGGGCAACAGCTGGGACTTTTTGCGCTTTAATCCCGCGCATTTTGAGCATATCGAGAAGTGTATTTACGAGCTTCAGAAGCTCGGAATCGAGGCGGATATAATTCTGTTTCACCCCTACGACCGCTGGGGCTTCTCGACGATGACCCCCGAGCAGGACGAGTTCTATCTGCGCTACGCTGCGGCAAGGTTCTCGGCGCTGAGAAACGTATGGTGGTCCTTCGCAAACGAATACGACTTCATCAAGAGCAAGACCGTTGACGACTGGGAGCGGCTCGCGGAGGTTATAGTAAAAAGCGACCCTTACGGGCATCTTCGCTCGATACACAACGCGGGGCAGTTTTACGATCACACACGCCCTTGGATAACCCATTGCAGCGTTCAGCGCTCGCCCGAGGGGACCTCGGACTGGCGCAGGCAGTACGGCAAGCCGATAGTCATCGACGAAATGCAGTATGAAGGAAACATTCAATACTGCTGGGGGAATATTTCGCCTCGGGAGCTCATAAAGCGCTTCTGGGAGGCTCTTTGCCGCGGAGGCTACGGCGGACACGGCGAAACTTACGTCGGCGAGGACCTCTGGTGGTCACACGGCGGAAAGCTCAAAGGCGAGAGCCCCGCAAGGATAGCCTTTATGCGGAAAGTTCTCGAAGAAGCCCCTGCGGGCGGCTTAAAGCCGAAAGCTATGGAATGGGACGAGCTCTGCGCTGTTCCCGAGGACGAAAAGCTCGAAAAAGAGAGCGGCTACCACCTATTTTACTACGGTATCAACCGCCCTGCGTTCCGTTGGTATCACATAGACGACGAAAACACCTACTCCGCCGAGATAATCGACACCTGGAATATGACCGTCGAGAAGGTCGGAGAGTTTAAAGGAAGGTTCCGGCTCGACCTGCCCTCCCGCGAATACATCGCCGTGAGGATAAGAAGGATATAGATAAAATTCACCCCGATACGTCTCGCATCGGGGTGAAAGCTATATTCGGTTTTAAAGCACGCAGCCCTTTTTGAGTATCACGTTGGCGTATTGGCTGCGCTCCGAGGTCGCGATAACGGCGTAAGCCTTCTTCGCCTCGTCGTAGAATTCAAAGCGCTCGAGCTTCGCGGCTTCGAGCCCCTTGCCCTCGGCGTTTCTGAGGATTTTATCGTAGGTTTGCCAGATCGAGACGTCGGCGTTGTCTCCCTTTACCCTGTCCATAAGGCAGACCGGCTTCTCGACATATTGGTCGAGCGGGATAAGCGAGAGCACCGCCTCGAGTATCTCGGGAACGCCGTGACCGTCCATTCTCACAACTACGGCGTTTTTTCCGACCGATTCCGAGGGGAAGTTGCCGTCGGCAATAACTATCGTATCTCCGTGACCCATTTCGCAGAGCACCTTTAAGAGCATCGGCGGAATTATCGGGTTGATTCCTTTCAGCATTTTTATCTCTCCTTTGAAGTCATTCGCTGAAGCATCTCCTGCTCAAGCGCGTAAATGAAAATCATAACCTGAATAAGAAGTAGAGCGAAAATATATACCAGCCTATAGAGAAGCATATACTTATCAGCCTGTAGAGCAGCCCGAGGACTATTCCTATAACGAGCGCGATTTTATCGATATCGTTCATTTTTATCTCATTTCGGCAGCCGATCAAAGCATATTCGGAATAGGTTCGAGGCGTTTAAATTCCCCGAAGCGGTAGAATTTTTGGGCGTTCTCGCCCAAAAACGCCTTCTTTTCGGCTTCGGTGAGCCTTCTGGTCTCCAAAATGAACCTTACAGCCATTTTATAGGTTATCTCGGTCATCGTTCTCGGGTAGTCGCTGCCCCACATAAGCTTTTCGATACCGCAGATATCCGCCGCCTCTTTTACGGCTTCTATCGCCGAGGGATAGGGGTAATATTCATAGTTGAAAAGCCAAGTGAGCCCGCCGCTCTCGATGAAAACGTTTTTGTTCCTTGCGAGCTTTATCTGCTCCTGCCAGCCGTCGGTGGTGACCATTCCGAAGTGACCTATCGCTATGCGAAGGTCGGGGCAGCGCTCTATAAGATACCTCATATCATCGGTCTGCTCAGCGCCGTCGCAGAGATCGATAGATATAAACATATCCCTTTGCTCGGCGTCTTTAAATACGGGCAGGAGCTTTTTTAAATCCTTATCGGCAAGGCGGGAGGCGCATATCTTTATGCCGTCGAAGCCTTCGGTGAGATAGTCGGGCTTCTCCCAATAGAGGGAGCAGACCCTGAAGCGGTCGGGGTATTTATTCCTGACCGAAAGAAGGTAGCCGTCCTGATTGCCGTCCATATATTCCTGGGTGCAGACGCAGCCGTTTACGCAGGCATAGTCCATATTTCCCAAAAGGCGCTCGGCGGTGTTTTCGCCGTCGTCCATATATGCGGGCATCATCTGCCTTACCTCGCCGATAAAGCTCGATTTGCCGTTCCCGATATGCCTGACGGGAAGCCCGTTTACGAGCCCGTCCTGCTTCTTCCAGAGGTGAAGATGCGCGTCGATAATAACGTCAATGCTCAAAGCGTAACACCGTCCTTGAATACGGCTATCTCGCGGAAGCCGTTTTCTTCGCTCTTGGTGAGTTTTCCGTTCGCGACGGATACGACGAAGTCGAAGAAGCTTTCGTCGGGCTGCTCGCCGTCGATTATTCCGCCGGCGTTGAAATCGAGCCAGCCGCTCTTTTTTGCGAAGAGCGCGGAGTTGCTCGCTATCTTTACCGTGGGCACCGGCGAGCCGAGGGGGGTCCCCCTGCCGGTCGAAAACAGTATTATCTGGCAGCCGCAGGCGGCGAGGTTGGTTATCGCGACCATATCGTTGCCCGGACCGTTCAAAAGATTCAGCCCGCTCTTCGTTACCCTGCCGCCGTAGTCCAAAACGTCGCTTACGGGCGAGCTGCCGCCCTTCTGGGTGCAGCCGAGCGACTTCTCCTCGAGGGTGGTTATCCCTCCGGCTTTGTTCCCGGGGGAGGGATTTTCGTATATTTCCTGACCGTGGGCGGTGAAGTAATCCTTAAAATCGTTTATTAACTTTACGGTTTTTTCAAAGACCTCTCGGCTCTCGCAGCGGTTCATAAGAATAGTTTCGGCGCCGAACATCTCGGGGACTTCGGTCAAAACGGTCGAGCCGCCCATAGCGGTGAGACGGTCGGAAAAGCGCCCTATAAGCGGGTTTGCGGTTATCCCGGAGAAGCCGTCGGAGCCGCCGCATTTGAGACCTACGCGGAGCTTTGATATCGGGACCGGTACGCGCTCGAATTTCGAGGCATATTCTTTCAGCTCGCCGATGAGCCGAAGCCCTTCGGAAATTTCGTCGTCAAAATCCTGGGCGTTCATAAACTTAACTCTGCGCGGGTCTGCCTCGCCGAGGACCTTTTTAAACTCGCCGATGTTGTTGTTTTCGCAGCCGAGCCCCAAAACGAGAACTCCGCCCGCGTTCGGGTGCATAACCAGCCCGCGGAGGATTTTTTGGGTGGTAAGGTGGTCGCCGCCGAGCTGGGAGCAGCCGTAGGGGTGGGTCAAAGCTATCGCTCCGCCGAGCTCGGCAAGCCGCTTAGCTACGCCGTTCACGCAGCCGACCGTCGGGATTATCCATATATCGTTCCTGACGCCTATTTCGCCGTTTTCGCGGAGGTAGGCGTTTATCATGACCGGCTCGCGGGGCGTCAAATCGCAGACCGAGGGCTCGTAGCGGTAGTCGGCTCTTAGGGTGAGGGCGGTTTTAAGGTTGTGGGTATGTACAGGCTCGCCCGCCTTTATATCAGCCGAAGCCCTGCCTATCGGGAAGCCGTATTTTATTACCTGCTCCCCCGCGGCTATATCTTTAAGGGCGATTTTATGACCCGTTTCCGAGTCGACCGCAACGCTGTCGGCAGGGTGGATCTTTATAAGGCTCATCTGAGCGCCTCCGCGTAATATGCCTTCATTCCGCCCTCTTCGATAAGCTTCAGCGCGGCTTCGATCTCGGGCTGCATAAAGCTCAAGCTTTCGCCCCAGTAATCCTCTCTCGCGAGGATATCCTTTACCGAAGCGGTTTTCATAAACTTCATTATCTCCTCGCCGTCGTTGGCTTCGTCGGTGCGGTAGAAGGCTATAAGCGCCGCGAGCGACATAGTAAGGCGCTTCGGAAGCCTGCCGTATTTTTCGCGGTATTCTGAAATGGTCGGCAGAACGCGCGCCTTGAACTTGCTGACCGAGTTGAGCGCAATAGAAAGAAGCTGATGCTTTACAAAGGGGTTCGCGAAGCGCTCTAAAACGGCGTTTCCGAAGGTTATATCCTCGTCGGTCGAGCCGAGAGTCGGGATTATCTCCTCGTCGAGAGTCTTTTTGAGGCAGACGCTGACGTTCGGGTCGTTAAGGCACTCCCCTACCGTAGAAAGCCCGTAGAGCCGCGCCGCAAGGACCATTGAGGTGTGGGCGCCGTTGAGAATGCGGACCTTGCGCTTTTTATAGGGGGTAACGTCGTCGGTCCAGATAACGTTTATCCCGGATTTTTTGAGCGGGAACTCGTCTTCGTAGCTGCCTTCTATTACCCAGAGGTGGAATATTTCGGCGGTGTTGAGAAGCCTGTCCTCGCAGCCGAGCTCGCGGCAGAGCTTTTCGGCTTCGTCCTTGGGGTAGCCGGTGCATATGCGGTCGACAAGGGTGTTGCAGAAGCGGTTTTCGGTCTCTATCCACGATTTGAACTCATCGCCGAGCTGCCAGAGGTCGGCGTATTTTAAGACGTATTCCTTCAAAAAGTCGGCGTTATGGTCGATAAGCTCGCAGCAGAAAAGTATGAACCCGGGAAGTCCGCATCTGAAGCGCTCGTATAAAAGCGCGGTGAGCTTCGCGGGGAACGACTTCGGCGGAGCGTCGCTAAGTTTTTCGGTCCCGAGATATTCTATTCCCGCCTCGGTGGTGTTAGAGATAATAAAGCGCATATCGGGGTTATGGGCGAGCTCGAGATACGCCTTATAGTCGGTATAAGGGTCTACTCCTCGGGAAATGGAACGGACCTCGGTGCAGGAATTTATTACCTCGCCGTTCTCTATTCCGCGGAGGTACTGATGATAAACTCCGCCCTGCTCGTTGATTACGTTTATAAGCCCCTTCTGTATCGGCTGGACGACTACGACCTTGCCGTCGAAAGTCCCCTTTTCGTTCATTATGTGAACGAACATATCGGCAAAGCTGCGCAAAAATCCGCCCTCGCCGAACTGGATTATCCTCTCTCTCATAATCAGTCCTCCGCTATCTTTACGAGCACCTTGCAAAGGTCGCCCTTATTGTTGGCAAGAGCTTTAAAAGCTTCGTCGGCTCTGTCCATCGGGTAAACGTCGCTGACCATCTTTAAAACGTCGACCTTTCCCGAAGCAATTACGTCAATGACCGCCTTGAAGTCCTTGGGGTATGAGTTGCGGCTGCCGAAAACGTTGAGCTCCTTTTTAAGGAGTATCGAATGGAGGAAGGTGGTCTCCTTCTTGCCGTTGCCTATAAGGATTATGTTCCCCGCGAAAGCCGCGCAGTCGATGCAGTTGAGGAAGGTTACCGACTGACCGCACGCCTCGATGCATACGTCGAATCCGTCGCCGCCGGTAATGCGCATAGCCTCTTCAACTATGTCCTTCTCCTTGGAGTTGATGACCCCCGCCGCGCCGAAGTCGAGAGCCTTCTTAAGCCTGCCGTCTAAAATGTCGGCGACATATACCTTTGCGCCCTTCTGGAGCGCGGATATGAGCGCAAACAGCCCTATAGGTCCCGCTCCGACGACGAGCACCCTGTCGCCCTCCTTTACGGTGGCGCGGTTTACTGCGTGCCAGCTTATCGTGAACGGCTCGACGAGCGCAAGCTCCTTCGCGGAGAGCCCCTTGCCCTCGTAAATCCTCTCGACCGGCATAGAGACGTATTCGCAGAAGCTTCCGTCGCGCTGAACGCCCATAGTGCGGTTATCGGTGCAGCAGTTTACATATCCCCTGCGGCAGGAATAGCATTCGCCGCAGTTGAAATAGGGGTTAGCGGTAACTACGTCGCCGGGCTTCAAGCCGCGGTCGTTCTCGGGAATTGACACTATCTCAGCCGAAAACTCGTGACCGGGTATCCTCGGATAGGTAGTAAAGGGCTGGTTGCCGGTGTAGCTCGCGACGTCGGCTCCGCAGATTCCTCCGTACAGAATTTTCAGCAGCGCCTCGCCCTCCTTCGCCACGGGCTTGGGGGTATCGGTCACCGCTATTTCAAAGGGCTTGTTGATAAGAACTGTCTTCATAAGAATCACTCTTTCATAAATTGATATATTTTTTGTTCCATATAACGGCGGTCTTCATCGGCGCCGCCTTGGAATAAATCCTGTTTTTGTAGGCTCCTATCGGGTCGGCGGCGAATTCGTCGCGGTCTATAAGCTCGACTATCTCATTGTAGCGGCTCTTTGCCAAAAGCTCGATGGCGCGCTCCATATGGCATTGGCGGAAGTTAATCGAGCCGAAGATGAGATGGTTCTCGAAGCCGAAGGGCATAGTGTCGTATTCCACCCTTGGTCCCAAAGAGAAGCTGTTGTAAATTCCGTTGCAGCCTAAGACCTTATGCTCAAACGCGACTCTGTGCTCAACATTTGAGCCGCTCACGCCGATGAACATAGTAGCCCTGCCGCCGAGCCTTTCGACTATCGCGTCGGCGAGCTCGCGCTCGGTCGAAAAATCGCTGCGAAGGTAAGAAGCTCCCGTTTCGCGGAGCGCGAATTTTACCTTCGGCGAATCCTCGGGGCTGCGCGCAACAAAGAGTATCTTCGAGTTCGGGTGATACTTTGAGATCAGGTCTCCCATAAACATTCCGGTCGTGCCGAGACCGAATATAACGGTGCGCGAAAAAGCCTCTTCGGTCGCGAGCTTTCGGGCGGTCTGCTCGTCGCACTTTTCGCGCGCCATAACCACGCGGAAAAGATGGGCGCTGCCGAGGTCTTCCATTCGCTCGAGCTGGAAAAGCATACAGCCGTAAGGGTCGGGGAAGACCATTTTTTTGGCGAATTCAAGGTCGAGCTTGCCGTCTTTAACATAGCCGTCGGGGATCTTTAAGAGCATATCGGGGTTGAAATACTGCTTGTCGGCAAAGAGACCGTCGGCTCTGTCGCAGCCGTATTCAAAATAGGTCTCGTCCTCGGTATAGCGGGTTGGGTCATAGCTGTCGCCCCCGCGGATAAGGACAATGGCGAAGCGGTTCTGCGACGGTACCCAAACGATGCCCTCGTGACCGTTGATGAGGCGGTTTTTACCCTCGGGGAATTTCGGACCCAAAAGCCCCTTAGAGCCCATATTCATAAGCTCGTTGTCGGTCCCGCAGAAACCGATAAGAACCGGCTCGCAGAGAATGCCCTCCTTTTCCTCCTCGCCCCTTAAGCGGCGGCGCTTTACGTTTTCTATCTCGACGTCGCCGTAAACGAGCGGGCGCTCGGCGTCGTTCTGAAAATATGTACCTTTTACGATCATAATCTTCCTCCTTGAGATATTTTTCCGAGATTATTTTACACCATCTTTTTTCGTATTTCAATAGCTATTCCTACTTTTTTGCTGCCGTTTTCAAGGCTTTTGCACCGAGCCACGCAAATAATAGCGGATTCTTACAAGTTGGTTGAACGATTGTAACATATAACAAAAATCGCTTGAAATCGCGGGCTGATTTTTATATAATAGTCATACGGATCATTATATGAAAGGAAGTAATACAATGAAATATGCTTACGAAATGCCTGCCGAAATGCTCAGGGAGACCGAAAAGCGCGGCGAGGTCAGGCGGTTTGAATACGACACCGAGACCTATGACGCCGATTCGAGCGTTCCTATGCACAAGGGCGCTTGGGTCTACCTGCCCTGCGGCTACACTCCCGAGAGAAAATACGACATCGTATATCTTCTGCACGGCGGCGGAGTTAACGAGGACTGGTGGTTCAAGATGTTCCCCGAAACTGTCACCATTCTCGACAATATGTTTGCCGACGGGATATGCGAGCCCTGCATTATCGTTGCGCCGACATATTACCGCGGCGGAGATAAAGACAACAATGCCGAATACATAACCGAGCACTTCGCGGTTGAGCTGAGGCGCGACCTCATTCCCGCCGTAGAAGCCGAATTTTCGACCTATGCCGAGGGCGACGTTACCGAGGAAAACCTTGTTGCGACCCGCCGCCACCGCGCCTTTGCGGGGCTTTCGCTCGGCTCGATGACCACCTACCGCGCCGCGTTTTACAACAACTTCGACCTGTTCTCGTGGTACGGTCCGTTCTCGGGCTGCTGCGGTCCTTGGGGAAATCACGACGTTGAGGTCGAGAGGATATGCAAGACCCTTTCCGACGCAAAGGAAAAGGGCTTGAAGCTCGACTATCTCTTCTGCTGCAACGGCGACAAGGATATAGCCTATCCCGAGCACCTCGACATTATGACGAGAGTCGAAAAGCTCTGCCCCGAGCTTATAAAGGGCAAAAACTACGATTTCGTGACCATTCCCGGCGGAGTTCACGATATGAAGGCGTGGCAGCTCGACCTTTACAACGCGCTTCACGTTTTCTTCCGCCCGCAGGACTGATATGAAAGGAGTTTCAAAATGAAAAAAATTCTCGCATTTATGCTTGCGGCGCTTATGCTCGCAGGCTGCGCCTCGGGAGCCGAAGACGGCGATTCTTCCGACGGCGGCAGCGAGCCGAAAAAGGAGATAAACATTATGGACAATATGACGGTAGACGAATTCTGCCCCTCCGAGTCTTCCGAGACGAGGAGCGACGTGGAATATCCCTCATACGAGCACGTCACCTACCATTCCGACACCACGGGAAGCGACAGGGGCTTTAATATCCTCCTCCCCGCGGGGTATAAGAAGTCGAAGAAATACCCCGTTGTTTACGTTCTTCACGGTATCTTCGGCGACGAGAACACGATGACCAACGAGCCCGCGTATAAATTCAAGGAGATAAGCACCAACCTCGCCGCCGACGGAAAGGCAAAAGAGGCTATACTCGTATTCCCGGCGATGTATGCGACCGGCGACCCGAATATGCAGCCCGGCTTCACTCCCGAGCAGGTCCTCCCCTACGACAACTTCATCAACGACCTCGTGAACGACCTTATGCCCTACGTTGAAGACAACTACTCGGTCCTCACCGGACGCGACAACACCGCTATCTGCGGCTTCTCGATGGGTGGCAGAGAGACCCTGTTCATCGGTCTTGAGCGCCCCGACCTTTTCGGATATGTAGGAGCTTTTGCCCCCGCTCCCGGTCTGACTCCCGGTCAGGACTGGGCTATGCAGCACCCGGGGCAGCTCACCGAGGACGAGCTCACCTTTGAGGGCAAGGACTACAGCCCCTACCTGCTGCTCGTCTGCTGCGGCACCGACGACCACACCGTCGGGACCTTCCCGAAGAGCTATCACGAGATATTCGACAGAAACGGAGTAAAGCATATCTGGTATGAAGTCACCGGCGCCGACCACGACGCAACGATGATAAACAGCGGCTTCAACAACTTTATGAGCAATATCTTCCCCGATTAAGGGGGGCAAAAAGCTTCCCCGTTCCGCCTAACGGCAGAGCGGGGATTTTTTATGGGTGAAGAGCCAAATATTAGCTTCGAGCGAGAATAAAAAGTTTTCGGTCAAGCTTTTTTCAGACCTCTTATGTCAAGGGGTAGAATCCACATTTTAAAAAGCATCTGGATTTTTATACACTCAGATGCTTTTAATTATCATATTGACTATATAACTTATTTTGACTGTCTATCTGCCATCCAGCACAAAAGGTAAAAGATATAGGCAGTCGTCAATACGCCTGTGATAAATTTGTTAGTGGCTGCGGGGAAATCCCCGCAGTCACACTTACATCGCCATAAAATATACCCGTTTTTTCTCTCTCCCGAGTCTTCGATCACGGTAAGCCTGCCGAAGCGCATACCGGCTAAATCTCTGCTCTTCATAGCCGGTCACCGCTCTTTTCTTCTCTTGACTATAACTCCGACGGCGGCGATGACGAGCAGCAGCCCTGCCGCGCCGATGTGGGCGATGTAGCTGTTGCCCGTCGGCGGGTTAAAGTCGACTGTAGGCGTCGGCGGGTCGATGAGCTCGAGCACCTTCGGTCTGTCTTCCTCGGTCAGGTAGTTGACGTATTCGCAATATGCCGAACCGTTCTTTACTATAATTCCGTTTTCTCCGGTTGAGCTTACGACGTAGTAATCGTTGTTCGACTCGGTCACAGAGTAGCTCACTCCCGCGGGAAGTCCCGTTGCAGTTGCAGTCTCGCCGTGCTTGAGGGTGAAGACCGCAACGCCGTTGTTGAAGAACATCTGACCGTACTGCCCCGTGATGGGTGCGCTGAGCGTTACCGTGAAGGTGAAGTTCTGGTAGTCAATTCCGAAGCCGGTCACGAATTTCGCAACCGTGAGGCTTCCGAATTCGTCGAACTCGCCTCTGCTGTTCACAAACTCAGCAACCGCTTCGCCGTTTGCGGGAATGGTTCCCGTTTCTCCGAGGCTTGCAACGGTGTAGCCCTCGTTATCGGTCTCGGTGACGGTGTAGGAGACATCTGCGGGAAGTCCGGAAGCGGTCAGGCTTTCGCCGTGCCTCAGAGTGAATGATGCAGTGCCGTTAACAAACGTCATACCGCCGTAGGTGCCGTTTATCGAGGAGTCGCCTAAAGTTACGGTAAACGTGAACTCCTTGGACTGGTCGCCGTCTCTGCCGGTAACTATCTTTCTTACGGTCAGACCGCCCTTTTCTCCCTCGGGCTCTTCGCGGGTATTTATAAAGTCTGCGCTTGCAACGGTGTTTGCCATTACCGTGCCGACTTCTCCGACGCTCGTTACCTCATATCCTTCGTTATCCGACTCGGTAACGGAGTAAGAGGTTCCTGCGGGAATTCCGGAGGCGGTGCAGCTCTCGCCGTGCTTAAGGGTGAATGTTGCAGTGCCGGCGTTGAAGTACATCTGACCGTACTGACCGGTAAGAGGCTCGCCGAGCGTTACCGTGAAGGTGAAGTATTTCTCGTAATCGGCTCCGCTGCCCTCTACGGTCTTTGTAACGGTGAGTCCGCCGTATTCGGGTTCGGGGATATCCGAGATATTCGTGAACGCCTCGAATCTTACCGAGCCGGAGAGTATCATTCCCGAAGCGGAACCAGCGGAAGGCATTCCGTTTACGAGTACCGTGAAGCCGTAGGCGTCGGTCTCATATACGCTGTAGGATATTCCTGCGGGAAGACCGGAAGCCGTGAGACTCTGTCCGCTTATAAGAGTGATGTAAGCGGTACCGTTAGTGAACATCATATCGCCGTAGACGCCGTTTACCGTAGGATCGCTGAGCTGCACGACGAATCCGAACGGACGCATATAGTCGCTCGGGTCGGGTGACTGGACTGTCTTGGCAACGGTCAGGCTGCCCGTCTCGCTTACCGGCGGCGGAGGAGGAGTTGTGGGAAGATCGTTTACGACCTCCGCGTGAGCGGTGCCGTTTGCGGGTATCTCGCCCGTCTTGCCGGTATAGGTGGTCACATAGCTTTCGGCATTTTCTTCAAGCTCGGTGACGGTATAGGTTATTCCTGCGGGAAGTCCCGAAGCGGTTACGGTTACGCCGTCAGTTATTGTGAAGTTCGCGATGCCGTTTTCGAAGTACATATCTCCGTACTGACCTGTGAGCGACTCGCCGAGAGTTACGGTTATATGCCATTCTTTCTGCTTATCTCCGCTGCCGGTAACGTGTTTGACGACTTCGAGCGCGCCGGTCTCATCTTCCGGCGGAGGCGGAGGAGTTGTGGGAAGATCGTTTACGATCTCCGCGTGAGCGGTGCCGTTTGCGGGTATCTCGCCCGTCTTGCCGGTATAGGTGGTCACATAGCTTTCGGCGTTTTCTTCAAGCTCCGTAACGGTATAGGTTATTCCTGCGGGAAGTCCCGAAGCGGTTACGGTTACGCCGTCAGTTATTGTGAAGTTCGCGATGCCGTTTTCGAAGTACATATCTCCGTACTGACCTGTGAGCGACTCGCCGAGAGTTACGGTTATATGCCATTCTTTCTGCTTATCTCCGCTGCCGGTAACGTGCTTGACGACTTCGAGCGCGCCGGTTTCTTCTTCCGGCGGAGGCGGAGGAGCGACGTTGGTGTATCTGACCAACGCTCTTTCCGCGGTGATTCCGCCCGTTATGCTGCCGCTTTCCGAAACAGCGCCGTCAATTTTTACGGTATAGCCCTTGCTGTCGGTTTCGGTCACGGCGTAAACTGTTCCGACCGGCAGGTTGTTTACGGTTATGCTCTCGTTGTTTCCGAGAGAGAATTCGGCAAGTCCGTTTGTTATCTTTCCGTTCACCGAGCCGGTATACTCATATTCGCCTTCAAGTGCGTTTTCTTCGGCGTCTTTAAGCTCCAGCCTGAAGCCGAATTTATCGCTTGTGACCTCTTCGCCGGGATTTACTTCAACGATCTTGGAGACCGTGAGCCCTCCGGTCGGAATTACGGTCTTGTTGTTGAAGACTATTCCTCCGCCCATACTCGGAGTCGCGGCGGGAACGGTCAAACCGTCTATAACGGTCGCATAATACACGATCTCTGCGCTCAGGTCGCCGGCATTCTCCGTTACCTTTACGGTTATCCTGTAAACTGTAGCATCATAGACATACTTGCCGTTGTCGGGGTCGGGTATAATCTCGCGTATCTCGTAGACGTAATCGCCCACGACGGTATACTTTATTGGTCCGAAACAGAACTTGCCGTCGGGACCGTTTTTGACGGTCGTGTTCTCGGGCATTGGGATATCTTTGACGCCGGCGGGAGCCAATTTGCCCTCAATGATGAACTCGAATACTTCGCTTGAAGGCTTGCCGTCAAGGTTCTTTATGCCTTCGATTGTGAGAACGGCATTTTCGGGTGCAGGTTCGCGGTTCACAACGCTTATAGTAACAGGCGTGACGGCGTCGGTGATCTTACCGATACTGCCTCCGAGTTCGAAGTCGGGAATATATCCGCCGGCCTCGATCTCGTCGATGCTGTACCACAGACCCACAGGAATTCCGCCGATCTGCGCCGTCGGCCAAGCGCCGCTGTTGACGGTAAAGCTTACCGTCGTGACGCCGTTTTGATAATCGTAAGCCCCATAGCGGCCGTTCATCTCGGTTACGGGCACACTCAGCTGCTCGTCATGGAAGAGAGAAATCCTGAATGTGAATTCGTATGTGCTGCCCTCGGCATAATTCTCGACCGACTTTGTGAGACGGATCTCGCCGACATACTCGACAGTCTCGACCTCGTTTGAAGGTGTCCAAGGATCACCGGGCTCGTCGGGATCATCGGGATCATCAGGATCGTGAGGCTCGTCGGGTTTGTCATATTTTACCGCCGCAATGTTGATCCAGTGCGTCTCGCTGTCCACTGCCGGAACGGTGACGTCGAACGCAAGTCTTACCGTCTCGCCGGGACGGAGATCGTTTTTGAATGCCCAGTAAATCGTTCTTTCGGCATCGGGAGGAGTGATATCGCATTCAATTCCCTCGGTAACGACCTTCGCCGTGCCGTCGATATAGGTCAGACCTTCGGGGACCGCGTCTTTAACGACCACGTTTTCTGCGGGTACTTCTCCCGTATTCGTTACGTCGATGTAGTACGTTACAATGTCGCCGGGGTTCACTGTCATCAGCTGCTCGCCGGGAACGCCGTTGTTCACTGCCTGAGTCTTGTGGATGGCGATGTCGGGCATTTTTGGCGGTGCGACGCGAGTGTTGGTCGCGGTCACGCTGTTTGTGATGTTTTCGTCCGCCAAAATCGTTCCGGATCCGCTGCCGTCGCCGCCGTAGGTCACGGTGAAGTCGGCGTTCGGCTCTTCGACGACGGTGTACTTCGTACCCTCTGGCAGATCTTTTATTGTTGCGGTTTGGTCGGCCTTGACAGTGATTTTTCCGCCGCTCGTGATTGTGCCGGATTCTGCTATAGTGCCGTCCGACGAGGTAACATCGTATGAATATGCGCCTGTCAGATCGTTATTGCTGCCGTCTTTCAATGTGACGGTGAACTCGAATCCGATTTCCTTATCTTCATTGATAACATCGCCTTCGAGCTTCTTGGTTATGCTAAGATTGCCGGTCTTGACTTCGTTGGTGACGGTGTTGGTCTTCTGCTCGTTCTCGTTGCCGACCTTGACCAAGGCGGAATTTTCAACCGTCTTATCGTCTTTAACGGCTTTCTCGTTGACCTTGACCATGAGCGTTACGGTGCCGCTTACGCCGGGTTCGACGTTCGGTATGATCCATTTGACCGTGTGGGTATCGCCGTTGTAGTTTCCTTCGTTATCCGCGCTCACAAAGTCTACGCCCTCATCAAGTTTGTCGGTGATTATCACCGTGGCGGACTGGGCTTCGTAATTCTTCCATCTTATAGTATAAGTGATCTCGTCGCCGACCGTTACCCCGGGACCTTCCCATATTTTGCCGGGGTCGCTCGGCATATTGACATCGGTATCGTTGATCTTCGTCTCGGTCTTCTCGGGCTCATAGGGAACGCGAGTGTTGATGAATTTCAGCTTTGCGGGATCCATCTTGTCGATCAGACCTGTGACGACCCCTTCGGTGACGCTGCCGCCGCCGGTTATTGAAACCTCGAAATCGCCGGAAGCATCGCCAAGCACCTCGGTAACTCTGTAATACACTGCCGTGTCAACGGGGAGTTCATAGATGTTGACGATTTGACGGTGCTTAATGGTTACAGTGGTGTTATTGGGCGTGAGATATCCCGTGTGCCTGCCGTACTCATCGTAAGGAGAGGAGGTAAGCATTATACCGCTGTTTTCCTGCGGCGGAAGATTCAATGTGGTGTACGGGAATTCGTAATTTTCAAGAGGAGTCTTGAAGTCTGCATCCGTAAAGAACTCGATTTTAAGCGTGAATTCACGGTTTTCATCGCCTTCTGCGGCGCCTTTGACCTCTTTTTCAATGCTGAGCTGAGTGTGCTCCTCGTGTATCTTGACCTCGTTAGAAGGCTTCCAACCGTCAGGGTCGGGATTGTTCGGATCGACCGGTTTGTCGCCGTGACGGACTTCACCCGTGTTGACCCACTCGGTGTAGTCATTAGCATACGGCACCTTGACGTTGTAGGAGACCCAGAAGCCGTCGGAATCCGTGGGCAAGGTAATATCGCCGATGAACCAGTATACAGTGCCGCCGACCTCCGTATAGTGCGGGGTGTCGGTACCGGCATCGGAAACGCCTCTGAGCGAAGCAATATCCTTGCCGTACTTTTCCGAACCCGAGACCAGCTCAAGGCCGCTCGGAGTGACGTCGCGGACGGTGACATTTTTAAGCGTTGCGCCGCTGTCGCCCTTAGGAACGATATGCAGGTAATAGGTCACGATGTATCCGTCGTCTACAGAGAACTCGTCCTTTGTAGGAGCGATATGATGCTCGGTGACGCCCTGGAGCTTTTCAATCGAAAGATCCGCTATCGGGTTTACGGGTGTGCCGACCACATCATAGGTATTTCCGACCTTAACGCCCGCGCTGTTCTCGACCTTATCGTCGCCGTCGGGATCGATTGACCTGTCTAAAGCATCTTCGCGGACCTTTACGATCAGGGTCACTGTGCCGGACGTATTGGCATCGGCAGTAAACGCCCATGTGACGGTATTGGTTTTCGGGTCATAGCTGCCATTATCGCTTGCTTCGACAAATTCAACATCGGGGTCAAGCTCGTCGGTAATCGTAACATCGGCTTCGGCGTCGTAGTTATTATACCATTTAATGTTGTATGTGATCTTGTCGCCGGGATATACGGTATCGCCGTCGTGGGGATCGATCTCGGTCTTCTCGGGGATAGTGCGCGGCTTGTTGTAGAAATCGGCCTTGCTGAGAGCTTCGGAGACATCGCCCGAAACGATGTTTTTCTCGTCTTCCGGCCCGTGTGATTCGCCGGTGAAGACAAGATATTTATTCCCGTCGTCTCTTTTCTCGGTGACCGTATACTTCGTGCCTATGGGAATGCCGCTGAATATAATGTTTTCGCCGTGCTTGAGCTTGAACTCATAGGGTATCTCGGTAACTGTGTCGTTCTCGCCCGTGGACTTATTGTAGGTAATTGAGTATGCGGCAATTTTATCGGAAGTGAGCTCCGTACCGTCGGTATCAAAGAGCTGCAAGGTGAAGCTGAAATCTTCGGAGGTGTCTTCACCCTCGACGGTCTTTGTCACCTTTATCTCGCCGCTGTGCTTGGTGTTGGTGTACTCAACGGTGATATCGGCATTTTCATCGTCTATTCTGTACCAACCGTTGCCGATGCTCTCAAGTTTTTTGCCGTTTATCTCAACCTCGACTGCAGCATCATAGCTGTTATTATTTTCTTCGGTTATCTTGAACTGCACTCCGGTCGGGAGGTCTGAAAGCTTAACCGTTCCGCCGTTTTTAAGCTCGGCGGCATATTTGCCGTTTCCTAACTCGTGGACATTCCCACCGTTGATCTTAATGTCCTCGGTGTAATCATTACCTCCGTAGTCCAGTTCAATGGTGAACTTGAAGACGGTATCATTGTCTGACGGCAGACCGTTTTTTACCACTTTAGTGAGGGTCAAACCGGTTTTGCGCCTTGTGTTTTTGAAGACAACGCTGTTTATTGTACCTTCAACATCTTCGACGATTTTTTCCTCGAATACATTGTCTTCAACCGCGGCGCGTCCGTTATAGCTCCATTCAGCGGTATATTTGCCGCTGACATCATCGGGAGTCTCGGTAACGGTGTAAACAGTGCCGACGGGAAGATTATAGAATTCCGCGGTTTCGCCTGCTTTGAGCTTAAAGGTTATTTCGTTGCCTTGTATCTTTCCCTCGCCATTGTCCTTGGGGTCCTCGATCATTGTGTATGTTTTTGTTTTGCCGGACTCTTCATGGCTGAACCATAGCGTACCGTTATCCTTAGGCTCAAACTTGACAGTGAAGGTAAATTCGTCGTTCTCGTCACCCGCGACAGAGTCAACTACTGTCTTGGTGACCTTAAAGGAACCATGCGGCGTCGGGTTGACCACTTTTTCAGTCTGCTTCGTTACATCGTTGACGGTGACGCTCGCACTGTTTTCTACCTGTTCTGTGATAGTTGCGTTGTGATTGACGCGCACGGTAAGCGTAACGTCTCCTTCGGAATGAGCGGGAACGTTATCAAGCGTCCAGGTGACTTTACGAGTCCCTCCGTCGTAGCTGTATGTCGAGGCGGGTTCGGCAGTGACAAAGTCAACGCCATTATTAAGTTCATCGACAATTACAACATTTGCCGCCGTGTCGTGGACGTTCTTATAGTGGATAGAGTAGGTTATCGTTTGACCGACCTCGACCTCGTCAAAGATCCAAGTGCGATTATCGACATTGTATTCGCCGGTCACTGCCTTGCCGTCGATCGCCGTCTCGGTTTTCTCGGGAACGGGGTTCTCGACTGTGGTGGTAAATGTCGCCTTATTGTCAACTTTTACCTCGGCGCGGTTCAGTACTTCATAGTCCTTGTCGCCCGCGTCTGCGGTGCCGCTGTTGGCGCTCTCGCTGTAGCTCCACTGCCGGACAGCCTTCTCGTTTACTTTGACCTTGAGCGTGACCGTGCCGGCGGCTCCGGCGGGAACTCCGGTTACGGTATTGCCGTCATCGTCTATTGTGCCGAAAGTCCATATTACAGCCCTTTTGACGTCGTCATACCTGACGGTTACGTCGACAGCCTGACCGTCTATTGTAACCTTTCCGGAATTGCTGTTTTCCGAACTGTCAATAACGACCTCGCCTTCGGAAGCGCTGTCGCCGACGAACGCGCTTGCAAAGTCTACGCCGTCGTCAAGCGGGTCGGTGATAACGACCGCAGCTGCCTTGGGGTTACCGTTCTTCCACTCAATCTCGTATGTGATAACCTCGCCGATGCCGACCAACTTGCCGTTGCCGGGATTAGTCTCGGTCTTATCGTTTACGGGATTTTCCACTACGGCTGTAAACGAAGCTTTATCGCCGATCTGAACCTGCGCGCGGTTGACTATTTCGTTGTCTTTGCCGACGCCTTTTTCTCCCTTGTTTACTTTTTCGTCATAAGTCCAGGTGGTGAACGCGTTTTCATTCACCTTGACGGTGAGCGTGACCTCGCCGACGGCTCCGGCGGGAACTCTCGTTGTTTCATCGCCTATAGTCCAAGTGACGGTTTTTCCGACAATACCGATTTTAACATTGACGATTTTGCCGCCTATTTCGACGGTGCCGGTTGCTTCGGAAGCAGTCGGAGCGTCCAAATGTACCTTGCCGACGACCGCGCTCACAAAGTCAGCGCCGATATCGAGCGGGTCGGTGATCGTTACGATTGCTTCTTCGGCATTGCCGTTTTTCCAAGCGATCTTGTATGTTACGGTGTCGCCGATACGCACCGGTGTGCCGTCTTCGGTCACTTCCGTGTCGTTGACCGCGGTCTCGGTCTTCTCGGGAACTGGGTTCTCGACCGTTGCGGTAAATGTCGCCTTATTGTCAACTTTTACCTCGGCGCGGTTGACTACTTCATAGTCCTTTTCACCCGCGTCTCCGGCGCCGCTGTTGTCGTTCTCGCTGTAGCTCCACTGCCGGACAGCCTTCTCGTTTACTTTGACCTTGAGCGTGACCTTGCCGGATTCGCCGGGGGCTGCTCCGGTGATAGTCCAAGCTACAGTATGGCTGCCTGCGTCATATGCGATCTTAACATGCTGCTTGTCGCCGCTGTTGACGGTGGCGTCAGCCTCAACAGTGCCGAGCTTATCGAGCGTTACTCCGCCGTAAGAAGCGCTTACGAAGTCTACGCCGATATCGAGCGGGTCGGTGATAGTAACCATGGCGTCCTTATCTTCGGTGTTGCTCCAGCTTATCTCATAGGTGATATCCTCACCGACGCCGACCAACTTGCCGTCGCCGGGATCGGTCTCGGTCTTCTCGGGAACAGGGTTCTCGACATCGGTGGTGGTTACGCTGTCATTGCCGACCTTGATTTCGGCACGGTTGACGATCTTATGATCCTCGCCGTCCTCAGAAGCCTCGTCATAAGACCAGGTTTTGACAGCATTCTCGTTGACCTTGACGGTCAGGGTCAGAATGCCGTATGCTCCGGCGGGAAGAGGAGTTACAAACTCGCCGCCGAGCTGCTGACCGCCGGTTTCGACGCTGTTGCCGTTCTTACCGATGGTCCATGTGACGGTATGTGTCAAAGGATTATATGTGATCAAATATGCGTACCCCTCGGAAGTCACCCCGGTGTAGGTTCTGCTGTCGGCAGTTATCCCGTTACCGCCGTAAACATACAGCTCGTCGTCGGGACCTTCGAGCATACCCGCGCTTACGAAATCTACGCCGGGATCAAGCTTATCGGTGACGGTTATCGCTGTACCGTTATCCGCAGTATTCTTCCAGCCGATATTATAGGTGACTACGTCGCCGACCTTGACAGGCATATCCTCGCCGGGGTCAGCCTCTGTCTTCTCGGGGACAGGGTTCTCTACCTCTGCGGTATATGCGCCCTGATTGTCGACCTCGACTCTTGCGCGGTTGACTATCCTGTAGTCGTTGGCGTCATCGCCCTCTGTGCCGGCGCCCTCTTTATAAGACCATGTCTTAATAGCGTCCTTGTTGACCTTAACGATCAATGAGACATCGCCGGAAGCCCCTGCGGGAACCTTGGTATCGTCGTCGCCGATTGTCCAGGTGACTGTGCCGTTCTCGAACTTGATTCCGACGGGTACGCTGACACCGTCAAACGTTACGCTGCCGGCGGCAGTTGTGTTCGCAGCGTCGAGCTCAACGCTGTCGTAGCTTGCGCTTACAAAGTCTACGCCCTTATCCAGCGGGTCGGTGACGACTACCTTCGCGGGTCGGTCGTAGCCGTTCTTCCAGTGAATTTTATAGGTCACGTTATCGCCGACCTGAAGCGGCTTGTCTTCCTTACCGTCTTCTTCGGTCTTCTCGGGAACAGGGTTCTCGACAATATCGGTGAACTGCACGTCGTTGCCAACCTTTACGCTCGCGCGGTTGACGATTTCGTAGTCCTTACCGGCGCCCTCGGAACCGCCGTCATTTTCATTATTATAAGTCCAAGTCGTAACTGCTTTCTCGTTTACTCTGACCTTGAGAGTGACTTCGCCGGAGGTGTTTCCGGGAACCATGACGCCGCTCTCTTCGCCGAACGTCCATGTGACAGTATGATTTTCATATTTTATGGTAACGGGAACGGAAGCATCGCCGATAGTTACATTGCCCTTGTATTCCGTTGACGAATAGTTGAGTAAAGCGTCGCCAACGGCAGCCTCAAGGAAGTCAACTCCGATGTCGAGCGGGTCGGTGACAGTAACCACCGCAGGAGTCGCGTTCCTGTTCTGCCAAGTGATCTTATAGGTTATTTCCTCGCCCACCTCGACCTGCTTGCCGTCACCGGGAGTTATCTCGGTCTTCTCGGGCTCTGGGAGCTTGTTTTCAACGGTCTTGGTGCGGACTGTGCGGGAGTTGCCGACCTGAACATCGGCATAGTTCTCTACCTGATGAGGAACAAGCGCACCTTCTTCGACCTTTACCTTGAGAGTTGCCGTGCCGGTTGCCGTCGGAGGAACGGGGATAGCATGAGACGCGTTGAATTCCTTGTCATAGGAAGGCATCTGCTCGGTTACACTGCCAATACCCCATATGACATACGTTACGCCGTCCCTCTCTCTGAGCCAGATATCCGCGGGGACATTATTGACAGTGGCAGGTGTGCCGTCTTCCTTCGTGTAGGTCAGCGAAATCTCGCCGGAGGCATGCGTCTGCCCGGATTTAAGCGTGATACTGCCTATTTGTGCTTCAACAAACGAAACATTCGGATCGAGCGGGTCGGTGACGGTTATGACTGCGGGCTCTGCGATGTTGTTGTCGAAGGTGATCTCATACTCGATGATATCGCCGACGTGGACGGCAGGACCCTCCCAGAGGTTTTTATCGGGGTCATAAACGCCTTTATCATCTGTTATAGTCTCTTTATTGCCAGCATGTTCAATGCCGATCTCATTCTTGTCGGGCGTGCCGCACGGGTTGGTGACGATATTCGTAGTGTATGAGTTGTCGCCGACCGCAACTGTTGCGCGGTTGTGAACGAGGTTGTCTTCGCCGTCGCCGGGCGCGCCGGTGCCGCTGTCTGAACCGTAGTTCCAAGTCTTCTCAGCCTTGTCATTAACTCTTACGGTCAGAGTGACGGTGCCGAAATCGCCCTTTGCGACCTTTCCGCCCACAACGGCAGTTCCGAAGGTCTTATCGCCGGCAGCCGTAGAGTCGGAGTTGGAGCCGATGATCCAGGTTACCGAATGGCTGTCGGGATCATACTCGACAGAATAAGCATACCTGCCGTCGTCGGTAGTACCGGAGAAGGACGGACGCGCAGCAGTCGCCTTGCCGCTGCCATAGACATACTGCGGATTTTCGCTCTCGCCGGGGACCATGCCCGCTTCGACGAAATCAACGCCGGTGTCAAGGAAGTCGGTTATCCTGACCTCGCCGTCTTCGTCTGTATGGTTAGCCCACTTGATAGTGTAGGTTATCTCGTCGCCGACATTGACAGGCGGATATAGCCCGGTCTCCTCGTTTTTCTCGACCTCATCGCCGTTCACCGCGGTCTCGTCCTTGAGGAGGTTCCAGACGTTGAAGAAGTGTCCCTCCTCTATCTTCGTCTCGCCTTTGCCTGCGGTGTCGCCGCTTATATAGTAGTCATGCTCGTGAGGCTTTTCGGCGTTTGCAAAATCAGCCGCAGTCTTTGTTGTTGCTGTACTTGACTGCTGAACATGCTTGATCCTGTCGAAGCTGTAGCCCTGTTCAAGGTCGTCGTCTCCGAGATGTTCAACCAAAGCATAATTCGTGCTGTGCTTGGGCGAGCTGAAGATAAGTCCCCAGCCGCTTCTGAGCTTGACAACTGCTGTGTTCGCGGGTTCTGCGTTGACATTGTCGGGGAAGTAGAGATCAGAGGCTTGCAGCTTAATTCTGCCGTTTTCATCTGCTTCATTGGCCGCGATTTCCTCATCGGTTGCAGGGCGAGTGCCGAAGGAAACGGTCTCTCTCCAATATGCACTGCTGGTGCGGTAATCGGAGTCGATCGTTATCATGTCGGATTTGCTGTCAAAGCTGACTTTGACCAGCTCGAAGTTGTCAATAGCAGTACGACCGGTCAAATCGCTTGTGCCGGAGAAACTGTCATACTCGTTCTGAGTGAAGAGATAGACCCTCTTCGAGAATTTGACATAATCAGCCCCGGATATAGCATTCCAATCGGTGAACTGTTCGGTATCCAGCTTTGTATCGGAATCCTCGCCCGGTTCGGCATTCTTGTAAAATTCTGCCTTAACATCATCGGGGCTTACACTGCCGTTGCTGTCAACGGCGTCGTTATGGAATACTCGCAGACCGGTAACAGGCGCCTTGATATCGGCGCTGCTGTTGGTGTTGGTGCCGATATAAACATAGTACGGTCCGCCGTCGGTGGGATTATACTCTCCGCCGCCGTCGGCATAGGTATATGTGTATTTGTATGTACCGCTTCCTTCGTCATAAGTTGCGCCGTAAGACCTGATAACGCGCTTACCGGTCTTATCGACAAGCACAAGATTGCCGTCGCTCGTCTGGAGGAAGAGGTTGGCGCTGAGCTCGAGGTCAATATAGTGGAGCTGGCGCTGCCAGTTTTGAGTCTCGGGATTATATCTTACAACTATAGCCTGTTCGTCCTGAGTGAAGCCTTTGATATATACCTGGAAATCAAATTCCTTGTCGGGATCGGGCTCGGCGCCCGAAAGCGGACTTTCAACAAGCTTTGTGAGCAAAAGCTCGGTGTCCTGGACCTCAAGCCTACCGTTGTTGCCGAGATAGACGTTGACTATAACGTCGTCCTTGCCGACCTGAGAGCTCGAGCTTATAGTCGGCAGATAGTAGCTGTTAGAGGTGCGGGTTATATTATTATTATAGTAGCGCCAAGTGGTGTTAATATAATCAGGGAACCGGTCTTTAATATAGTTCTTATCATACTCCTTATATGTGGTTCCTTTCAGCTGAACCGCCTGAGCAAGCGCGCCGACGCGCAGCCCGCCCGGCTTGGTGGCTACGACCCACTGACCTTGTGTATTTATTTCGGATTTATAGCCCGTTGACGGATTCGTATAGTCACCGGTCGGGATTTGATGCCGGCTCTTATCAAGGTTCTTATAATATCCGGTCTTCTCGTCAAGCTCTACGCCGATGAAATCTTTACCGCGGCTTGCGTTATGGGTCTCGGAATAGGACAGATAAGGATAATCGGGATATTGACCCGAGAGGTCATGCCAGACGAGCATATCGCCGTTGGTAATTCCCGAGATATGATATGCCGAGCCGAACTCGCTGCCCTTGCGGGTTATGACATACCGAACAAGGCTTGCCCCGCCGGTGGTAGAGCTCTTGGTGTAATATTCGATTGCGAAGAAATAGTATGCGTCAGAAGAGAAGGGGTCTTTCTCGCCCTCTTGTTCCGGCTTGGTGACATCGTCAAGCCTGTCGGATTTAAGCAGGACAATATCACGCTCAACAGGGGTATAGCCCTTTAACTCTTCAATTTTACCTAAAGCATCAGTTATATCTTGAGATGACGGAGTCTGATTAGTTACTTCAAGATCCTGCGCAAGCAGCTTGCCTCCGAAATCGGCGGGCAGGAAGGTTTGGCTGTCGGCGGAGCCGCTTGTCTCGTTTATCGCAACGCGGCGCCACTGACCGCCGGTGTAAACATATGCCGTATCATAAATCGGCAGAGCCTTTTCGAAGATATAATACCTGTTGTCGGTGCTCGGAGAGAACGAGATCATCGGGTCGCCGAAGGTATAGTCGTTCTGGGTGGTCGCGTAGTCGCTGTAGCGCGCGGCAGGGTTATACCAGTTCGAGAAGAACTCAACGCTGCCGAGCCCGATTCCGCGTGATTTCGCCGCATCCTGAGTGTTGGCGCGGTTTTCGTTGAGATATTCAAGACTTACGCCGGTCAGGTCGATATTATTTTCCTTTATATAGTCGTCTTCGATGCCGACGGTGTAGAAAACTCTCAGCGGGAAGCTCGCAGCATTGCCGTCTGTCTCATTCTTATCCTTATACTCACCGTTTTTGTCTCTCAGATACATCTGGTTGGTGGTGTATTTAGATGTGTCCTCCATGGGCTTGTTCGGATCGACCTGCGAAAGGTCGATATTAACGGTGCGCAGAGGAAGCATATTTACGGGAATGTTGATATAGAGCGCCTCGTCAAAGTTGGCGTCGGTCTTCGAGCCGCTGTCTTCGATAGAGGAGTCGCTGTAATCGCCGCTGTCCTCGACCCATATTCTGAGGTCTGAAAGCTTATAGGCGCCGGGCGTCTCCTGATACTTATCCGGTTTATAGCTGTTCGGGAAGGTTTTGCCGTAGGCGGGGTTCATATTGACCACATCGCGGGCGGCAGCGTCGAGCGTTTTAGTCCCTTCGGAATTTTTTACGGTATCTAAGCGGAAGAATCTGTAGGTAGTATGCTTGATCTTGTCGTCCGGGTTGGATTTTTTGATTTCCTCAAGCGAGGGGACAAACTTCGCTGCGGTGTCGCTGCTTACGCGATAGACCCAGCCCGCCGCCCAAGCGGCGTTTGAATCCGTGCAGCCGGTTGGCAGCTTAGCCTTGCCGTCCTCCTGACCGGCAAATTCTGCGTCGGTGCCGCTTTCGCCCCTATACCAGCCCTCGGTAAAGGTAGTAGTCCCGGGTTCGCCGTTATGATTACGGATATAATCGTCGTTGAACTGCCAGTTATATTCTGCGGTTTCGACTATTCCGTAGTAGCTGCCGAAGAGAGAAAGCCCCTTTACATCCTTGACCTCCATATATTTGCCGATAGGGTCGACATAGGTAACGGAGTCTTTAACGCCGAGGTCGTTGCCGCCGGCAGCGGGGATAAACGTAGGCTCATAGAATTTCGCAATCAGGTCTTTAAAGTGCTGAGTGAGACCAGCAGTGTCGAGGTCTGTGAACGAATCGTTGTAGTTAATGTTTTTGATTACATCTGATTTGGGTACCTCATCGTCAACAGTATCGTCATATCCTTTAAACTTTATTTCTTGATTTTTACTGTCTGAATCTTTAAAGTCGACTGTAATATATTCGTCTTTACTTTTTTCTTGCCATTCACCGAATTCATCAAACGCATTTGTAATGTCATCTCTCTGCTTCCACCATTTCTTCTCGTCAAGGGTATCTTTTCCATTACCTTTGCCGCCGTCTTTATTAAAATAGTCGACCGGGTCGAGAGCCGCGTAAACTCTCGGGACCTGCCATACCTGTTCCGGCGTGTCAACACTGATTGTATGAACCTGGAAATCAGCGCTTTCGCCTTCGCCGAGAAGTCCGGCTTTTTGCAACAGCTCTGTATATTTATTCTCGACCTTAGACTTCATATATGAAGCGGTCAGAAGAATATCGAGAATTACGGCGTCGCCGCCTCCCTTGCCTCCATCAGATTTGTCACTCTCCGCACGGTATTTTTTGATATCTCCGCCCCAACTACTAGAGTTAGATACACTGGAGGCTATTGGCACCTTATGCCATTCGTCACCGGTACCTCCGTCCGGGATGCTTTCACCTTTCAGAGCATAGTTAGAGCCACCGTCGCTCATTACAAACGCGATGGGAACTCTTTGGACTTTTCTGTATTCGTTTTTAACACTTGAATAATATGTATATGTAGCGTCTTCTTCTTTAGTTAAATTTTTATAAAGCTCATTAAAGCCAAGATAAATACCTGCCTGAAGGTCGGTATGATAACCTATCAGTGTAGTATCTTTAGTGCCGTCGGCACTATAGTCATTTCTTACTTTATTTTCAACTTTTGTCCAGTTGGTCGGCTTTCCGTTATTATTGTATTCTGTGGCTTTTTGGGCGCTACCGGTGACAGTATAGGCAGCGGAAGTTGTATCAGATGTACTATAATTTTCGATGTTTGTACCATATTTACTAAATTGACTTACAGTAATATATTTACCGTCACCGTTGGTGCTTTTATAATGACCCAAAGGAAGTATAACAGCGGCTGTTGCGCCGTAGCCGATGACCGCAACACGGTTGGTGTCGTTCTTTTTCATCAAATCGTCAATAGCTTCGTTAATAGAGTCAACAACTGAGCCTATTCTGGAACACGCTATACGTTCCGCTTCATCAGTATGAGAATGGGTACCTAAATGCTTCAAGTCATAACCCATTGAGCCCGACATATCTATCAATATAACTAAATCGACTGCGGGCAGAACGACCTCGGTTATCTGCTCCGACGAGCCCAACGCGCTGAAAACATGTAAAAACCCGGAATCGAGCGCAACGCTGCCGCTGAGCCCGTCGTCCTCTTCATTAAGCGTGAGGGTGTTGGACGTTGAGTTCCAGTCGGTATCTCCGCCGGCGTCTGTATAATTATAGGCGAAGACTGTTTTATCCGACCACAGGCGCCCGACATAGCGAGTGTCGTCGGTGAAATCGAGCATTGACTTATAGGTGTCCATCGTGCTCGGGTCAGCCTCGCGCTCAACGTTGCTGAGCACAACTGTTCGCGACGATTCGGACAGGCTTTGCGTCAGCCCGTTTATGATATTAGTGCCCGGCTGCCTGAGCGGCGAAGACGCAGGAACAAACACGCCGGAAACGTCCCCGACTGTCGACATAACGATCAACAGGCAGGTCAACAGCGAAATGAATCTCTTTAGAATTCCGCTTTCTCTCATTACTCATACCTCCAAGTTACAAAAAATGTACCTTTTTGTAAAAAAGTGTACTTTATTGAAAAAATGTATTTATAAAAATACATATGCCATTATACAGCATGCTTTCAAAAAAATCAAGTACCCCGAGCCACTTTTTGACGTTTTCGTCGAAAAAAATAACCCCACATACGGGTTACAAAAATGTACACTTTTTTACAAAAAGGTACACATTATTGTAAAACGGTCTGCCTAAAGAGGCTGACCTTTGTATAATTTTATGATATTAAAGCCTAAGAAATGGCTATAATACGCGGTTTGGCTGAATGACGACCGATTAGATGATTTGAAATATTTTCCTATGCTCCGCAGAGGAACGGGCTATGCATACCGATGAGATTAGGAAGTAAAATTGATTGATGTATTCTATATATGTAAAATTTGGAAATGGTGATTATAATAGAGAAAACTTCTTCCGCGGGAGCAAATTTCGCGTATGCACGCGGGGTTTTGTCTGCAAGCACGAGGCGAGACACGCGGGATTTTGCCCAAGAAAGCGTCCTGCGGACGGTCGATTGGCTGCAAAATCAGCTTGTCTTATGGGCGTTTATGACCGCGAAGTGCGCGCGGAAACAAAACCGGCGCATTACCCCTATCTCCGAAACGCCTCACAGCGCAAATTTTTGCCGATTTTCGACACATATTGCGACAGTAAAACTTCATTGATGTTCAATCACAACGCCTCCTGTTCCATTGTTTTTGTTTTCTCCTGCGTTTTCTCCTTTTCTTTCTCCTGATAGTACCTCATCTTTTCCGTAATAGAGTGCTTCGGCTCGGATTTGCTCTCAATCTCTGACTGCTCCTAAGAGAAAACTTTGCTCGCCCAACGGCGTATATCTTTCAGCGGCTGAAGCTCTTCATTGATGGTGGTATCAATTTGGCACGTTGGTAACATTTTTATATAAAGCAGGGTTTGGGGAAGTCTACTCCCCCAACAAGATTCTGCGTAAGATAAAATAAGCATGCTTGCGAATTTTGGTCTCGCGGTATAGAATCTTGCTCTAAGCTGCTCATGTATCCAATTATACTGCTCCAAAATGAAAAAATGCATGTTGGAGCAACTGCCCCAAACCCCAAAATTCAAAAAAGGAGAACACTATGCCGAACAGAAAAAGACCAATTATTATGCGCCTCGCGGTGACTGAAGATGAGAAAAAGCCGATTGAGAAGAAGATAAAAATCCTCGGAACTCGCAACTTCGGGGCGTATGCAAGAAAGATGTTAATTGACGGATATATTATAAAGGCTGTTTAAAACTGCGAAATTATCCATTTCAGGCTTTATCTTCCAAATCAGTTGTATCCGTATTATTCACAGCATTAGACCATTTGTTTTCAAAGCGTGCTTGCAATCTTGCCGCATTAGTGATATAATGTCCCCAACGAAAGGGGGTCTTCCATGAAAAAACTCACCGCTATACTTATTGCGTGCATGCTTGTTCTTTTAGCCGCGTCTTTTGGCGTCACTGCCGCCGAGACTTCCGGGATTGTTTCGGGCGGGGTATATACTCTCTCCATCGGCGGGAAAAATCTCACCGTCTCAGCCGACAAAAACGGCGCGGGAGTATCGGCTGATACGCCCGACAGCTCATGGGCTCAGAGGTTTGTTCTGCGGTATGATTCCTCAGAAAACGCCTACCGCATTTATACAATGCTCAGCGAAAACGGGCGCAGGCGGGTGCTCGACATCGTCAAAAAGAACAGAAAAGTCGCCGCCGGCTGCGCGGTGGAGATATACAACCCCGTCGACCCTGCGGCTCAGCTGTTTAATATAATCAAACTCACAAACGGCAAATACAAGATCTCTCCCAAGTCAAATTCTAATGTCGCGCTGACTTTTTCGGCAAGCGGAGCGTCGGTAGAAACATGCGGGAAAAGCGTTTCCTCTGCGTTTCAGTGGGAAATTAAATCCGTCATCGATTGGCAGTATATGTTTATCACGCCGGGTCAGATCGCGACGACGCTGAGCGAGCAGTTCGGCGCTCCGAGGGTCGAGGGCTCGTCTCGGCACAAAGGTCTTGATATTGTCGCCGAAAGGCGGGGCAAAATCAAGGGATATACTCTTTCGTCAGTCGCCGAAGGCACCGTGCTTTACGAAGGATACAGCAAAACTGCGGGAAATTATATTGCAATCAAGCTTAACGACGGTTTTACCGTGCGGTATCTGCACATGATGAACCGAAGCCCGAAAAAAATCAAAAGCTCCGTCAAAAAGGGCGAATACATAGGCAACGTCGGGACCTCGGGCAACTCAACGGGGTATCACCTTCACTTCGACTGCAATACGGTTGGCGCATATCGCGGCGGCGAAAGCCCAAGAACGGTCAATTTTAACACCTGTGTAGACCCTGCACCGTTCTTCCCGGGAATTAAATTCGCTCAGCGCTGAGGAAGTATCGAGGAGGTATTTATGAAAAAGACGGCTATATTTTTGGCGCTTGCACTTCTTATGCTGAGCGGCTGCGAAAATGCGGCGATTTTTGAGGACGACAACGAACACTGGAGCTTCTATCAGCCCTGTGTGCCGGAAATGGACAGCATTCCCGGCTTTCTGACAAAAGAATACGCCACCGACGAGGAGTGGGAAGCGTGGATCGAAAAGTATGAAAATATGCAGGATTGCCGGAAAGTGACCGATTATCCGACGGTATACACATTTATTAAAGACTTTAATGTTTCAGATGAGGATATAATAAACTTATATGACGATTACGACATTCTCAGCGAGCAGGATATGCAGATTCTTCTTACGCATGACGAAGCAAAGATTGCCGAGCATTTTGCAACCGATTGCGCAATCGTGATAGGCGACTGCATCTACCCGCCGGAGTGGATTTATGAGCATTCTGCAGACGATTATATCGACGCCGGAATCACGCCGGAAATTCTGGAAGAAAAGTTAGATGAATATGCGGATTTAGGGCTTTCGGAGGAAGCCGAGGAGCGGTTTTATGAAAAACTGAGCGAGTATGTCGGGCATGAAATAAATACCGCGGACGAGCCGTGTATTTCAATCGGCGGGAAAGAATACAGCTCGGTTTGGCTTTCTTCGCACGATTTGACGGATTATGAAGAGGCGGGAATAACCGCTAATGATGTTAAAGAATTTCTGAGCGAGTACGGCGATGAAATCGAGGACGATGAGAAAGATTGGATTGAGAGCTGCCTGGAGAGAATGGAATAACAAAACAAATCCGATCTTCAAACTCGCTTAAAGCTTAAATAAGATTACCAAATCCCGCCCGGCAGTTATGTCGGACGGGGCTTGTTTTCGCTCAGCTATTGTTAAAATCTTCTAAAGAAATCTCTTGTGCTTGTTCCGGATTCCCCTCGGTATGAAGCCCGGTCGCATAGCCATCGCCTTTCACATATCGATTTGAACTGCTCACGTTCGGCGCGACTGCAAAGACGTACTGCCAAGATGTATCAAGATTTCTGAATGCCGCTATGTTTTCCTCAAGCGTTATCTCGCCATCTTTTACGGCAAGAATTCCGCCAAGCTTCACAACTCTTTTATCCAAAGGCTTTGTAGAACCGTTGACCATCGCTTTGTTGCCGTTTATTGTAGCAGAAGCCAGGCAATTAGACGCGCTGCCGACAATTCCTCCGAAAGTTTTTGCATATCCGAATGTAATGTTTGTTTCGCACTTTGTAATTGATGTTTCAGATCCGACTTCAATTTTTCCTGCGATTCCGCCGATTGTGATGTTCAAAAGCAAGGCGTATTCATATTCGTTAATAGTGGCATTAAATCGTTCATAGTCGTTGCCTGATGTCACCTCGGTGAAAATTCCAAATTCCCAAAAATCGGGAGGTGTTTGACCCTTACTATCGACGAGAGCATTCCATTTATAATAAGCATTATGTACAGCTTGAGCCGTTATTTCAAAGTATTGATCTCCGTCTATAGTCTTCAGCGAACCTTCCAAGGGCGAGTCTTTGGAATATGGGCTTCCTGTGCATTTATGGCTCTCTGTATAATGATATTAGTCCGTTTGCGATTGTAACTTTGGCAGAGTTCTACGGAGTTTCAACCGATTACTTGCTCGGTCTGACAGAAACAAAAATCACCCAAACACAACTCTTGACGAGTTGCATTTGAGTGATGCTGCGATAGATGTTTTAAAGAACGGCAAGCTGAATAACAGGCTTATTTGCGAAATTCTTTGTCACGAGAATTTTAGGCGGCTGCTTTTGGACGGCGAAATTTACGTTGACAGAATTGTCGATATGCTAATAAATGACGTGAACGCCCTGCTTGAAGTTGCGAGAAAGAAAGCTCTTGAAAAGGCAGGAGGGGAAGATGTCTATACCCGCTCGTTGGAGGTTGGGCAGATCGACTAAACCGAATACTTCGCCCACATCATTTATGACGATTTTAAAGCGATTCTCAAAGATGTACGAGAAGTACATAAACCTGATACCACTACTGCCGATGTTGATTCGACCGTGGCGAATATGCAGGCGAATGTTGAAGCGACCCTTCACTTTGAGGGCAGTCAGGAGGAGAAAAGCGCAAAATTATGGCTTTCAAGTTTAAATATTGATTATAATAAGCTGTCAAAAGAGTAGTTTGTAACGCTGATCAACATCTTGCAGAAGTCAACGATTTTGAAAAATAGGGCAAGCAGGCGGGAAAAGACGTTAAAGAAAAGATAACTATATAAAGCAAAAGCCATACCCGATTGCTCGGATATGGCTTTTTATAACCTGAGAAATTAGTTTTGCACCCCTGACGGCAGACCACCACAATAAAATTCTTGTTTTGTTGTTTTATGCGGTGCTGCCCCTACTTTCTCTTTTGCGGTCGCACATAACCGCAAGGGGTGGGACGCTTTCTCATCTTTGTCTCTTACCGTAAAGGGTGTACCCTTTTTCTCAGTATTATCTGCCATAATTTACCGCAAAGGTTAAGGCGCCAAATGCCGCACAGACATCGCGTCCAAGCGGCTCTTAGGTTTATAACAATCTTATTTTTTAAAATAATGATGACTTTACTCAAAATGGCCTTGGTGAGTTTTGCCTTAAAAACAGAAAAAGTTCAGCCGATGTCCTAAGATACCGACCGGGGATTAAAATGTGTTTATTTTGACCTTTTTTCTTACATAAAAACGCTTTTTAGCCTGATAATGAAAATTGCCCTGTCCATTCCTCCAAAACGCCTCACAGCTCAAATTTTTCTCGATTTCCGACACATACCGCAGTAGTAAAACTTCATTGATGTTCAATCACAACGCCTCCTGTTCCATAGCTTTTGTTTTCTCCTGTGTTTCCTCCTTTTCTTTTTCCTGATAGTACCTCATCTTTTCCGTAATAGAGTGCTTCGGCTCGGATTTGTTCTCAATCTCCGACTTTTCCGGCGAAAGGGCTTTGCTCACCCAACGGCGTATATCTTTCATCGGTTTTAGCTCTTCATTGACGGCGGCAAGCTGACGTGAAAGCTCGGCGTGGGAAGATTGCAGGCTGTCGTATTCCGCTTGCAGGGCTTCAAGATTCACGTTCAAATCCACGCCCTGTTTTTTGAGATAGCGATACGCCTTATTGAAGCTGTCAAGCTCATCTCTGTGGGATTCCGCAAAAGCTGCTTGTCTGGTTTTCCAACCTATTTTAAGATACTTATCGTGAGTTGCTTTAGTTTTGTTGCAGTCGGCAACAGCTTTCTGTATGCCGGTAATCGCCTGCATACGTTGCTCGGTTTTCTTCATCTCTGCGCTTATAGGCTTTGCCTTTTCATTCAATTCCCGCAAGGCATTATTCAAATCTTCAAGCGTGACAAGTCCCTTGGCGTTCAGATAAATCATAGCCTGAGATACTGCTTTCAAGTCGTCCGTCGCGCCTTTCTGTTTGTCATAGCTCGACCAATTTCCGCGCTCACTTGACCGTAAAGAGAGATATTTGTTGAGCAGGTCGCTAAGAAGCGGTGAAGATATTTCTTCCGACTTATTTGATTTGCGAGCCTGTGCAATCCAGTTAAGCAAGTCACGAATAGTCTTGCGTACATTTCTTAAAAGATTGTTCGCAGATTCTATATCACGGTTCAGATTACCAATGTTTGTGGCGATTCCCCGACGTTCCATTTGCGTGACGGCAGGACCCATATGAA
>CANQXS010000019.1 GCA_947627875.1 uncultured Clostridia bacterium
CAACGAATAGTTTTACAAAAATTCGCACAAGAGAACGGACTTTTTGTCTTTGACGAATATGTTGACGACGGTTGGAGCGGCACGAATTTTGAGCGCCCAGCCTTTCAACGAATGATGTCGGATATTGAAGCGGGCAAGGTAAATTGTGTCGTGACAAAAGACCTCTCCCGCTTCGGGCGTGAGCACGTCACTATGGACTACTATCTTGAGTTTGTATTTCCAGAGATGAACGTCCGCTATATTGCCGTAAACGACAATGAGGACACGGATAAAGGTTTATCCGACTTTGTCCCGTTCAAAAACCTGTTTAACGAGTTCATGGCAAAAGATACCAGTCGTAAAGTTAAGGCGGCGTTGCATGCTAAATTTGCTGCGGGAGAGCGCACGTTTTCAATCGCTCCGTTTGGTTATATGCGGCACCCCGAGGAGCATAATAAGCTTGCGATTGCTCCTGACACGGCTTGGATAATTGAAAAGATTTTCGACCTCGCTGCTCACGGTGCAGGGTCAGATCACAAATCGCAGAAGAATCACAAAGTCTGGCACCACACAGATTTTCGCAGGACTGCTTAAATGTGTGGATTGCGGTTGGTCTATGAGCTACGGTGGCAAGAAAAACAAAAACTATTCAACAATGTTTTTTAACTGCTCGAAATTCCGTCAGCTTGGAAAGGCAGGCGGGCAATGCACAGCGCATTACATCAGGTATGATACGCTTTATACTTATGTTCTTGCAAGGTTGCAGGATTGGATTTATCAGGCACATACGGACGAAAAAGAGCTTCTGAACAGGCTGCTTAAGACAAGCGATAAAGAAGCTGCGAAAGCCAATAAAAAGCAGTCTGCCGAACTTGCCAAGTCGGAGAAACGCAAGGCAGAGGTAGACAGACTGTTTGCTAAGCTCTATGAGGACTGGTCGAGCGGGCGCATTACGGAGTATAACTTCAAGATGTTGTCGCAGAAATACCAAGCTGAACAGCAAGAGTTAGTTGAAAAGATTGACAGGCTCAAGTCTGAGCTTGCGTCTGAAAAGCAGACCACTGCCGATGCTGAAAAGTGGGTAGCACTAATCAAGCCATACTCCGACCCCACGGAGTTGACCGCCGAAATGCTCAACACGCTCATCGAGAAAATAGTCGTACACGAAGCAACAAAAGACCCTGACGGCACCGGAACCCAAGAGATCGAAATATTTTACCGATTCGTAGGTAAAATTGATCAAAACACAAATACGCGTCTTTAAGTTTGTTAAACGGGGGGTCTCCCCGATTTGCCTTGCGGCGAGCGAGGCAAACAACCCTCTACATCCCCACCGCCGTGAGCTTCTGCATATTCTCACGCTTGAGGCTGAGCGAGGAATGGACATAGCGCTCCATCGTAATTACCGTAGTGGCGTGTCCGAGTATCTCGGAGAGCGACTTTATCTCGAAGCCGACTTCGACACACCTTGTCGCAAAGGTATGGCGGAGGGTGTGAAAATGCACGCCCTCAAGACCGCAGTCCTTCGCGTATTTTTTCAGCCTGTACTGAAGGGTGCGCGGCTCTAAAAAGTCCTGCGTTCCCGTTAATATGTAGCAGCTTCGGTCGTCGGGCTCCATATGCGCGCAAAGCCTTGCAGCCGACTCCGAAAGCGGAATGACCCTGTAAGAAAGGTCGCTTTTCGGGCTGCCGACTACTATCTTAGTCCTGCTCTCGCCGCCGTCGTTCTTTATCCGCTGCATCGCGGAATCAACCCTTACAGTGCGGTCTTTTAAAGAGATATTCTTCCAGCGAAGCGCGCAGAGCTCCCCTATTCTGAGACCCGTGAACATAGCTAAGAGCACGCCGAATTTGCAGCAGTCGAGGTCGCGGACGAGGTAGGAGACAAACCGCTCCTGCTCTTCGAGCGAAAGCACCCTCGCCTCTTTTCTCTGCTCCTTCGGCGCGGATAGGGCAATCTCGCCGAGCCCGCCGGGGAGCCGCTTCGAGACGTATCTCAGTATAAGCCGCAGGACCGCTAAGATATCCCTTACGGTTTTCGGGGAAAGCCCCTCAGACAAAAGCGCGGCGGTAAAATCCGCCGCTATGCCGTCGGTTATCGACGCGGGTAAAAGGCTCCCGAGCCTCGGCTTTATGTGCTTTTCGACCGCCGTTTCGTAGCGGCAGCAGGTCGAGCTTTTGAGCCTTACGCGGCAGGAGCAGAGCCATTCGTCGCAGAAAACCGCAAGCCTTCGCCTGGACAGGGGTGTTTTTACGGGTCTCAAACCTTCGCCGAGGGATTTGAGCTCGGAAGCCTTGTCCTTGGCTTCTTTATAGGTTTTGCCGTAGCAGAAGCCGTAGACGATTTTGCCATAGATGTCCCTTTCCCTGATATAGCGCGCCTCCCAGCGCCCGTCTTTGCGTTTGAAAATGTTTTCGCCTTTCATCAGAAAGCCTCCTTTAAAAGTTTATACTTATAAAGTGGCATTTTGACCGTCGGTTTGATTGTAAAAATTCGGCAGAAGATGAAAGGCGATATGTTTTTATTTGTTCAGAAGCGATTTTACAACGTCTTTGAGCGAATCGTTTTTGCAGTCCTTAAAGAAATATTCCGCAAAACGCTCGCCCGAAATCGCGCCCTTTACGAGCTCAGCGTCGAGCTCGGGGAGGATATCCTCGAGCGGGCGGTATGTAACCTTTTTTACGCCGTCGAGGATCTTTTTGTTGCGCTGCTCGGGGACGGCGCGCTCGCGCGGGTAGCCCTGACCGGAGGGCTCGCAGAAGAGCTTTTCAAAGATGTATTCGAGGTTGAGGTCGCCGCCCCAGCCGAAGCCCTTTGCAAAGGGAACGGCTATCGCGTTGCCGTCGTTTATCTGGGCGAAGGTGTAGGCGTCGAGCGGGTCCTCGACATGACCGCAGATCACCCCGGGGAAGCTGTTGCAGGCGAGCATCGCGCCTTCGCCCGTTCCGCAGCCGGTTATGACGTAATCCGCGGCGCCGCTGTTGAGAAGGATCGCGGCGAGGATTCCTATCTGAACATAGGTGAGCCGGGCGGCGTCATCGGCGGAATACATTCCGTAGTTGCGGACGGTATGACCCATCGGCTCGACGACCTTTTTAAGAGCCTTCTCCGCAACGGCGTTTTTAGCCGCCTGGCTGTTTTCGTTGATAAGAGCAATTTTCATAACTTTCTTCCTTTCTCTTAGTCCGGCTGCCTGCCGATATATGCAAGGATACCGCCGTCGACGTATAATATCTGACCGTTCACGAAGTCGGAAGCCCGCGAAGCTAAAAACACCGCCGCGCCGTAGAGGTCTTCGGGGGCGCCCCAGCGCCCTGCGGGGGTCTTTGAGATTATGAACGAATCGAACGGGTGCTTTGTGCCGTCGGGACGGGGCTCGCGAAGCGGAGCGGTCTGAGGTGTGGCGATATACCCGGGACCTATGCCGTTGCACTGAACGTTGTATCTGCCGTATTCCGAGGCGATGTTTTTGGTGAGCATTTTAAGCCCGCCCTTCGCCGAGGCATAAGCCGAGACGGTCTCCCTGCCGAGCTCGCTCATCATAGAGCAAACGTTGATTATCTTTCCGCCGCCGCGCTCTATCATTCCCTGGATAACGGCTTTTGAAACGATAAACGGCGCGGTGAGGTCGGTGTCTATGACCTCTTTGAAGTCCTCGGCGCTCATATCGGTCATAGGTATGCGCTTAATAATGCCCGCGTTATTTACCAAAATGTCTATCCTGCCGATTTTTCCGACCATATTGGCAACGGCGGATTCGTCGGTGACGTCGCAGATAAACCCGCGCGCCGATATCCCCTTTGCGGAATAATCTTCGAGGGCCTTTTTAAGATGCTCCGAAGAGCGGCAGCAAAAGGCTATCTCTGCCCCCGCCGAAGCGAGCGCCTCGGCTATAGCGAAGCCTATTCCGTATGCCGCGCCGGTTACCAGCGCGGTTTTTCCTTTGAGTGAAAAAAGTTCGCCAAAGTTCAAATTAACTCCTCCTCGCATTTATTTTCGACGCTGCGCGGACGCTAATCCTTAGAGCGCCTTACGCCGTCGCGGAATTTAAGGTAAAGAAGATACTGCGCATAAGCCGCAAAGAGCGCCGCCGCGCCCTTGTTGTCGTCAACTGCGACGGGCTCGGAGAGGTAATACTCCAAGGTTCCGTCGCGCCGCCCCGGGTCGGGTCCGAGCCCCGCTACCGAGCATGTCCCCTCGAGAACGGGCTTTCCGCCGACCTCGGAAATCCTGAGGTCAATAAGCGAGCTGAGTATCTTTTCGGCGGCGGGGATATATCTTTCCTCAGAGACCATTTTCAAGCGGCACGCCTTGAACACCGAGACCGCGACCATAGCCGAGCCCGAGGTCTCGAGGTAGTTGCCCTCGGCGTCGGGGCGGTTTATGACCTGATACAGAAGCCCCGTTTCGGGGTCGGCGTATTTGAGCAGCGCGCTCAGCGCCTCTCGGTAGATGTCCTGAAGGCTGCGCCGAAATTCGTAGAGGCTGCGGTCCATCTCGCCGACGGTCTCAACGAGCGCCATAAGATACCAGCCCTCGGCCCTCAGCCAAAAATTCTTTGAAAGACCGGTTTCGGGGTCTGCCCAAAAGGCGGTTCGGGATTCGTCGAAGCCGTGGTAATAAAGCCCGGTTGCGGGGTCGCGCATATTTTCGCGGACAAGCGCGAACTGGCGGCATATATTGGGGTAATTCCCGCGGTCGGAATAGCGGGTGTCGCAGGACATTCTGAAGGGCTGAGCCATAAAAAGCCCGTCGAGCCAGACCTGATTCGGGTATATCTTCTTGTGCCAATAGCTGCCCGAAGGGGTTCGGGGCTGATTTTTGAGCTGTTCAAGGAGCCTGCCGACGGCGAGCTTATAGCGCTCCTCCCCCGTTTCGGAATACGCGAAGATCAGCGCCCGCCCGGGGAGAATATCATCGAGCTTATATTCCTCGGGGCGGTAACTTTTGATTTCGCCGGAAGCCGAAACATACCTGTCGGCGTAGCCGAGGATATAATCGCGAAAGATGCTGCTGCCCGTCGCGGCGCAGAGCTGTTCGGCGGCAAGGAGCACGCAGCCGTCCTCATAGCGCCATTTATCGAATCTCAGGCGGCTGTAGTCCTTATAAAATTCCGCGATATAGCGCTCTATCTTCTCGATGTTCACGGTATCACTCCCTTATAACGCTGCCGACGCCGCCGAGGTCCTCGGGTTCGCCCGAAAAGCCCTCTATTACGACGTTTTTTAGCTCTACCCGCTCGGCGTTGCGGATAAATATCCCCTTGCGGCAGACGGGCTCGCAGCCCGACATCATCGCGGGTCTGCCGGGCTTCGCATCGGCGGAAAAGGATATTTTTATGTTCTCCATTATGAGGCGCTCTATCGGGGATTCTGGCAGACCGTAGAAATACACCCCCGCTGTCGAGCAGTCGGTGCAGACTACGTTGCGCATAACTATCTCCCCTACGCGCGGAGTGCGCCCGTCGACGGGGAGCTTCTCCTTTGAGGCGACGTATTCCGATTTGCCGTCGGGACCGCAGTAATAGAAGCAGTTTATCACGAACGGAGAAGGTACGCGCTCCATTTTTACGCCGTCGAAGAGGATACCGGTAAGGTAGGAATCGCGCCCTCTGCCGCGGCGGGTCTTTATTCTGAGACCGCGGTCGGTGCCGACAAAGCGGCAGCTTTTAACGGTTATCCCGTTTACGCCGGCGGCTATCTCGCTGCCGACGGTTATTCCGCCATGACCGCTGAAAAAGAGGCAGTTATGTATAAATATGTTCCTCGAAGGGGTCCTGTAGGTCTTACCCATATAGAGCTTGCCGGATTTCACGGCTATGCAGTCGTCGCCGACGGAGAAGCGGATACCCGCTATTTCGACATCTGAGCAGGATTCGGGGTTGATGCCGTCGGTGTTGTGAGAATTCGCGGGCGACTCGATATGAAGGTCGTAAAAACCGAGATTTTCGGAGAAGTAAGGGTGAATGTTCCAAGAGGGCGAGTTTCTGATCGTTATGCCGCGGACCGTTACGTTTTTGCACCGGTTGAGAAAAATCATCTTCGGGCGCCCGGGGTCGTTTCGGCGAGCCTCGGCGTTCCACCAGTTGTCGAAGCCCGCATTGCCGTCGATAACGCCGCTTCCGCATATCGTGACGTTTTCGGCGTACATTCCGGTTATAAGGCTCGCGAAGCAGCTAAGCGGGTCGCCCTCCCAGCTTGCGGGCAGAAATTCCGAGCGTTCGTCATAGCTCTCTATCCTCCCCGGGAGAACGGGCAGCCGCGATTTATCGGGGATAGCCGAAAGTACGGCTCCTTCGGCGAGTTCTATGGTTATATTGCTCTTTAAAAAGAGGTTGGTGAACCTGAAAACGCCCTTCGGGACAAGTACGCGGCTGTCGGGCGGGCAGCAGAGTATAGCCGCCTGAATGCAGGCGGTATCGTCGGCAGAGCCGTCGCCCCTTGCGCCGAAATCGCGCACGTTAAGCGTTACGAACTCGGGGAGCGTTGTAAACGAAAGCTCGCCGCCGCAGGCTTCGCCGCGCGAGGCGCGAAGCCTGTATTCCCGCGAGGGCAGGAGCCCGCCGACGGTAACAACGGCTCTGTCGGCTGTTATTGTTCTCTCGCCGTCGAGGGTAAGGATGTATTCCTCGGCGGAGTAATCCGCCGCAGGGTCGCAAAGGCACACGACGGCGCTTCTTATTCCGACGCGGAGCAGTTTAAGGTCAAGAGCGTTCATATTCCGCCTCCCGAATTTATGATAGGTTTATTATACATCGTTTTTCGGGGAATGACAATAGGTTAAAGGAAAATGATGAACCGATTGCTCAAAAAGTTTCGGTCAAGGCGTTTTTCAAAAAATCTCCGCTCCCTTTCGGAAGCGGAAATTTTGATCTTTATTCACCTGCTTCGGGAGCATTCTGCTCTATGGCGAACGCGACTCCCTCTGTAGCGCCGTATGCTTCGTCGATATAGAAGCTGTTTGTGCCGCTCGAGGTCTCAACGTAGAGAAGCAGACCCCAGCTCCCCTCGGGGATCGTAAAGCCGGTGTTTTCGAGGACGACCCATTCGCCCTTTTCGGCCTCTGCCTCGGCAATTCCGGCGTAATTCGTGCCGGAAGCGGTGTTGTATTGCAGAGTGAGCTTGAAGGTCTCGGCTTCGGCGACGTCCTGCATAACCGCGACGCCGAAGCTGTAGGCGCTGCCGGGGATATAGGTAGTGTTTTTAAGGTCGCGCCCCGCACCGTTCCAGGAATCGCGCCTGCCGGTTACATAAAGCGATTTCGAGCCGCCGTAAGCCGCCTTGTCGGTCGGATTTACGGAGCAGTCTCCGCGCGGAGCCCAGCCGTCGCTGCCGGATTCAAATTCCGAACGGAAGTAGCGACCTTCGCTGTCGGTCTCTTCCGGCGGTACGGGCTCGGGAAGAAGCTCCTCGGGTATCTCTCCGCCCATAGTGAACTCGTTTTTGGTGATGGTCGCGCTGCCCGCGCTCTGGTAGCCCTCGACGGTAAGCGCGGATTCATACATCTTTCCGAGGGTCATTCCCAAGCCCTCCCAAGCGGCAAAATGAGCCGAAACGTTGACCGAGCCCTCTTCGCGCTTTTCCTGCCTTACGCTCCAATACTGCTCGAAGGTGGTGTTGCCGTCTATTGAGGGCTGATTCACCCTCAGGGTCCTGTAAACGTCGTAGGCGTCGCCACCGACGGTTATAGTCGCGATGGGCGCTCCTCCAGGCGGGCGCCAGCTCCCCCAGCTCTCAACGATGTAGTATTCGATGAGCGGGTCGCGGGTCCAGCCGTAGATGCAGAAATATGAGTTGCCGTCGGGATCGTAATCGGCTGCGAAATCGCAGGTTATATTGCCTATTTCGCGGTAGGTCTGAGTGCAGTCGAACTTAAGCCCGCGCCTGAAAAGGCTGTTGTTTATATTCGACCATTCACAGCTGAAGGTCCCGTCGCCGGTGAGGGTCATTTTAGTGGTGCCGCTGTCCTTCCAGAGCTCGTAGCTGTAGCCGTCCTCCTCACCGATGGTGCTGTCAAACAATACCGTCTGGTCCTTCTTTGAGGTGTGCGACTGCGGCAATTCGGCGGGACCGCCGTTTTCGGAGAAGGACTCCGCCTGACAGCCGCAAAGCAGCGCAAGGCAAAGAACCAAAGTCCCAAGTATTCTGAGTAATTTATTCAAATTTTCACCCCCTTTTATCAATATATTAACATAACGCCCCCGAAAAGTCCAGATTTTCGGAGGCGCGGGCGATTCTTTCGGGATTATCGACAACTTTTTCGCGCGGCGGTTGTGCAATATGGGAGGCGCAAAGCCCTCTACTCCGCTCCTGTTATTTTTTTCAAGGGTGTATTCCTCGGCTTCTTCGTCGGTGAGGATATGAGACCACCCGACGTGCTCCGAGGTATCTGCGCCGGGTCCTGTGTTCTTATATTCGGCAAAAAAGACGGTTTTATGGGTCTGCTCGCGCTGCCAATCGTTCCAGCCTTCGGGGCGGATATGCTCCCCGAGCCGGCAGTTGCGGATAACCACCCGCGCATGGTCTCGCCAAGGGCGCCCGAGAAAGACGCTCTTTTCGGGGCATTTTCCGATAAAGCTGCATTTATAGAAAATATAGCCGTATTTCTGACCTTCCGGGGTAGAAGCTGCGGTGACATAGCCCGAACGGCGGTCGACCGACTCTATTGTGCAGCCCTCGAAATATGCGGTCGCGCTGCCGAAGATGAAATCGACCCCGCCGCAGATATAGCAGTTGAAATAATACTGCCTGCCGTTTATTCGCGGGGAATGCTCCTTCGGACCGACAAAGCCGCCCGCGATGCGCTCGGATTTCGGCAGCGGACCGGTAAAAAGAGTGTCCTGCGAGCTTATAAGGCGGCAGTTTTTTAGGGTTATCCCGTCGCCCTCGGCGTAGAGCGCGACAGCCTGACCCGCGCCCTCGTTAAAGCCCGCGCCGTTCTCGACGGTGAGGTTTTCAAGGCATATCCCCGCGCCGTCGAGCAAGAGGGTGTAGCTCCTGAAGGTACCGCGTCGGGAACCGTCGGGCATAAGGTCGTTGGCGAAGTCGCCGTAGGTTATGACCGTCGTTTCGGGGTCTTCGCCGCGAAGGACGGTATAGGGTCTTCTGACCTCTAATTTTTCGCGGTATCTCCCCGGGAGGATGTTTATAACAGCCTCGCCGACGAACCCGTCGGCTGCCTTTAATGCTTCGGAGATTTTTTCGTAATCCCCGCCTTTTCCTACCGTAAATGTCATTTTTTACCGCCTTTCTCCAACGGCTCAAAGACAAAGGACCTCGCCCTGAGCTCACCGCTGCCGCCGTTTCGGCTGAACGCCGCAAGACCGATTTTCAAGCCCACCCAAGCGCCGGGCAGCGCCTCGGAGCTCCCTTCGGCGGGAACGTAATTTTCGCCGTCGGAGCAGTATTCCCAGTAAAGCCTTTCGCCGCGCTCGAGCCTCAGGCGGATATATATTTCCTCGGAAAAGAGCCTGCAAAGCGGGGTGATTTCTTCTTTTCCGCCGTTCACAAGGCATTTTCGGCGTTCGAGGAAAAGCCCGCCGCCGCTCCTCACGGCGATAAGCGAATCGCAGAGCCTGCCGAGGGAGACTACTCCCCCGCAGCAGCCTTCGCCGAGGCTCGAAAGATTGAGGCGGACCGTGAGCAGAAACTCCGGCGCAGGGATCTTTTGGAGCAAAAGGTTGGGCAGGTCGCAAATTCGCGCTCCGCCGGAGGGAAGAGCCTTTAGCAGAAGCCCGCCGCCGAAGCGGTACCAATCGCGGCTGAAGTTGGCGTTCCATTGCCACTGCAAGCCAAGGCTGTCGCCCTCGAAGGCGTCGCTGCTTTGGGGCGCGCAGGGCTCGCAGGATACTCCGGTATCGGGCTTGCGGTATCTCATAACGGGCTCGCCGCAGCCGTTTGGATCGGTATTTTCGCCTATTACGGGCCAGCCGTCCTCCCAGCGCATCGGCTGAAGATGGACCACTCTGCCGACTGCTCCCGCGTCCTGAAAATGAATGAACCAGTCCTCGCCCGAGGGGGTATCGACCCAAGCGCCCTGATGAGGTCCGTTCACGGAGGTGCTCCCCTGCCTGAGAACTACGCGTTCCTCGTATGGACCGGTGATTTTTTTCGATCTGAGAACCGTCTGCCAGCCGTTTTTAACTCCGCCCGCGGGCGCGAATATGTAGTAATAGTCCCCGCGCTTATAGAGCTTCGGGCCTTCTACAGTCGGCTGAGTTTCGTGACCGTCGAAAATTGCTCCGCCGGAATCGGTATCTGCCCAAAGACCGTTTTCGCCCTCGCGCAGCCTGCTGAGATATAGCACGCTTTTAAAGCCTATCCTGCTTTTCGCGAAGGCATTGACCATATAAAAGCTGCCGTCGTCGTCCAAAAACGGACAGGGGTCTATCCACCCGCGCGAGCGAATGACGAAATGCGCGTCGCTCCATTTTCCGAGCGGGTCGCGGGCGGTGTAAACGGCTATCCCCTCGTCTGGGAACGGCACAAAGACGTAAAACAGGTCCCCGTAACGCCTTATTGAGGGAGCCCAGGCGCCGCTGCCGCGCTGAGGCCGGTCGTAGCGTTCGTAAGGCAGCCGCTCGGCGACGTAATTCACGAGCTGCCAGTTCACGAGGTCTTCCGAACGGAGCAGCGGGACCGCGGGTGCGTTTGAAAAGCTCGACGCGACCATATAGTAGGCGCTCCCGACGCGGATAACATCGGGGTCGGAATAATCGGAGTAAAGTATAGGATTGCGGTAAAAGCCGTCGCCCTGATCGGATATCCAAATCGGTCCGTTCAAATCTCTCGCCCCCTGAGGATAATTATGATATTATTATAGCGCGGTTTTTCGGAAAAGACAATAGCAGATATTTTAAGGAAATCAAAGAAAATTACTTTTTTGCAAACACCCCCTCCCTCTCCTCCCTCCCCCAATGGGGGGAGGGCTCCATCACTTTTCTGCTCGTGCAGAAAAGTGATGCGAAAAGACACGCCAAAGGGGGATTGCGATTTTCCCCCTTTGGAATCCCCTTAAAACGCTTACGGCAGCCGCGCCTTCCCATGAGCTTTTGCCGAATAGATAACAGAGGGAAACGGCGCGGCGATGCGCATACGCGCCCAAAAGAGCCGCGCCAAATTCCAACCCTTGAAAGCTGTTCGACAGATATAAACTCCCTTGTTTCGCCGCTCTTGCCATTTTTCTTTAAATATGCTATAATCGTTCCAAACAAACCGAAAGGAAAATCGCTATGCTTGTGAGCGTTGAGCATATATGGAAATATTTTGAAGCGGATATTCCGATTTTGGAGGACATCAGCTTTTCAATCGAGCGGGGCGACCGAATCGGGCTTATCGGGGTGAACGGCTGCGGCAAGACCACCCTTTTGCAGATCCTCACCGACCGCATCGGCTTCGACCCGACCCCGGGCGGCGACGGCGCGGTAAATATCTCGCGCGACTGCGTTATCGGCTATCTCGAGCAGAACAGCGGAATGGTCAGCGAAAACACCGTCGACGCCGAGATGCACCTCCCCTTTTCGGCTTTCGAAGACGAATACCGCAGAATGACCGAGCTTTCGGAAAAAATGCCGGAGCTTTCGGGCGAGGCGCTTGAACGGGCTTCGGCGGAATATGCGCGTCTGAGCTCGCATTACGAGGCAAACGACGGCTACTTGACCGAAGTCAAAATCAGCACCGTTCTCAACGGAATGGGCTTTTCGGGTATCGACCGCTCGCGGAAAATAAGCTCGCTCTCGGGCGGAGAGCGGACGAGGATGGCGCTCTGCAAGCTGCTTTTGGAGGCTCCCGACCTGCTGATACTCGACGAACCGACCAACCACCTCGACCTCGATTCGACGATATGGCTCGAGGACTATCTTTCGGACTACAAAGGCGCCGTTCTTACGGTATCGCATAACCGCTCCTTCCTCGATAAGCTCTGCACCCGGATAATTGAGCTCGAAGACCGCAAAATCAGGATATACAAGGGCAATTACACCGACTTTGTGAGGCAGAAAAAGGCGGACCTTGAGCGGCAGGAGAAGCTCTATGAACAGCAGCAGCAGAAAATCAAGGAGCTTCAGTTTTTCATCGACAAAAACCGCGTTTCGGCGACCTCGGCGAAGCAGGCTAAAAACAAGCAGCATATGCTCGACAGGATAGTCGAGGAGGGCGTGGAGAAGCCGAAAAAGCCCAAAAAGCCGCCGAAAATAAGGCTCGAATACGACATCGCCCCGCCGAAGGAAGTCCTCGAGGTAAGCAACGTCGACATAACCGTCGGCGAGGGCGAAAAGCAGAAAACGCTTATACCGTCGCTGTCGTTCGAGGTCAGAAGGGGCGAAAAGCTCGGGATCATCGGTCCGAACGGGATAGGCAAATCCTCGATTTTAAAGACGATCTTAGGGATAAATCCCCACTCCCGAGGGAGCGTCAGATGGGCGCAGAACGTTAAAACCGCCTATTTCGACCAGAAAAACGAGCAGCTCGACCCCCGCAGCACCGTCATCGACGAGGTACACCGCCGCTATCCGCGAATGACCGACCTCGAGGTTAGGACCCTTTTAGGGAGCGTTCTTCTGACCGGCGAGAACGTTTATAACCCCGTGAGGGTGCTGAGCGGAGGCGAAAAAACGAAGCTCAGCTTTGCGCTTATGATGCTGAAGCGCGGAAACGTCCTCATTCTCGACGAGCCCACTAACCACCTCGACAGCCAGACCTGCGAGGTTCTGGAATCTGCGCTTGTGGAGTTCGACGGAACGATGATAATAGTCTCGCACGACAGATATCTGCTGAATAAAATCGCGACGCGTATACTCGAGGTCTCAAAGGACGGCGTAAAGAGCTATCAGGGCAACTTCGACGCATATATGGCGGCAAAGGAGCTCGAGCGGCAGGAGACCGAAGCCGAGCGCTTGGCGCTTCAGGCGGCGCAGTCAAAAAAGGAGCCGAAAAAGCAGTACCGCACCCGCGAACAGCGCTCGCTTGACGCAAAGCGCAAGCAGGATCTAAAGGAGCTCGAGGACGGCATAGAGGCGCTCGAAAAGGAGATAGCCGATATAGAACAGGCGATAACCGAGCCCGAAACGGCTTCGGACTATCAGAAAATGGGAAAGCTCTGCTCGCGCCTTGAGGAGGCGAAAGCCGAGCTCGAAGAGCTGATGGAAAAATGGGTGGAGTTCTGAAAACATAATAACAGGCAGGTTTTGAACCTGCTTGTTTTTTTGAACATCGGCGGCGGTTCCTCCATATTATGTAAAAACTGAATTTGGAGGAAACAGAATGTCGAACAAAACATATTTTCTGGGCTGCCCGACGCCCGACGGCTTTGAGACTCATCTCGGGGACGACGTAAAATCGGGAGATTTCTTTACTTACATCATCAAGGGCGGACCCGGGACGGGCAAATCGACTCTTATGAAGCGGATAGCCGCCGCGCTCTCGGACATCGACCCCGCCGAGCTTTACTACTGTTCGAGCGACCCCGATTCTCTCGACGCGGTGATATTCAGAAAGCTCGGCGTTATTTTCGTGGACGGCACGGCGCCGCACGTCTTTGAGCCGACGTATCCCGGCGCGCGCGAGCGCCTTTTGGACCTCGGGCGCTTCTGGGATTGCGAAAAGCTCCGCGAAAACGCCGCCGACGTAATTCGCTGCAGCGACGAAAATTCAAAGCTCCACCTTCGGGTAAAGCGCTGCCTCGGGGCAATCTGCAATCTCAACGCCGACACTATTTCCGGTGCGGAATCAGCGCTTCTTAAGGATAAACTCGCCGCCTACGCGAAAAGACTTTCGCTCAGGCTTATGCCGAAAACCGGCAGGAGCGCGGGAAAAATCTCGCTCAGGCAGATAACCTCGGTTACCCCGAAGGGCGTTATTACGCAGTCCGCGGCGTTCGACGGCTGCGTTAAATACGCGATTGCAGACCCATGTTCAGCCGTCGCCGACGCGCTTTTAAAGAGCCTTTCGGTCTACGCGGCTTCGGCGGGATACGACGTAATCGCCTCGAAAAACGTATTCTGCTTCGGCTGTGTTTACGAGCATATCGTTATACCCGAGCTCGGGCTCGCGTTCGTCTCGGAGAGCGCCTCCGAAGCCGCCGACGGCAGGATTAACGCGCTGAGATTCTACGACCGCGACCTAATTCGCGAGCGCCGCCGCAGATACCTCTTCAACGCGGGAGCGAAGCGCGAGCTCACCGCCTCGGCGATAGAAACGCTTGCTCAGGCGAAGGCTGTCCACGACGATCTGGAGCGCTGCTATATCGGCGCGATGGACTTCGGCGCGGTGGAAAAGCTGACCGAAGAGCTCGAAAAAGAGCTCAGGGCGAAGGCAGCCGCCGACTGAGCAAAAAAAGCATAAAACAAGCGCCCGACCGCAACAGCCGGGCGCTTCGGTTATTAAAATCAATTCTCTTCGGGCTTGGGAGCCTCGTCGGCTTTCGGGGGCTCGGGTGCAAACACAGTTCCCTCGGCTTTTTCCACGCTGCTCTGCGGCGGTACAGCCTCGACGGCGTCGGGGTCTTCGCCGTTCATAAGCTTTACGAACTGCTCGCCGTTGATCTTTTCGTGGACGATGAGGTATTCCGCAACGCGGGTGAGCTGCTCCTTATGCTCCGAAAGGATCTCCTGAGCGCGGTCGTAGGCGGAATGGATTATCGCGCGCATTTCGGCGTCGATTTCGCTCGCGATGACCTCGGAATAGGTCTTTGTGGAGTTGTAGTCGCGCCCGAGGAAGACCTCGTTGTCGTCATGACCGTAAACCACCGGACCGAGCTTATCCGAGAAGCCGTAACGGGTTACCATATTCCTCGCAATATCGGTAGCGCGCTCGATATCGTTCGAGGCGCCGGTCGAGATATCGTCTAAAATGAGCTTTTCCGCGGCTCTTCCGCCGAGGAGAACGATTATCTGCTCGTTCATCTCGGTCTTTGAGACGTAAGATTTGTCGTGCTCCGGCAGAGCCATCGTATAGCCTCCCGCCATTCCGCGCGGGATTATCGAGACCTCCGAGACCTTATCCTGGGTTGGGCAGTAGAAATGGCAGACGGCGTGACCCGCTTCGTGATAGGCGGTGAGCTTCTTCTCCTCGGGGAGGATGACTCTCGACTTCTTCTCGGGACCGGCGATGACCTTTATAGATGCGTCGCTGAGGTCCTGAGCCGTTATAGCCTTCTTTCCCCTCTTGACGGCGAGAAGCGCGGCTTCGTTTATAAGGTTGGCGAGGTCGGCTCCCGTAAAGCCTGCGGTCGCCGAAGCGACGGTCTTTAAATCGACGTCGGGAGCAAGGGGCTTATTCTTGGAATGGACCTTAAGGATTGCCTCGCGGCCCTTTATATCGGGATAGTTGACGTAAACCTGGCGGTCGAAGCGCCCGGGTCTTAAGAGAGCGGGGTCTAAAACGTCGCGGCGGTTGGTTGCCGCCATAACGATGACCGACTCGTTTACCTCGAAGCCGTCCATCTCGACAAGTAGCTGGTTAAGGGTCTGCTCGCGCTCGTCGTGTCCGCCTCCGAGACCCGCTCCTCTGCGGCGTCCTACGGCGTCGATCTCGTCGATGAAGATTATAGACGGCGCGGACTTTTTTGCCTGGTCGAAGAGGTCTCTTACTCTCGCGGCGCCTACGCCGACGTAGAGCTCAAGGAAATCGGAACCCGAGATCGAGAAGAACGGTACGCCCGCCTCGCCGGCGACTGCCTTTGCAAGAAGCGTTTTACCGTTGCCGGGAGGCCCCACGAGCAGAACGCCCTTGGGTATCTTTGCGCCGATGTTGCGGTATTTCGACGGGTCTTTTAAGAGCTCGACTATCTCCTGGAGCTCCTCTTTTTCCTCGTCGGCGCCCGCGACGTCTTCAAAGGTGACCTTGTTCTTATCGTTGCCGTCGACCTTTACGTTGGCTTTGCCGACGCTGTTAATCTTTCCGGCGGAGGAGATGCTCCGCGACATAGATATCGCGAGGAACACCATAACGCCTATCATAAGAAGGGTCGGGATAAGGTTGAGCCATACCGAGCTGTTGGAAGCCGGAATTTCGTCGTAAACAAGCGGCTCCGAGGGATAGGCGGCGTTATAGGCGGCGCGGTAGCTTCCGCCCTCAAAGCCGGAATCCTCGCCGAAGAGCTCGGCGTAAAAAATGCTTACGTTCGGGACTTTATAGCTGTAAACGGTGTCGTCCCCGCGAAGCTTATACTGAAGGCTGCCTGAGCCGAGATTCAGCGTAAACTCCGAGACCTCGAGGCGGTCGAAATGACCTATCACCTCGGAATATGCCGGAGTTTCAGCCGACGAGAGCAGCCCTCTCAGGCTCACGACCAGAATAACGATGATGACTGCCGCGAGCAGAAAATAAGTGATCAGCCCTTTTGAATCCTTGTGTAACAAACGTATACCTCTTTTCTTATGTTAGTGCTCAGAGGATTACTTCCCCTACATAGTCGAGATTGCGGTACTGCTCGTTATAATCGAGCCCGTAGCCGACGACGAATCTGTCTTCAATAGTATAGCAGGAATAATCGGAATTTATGTCAATAGTCCTGCGGGCAGGCTTATCGAGGAAGGTGGCTATCTTGACCTCGGCGGCTCCCCTGCTCAGAAGCATCTGCCTTAAAACGCTGAGGGTCTTACCGGTGTCGAGAATGTCTTCAACGAGCATTATAGTCTTGCCTGCGAATTCAAGGTGAGTGTCGAGCTTGACGTCGACGACTCCCGAGGAGGTAGTCCCGAAATAGCTCTTTGCGCTGATGAAGTCGATCTGAACGGGAAGGTCAATAGCCCTTGCGAGGTCGGCCATAAAAACGAACGAGCCCTTCAAGACTCCTATTAAAAGAAGGTCTTTTCCTCGGAAATCTTCGGTTATCTTTGCGCCGAGCTCTTTTACCTTTTCGGCTATCTGCTCTTTTGTGAGCATTACTTTGATGTTATGCTGCTGTGTCATTTTTCCGTCTCCTTTACGTCGCGATTTCTATTTTAAGCGCGGAAACGGTATCGCTTCCGCAGCAAACGCGCTCGCTCACGCCTATTCCCTCGACGAATACCGCCCCTTCGCTGTCGGCGATAACGATGCGGCTTCTTCGCTCCTGCCGGGTAAGCCCCGCAAGCAGCTTTTTGACGGTAGAGCCGAAGCCCCGCCCGGGAAGGCGTATCTTTTCACTGCCTACGCAGTGCCTCGCGGTGAAGACCGAGGCAAGCCGCGATTCGTCGACAATAAATCTTAGCTCATCTTTGTTAAAACAAGATATATCAAAGGGTGAAATTTTTGTGACAATAAGCTTCTTGGCGCCGAGGTCGGCGTTTTCGCGAAGGGTCACCGAAACGTTGAGATTTTCCGGCTCCGAGTCGTATTCAATGCTTAGTCTGCCCTCTTCGGACCTCAGGTAAACGCCCTTTCTTATATTTATCCTTCCGCCCGAGAAAACAAGCTCCTTTACCGAGGTTATTCTTTCGTAGGAAGGCTCGGCTCCGCAGGCTGAAATTATCTTTGAAACGGCTCTTGAGAGCGCCGCGCCGTCGCTTACGCCTGTAAAGTCATACGCCTTGCCGTCGAATTTTTCAAGGAGCTTTTGCGCCTCGGCTTCGATAAGGGCGTCTTCCTCGCGGAGGGCTTCAACGCTCGCTCCGAAGGACTTTTCGAGCCCGGGATTTATCTTTTTGAGCTCGGGAATAACGCTCAGCCTGATGATGTTCCGCGAGCAGTCGGGCTCTAAATTGGTGGAGTCGGTGACAAAGTTCTGACCTTTACACCTTAAATATTCCTCGACCTCGCCCCGCGTGCAGTTTATCAGCGGGCGGATTATATTCCCCCGCGTCGGCGGGATAGAAGCGAGCCCTTTTACTCCGCAGCCCCGCGTTAAATTGAATATCGCAGTCTCGAGAGAATCCGAAAGGGTGTGAGCGGTCGCTATCTTGCAGCCACAGGCGTGTTTTTCGAGCGCGGCGTATCTGAGCTTTCGCGCGCCGAGTTCTATGGAGCAGCGGTTTTCGGCGCAGTAGGCTTTAACGTCTACGTTCTCAATGTAAAGCTCTATGCCTTTACTCTTGCAGAGCTCCTCGCAGAAGCGCTGATCTCTCAGCCCCTCCTCGCCGCGGAGGTTGTGGTTTACATGGACCGCAAAAACGTCGTATCCGAGGTCTTTCAGGCACAAAAGCAGCGCGGTGCTGTCGGCTCCTCCCGAGAGCGCGGCAAGCACCCGCTCGCCGTCTTTAAGCATTCCGCAGCGCCCGATCGTCGCTTTAACCTTGCCGATCATTGTTCGCGCTTGGTGTCTACGCTCCGAAAGAGCGTGTATTCGCCGAGGTATGCAAGGTTTACCGTTCCCGTTGAGCCGTGGCGGTTCTTCGCGACTATGCACTCCGCCGCCGACTGGTTGGGGTTCTGCTTGTCATACATCGACTCGCGGTAAATAAACAGAATTATATCGGCGTCCTGCTCTATTGAGCCCGACTCGCGGAGGTCTGATGGCACCGGACGGTGGTCCTGCCTCGACTCGACCGAACGGTTGAGCTGGGAAAGCAGGATTATCGGGACGTTCAACTCTTTTGCCATAAGCTTTATCTGCCTCGTTATCTCCGAGACCTCGGTTACGCGGTTGGTATGGTTGGCGGGCGACTCCATAAGCTGGAGGTAGTCGATAACTACGAGCCCGAGATTTCTCATTCTTCTGAGTTTAGCCTTTATCTGGGGGACGGTTATTCCCGCGGTGTCGTCGATGTAAACCTCCATCTGTGAGAGGGCGTCAGCGGCTTCGGCGAGCTTTATCCATTCGTCGGTCGAGATCATTCCGCCGGTGAGAGAGGTATTCGGAACGAGCGACTCCGCCGACAACATTCTAAGCGCGAGCTGCTCTTTCGACATTTCGAGCGAGAATATCGCTATTTCGGCATTTTTCGCGCGCTTGGCTACGTTTGCCGCAATGTTTACGGCAAAGGTGGTCTTTCCCGAGCCGGGGCGCCCCGCGACGACTATCATATCCGATTTATTGAGCCCCGATATGTAGGAATCGAGCAGAGAATAGCCGGAGCGAAGCCCCTGATACTGCTCTTTTTCGTCGCCCGAAAGCTTCTGGATCCTGTCGTAAGCCGAGACGATTATTTCGCTCAGGCGGGTAAGCCCTTCGATCTCTCGCCCCTGGCGAATGTCGTATATCTTCTGCTCGGCGAGGTCCAAAAGGTTTTTGGCGTTCTCCGAGCCTTCCGCCGCGGCTTCGGTTATATCGCCGCAGGCTCTTATAAGCGAGCGGAGAAGGTATTTGTCTTCGATTATCCGGCAGTGGCTCTCGAATACGGTTTTCGACGTTGTGGAGACATTATCTATAAGACCTTTGAGATAGGTCTTAGCCATAGCCGCGGTCTCGAAAACGCCCTCGGCGACGGCTTCGTTCACAACGGTGACCATATCCGCGACCGCGCCGTTGGAAAACATCCGCAGAATAACGGAATACACACCCCTGTGCTGCTCGCGGTAAAAGCTCTCGGGCTTGATTATCGCTATCGCCAGCGGAAGCAGCTCGGGATTCACAAGCAGCGCGCCGATAACGCTTTGCTCGGCGTCTAAGCTGTAAGGCAGCTCCCTGCCGCCTATAAGGTCGGTCTGTGACAGTGCTCCGGCAGCCATTTTAAGCCTCCTCCCGCAAATTTTCGGGGAATCATTCCTCGGGTATTACCTTAACGGTCATCTTGGCGTTTACGCCCTGAGTCATCTTTATCTCTATGCCGTAATCGCCGTAAGCCTTTATGTCGGAAGCAAGGACGATCTTTTTCTTGTCGACGCTCTCGCCGTACTGAGCCTGAATAAGCTCGCTCACGGTTGCGGCAGTTACCGAGCCGAAGAGCTTTCCGCCCTGACCGGCTTTTGCTTTGACAGTCAAAACCGCGCCGTTGAGTTTTTTGGCGCAGGCCTCCGCCTCGCTCTTTGCGACCTCGAGCCTGTGCTGCTCCGAAGCCTTTTTGCCGGCAAGGTCGTTTACGTTCTTGGCGGTGGCTTCAACGGCGAAGCCGCGGGCAAGAAGATAGTTGCGCGCATAGCCGTCGGCAACGTTGAGAACGTCGCCCGCCTTGCCCGAGCCCTTTACGTCTTTTATAAGTATAACTTTCATAGGATCTCCTCCTTTATGTTGTTCAGGATTTTATCAAAAAGTCTTCGATAGCGCCCTTGACCTTCTCTATCGCTTCGTCGACCGAGATATCGAGCTGGGCTCCCGCCATCGTCTGATGCCCGCCTCCGCCTATGGCTTCCATAATAAGCTGGACGTTGAAGGAATCCATCGAGCGGGCGGAAATAAAGCAGAGCCCGTCCATTCGGTAGATAACGAACGAAGCCTTTACGTCGGTTATCCCCAACAGCTCGTCGGCAGCCTGGGGCGCGGCGAGCCTGAGCTCGGGAGCGGAGGATTCGGTCGCGGCTATCGCGCAGCCGTGAAAAAGCTTCGCCGACTGGATAAGCGCGCTCTTTTCGCGGTAGGTCTCGAGGGAATCGGCAAAGAGCCTCTTTACGGCAACAGTGTCGGCTCCCGATTTTTTGAGATACGCCGCAGCCTCAAAAGTCCTCGCGCCGGCGCGCATAACGAAGTTCTTGGTGTCGAGCATTATGCCCGCCAAAAGAGCCTCTGCCTCGGCGACCGAAATATGGCAGTCGTCGCCGAAATACTGAATAAGCTCGGTCACCATTTCGCAGGCGGAGGAGGCAAACGGCTCGTGGAAGAACACGACCGCGTTGTCTATATGGTTCACCATCTTGCGGTGGTGGTCGATAACTACTACCTGCGAGGCGGATTCATAGAGCTCCTTCGAGTCGAGCATATCGGGGTTATGGGTGTCACAGATAATGAGAAGGTCGCGGTCGGTAAATTCGAGCCGTGCGGCGGTTACAGACTTGAAGTAATCGTGACCGCAGCGCTCGCTTATATGAGCTATCAGCGACTTCGAGAGGTTCCTTTCGAGGTCGAGGACGCAGCAGGCGTTCTTTCCGAGGCTGCGGAATGCTCCGCATAAGCCTACCGACGCCCCGAGGCAGTCGAAATCGGCGAGGCGGTGACCCATAATGTATACGTTCCCGCAGTTGGCAGCAAGCTCTTTTAACGCCGCGGCGATTATTCTCGTTTTTACCTTTGCCGACTTTTCTATGCCTTTGGAAACTCCGCCGAAGAATTCAAAGCCGTTTTCGGTCTTGACGGCAGCCTGGTCGCCGCCCCTTCCGAGGCACATATCGAGCGCCTGCCGCGCAAAGAGCTCGCTTTCTGCGAGGTTTTTGGCTCCCCTGCCGACTCCTATCGAAAGGGTGACGTTAGAGCGCTCGCCGAGGCTTATCGAGCGCGCCTCGTCCAATATATCGAACCTGCGCTCTATCATCGGGGCGAGGTGGCGCTCCTCTACGATGCAGTAGAAGCGGTCGTTTGAAATTTTGTGGATAATTCCGTTGGTGTTTTCTATAAAGCGCTCGAAGAGCTTTTCTATCTGTACTCTGAAGCCCGCCTTGTCGCTCTCCTTAGAGTTCTGGAGGACCTCCTCGTAGTTGTCTACGGCTATCAGCATTACCGTCTTGCGGCTCGCCTTATATTCCTGCTCGAGGGCGACGTGGCTGCTTATATCCACAAAGCTTATCACCAGCAGCCCCGATATCCCCTCCTGAGCGGTAACTCTGTAATGGCGATCGAGGATTTTTACCGTCGTTCCGCCGTCGAGGAACATTTTCGCTGCGTTGTTCTCACCTACGAGCTCCGAGAGCTTTATTCCGTATACCCTGTCGTCGCCGAAGATATCCCGCTCGAAGCAGCGGTTATACCAGATTATCGTCCTGTCGGCGTCGGCGATGACTATGGGCTCGGGGTAGTCCCAGAATTCTTCGCGGTTGGTCTTTAATATGTCGCGGTCGATGCCGGTGACGTAGCGCGTTACGTTGCGGTCGACTATCGCCACCATCACGCAGAGAACGGCGACGCAGATTATCGACATAGCCGCGGCGCCCGCAGCTATATAGCTCCCTTCGAGATAAAACAGCACCGCGGAGACTGCGCAGACCGCCGCAAGTATCACAAGCGGTATCCAAAGCATATGAAGACGCTTTTTCATAACCGACCGTCCTTTCAGTGAAAATCGCGAAGCCGCGTCAGATGTCCATAATGTCGGGTATGACCATCGGGCGGCGCTTGGTCTTTGAGAAGAAGAAGTCGCCGAGCTCGTCGCGAAGCCTGTTCTTGATTGCCGCGTAGTCGTGGCGGGTCTTGAGCTCGTCCTCGCAGACGCTCCTTGCAAGCTCCTTCGCCTTTATTATAAGCTCCTCGTTTTCGCGCTCATAAACAAACCCGCGCGATATAACGTCCGGACCCGAAAGAAGCCTGCGCCCTATCCTGTCGATGGTTATATTCACGACGATAACGCCGTCCTGAGCGAGGTGCTGCCTGTCTTTTAAGACAACCGCGCCGACGTCGCCTACTCCGTAGCCGTCGACCATTACCTTGCCCGAGGTAACGCTGCCGTTTATCTTTACCGTATCGCCGTCGGTCTCGATCACGTTGCCTATTTCGGCTATAACGATGTTTTCGTCCTTAAGACCGATGCTCCGCGCCGTATCGGCGTGGTGGGAGAGATGCTTGAATTCGCCGTGGACCGGAATGAAGAATTTCGGTCTTGTGAGAGCGAGCATAAGCTTCTGCTCCTCCTGGCAGGCGTGACCCGAAACGTGGACCTCATACATCTCCTCGTAAACGACCTCGGCACCGAGCTTTAAAAGCTCGTTGACTACCCTGCCGACGAATTTTTCGTTGCCCGGGATAGGTCTTGCAGAAATGATAATGAAGTCGTTTTCGGTGACGCTCACCTGGCGGTGGTCGTTTAAAGCCATTCTTGTGAGCGCGCTCATCGGCTCGCCCTGGCTGCCGGTGGTTATAAGGACTATTTTGTCGTCGGTATAGCCGCGCATTTTATCGATATCTATCAGCACGCCGTCGGGGAGCCTTAAATATCCGAGCTCTACGCCCAATTTTATGACGTTTACCATCGAGCGCCCGAATACGGCGACCTTTCTGCCGTGCTTTTCGGCGCAGTCGATTATCTGCTGTATCCTGTGGACGTTAGACGAGAAGGTAGCGATGATTATGCGCTTGCTGCCCGCCTTGTTGAACAGGTTGTCGAAGGTCGCGCCTACGTTGCGCTCGGTCGGGGTAAAGCCGTGGCGCTCGGAGTTGGTGGAATCCGCCATAAGCGCGAGGACGCCCTCGCTGCCGAGCTCGGCAAATCGGGGCAGGTCGATTATTCCGCCCTCTATAGGGGTGTAGTCGACCTTGAAGTCGCCTGTATGGACTATTATCCCCGCGGGGGTCCTGACGGCGACGGCAACTGCGTCGGGAATGGAATGGTTGACGCGGATAAACTCAACGCTCAGACCGCCGAGCTTTACCGTCTGCCCGGGGGAAACGGTGTTGAGCTTTACCTTGCCGAGGTTGTGCTCTTTAAGCTTCGAGCCCAAAAGACCGAGGGTGAGCTTTGTTCCGTATATCGGGACGTCGAGCTTTTTGAGAAGATAAGGTATGCCGCCGATATGGTCCTCATGACCGTGGGTCAGAACAACTCCCCTTACCTTAGAGGCGTTGCGCTCGACATAGGTAAAATCGGGTATGACGATATCGACCCCGAGCATTTCGTCGTCGGGGAAGGTCATTCCGCAGTCGATTATAACTATGTCGTCGGCGGTCTCGATGAGATACATATTTTTTCCTATCTCGTTGAGCCCTCCGAGGGAGATTATCTTTACCGTAGGCTTCTTGCCGCTGTTTTTCTGCCGGCTTTCGCTCAAAAGCTGCTCCTTCTGCTCTACGGCGGCAGGCTTTTCCTGCGGCTGCGGCTGAGGCTGCGCCTCGGGTTTGCGGCTCCGGCGTCCGGCGGGTTTCTTTGTTTTCTGCGCTTCCTGTGATTTAGCCTTTTGCTCCGATGATTTTTTCTGTTCCGCTTTTTTCTGCTCCGCAGACTTCTTCTGCGCGAGCGCCCTGTTTTTCTTGGAGTTCTGATACTGCGACGCCTTCTTTGAAAGCGGCGGTGCGGAAATAGCCGCTGCTATTGCGGCGTCGAGCGCCGACTGTTCCTGCTTCTGAGGCTCGCGGCGCAATTTGGGCTGTTTGTTTTTCGTATTTGCCATAAGTTCCTTTCTTCGTTAAAATTTTATTTTTAATGCTTCTTCGCATTTAAGGTTCGTGATTATGTAGAGCAGGCTGCCGCCCGCCCATAGTAATGCATAATAGATATTTTACTACAAACCGAGGAGATTGTCAAGATTGAGGAAGAGAGCTATCGCCCGCAGGATAAAAAAGCAAAAGTTTTCGGTCGAGCCTTTTTCAAAAGGCTCGCGGGGACGAGGGGCGGAGCCCCCGCCGCGTCCGCAGGCGCGGAATCCTTATACGAATAAAAATCAGGAGGGTAGCCCGAATCCGTCCGGTGGATTGGGGCGAGCCCGAAGGGCTCAGCCTATGCGGCGTGCGGAAAGTACGGCTTGTGCAAACTTGGACGCCGCATTGGTCCCCTGATTTGCCGAACGACGAGTGAGGCAAATAAAAGCTTTGTTTGGCACCAAACTGCCTGATTTTTGCTCTCACACCCCCTGACCCCCCTCTCCCTCAGGAGAGGAAGAGGGGGGCATCACCCCGTCACCCGGTCGTTCACCGTTCGGCGAACGACCGACCCCTCCCCTCAAGGGGATGGGTATCAAGCTCCTCGAAAAAAACTTAATCTTTCTTCCCCTTCAGCCTTTCGGCGATGTCCGCCGAGATCTCGTTTGCCGCCTCGACGGACACCGACTCGATATAAAGCGACACCGCCCTGCCGCTCTTCGCGGGGCGCACAAAAGCCCTCGCTCCTCCGCTTTCGAGCATAACGTCGGACCCGGCTTTTACCCCCTCGAAGCCCTCGCTCATTATCTTCGGCAAGCCCTCGGGCGCGTCGAAGGTCTTTCGTGTGTAAATGACCTTCGGGAGCTCATCGGCGGCGGCTTCGAGCGATATCCCCCTCGAGGTGACATAAGCCGTTACCTCGGCTATCAGCTCGAGAGGGTCGCAGCAGAACATACTCAGCTCTGACGAGCCCGCCGCACCCCGTATCACCGACGAGCGGTATTCCTCGGCGAGCTTTTCGCAGGCGAGCGGAGCCCTCGGCGGCAGCACGACGCTCTTTCTCTTCTCGAAATACGACTTGCAGCAGAGGATAACGAGATTTTCGTAGGATATGACCGCGTTATCCGTAAGAGCCGAGACGGTCCGACCGTCGGATGCCGCGGCAAAAGTGACTTTCTCGCCCTCGCCCTTCGGGAACACCTCGGAAAAAACCTCGGCTTCGCGCCTGCTTTCGGTTCGGATAAGCGGGCGTATTTTCGGGCTTTCGGGTATCAGCGATTTCAGGTGCCTCACATAAAGGTCCGAGACCGCCGCGCCGTCGGCGATATTCGCGGCGCAGACCGAGGCGGGCGGAATTCTGCTGTATGCCTGAACGGTCTTTCGCTCCAAAGCACGCGAGAGCTCTAAATCTGAGCTTGAGGCGAAATATATCCCGCCGTCGGCGTAGATAAAATGGGTGCAGCCCAGCTTTCGGGCGCAGAATACCGTTTCTCCGAACGAGGCTCCGCGAAGCCCGTATACCCCGACCCCCGACGAGCGCAAGCCGAGGGATACCGCCTCGAAGCCTTCCCCGGGTCCTCCGAGGGCTATCCTGTCGGCGCCGAGAGCCGCTCCGACCGCGCAGCCGAAGCCGAATATATCGCGAAGACCGTTGAGTCCGAGCGCCTCGCCGCCGTCGCCGAAAGTAAGCGAGGAGTAATTTCCGCCCGAAATGTCGGTCCTTACTATCGCCCCGTCGGGGAGCCTTGTCCTCGGGGCGACTCTTACGCCCTCCCCTACTGTAACGTCCGAGCCTATAACGCAGCCCTCGCCGAGCGCGGAAAAGCGCTTCATTATCAGCCCTTCGCCCGCGGTGACGTTTTTGCAGATCACCGCTTCGCATATATCTGCGTTTGCGCCGACGCTCGCGCCCTCGGATATGAGCGACGCCAGAACCCGCGAGCCCGAACCTATTGCCGCGCCGTCCTCGACGACAGCTCCCGCAGAAATCACGGAATCGCTCCCGACCGAGGCGCTGCCGAAAATAGCGGAATCCCTGCCCTCGGCTCCGAGAAGCTCGGTCTGGCACTTTATCAGCGATGGTATGTCGCCGATGTCGTACCAATAGGTCGTATCGACGTATACGCAGAGCTTTTTGCCCTCGGAAAGAAGCTTAGGGAAAACGTCTTGGGCGAAATCGGTCTTTTCGCCGTCTGGTATCCTTCGCATTACCTCTTTCGAGACGACGTATACCCCGGTGTTGGCAAGGTCTGTAACGCAGCCGTCGTAGCCCGGCTTTTCGATGAAGCCGGTTATAACCTCGCCGTCGGCGGTGATGAGCCCGTATTCGCGCGGGTCGCTGACCTTTCTTGCGACAATGGTCACGTCGGCGCCGCACGAGCGGTGAAATTCTGTTATCGCCCTGTAGTCGAACCCGCAGACGCCGTCGCCGCTGAGAACGAGAACGTCGTCGCCGTTCCAGGCGGCCTTTACACAGCCCGCCGTCCCGAGGGGGACCTCCTCGCGGCGGTATTTAAGATATACCCCGCATTTTCTCTGCCCGAGGGCTTCCTCCATTTTTTCCGCCATAAAATGAGTGCAGAGAACGGCGGAACGTATTCCGCACGCTCTCAGCCTTTTAAGAAGCCGCTCTATCGCGCTTTCGCCCAAAATTTTCACGAGCGGCTTCGGTGTGCCTTCGGTGAGAGGTCTTAAGCGCGTCCCCTCGCCTCCGGCAAGTATTACGGTTTGCATATTTCCTCCTGTTTACGCCGGCGCAGCGCGGACCGCGCCGAAAATGTAAATATATTCTTCCCGCGAATTATGCGTATAAACAGGATAATGCTAAAATAATGCGAAAAAGCCCGAAAAAGGGGCTGTGCTCAGTCGGAAACCCGCGTTTTTCTCTTTGCCTCGCCGCTCTCCTGCCTTCCGTTGAACAGCGGCTTTACCGCCCTGTATATCTCTGAGGAGCGGGCGTTATTACGAAGGCGGTTCTGGAGCGCGTTATGGAGCTCGGTCGTAGAAACGCAGGAATTTAGGCACTCCAAAATTATCCTCTCCTCGTTTTCGTCGGCGGAAAGCTCAGCAAGAACTGCCGAGAATGCCCCCGGCTCGGACGGGTCTACGGCGTGTTCGATGCTCCTTACGACCTCTACCTCAGCTCCGAACTGCTTCCAGAAATTGACGAGGACCGAGAAGCCGCCGTCCATCGAGACGATGTAATACTTAACGCCCTTGTTCCCCGCGACGATGTTCTGATTGATTATATAGCCGAGCTGAGACGAGAGCTGAAAATCGAGGGCGTTCTTAACGCCGGTCTCGACCTTTTTGAAATCTGTCCGTGCCTTGCATTCGTTAAGCTCGATATGCATTTCAAAGGTTATGGTATCGGCGTTCTTGCTGAAATAAACCGTTACGGCGTCGGTGTCCTTTAGCTTCGAGAGCCCTCTCAGGCCGTGAGCCTGAACGTTTTCGTAATCGACCAAAAAGTATCTTCTTATCAGCTTTTTTCCGTTCCTTATGCCCGAGAGAGGAGATTTGTTCTCCATATTTATTCTTCCTTCCGAATGTTTTTGAATCTATGCGCTGAGAGGATATTATAACATAAGCGGGCGGGAAAATCAAGCGGTGGAGGAGTAATGGACAGCGGTATAAGCTTTTGCGCTGTGAGGGCGAAGCCCGCCGCGCAAAGCGCGGGCGCGCCTGCGGCGCGCAGCCCGTCCCCCTTGCGGGGGGACGGGCTCGGGCTTCGCCCGCACCAAGGAGCAGAAGTCTGTATAAATAAATCCGCCGGTGACTATATATTGACATTTCAGACAAAAAATGTTATAATATCATAAAATTTTTGAAGAGAAAGTATAAAAATGACTGATAAAACTTTTTATTCTCACTATGACCCTGTGAGCCGGACCTACCAGACAAACAAAGAACATCTCAGCGAATGCGCGGAGCTGTCTTCGGAAAAATGCGGCGTCGAGGAGCTTAAAAGCCTCGCATATATCGCAGGTCTTTTGCACGACTGCGGGAAATACTCCGCAGAGTGGCAGAATTATTTTCTGAAAAACATCGAAGGCAAAAACGCCGAGGAAAAGCTCGACCACTCCACCGCTGGAGGGATATTCGCCGAAAAGCTTATGAAGGATACCGTCGCCGCCGAGCTGATATCTTCGGCAATATACTGCCATCATGGGCTCCGAGACTCCTTTGATTTTGAGAAAGGGAAATTTCTGACGGACCTTCGCCGTGAAAAATCCGCGGATCTGCCCGTCGGGGAATGCATCGAAAACCTTACCGAAGAAATCGGCGAAAGCGTTCTCGATGAATACGCGAATAAAGCTTCTTCTGACGGCGACGCTGTTTTCAGACGCATAATGCGGGCTGAAAGCAACGGCGGCAAGGACTTTGCCGCGGGAATGTGTCAGCGGCTTCTCATATCTCTTTTGATCGACGCCGACCGCCGCAATACCGAGGATTTTATGAACGGAGAAAGCGGCTTTTCGGAGATTTCGGCATCAAAAGAGCTCTGGGAGGAATGCCTCGGAAACATCGAATCGAAAATCGGCTCTCTTTCGGACGGCAGAGGAATAAACTCCTTCAGAAGGGAAATATCGGACATTTGCAGGCAAACAGCAGACAGCCCGAATCCAAGGTATATACTCAACGTTCCTACCGGCGCGGGAAAAACGCTGTCGTCGCTTAGGTTTGCAGTGGCGAACGCGAAAAATTTCGGCAAGCGCAGAATAATATACGCAGCTCCATATCAGTCCATAACGGAGCAGAACGCCGACGAGATAAGAGAAGCCCTCGGGCGGCCGGATATAGTTTTGGAGCACCATTCGAGCCTCATAGCCGACGACGGTTCCGACCGGCTGAGGTATGACCGCCTTACCGAGGACTGGGGCTGTCCCGTTGTTGTAACCACATCGGTCCAGCTCCTGAATACGATGTTTTCGTCAAGAAGCGGATGCGTAAGAAGATTCCGGAGCCTTTGCGACAGCATCGTCATTTTAGACGAGGTACAGGCTCTGCCGATAAAGGTCACTAAGCTTCTATGCCTTGCGGTAAATTTCCTGAGTCGATACGCGAATACGCTGTTTGTGCTTTGCTCAGCAACTTTGCCGCGCTTTGAAAAATACGGCATGCTTTCCGCGCCGCCGATGATACCCGACTCGGCGCGGTTTTACGGCGCATTCGTAAGAACGGAGATATCGGACGACACGGATATCTCCCCAACGGGAATGAGCATAGAGGAAGCCGCAGAATACATAAAGGAAAAGGCGGAGAAATACGGCGACGTTCTGTTTATCGCAAATACCAAGAGCTGCGCCGAAAAGGTTTTCAGACTTGTGGCGGAGTCCTGTCGGAATTACGAGGTTTACCACCTGAGCACAAATATGTATCCGGAGCACCGCAGAAGAGTTATCTCGGCGCTGAAAAAGGGCGGCAGAAGGATATGCATAAGCACGCAGGTCGTAGAAGCGGGCGTAAATCTTTCGTTCCGATGCGTCATACGCTCCCTCGCGGGGCTCGACAGCGTTATTCAGGCTGCCGGACGCTGCAACCGTCACGCCGAGTTTGACAAAGGTCGGGTTTTTATCGTTAAAATGAACGGCGAAGCGGAAAACGTTTCCTCACTCAAAGAAATACGCACCGCCCAGGACGTTATGAAATATGTTCTGAACCAATACCGCAGCCGCAGCGAAGACGATCTTCGCATCGATTCGGAGGAATTTATAAAAATGTACTTCGACCGTCTTTATGACAGGCTTGAAAGCGATCTGAGCTATCCCGTATGCGTAAACGGCGTTGCGACGACAATAGTTGACATGCTCTCGCGAAATCTAAAGCTCTGCCGAGAAAGAAACGGACATGTTCTCCGTCAGTCCTTCAAGACCGCCGGCGATAAATTTGAAGTCATAGAGGACGACGGAAAGATATCGCTTATTGTGGGCGTGAGCGAAGCTCTTGAGCTTATCGGGGCGCTCGAAAGCCGAGATACTCCCCTCGGCGATAAAAAATCGCTTTTGCGGAGGCTTCAGTCGTATACCGTTTCGGTTTCGGAGCGGTTCCGCAAAAACGCATTAGACGGAATACGCCCTGCCTGGGACGGCAGACTGGCGGTTCTCGACGACAGATATTACGATCCGAAAACCGGCATTACCGAACAGCCGCGAAATATGCCGTTTTTGAATATAGACTGACGGAAAGGAAGTGTTATTTTGCACGAAAACAAAATTGAATTTGAGCTGACGGGCTCATATGCGCTTTTTTCGGACCCGATAACAAGGGCCGGCGGCGAAAAGCTGAGCTACCACGTTCCGACTTACGAAGCCCTCAAGGGGGTCGTTCAGAGCATCTATTGGAAGCCGACGGTAGTGTGGATAGTCGACGCGGTAAGAATAATGAACCCCATTCAGACCGAGTCTAAGGGAATAAGACCTATTTCCTACAACGGCGGAAACGACCTGTCGTTTTACACCTATCTCAAAAACGTGAGATACAGGGTAAGAGCGCACTTTGAATGGAATCGGAACCGCCCCGAGCTCGCTTCGGACCGCGACGAAAACAAGCATCACAACATCGCGAAGCGAATGGTCGAGCGCGGCGGCAGGAGGGACATTTTTCTTGGGACAAGGGAATGCCAGGGCTACGTTGAGCCCTGCGCTTTCGACGAAGGCGAAGGCTTTTACGACAGCATCGACGAGCTCGACTTCGGGTTTATGTACCACGGGATAACCTATGCCGACGAGGCAGTTTTGGACGAAGACCGCGGAGGAATGACGGTGAGATTTTTCCGCGCGGTGATGAAAAAAGGCGTTATAACGTTCCCGAGACCCGAGGATTGCACCTCAAAGCGCAGAATAAAGGATATGGAGATAAAGCCGTTCGGCGAAGGCAATTTCTCCGGCTTGAACGAATTCGGGGAGGCGGAGCTTTGAACTGGATAAGAGAGCTTTTGAATGTTTATGAGCTTAAATCCGACATCGTCGGCATAGAGCAAAAGGGCAGGTTCGGAGAAAGGTTGGTTCTGCTTCCACAGTATCACTCCACACAAGTGGCAACTGTAACAGTAGTTCTTTCTGGTTCCGGAGACTTTTTGAGAGCAACAAGAGTTGCTAAAGACGATGCGGTAACGGTTATCCCCGTCACTGAGGATTCTGCTTGCGCCAGAACATCAACACATATAGCCGCGCACCCGCTTTGTGATAAACTTGAATATATTGCCGCAGACTATAATATCTACGCTCCTAAAATCGATAAGAACTCATCAGAAAAACATCGGCAGTATCTTGAGGGAATTAAGGACTGGTACGAGTCTGAACATTCTCATGAAAAAGTCCGTGCAATATATGAATACATCAAAAAAGGATGTATCATCAGCGATCTTATCCAAAGCGGGATTCTCGTGCCGGACGAATCCGGAAAAATCAAGAGCGTAAAAGAGGAATTCGTAAGATTCTCTGTCGAAACAGATTGGAGAATAGATTCCTCTGCTCCGGAATGCTGGCTTGACAGTACGCTGAGAGACTCATATATTGGCTACGTTAATAGCAAGAGTGCAACAACGGGATTTTCTTATTTGAGCGGAGAAGTCGTCCCGCTTTCGCGTCTTCAGCCGAAGAAAATACGTTATGACGGAGACAGTGCAAAGCTCATATCCTCAAATGACAGCGGCGGCTTTACATACAGAGGGCGCTTTTCGACCGCCGAAGAAGCCTTCGCAATAGGATATGAAGAATCGCAGAAGATTCACAACGCCCTTAAATGGCTGATAAGGAATCAGGGCAGCGTTGAGGTAAAAAGCAGGGACAAAAGAGACGAATTCAAGGGTCTCTGCGTAGTAGTGTGGGAATCGGCGATGAAGCCCCTGCCGGATTACGGCTCGAGCACCGAGGAAATATCCTCGGTAAAAGATATGTTTACCGAGGAAGAAGAGCATTACGACACCGATCCCGCGAGCGCAGCTAGGTTTAATTCCGCGATGGAAGGGTATATGAAAGCCGCGGATTTTTCTTTCAAAACGCTCATTATGGCATTTAACGCCGCCACTCAGGGGAGGCTGTCGGTTATCGAGGCAAGCGAGCTCAGCACGAGCGAATACCTCGAAAACATCAAAAAATGGCATAACGGCTGCGGGCTTGTTCACTATTCTTCGGACAAAGGGACTCGCAGGTTTTACGGCGTTCCGGGATTAAAGGATATCGCAGGCATACTGTATGGGCAAGAGAAGATAAACGGCGACGAAAAGCTGCTTCAAAGCTTCTGCAACCGCCTCAGACCCTGCATCATCTACGGCAGACGGCTGCCCGCCGATATCGTAAACCTTGCGGTAAACAGAGCTTCGTCGCCGACATCATTCGACCCCAAGAGCAACGAATGGGAGCGCGCGCTCTCGCTCGCCTGCTCGTTTATCAAGAAAAAAGAAACAGAAAACGGAAGCAAGGAGGAATGGAAGGTGTCGCTTAACACCGAAAGCACAGACAGAAGCTATCTTTTCGGGAGGCTGCTCGCGGTCGCCGACAGGATAGAATACCTCACCTATGACAAAGACGAGGACAGGCTCACCAACGCAATGAGGTATATGAATACCTTTTCCCGCCAGCCTATGAAAACTTGGGCAAATATTCACGATAGGATAATACCCTATCTTCAGAAGCTGAAAGTCGGGCAGAGAATCTACTATGAAAGGCTTATAGGTGAGATCACCGAAAAAATGAGCGAAAAAGACTTTGCGGACAATTCCCCGCTCAGCGGGCTTTATCTGCTCGGATTCTACAATCAGTCATACGATTTAAGAAGCAAAAAAGAACAGGAGGAAAATGAAGATGAGTGAACTTAAAGGAAAAATCGATTTTGTGGCGCTTATATCGGCGACAAACGCCAACCCCAACGGTGACCCGCTTAACGGCAACCGCCCGCGCGAAAGCTTTGAAGGCTACGGCGAAATATCCGACGTCTGCATAAAGCGCAAGATCAGAAACCGTTTCCAGGATGACGATATCGGCGAAAGGATATTCGTTCAGTCGGATGACAGAGCGGACGACGGCTTCGACAGCCTTCATTCAAGAGCGGACGGCTGTAAAGAATTCAGCGACGCTATGAAGAAAAAAGATAAAGCCCAAATGGCAAAAGTCGCTTGTAAAACTTGGGCAGACGTAAGAATGTTCGGTCAGGTGTTTGCATTTAGTGATAAAAAGAAAAAAGATAATGAATCAGACAGCAAAAAAGAAAGCGGTGTTTCCGTCGGCGTAAGAGGACCCGTTTCGATTCACCCCGCGATGAGCGTTTCGCCTGTCGAGCTTGTAAGCACTCAGATAACCAAGAGCGTAAACGGAGAATCGAAAGAAGGACGCGCTTCGGACACTATGGGAATGAAGCACCGCGTTACATACGGGCTTTATGTGGTAAAGGGCAGCGTAAACGTTCAGCTTGCCGGAAAAACGGGCTTTTCTCAGGAAGACGCCGAAAACCTCAAACACGCTCTGAGGACGCTGTTTGAAAACGACGCCTCATCGGCAAGACCCGAGGGCAGTATGGAGGTCGAGAGGCTGTATTGGTGGCAGCACAGCGAAAAAACTCCCTCAGTCTCAACGGCGAAGATACACCGCAGCGTAAAAATAACCGCCAAAACCGACAGACCCGTCTGCTTCGGCGATTACGAAGTTGCGCTTGAAAATCCCGAGGGCTGCGTTGAGCCGGAGGTATACTGATTGTTTGCCGAAGACGACTATCTGCAGCTTTCGGGAATACAGCACTTCGCATTCTGCAAGCGCCAGTGGGGGCTCGTTTACTTAGAGCTTCAATGGATAGAGAATCTCAGGACTGCGGAGGGCAGAATAGTTCATGAGCGCGCGCATGACAGCTTTTTCACCGAAAAGCGCGGAGATCTTATAATATCCCGCGGGATACAGGTAAGCTCGAAAGATCTGGGGATAAGCGGCGAATGCGACGTAGCGGAATTTCATAAAGCCGCTTCGGAATCGGCTCAAGCCGTATACATTCCCGAATATGACGGCTGTTTCACCGTTGTTCCGGTCGAATACAAGCGCGGAACTCCGAAAACCGAGGAATACGATATGCTCCAGCTCTGCGCTCAGGCTCTCTGCCTCGAAGAGATGCTCTGCGCTCAGATCCCCGAGGGATATATCTATTACGCCGAAACAAAACGGCGCCGAAGCGTTGAATTTACCGTCGAACTCAGAGACAGGGTAAAAAGCGTCGTTATGCAGATGCATGACTACAGCTCAAGAGGAATAACTCCCTCTGCCAAGCGCACAAAATCCTGCAACGCCTGCTCGGTAAAGGACATATGTCTGCCGCAGCTCGAAAAAAAGAAAAGCGCCGCGGAATACATCAGGTCGGCGATTTCCGATACGGAGACATAATTATGAAAAAACTGCTTAACACCCTTTATATAACGTCGCCCGGAAAGTATCTCTCGCTTGACGGCGAAAATATCGTCGTCAGCGAAAAGGACGAAGAGGTAACGAGGGTCCCGCTGCACAATATCGAGGCGGTAGTTACCTTCGGATATACCGGAGCAAGCCCCGCTCTTATGGGCGCCTGCGCCGAGAGAAACATTTCTCTGAGCTTTTTGACCCCTTCCGGCAGATTTCTTGCAAGGGTCACGGGGAGCCAACGGGGAAATATCCTATTAAGGAGAGAGCAGTACCGAATTGCGGGCAGCCCTGAGGAAAGCCTGAAAATCGCGCGGAACTTTATCGTCGGAAAGCTCTACAACTCAAAATGGGTAATCGAGCGCGTATGCAGAGATTACCCTATGAGAGTCGACGTCGAAAAGCTCAGGGGCGTATCGGTAAAGCTCAGCGGAGCTGTGATCGAAGCAAAGGGCGCAGCTTCGGCGGACTTTCTCAGAGGCGTTGAAGGAAAGGCGGCTTCGGATTTTTTCTCGGTATTCGACGATATGATCCTGCAGCAAAAAACCGATTTCGCCTTTTCGGGGAGGTCTCGCAGACCCCCTCTCGACCCGATAAACGCGATGCTTTCTTTCGCATATACCCTTCTGACCGGCATGTGCTCGTCGGCGCTTGAAGCGGTAGGGCTCGACCCATATGAAGGCTTCTTTCATACCGAGCGTCCCGGCAGAGCCTCGCTTTCGCTCGACCTTGTGGAAGAGCTTCGCAGCGTTATGGCTGACAGATTCGTTCTGACCCTTATCAACAAGCGTATAGCCGACCCTTCCTGCTTTATCAAAAAGGAAAGCGGAGCGGTCATTATGACCGATGCCTTCAGAAAGACTTTTCTCTCGCAATGGCAGTCAAAAAAACAGGAGGTTATAACTCACCCGTTTTTGGACGAAAAGGTAGAATGGGGAATGGTGCCGTTTTCGCAGGCGCTTCTGCTTGCGCGGTATATCCGCGGCGACCTTGACGAATATCCCCCGTTCTTCTGGAAGTAGGTGAAGAAATGCTCGTGCTTATAACCTACGATGTAAACACCGAAACGCCGGAAGGAAAAAGGCGCCTTCGCAAGGTAGCCAAAGAATGCGTGAATTACGGTCAGCGGGTCCAGAATTCGGTATTTGAATGCAGTCTCGACGCGGCGACGCTCTGTAAGGTAAAAAACTCTCTCGAAAAAATAATCGACAAAGACAAAGACAGCCTGAGATTTTATTACCTCGGAAATAATTACAAAAGCAAGGTCGAGCATATCGGCGCAAATCCGGGCTTTGATGTAAATGACCCGCTTATAATTTAGTGCGGACCCTCAGCGAACATAAAATTCGAGGGTTTTCGCACCGCAAATTTTGATTTAATATGCAGAGACAGTTGACTTTTTAACATCTGTTTGAAATTCTCTGCATATTTCGCAAATGTTTTTTCGCGAATTTGCCCAAAGATATTTTTAATTTTTGTGCAGATTTGCTGTCGGGCTCCATACGGAGCCCGTGGATTGAAATGTGGAGAAAGAGAAAGAAAAAAGGGCAAAAAAAGGTCGGGCTCCATACGGAGCCCGTGGATTGAAATATGACACGATGGAAGAGGCGGCCAGCGAGCGAGCGGTCGGGCTCCATACGGAGCCCGTGGATTGAAATGTCCTCCTATCTATGCCGTATTGCGAGCTTGCCGTCGGGCTCCATACGGAGCCCGTGGATTGAAATTCTGTTGGTGGCTCCGGTATCTACGTCGATCCCGCGTCGGGCTCCATACGGAGCCCGTGGATTGAAATGGTTTTTTCTCTTTTTGCGAGAACGGGGGAGGGCGGTCGGGCTCCATACGGAGCCCGTGGATTGAAATTTTCGCCTTCCCACAGCTCTCTGTCTATGACTTCGTCGGGCTCCATACGGAGCCCGTGGATTGAAATGAAACTCGTAGGCTTCCTCCTCGTCGCCGTCGAGGTCGGGCTCCATACGGAGCCCGTGGATTGAAATGTATATGGTTATGCTCTGCGGAAATCTTGCCTTGTCGGGCTCCATACGGAGCCCGTGGATTGAAATTGCCATCGTCCATAATCCGCGAAATCTGTTTGAAGTCGGGCTCCATACGGAGCCCGTGGATTGAAATAACTGATTATCTCGATTTTTCTCCTATGTCTTTTGTCGGGCTCCATACGGAGCCCGTGGATTGAAATTCTACGGTTTCATCGGTGACGCCCTCGTAAAGCTCGTCGGGCTCCATACGGAGCCCGTGGATTGAAATATATTTGCCTTTTCTGCCTCATAGCATAGCCAACTGTCGGGCTCCATACGGAGCCCGTGGATTGAAATATCAAAATAACGCCGCTGAACCGCGGGCAGCCCTAGTCGGGCTCCATACGGAGCCCGTGGATTGAAATGTTCAGCTTTGGCAGACGGAAGAATACAAAAGCAGTCGGGCTCCATACGGAGCCCGTGGATTGAAATGTGCTGCTGTCATTGTCGATGATTACAATGCCGTCGTCGGGCTCCATACGGAGCCCGTGGATTGAAATGATTCAAAGGTCGTAGTCAGACTCTCGGCAGTGAGTCGGGCTCCATACGGAGCCCGTGGATTGAAATATTACCGAAAACAGGCAGTTTCATAGCGGATTCTGGTCGGGCTCCATACGGAGCCCGTGGATTGAAATACAAAATATAGGAGGTTACATCATGGTAACAAAGTCGGGCTCCATACGGAGCCCGTGGATTGAAATGATTGATCTGAACGCAACACAAGCTGCGATTCGTGTCGGGCTCCATACGGAGCCCGTGGATTGAAATATTATAAGCGTTAATCATCGAAAGAACCGATTCGTCGGGCTCCATACGGAGCCCGTGGATTGAAATACAGAATCGACACGATAGTTTTATCGCTTAACTGTCGGGCTCCATACGGAGCCCGTGGATTGAAATTTCCATTCGGCAAGGACTGATTTTTCCTCATCGGTCGGGCTCCATACGGAGCCCGTGGATTGAAATAAAAGAGATGCCGCGACCGGCAAGATGAGTCTGGTCGGGCTCCATACGGAGCCCGTGGATTGAAATATGTACCATCCACAAAGAACGGCGACGACGGCAAGTCGGGCTCCATACGGAGCCCGTGGATTGAAATTTGTTTGCAATGTTGATAAAAGCGTCTGACATTGTCGGGCTCCATACGGAGCCCGTGGATTGAAATAAGGAATTGGCAAAGGCTCTGGGCGTGACAGCGATGTCGGGCTCCATACGGAGCCCGTGGATTGAAATTTGCCTTGTTTCAGGTTTAACATACTTCATTTTGTCGGGCTCCATACGGAGCCCGTGGATTGAAATTTTGTGACTTCATACAAACATCAAAATTTTTTGAGTCGGGCTCCATACGGAGCCCGTGGATTGAAATGGAATGACGACTTGAGATTATATATCTGCTAAGTGTCGGGCTCCATACGGAGCCCGTGGATTGAAATACGTGCGTATCAGATGCAGGACACCATCGACAAGTCGGGCTCCATACGGAGCCCGTGGATTGAAATATCGTTCAGCCTGACTTCGCGCTCGACGCTGCTTCGTCGGGCTCCATACGGAGCCCGTGGATTGAAATTTCATCTATATTTTCTCCTTGTTAAAGATATTAACGTCGGGCTCCATACGGAGCCCGTGGATTGAAATTTATATTGATGTCAAGCAACAATTTTATAATCGGTCGGGCTCCATACGGAGCCCGTGGATTGAAATTCATTTGCCTTGTCAAGCTCCATCTGCAAGCGCGTCGGGCTCCACACGGAGCCCGTGGATTGAAATTCTGCCTCGTCGGAGGCTTCCTCGGTGGCGTCTGCGTCGGGCTCCACACGGAGCCCGTGGATTGAAATTTCCTTGCTGGAGTGTCCGTCCTGAACGTGTCAAGTCGGGCTCCACACGGAGCCCGTGGATTGAAATGTTCGGACAAGCTCCGCAGTTGACGGGCTTTCCGATGTCGGGCTCCACACGGAGCCCGTGGATTGAAATGTCCTCCTCCCAAAATCTTTCGGCAGCTTTCACGGTCGGGCTCCACACGGAGCCCGTGGATTGAAATGGGACACCTACGATCCCGAATATTTCAGGCTTGCGTCGGGCTCCACACGGAGCCCGTGGATTGAAATGAAAGAGCTTCTGAATCTGACGAATCAGGAAGTCGTCGGGCTCCACACGGAGCCCGTGGATTGAAATAAGAATTCGCTGTCTCCGTCCGCGCTCTTTTCAGGTCGGGCTCCACACGGAGCCCGTGGATTGAAATATTCCTCAAACTCCGGGTATAATAATGAGTATAGTCGGGCTCCACACGGAGCCCGTGGATTGAAATAAACACATACCTTAAAAGGAAAAGCCCCCAGAACGTCGGGCTCCACACGGAGCCCGTGGATTGAAATTACGCTGCTTTCGCTGTTGGCACACTTCGCGCAGTCGGGCTCCACACGGAGCCCGTGGATTGAAATATTTTTAATATGTTCGGGGTCTTCAACAAAGTTGTCGGGCTCCACACGGAGCCCGTGGATTGAAATGTCCATTAAAATACCTCCTAAATTATTTTTATATCGTCGGGCTCCACACGGAGCCCGTGGATTGAAATTTACAAAAATTTCTTTCATATCCGTACCCCCATACGTCGGGCTCCACACGGAGCCCGTGGATTGAAATTGTAGAGCGTTTCGCTGACGCTGCCTCCGGCGCTCGTCGGGCTCCACACGGAGCCCGTGGATTGAAATATACTTGCACGAGCTTGATATTTTCGCAAAGCACGTCGGGCTCCACACGGAGCCCGTGGATTGAAATATAATCTGCTCAATGTTGTTATCCTGCATTACTGTCGGGCTCCACACGGAGCCCGTGGATTGAAATGCAAATCAACATTGACGACCGCGAAGGCGTTTGGGTCGGGCTCCACACGGAGCCCGTGGATTGAAATGAAAAAGCGTCGGAAATGTGCTTTGAAAAGGGCGTCGGGCTCCACACGGAGCCCGTGGATTGAAATTCTCCGCCGTGTGTCGTACAAGCGCAAAAAAGAGGTCGGGCTCCACACGGAGCCCGTGGATTGAAATCCCCTTGCGCCGATTGTGACTTTCTCGCCCGTCGTCGGGCTCCACACGGAGCCCGTGGATTGAAATGCTTTTGACGGCTTGGCGGAATTAAAAGAACAAGGTCGGGCTCCACACGGAGCCCGTGGATTGAAATAGTCGCCGAAGCCCTCAACACATCTCCGACACAGTCGGGCTCCACACGGAGCCCGTGGATTGAAATATGCCCTTTACGGCGTGTCTGATTTTGCGGGCGGGTCGGGCTCCACACGGAGCCCGTGGATTGAAATATCTGACTGCGAGAAACGGAAAATACTATATCGCCGTCGGGCTCCACACGGAGCCCGTGGATTGAAATGTGCAACCTCCAAAGTACCCGACAATGCTGTAAAGTCGGGCTCCACACGGAGCCCGTGGATTGAAATGAGCTATGTCAAAGATGCAATACAACAAGAACCCGTCGGGCTCCACACGGAGCCCGTGGATTGAAATTCTTTTCTTCGAGCAGCGTTTTTGCAAGAGATTTGTCGGGCTCCACACGGAGCCCGTGGATTGAAATATATATTTCTGCCGTTCAGCCTTCAGCGCAAACAAGTCGGGCTCCACACGGAGCCCGTGGATTGAAATTGAAAGAAGCGGTTGATGAAGCGTTGAATGAGGTCGGGCTCCACACGGAGCCCGTGGATTGAAATGTTCTTACAAGTCAGAGTCAAGTCAGGTCGAGTAGTCGGGCTCCACACGGAGCCCGTGGATTGAAATGCACTCCATCGGCAAGACTGCCCTCGGCTCGGAGTCGGGCTCCACACGGAGCCCGTGGATTGAAATGAGCTATGTCAAAGATGCAATACAACAAGAACCCGTCGGGCTCCACACGGAGCCCGTGGATTGAAATTCTTTTCTTCGAGCAGCGTTTTTGCAAGAGATTTGTCGGGCTCCACACGGAGCCCGTGGATTGAAATGCCCATGTAGAAGGCGTCGATCTCGTGACCGTCCACGTCGGGCTCCACACGGAGCCCGTGGATTGAAATACCTTCGCATAGAGCAACGACGCATTGCTGTTGATGTCGGGCTCCACACGGAGCCCGTGGATTGAAATTTAACCGCCGTTGAAACAGCGCAAAAAGACGAAACGTCGGGCTCCACACGGAGCCCGTGGATTGAAATGTCCTGGGGCTCTGTGAACGGAAATATCCCACTGTCGGGCTCCACACGGAGCCCGTGGATTGAAATGGAACACGACGTTCCGCTCGATCCATCGCCGGAGCCGTCGGGCTCCACACGGAGCCCGTGGATTGAAATTTGTTAAATCCCGACACGCCGGCAGCGATCAGGGCGTCGGGCTCCACACGGAGCCCGTGGATTGAAATATTCCAGACGATCATCGACTTCACGCCGAAGCCTGTCGGGCTCCACACGGAGCCCGTGGATTGAAATGCCCTGCTCCCGAGCTTATTTACGGTCGAAAGCCGGTCGGGCTCCACACGGAGCCCGTGGATTGAAATTTAAAAAAATTTTCAAAAAAGGCTTGACATACAGTCGGGCTCCACACGGAGCCCGTGGATTGAAATGCCTCCTTGCCGAGGGGGTGTCACAACCCCACCAGTCGGGCTCCACACGGAGCCCGTGGATTGAAATACCTTTGCCGGATCTTCACGGTGTACGCCGGCGGGTCGGGCTCCACACGGAGCCCGTGGATTGAAATCTAAATGATTCAAATCGTTTTTGGCATTTGCGGCGTCGGGCTCCACACGGAGCCCGTGGATTGAAATTTCCTGTTGTCGTTCAAAAGAACTATGCCTTTGCGTCGGGCTCCACACGGAGCCCGTGGATTGAAATATCTGCAGATATTCTTCGAGATTCCAAGTCGGGCGTCGGGCTCCACACGGAGCCCGTGGATTGAAATGGATTCGCTATGGACGACGACCCCGCGCATTGCGTCGGGCTCCACACGGAGCCCGTGGATTGAAATGTCGTCAGTAGACTGCTGCGCCCAGAAATCACGTGTCGGGCTCCACACGGAGCCCGTGGATTGAAATGCCGTAAACGGCATCTTATATCTGCTCCTGCTCTTGTCGGGCTCCACACGGAGCCCGTGGATTGAAATTTGAAAGGAGTGACACACATGGACGAAAAGAAACGTCGGGCTCCACACGGAGCCCGTGGATTGAAATGTTCTTCCATGGTCTGTCTTTTGTCGGGTCCGTGTCGGGCTCCACACGGAGCCCGTGGATTGAAATGAACGAGGAGGGAGAGAAATGGCAGCAAGACCGTGGTCGGGCTCCACACGGAGCCCGTGGATTGAAATTTCCTCCAAAATCTGCGACAAGTGCGATTCGACGTCGGGCTCCACACGGAGCCCGTGGATTGAAATTGGAAAAATAACCGTAGGCAGCGAGTTCGACATGTCGGGCTCCACACGGAGCCCGTGGATTGAAATATGCTTATACTAAAATCATTTCTATTAACAAAAAGTCGGGCTCCACACGGAGCCTGTGGATTGAAATGACTTAATCCAAAGAAACAAGCGTTCACCAACATGTCGGGCTCCACACGGAGCCCGTGGATTGAAATTTCCTCCAAAATCTGCGACAAGTGCGATTCGACGTCGGGCTCCACACGGAGCCCGTGGATTGAAATTGGAAAAATAACCGTAGGCAGCGAGTTCGACATGTCGGGCTCCACACGGAGCCCGTGGATTGAAATATGCTTATACTAAAATCATTTCTATTAACAAAAAGTCGGGCTCCACACGGAGCCTGTGGATTGAAATGACTTAATCCAAAGAAACAAGCGTTCACCAACATGTCGGGCTCCACACGGAGCCCGTGGATTGAAATGCCTGCAGTATGAAGGACAGATACGAAACGGAATGTCGGGCTCCACACGGAGCCCGTGGATTGAAATATGCTTGCCAAGGTCAGATTTTCCGGCAGTTCCGGTCGGGCTCCACACGGAGCCCGTGGATTGAAATATCAACAAGAACAGAATGATCAGCACTGATCGATGTCGGGCTCCACACGGAGCCCGTGGATTGAAATATTTATAAGCTAAACGATAACATAAGTTTTCAAGTCGGGCTCCACACGGAGCCCGTGGATTGAAATATACCGAAGGCACATTCGTGATGAATGAATCACGTCGGGCTCCACACGGAGCCCGTGGATTGAAATATCGCGCTGGGTGCGGGAATCTTGCTTGCCGCTGGTCGGGCTCCACACGGAGCCCGTGGATTGAAATAATGTTAGCCGATGCACAATAAGAGATGTCTTAAGTCGGGCTCCACACGGAGCCCGTGGATTGAAATAGGTCTTCTCCGATATTAAGGTTTCTGCGAAAGAGTCGGGCTCCTCGCGGAGCCCGTGGATTGAAATACCTCTCGGTGGTGAAGTGATGGTAAAAAGAAAAGTCGGGCTCCTCGCGGAGCCCGTGGATTGAAATTTCGTCGATCACCGTTTCGGGGAGCGCATACACGTGTCGGGCTCCTCGCGGAGCCCGTGGATTGAAATGAGGACAACTCGTTCTCGCTCGTCGTGTTCGACCCGTCGGGCTCCTCGCGGAGCCCGTGGATTGAAATCCAAAGCTCTTCGCGCTCTTCGTCGGTAAAACCAGTCGGGCTCCTCGCGGAGCCCGTGGATTGAAATTGCGCTGCTTGCGCTGCTGACAAACTTCCCGAAGTCGGGCTCCTCGCGGAGCCCGTGGATTGAAATGTTTCAGGCGATAAGCTGTTGAATTTGTCGATGATGTCGGGCTCCACACGGAGCCCGTGGATTGAAATCTGAAAAGCAAGGACGACCCCGATCTGCTTCACGTCGGGCTCCTCACGGAGCCCGTGGATTGAAATGCGCGCTGCTCACCACGTCGCGCACGACCGGCGTCGGGCTCCACACGGAGCCCGTGGATTGAAATAAGCCCGAAAGCCTCGGTTATTATCGCCGCCGACACGTCGGGCTCCACACGGAGCCCGTGGATTGAAATGCGAATATTGGTCAAATACCGAATTCCGACAGGGTGAAAACTGCAACAAAATTTCGGTGGCATTCCCGGCGCAATAAAAAGCAGCCGAAACGAGTCGGCTGCGTGATTTTACTTCTCCTCAGCTAATGAATCCAGCGGAAAAGGCGGCTGCGCCAAAGGCTTGACGGCAAGCGAAATGAGCTTGAGCTGATTGTCGTCGGCGGCTATCCTGTTTGACGAAAGCGCCCCGCAGACCCTGCAGCGGTGGATTATCGCCCACTCGCCGCCCTTTCGCACCCATACCGCGACCGGTTCCATTGTTCCGCCGCAATCCGCCGCGCGGTCGCCCGGCTCGATATCGAGGTGCTTCGAGCAGAGGCAGTAGGGGCAGTGGTTGCGATGCCGCGTTCCCGCGCCCAAGGGCGAAACGGTCCGCCCGCAAAACTGGCACTTAAAAGGCTTTTCCGGTGTATCAAAACAGCTGTCGGAATATCTTTTGTTTTTGTGATCCATGCGTCCTCCAAAAAAAGAATTTTCAGGGAGACCGCCCGGTCTCCCGGTCAGGTCACAATCACCGTTATACTATTTTTCAACAAAAAAGTCAGTCCCCTTTCATGATAATTTCAGACTTTAGCACATAAAAAGGATAAATACTGCTTACACCTCCCCTTTCAGCGGATTTACTTCGGTCTGTACGGAAATTATAGCATTTTCGCGGAAGGGTGTCAAGGGTTCGGGCGGCGGAGCAGCCTGATGAAGATCTTGGGGTGAAAGAGGGCGGCGGTATAGGCTTTTGCGCTATGAGGGCGAAGCCCGCCGCGCAAAGCGCGGGCGCGCCTGCGGCGCGCAGTCCGTCCCCCCTACGGGGGACGGACTCGGGCTTCGCCCGCACCAAGGAGCAAAAGCCTGCATAAAAAATCCCGAACCGCCTTGACGGTCCGGGATAATTTTTGCTTACATCGGAGTGCCTGAGCCCTGCCCGTACCACGGGAAGTTGCCGAAGACGCGGTAATCTTCGTCGGTCTCTTCCTGCTGCTCAGAGCCTCCGAGAGCCGACCTCTTTCTTACGCTTACGGTGACCGAAATTTCGAGCTCCTCGCCCTGCCTTGTGACCGAGAGCTTGAGGACGTCGCCGTCGCGGCATTTAGAGACTGCGCCCGTGAGGTCGCTGTTGTCGGTTATCTCCTCGCCGTTGACGGCGGTAATTACGTCGTCGGCTTTGAGCCCCGCTTTGTCGGCGGGAGAATCCTCTTCGACTTCCTGAATAACGACTCCGTAGAGCCCGAAGCGGCGGTATTCGCTGCCGAGAGCAGAAATCGTCACGCCGATATACGGCTTCTCGACGGTCCCGTCGGTGATAATGCCGGTGATGATGTCTTTAACGCTGTTTATCGGGATTGCGAAGCCGATGTTGTCGACAGAAGCCTCGCTCATCGAGTTGCCCGAAATTTTGGCGTTGGTGATTCCTATTACCTCGCCGTACATATTGAAGAGCGGACCGCCGGAATTGCCCGAGTTTATCGCGCAGTCGGTCTGGATAAGGTTCATCGCGGTGCCTTCGATCGTGACGTTGCGGTCGAGAGCGCTTATCAGTCCGCCCGTGAGCGAGAAGGTAAGCTCGCCGAGAGGATTGCCTATCGCGCAGACCTGATCCCCTACGCGCGACTTGCCGGAGTCGCCGAGAGTTACCGGCTTCAGCCCTTCGGCATCGATTTTGAGAACGGCGATGTCGTTGTCCTCGTCATATCCTACCGGCTCAGCGGGATAGCTGCTGCCGTCAAAGGTAGTGACGGTTATGGAATTTGCGTCAGCTACAACGTGGTAATTCGTTACGATGTAGCCGTTCTCGGTGAGGATAAATCCCGAGCCCGAGGCGGCGGAGGTGGTGCGGTAGCCGAAGAAGTTGGTGTCGACCGAGGTGGTTATGCCCACGGCGGAATTTACGTTGAGCTCGTAGACGTCGGCGGCGGAGAGCTCGGGGCTGCTGTCGCCGTCGGAATAGGCAACGTTGAGGGTCGGCATCTCGCGGGTGCTTTCGTATATAACGGCGGAGTTGAGCTGGGGCGCGTTGCCGCTCATAACGGCGTAGGTCCCGCCCGCGCCGAGGGCTCCGCCCAGAACCGAGCAGCAAAGCGCGATAGCGATCATCCTGCCGAAGCCGGATTTTTTCGGCTCGGAATAAGCTGCGGACGAATAATTTTCATTGTTTTCAAACATAGTAAACGCTCCTTTGAGGTTGGGGCTGAGCCCCTTTTGATTACACCAGAATAGTAACACCCCAGAGTTAAATGCGTTTTAAAGCTGTGTGAAAATTTTTGAAATTTTTGGGAAGATTCAATGCCGCCCGATTTCCCGAAAACGCCACAATTTCCACGAAGATGATATTTTCGGGGGCGTAAACGGAGGGGGCAGGAAAGAGAGAGGAGTAATATAAAGTCTATTATGCTGCCGCTTCAAATATTCTCTTTTGCACCTTAAGACAATTTTGAAGATTGATTATTGTTCCAGTATTTTTCACATTGGAAATCCGAAGTTCTTCGCCAGTTAAATCAACCTTGTTATCTTCTGCCAACTTAAGCGTATACTTATAAATATTGTCTACTAAGGCTTCCAAATCATCTGCGGTAAGCTGAATGCTTATTTTCTCGTAATCCTTGCGCTCTTTCAGTTTCTCCAAAGCAGTCATAAGGTTGTTAATCTTATAAACATCCATATCGCCTTTACGAATCGCATCAATATACACTCTAAGTGATGACCTAAATTCGGTTACCACTTTAGGCTCGTGGTTTTTATAAATCCAAATTCCTGCGCTCACTACAGTGGCTCCGACTGCAACAATGGTGGCACCTATTTTGTGCTCTTTAACAAATTGCAAAGCTTTTGTGCCAACTCCCTGCGCCTGTTCAACTGCCTTTAACTCAATAGGTTGAAGGTGTTTTACAATCTGTCCCTTATTCGGACCATTTGCATAACGAACCACGCTACCTATTCTTTTATATAAACCTGTTAATAAGCCCGTTGCAATATCATCGGGAATATAAAACGCATCTTGTACTATTGTCATAATAGCTACCTCCTCTATGTTTTCTAATAATTGGAAAGCATACGTTTTTCAGCAATTACCCATTTTCCTTTGACTTCAATATTACCGTCTCGATAGTTGTCTCATTTTCCAAGGAAAGTTCGGTCACTTCCTGACCGTTTAGCGGAACAGGGAAATTGAAACTAATGCTCTTGATCCAGCAACCGTCTTTCCGTTTTTGTGGATATAGCTCGATTTTCTCGATAAACGCCCTCATAAACTCTTTTCGCTCCACTTCGGTTGCCGCTCCGTAAACCTCGTCAAAGGCCAACAGAAGCCGATAGATATTGTCGCCGGAAATCTTCTCCTGACGGATGCTGCGTATCTGACTTTTCACATCATCCATCTGTATCTCGATTTCTTCTATCTTCTCGTATTGTTCGTCATACCGGCGCTGTAAATCAAGAATCTTGCGGTCATAATACGGATCGCCCACATCAAGGCTGTCCATCTGTCGCTCCAAACGGGCTTTTGTTCCTAATGTCTGGCGAAGCTGCCCCTGCAATACCTCCAACTGCTTCTCCATATCCGACGTATCTACGGCGGAGCCAATCTTCGCCTTGATTGCCTCAGAAAAGCGGGGATTTCTTACCATCGCGGATATAATGTCCGCCACCATATCGTTGATTTCTGTCTGTTCAATATTAGTGCGGAATGTGCAGCTATGGCCTGTCGGTGTGACGGTATTCTTACAGTAATAGTAATATCTCGTTTTGTTGTCCTTGCTGTGCGCTTTGGAGATATTGCCGTACATACCTTTCCCGCAGCAGGGGCATCTCAATATGCCGGATAGTATATGGGCGTGTTCCGTATCGTGAATTTTCTCCCGCCGATAGGCATTGGCTTTCCGCTTCTCATGCGCCAAGTTCCAATCTTCTTCAGATACAATCGCCTCATGCTGTCCCTCATAAATCGGGAACTCCGATTGTTCAACAATGTGCATCTCGTTTCTGGTTCCCAACTTCTTTTCTGTTTTCCGTCTGCCATAGGCGATTTTTCCCATGTAAACCGGATTGTCCAGAACATCCTTTACAAAGTTTGCAGAAAAACCGGGGATTGTCCCATTCTGGCGCAGCTTTTTGGTGTAACCGTGGGTATTCAGGTATTTTGCCACACCGCTGACACCATCGTTTGTATGGATATATCTGTCATAAATGATACGGATAACCTCGACTTCATCATCTGCAATCAACATCTGACCGTTTTGCAGCTTATATCCGTAAGGGGCAAAACCGCCGTTCCATTTTCCCTCGCGGGCTTTCTGTTCCCGCCCCGCCATGGTCTGTGTGCGGATATTCTCGCGTTCAATCTCTGCCACAGCAGACAGAACGGAAATCATCAGCTTGCCGGAATCCTTGGAACTGTCAATACCATCCTCCACGCAGATCAGGTTTACTCCGAAATCCTGCATAAGCTGCAAGGAATTAAGCACATCGGCGGCATTACGACCGAAACGGGACAGCTTAAAGACAAGGACAAAGGAAACCCCATCTTTGCCGGCTTCAATATCTGCAAGCATTCTCTGGAACTCATGCCGTCCTTGGATATTCTTTCCTGAAAAACCCTCGTCCGAATACTCCCCAACAATGACCATATCTTCATATTCTGCATATTTCCGAAGTTTGTCTCTCTGCGCATCCAGACTGTAACCGTCTACCTGCATAGAGGTGGACACTCGCGTATAGATATAGCACTTAGTTTGTTTCTTCATTGTCGCCACCTCCGTTAGACCCGTTCTTCATCAGTCCTTCATTTTTGATGTAATACTCCAGAAGCCGCAAAACATATTCCGGCGCATGACGGTTTCCAAGCTCCCATTCCGTCACAGTCCGATATGGTATCTGAAAATATTGGCAAAACTCTTTCCTCGTTAAGCCGGTACTCTCCCGCAGCTCCCGTATCTTCTCTTTACAATCCATATCATTGTCCTCATAACAAAAAATACACGTTGCGTATTCATTATAGCATATCGCAATCGAATACGCAACGTGTAAATCTGAAATTTATGCCGCTTTTTCGATTTGCGGCAAATGGTTTTCCTGACTATCCGGCAATACCGTAACGCTCTGGCTGTCCTGTTCGGTTTCCCACTTCTCAATCAGGGGAGGCCCGTACTTCTGCATAAGGCGTACCATCACATCAATACAGCGGTCAAATGCCGCATTATCTTTTGCATCTTCATAATACTTCTTCAATAGGCCGCTCCTTTCTCCCATGGGTTCCGTGCGAATATGCGGACAAAACCTCTTGAGGAATCTTATCGAGCAAGGCAATCGCCTCGTTGTAATCCCTCTGAAGCTGGAGGTCTTTCATGCGTTTCAGGACGCTCTCGCTTTGCGCCTCGGACAAGGACTGTGACAGCTCGGCGTTCTGTTTTTTCAGGCTTCTGTTTTCCTTGACCGTCTCGGTAAAAGCGCCGCTGTACTTCTTGAGTTGTGTCTGCATCTTCTCCACACCGGGGATATACTCGTCCAGCAGCCTGCCGATTTCCTCTGCTCTGGATTTCGCATTAAAAGCGTTGACACCGCCCAACAGCTCGTCCAGCTTCGCCCTCTGCTTGTTGAGCCGCGCCATTTCCTTAAATATCCTCGGCGGAATATGATCCCGTCCCGTCTCGCTGGCACTTTCGCCGCGCTCCAGCTCCGGGTACTTCTTGACCATGTGTTTCCAGAACTCGTCCTGCCACCATGTCAGCCTTTTCTTGTTCCCGATGATGTCCTTCGCAGAAAGCCGCTTATCCTCCGTCAACGGGACAAAAGAAAGGTGCATATGG
>CANQXS010000020.1 GCA_947627875.1 uncultured Clostridia bacterium
ACCTGTTGACCTAAATCCAAGTGTGCTATGCAGATGCACTTAAAACTTTCTGCAAATCTTATTATACGAGGAGAATTGCTATGAAATACGCATATCCCGCCGTATTCACATACGAAAAGAGCGAGGGAGTTTATTATGTGAATTTTCCGGATATAGAGAACTGCTTCACCGACGGCAGAAGCGTTGCCGAGGCTCTTGAAATGGGCGAGGACGCACTGACGCTTATGCTCTGCCGGATGGAGGACGACGGAATACGGCTTCCGGAGCCGACGGATATCAAAAAAATATCGCTCGGAGAAAACGAGACGGCAACGCTCGTTTTTGCCGACACCGACGGATACCGCCGTGAAAACGCAGTGAAAAGAATATATTATCCCGCAGTATTTCATCCCGAAGAGCAGGGGTATTCCGTAAGCGTCCCCGACCTTGACGGCTGCTTTTCTCAGGGCGAGACCGCAGCAGAGGCTGTGGAGATGACCGTGGACGCGATAAGGCTTTACCTCGACGGTGAGAAAGCCGTTCCTGCGGCTTCGCGTCCGGAGGATATAAAGCTCAGACAGCCTGATTTTATCGTGATGATACCTTACGAAGGAAAATAGTCGCAGAAGCCCCGTGCGAACACGGGGCTTTTTATACCGTATTCGGCGTCTTATTTAACGTCATCTCGGTGTGTACCTATTGTGTAGTGCGCATTACAATGCAAGTTACTTCAGCAGAGAAAAACCCGCAGTAGTGGGTGAGAAAGACCGCAAAAAGTTGGCGGCGTTGCGGAGGCGTCGTGAGCGCAAGCCTCAAAGGCACGCCTGTGGAAGGTTGGGTGTCGACTAAGCACCTCAAGAAGGTCTGATATCCTCATTTTTGCCCATAGAAATGCCCCTGCAATGTTATCCTTGCGGGGGCATTTCGGAGGCAGCGGGAGTAAGGCTTCCCGCGTGCCTCAGTTGGTTGAGTGAGTGATGTATCTTTAGTCGGAGAGGTCACTCACTTTTGCTTTCTTCGCTTTGCTCGCCGAGAACATTTTCGACGGCTTCGCGAAGTTCTTCAAGAGTTTCGCACTTGTCTATCAGCTCAAGCACAAGCCTCAGAAGATATTCAGAAGTTGTTGCCATTTCTTCCATTGCGTTCCTTCCTTTCTTAAGAGGTTTCTCTGCTTTCAAGTATTATTATGCCGCCAATTTTGGGGCTTGTCAAGTGCTTAGTTTTCAAAAAAATTTTTAAGCTGAGCAGAAGCTCAAAATGGTAGAATTTTATTACACACTTTACTACACACTTTTCAGTGTAATTTTGATTATTTTTGCACGGTTTCGCATAGTCAAAAAGCAGCGAAAAACCCGTAATAATAGGTCATTTGCGCCTTAAATGATATGAAGTCTGCGGCAGGGGTCCCCGCAAAGCGCAGCTTTGTGGGGAAAAGGCGGAGCAGCGGAATGAGTGAAGCGGCGATTTCAAATGCGAAGCATGAAGAAAGCGCCGCAAGCGATATGAAGCTTGCGACGCCGTGGCGACAATATAAGCGTTATTTCTTGCCGTTCGCTCTCGCTCGCCGTCACGGTTTGGCTCGCGGAGCTCACGGAGAAATAATCGCGTATATGTCCGCCAATAAAAAAATCCGCGTAAGCGGATTTTTTTATTGGCGGAGCAGGAGAGATTCGAACTCTCGGACGGCTTATCACCGTCACACGATTTCCAGTCGTGCTCGTTATGACCGCTTCGATACTGCTCCGTGTCATAACTGTATTCACAACGCTCAATATTATAGCAGATTCGTTTTCAAAAAGCAAGCCCTTTTTGAAAACTTTTTTCTTTTATTTCCGAAAAATTAAGAATTTCTTAAGAAACTCGGGGTTGTTTCTTAAGAATAGGCGTGTTATTATAATTACAGGCTTTTTAAGGAAAGCGGTTTATACAATTCTATGAAAAGGAGTGCAGCACTGTGTACAACATTCTGATCTGCGACGACGAGCGCGATATCGTTTCCGCGCTGAAAATCTATCTTCAGGGGGAGGGCTACGGGCTCTACGAGGCTTATAACGGAGCCGAGGCTCTCGATATCCTGCGGACCAAAAAGATACATTTGGTCCTTATGGACATCATGATGCCCGAGGTCGACGGGATATCAGCTCTCAGCGAGCTTCGGGCGTTTACCAACGTCCCCGTTATCTTTCTTACGGCGAAATCCGAGGATATCGACAAGATAGTCGGCTTGAACCTCGGCGCCGACGACTACATAACCAAGCCTTTCAACCCCATCGAGCTTATAGCGCGGGTGAAATCCCATATAAGGCGCTACGTTATGCTCGGGAGCGCTCCCGAAGCGCCGGGGTCTCTGAGAATAGGCGGAGTCGAGATAAACGACAGCGACAGAACCGTTTTTGTAGACGGCGAGCCGATAAAATTAACCGCGAAGGAATACGAGATACTTCATTTTCTTATGTCCAACGCGGGGACCGTTTTTTCTCCGGCAGAGATATACCGCAAGGTCTGGGGGAACGTCCCCGTCGGGGTCGACAACGCGATAGCAGTGCATATCCGCCACCTTCGCGAAAAGATAGAGATAAACCCCGCCGAGCCGCGCTATTTAAAGGTGGTCTGGGGCAGGGGATATAAATTCGACAAAGGCGAAAAATAACCGCATCGGTTGATTTCGGAGGTTTTTTATGAGCGACAGGAAAATAAGAAAGCGCTTGACCGAGCGCGTCGGGTTAAAGGTGCTTGCGGCAGCGCTTGCAGTCTTATGCCTCTGTGTTCTCTATTTCTCGGCTACACTCAGCATAATCTGCCTTCAGAACGACGTTTACTTCGACGGCGGCGAAAAGCTCCTGCGCGACACCGTCTACAATCAGGCTTACGTCAATCTTCGGGGAACGCTTATCGGGCTGCTCGGCGGAGATTATGCGGAGATCGACGAAGACGGCGTTTTAGCCGATAAAAAAGCGCTCGACGAGCGCGCAGAGAGCTATCTCGGAAACAACGCCTACGTCTCGGTGAAGGATTCCTCGGGCAAAGAGCTGTATTCCTACGGCAGAGAGCCGGACGGCGCGAGCACCCTCATCATCGACAAATACGCTTTTGAATTCACCGGCATAGTTCCGGATTCCTCCGAGGATTTCGTCAAGAACTTCGGCTCCGATTTTGCCGCTGCCGCTGAATGGCTCAGCTACGACGGCGAAGCGCGCGATTTTAAGGGTTCTTTGGTTTTGACATATTCCGTTTCGCTTCCCGACGAGAGCGTAACCTCCGGCTCTTTGCAGCTCGTGCAGGCAAACTACGGCGGAAACGGAAGAAAGCTGGTCAACGGCATTGTCTTCAACGCCCTTCAGCGCCTCGGAACGACCTATTACGGAGTAGACGCCGCAGGAAATCCTCCCGACATTGATTCGTTTGACCTTCAACAAAGCTTCAACGGTACTGTCCTTCCCGTGCCGGATTCCGGCGGCTGGGAGCAAAGAGAATATTACCCCGTAGCTCCCAAGGCAGCCTTTCACACCGACGTCTGGAACGGCGATTATATGCCCGGCGTTATGTATGACTACGATATATGGCAGCTCAGGGCAGATACCGGCACCTCGGAATTCAATTCGATAATACCCTCGCTGTTCGCCGACGACTGCTCGGTAGTTTCCCTCAGCATAAAAGCCGTAGGCACCGCCTGCGAAGCCGAAAGCGTAAGCGCCTCGGCAGAAATGTATCTTTTAAAGTCGGCGGACGACCTCGACGCCAAGTTCATCGACGCGATAACCGCCCGCACCGTTATAAAATACGCCGACAGCTTCCCGATAGCTGCGATAGTCTCGGCGCTGCTTCTTATACCGCTTATCTGCTATATTTGCTGCGCGGCGGGCAGAAGAGCCGGAGCCGACGCTCCCTCGCCGATATGGTTCGATAAAATTCCCTTCGAGCTTTTCATCGCGGGCGCGGCGCTGGGCGTGTTCCTGATGGTCGAGGAGTATTTTGACCTTGTATACTCTGAATACATCGTAAAAATGTTCAGCAAGAGGATACTCGATATATGCCTGTTTGCGGCGATGCCGCTCGTTCTCAGCATATTTGTTGTCCTGACTGTTATGACCCTCGCTACCCGCTTAAAATGCGGAGTATTCTGGAAATACACCGCCGTGGGAATGATATTCGTATTGCTTAAAGCGGCGGCGAAGCTTGCCTGGAACATAATAAGCAGCGTTTTCGTCGGCTGGAAAGCGGTTTTGCTCATCGTCATCATCTCGGTTTATGACTTTTTCTGCGTCAGCCTGTTCCAGTTCGATATTGCCCCGCTTTTTGTTGCGGTAATTGTCGGAAACATCGTTATTCTCTGCGTTATGCTCGTCTGGATAGGCGGCTTCAACCGAATACGGAAATACGCCGGAAAGCTTGCAAACGGCGAGCTCGATTCCCATATAAGCCGCGACAGCCTTATCGGAGACCTTAAAAAGTGCGCCGACGACCTCGAAAACGTCGGAGAAGGTGTAAAAAAGGCTGTCGACGAGAGAATGCGCTCGGAGCGGCTTAAAACCGAGCTTATAACCAACGTCTCCCACGACCTCAAGACCCCGCTCACCTCGATAGTGAACTACGTCGATATTCTCTCGAAGGACGACGACCCCGCCGCGGCAAAGGAGCATATAGACATTTTGAGGCGGCAGGCTGCGAAGATGAAAAAGCTGATTGAGGACCTCGTCGAAGTCTCGAAGGCTACGAGCGGGAACATCGCGGTAAATCTCAGCCGCACTGACGTCAACCTTCTTATAACCCAGACCGCCGCGGAATACGCCGCCCGCTTCGAGGAGCGCAAGCTCGAAACAGTGATAAAAACCCCGCAGAAAAAGCTGATAGCCAACCTCGACGGCAGGCTGATGTGGCGGGTGCTCGACAACCTCTGCGGAAACATCTGCAAATACGCGCTCCCGAACACGAGGGTCTACATTACCGCCGAGCTCAACGGTCCCTGGATAACCCTCAGCTTCAAGAACATCTCAAAGGACGTTTTAGAGATCTCGGGCGACGAGCTTATCGAGCGCTTCGTAAGGGGCGACAGCTCGCGCAACACCGAGGGGAGCGGTCTCGGGCTCTCGATAGCAAAGAGCCTCTGCGACCTTCAGGGCGTAGGCTTCGCGATAGACATCGACGGCGACCTGTTCAAGGCTTCGCTCACGATTCCCTCCGCGAGCGACGATGACATTATGGAGGGTGATTTCTCGAACGACGACGCCTATTCTGAAGAACCCGACGGGGATATCGGGCAGACCGAGCAGAGCGCAGAGGAAGCGGAAGAAATATCGGAGGAGCATAAAGATGACGGAGAAGAAAACGGTCAGACCCTTGCGTAAGGCGGCGGTAACGGTCGCCGCAGTCGCGGGAGTGGCAATCATTGCGGGCTTTTTCGGAAAGAGCGCCTACAGGCTCGCGAAGGAGCATTACTACGCGATGCTCTCGCGGACCGAGCGCGAAAATATCTCCTTCGAGGAATATTCCGGAGCAACCGAAATAACGACTCTTGAAGCCCTAAAGCTCGATACGAGAGCGGCTTTCGACCAATCGGGAATGCTGATAAACTCAGAAAACCCGCTCCCCGACGGATTCGAGGCGGAGGCGGTCGAATATAAAGACAGCGGGGTTTATATGAACCGCTGCATAACCGAGGGCTACGGGGCTCTCGCCGAGGCGGTGAATGAAAGGCTTTCGGAAAAGCTCTATGTTTCCTCGGCATACCGAACCGCCGAGGAACAGCTTGAAGCCGAAGTCGAGGAGGGCGACGCCGCTCAGGAGGTAGGCGCCTCGGAGCATCAGGCGGGGCTCGCGCTCGACGTTTACGTCCTCTACCACGGCGGTATGGGCTTTGTCGAGACCGAGGCGGGGCAGTGGGTAAATTCCGACTGCTGGCGCTACGGGTTCATAATCCGCTATCCGCTGGGCAAAAAGTCCGTGACCGGCATCGGCTACGAGCCCTGGCACATAAGATACGTCGGCGCGCCACACGCGGAATACATCATGAAATCCGGTCTCACGCTCGAGGAGTATTTCGGGCTTCTTTCCGACGGCAAGCCGAGGTATATAAAAACCGACGGCGGGGAATATGTAGTTGTAAGAGGGAGCGCCGAAAGCCTCCCCGCGCCGGAAGAGTACGAATCTGCGACCGTCTCGTCAGACAACACCGGAGGGTATATCGTAACCTACAAGTTAAAATAAAAGAGGGAGTTTTTACTCCCTCTTTTTGATGTCTATGCGTTATTTTTCGGTAGTCCAGAGCTCCGCGAGCGCCTGCGGGTCGTCGGCGTTCTTGTCGAACGGAACTATCGTATAGGAGTAGCGCAGCCCGAGGCTTGTGCTCACGACTTTATACTGGCTCAGCGGCTCGGGTCCGCAGGAAGCTCCGCCGGTACCCCTCGAACCGTAGTCGACGTTGAGATATGTGTGCTTTATATCGGTCGGAAGCTGATAGGGGTATCTTGCGTTGGAAAGATCGCTCACGCTGTAGTGGAGCGCCGAGGCTTCGAGCTCGCCATTAGCGGCGATGAGGATACCCGTGTTCTTTTCGTCAGAGGTGAGCGCGAGCCAGCGCACTCCGGTCTTGTTGCCGGTGTCCTGAGGCTTGCCATATGGGTAGAAGCTGTCGGTAACGGTCTGCGAATACACTCCGACAGGGGAGCCGCGCCTGCGGTCGCTGTAGGTGTCGGCTTCGCCGCTGCCGTAGTAGGTCATATTCTCGTAGTCGGCGGGAAGGGTGATGAGGTTGCCGTATTTATAGACCTCGGTAACGTCTGAGCCGAACTCGGAATTGCAGCTTATGTTTACCGCGCCGTTTCCGTAAACGGTGTAGGTCATATTGTCATAAGAGCCGTTTGCCGAGAGCTTTAGGCGCTCGGTAACGGTAAGAGTCTTCTTGTCGGCTGAAAGCTCGTATTCAAAGCTTTCTGCCGAGCTCACCGAGGCGTTGTCGAGCGGGGTTCCGATGTTGTCGTTCGAGAGCCTTGCGCGCTTATAGTTCGGAACGGGTCCCTTTTCAAAGATATCCTCGCCGTTTACGGTGAACGTGCTTATCGCGCCCTTCGCCTTGTCAAACACGATTACGGTTTTGCCGCCGTTTGCGGTCACTGTGAGAGAGCCGTCGGCATCGGAAACATCGAGCTCGGGCATAGAAGCGGTATCGGCTTCGGATTCATCGGTCTTAAAGCGGATATCAAACTGCTCTATGGCGATTTTGCTGCCCTTTTCGCCCCAACCGTTGTCTTCCTTCAGAGCGGCGTAGACGTTGAGCAGATACTCGCTGTCAGGCTTGTTTTCAAGGGTATAGGGGATCTCTACCTCAACGGTCTCGAGCGGCGCGCATTCGACCTCGAAGCTGCCGCTGTCTACGACCACGCCGTTTCTCAGAAGCTCATATCCGAAGTCGAAGGCAGAGAGATCGGTAAAGCGGAACTCGTTGTAGATTTCGATCGTTCTCTTGGCGTCGGTGAGGCGGTCGTCGTCGAACCAGACCGACTGATATACATATTTTACCTCCTGAGCCTCGGGCTGTATCTCGCGGTCGGCGCTGATGATGCCGTTCTGGCAGAAGTCGCCGCTGTTGGGGTTGTCGCCCCAGGTGCCGCCGTAGGCGAGGAACTTGCCGTTGCCGTAGTGGTCATAGCCGTTTGCATTGGGTATCTCGGTCCAGATCGCCTGGTCTACGAAGTCCCAGATAAATCCGCCGAGGACATTGTCGTATTTCCTTATTGCCTCCCAGTATTCATAGAGGTTGCCGACCGAGTTGCCCATCGCGTGGGCGTATTCGCAGAGAAGATAGGGCATGCGGTTTTCCCAGGTGCCGCGCCATTCAACGTCGCTTACCGGCGAATACATCGTGCTCGCGATATCGACTCCGCCGCCGCTTCCCTGCGACTCAAAGTGAATAGGTCTTGTCGGGTCACGCTGCTTTAGCTCGGCAATGCAGTTTACAAAGGTATCGCCGCCGCCGACGGTCTCGTTGCCCATCGACCAGATTATAATGCAGGTGCGGTTTTTATAGGCTTCGGTGTGGGCTTCTATCCTGTCGCGGACCACCTTCGAGAAGTAGGTCTCGGTGTCGCCTGCGCTCACGTTGTAGTGGGTCTCGACGTTGCATTCGCCCATAACGAGTATGCCGTATTTGTCGCACATATTGTAGAAGTTTTCGTCGTCGGGATAATGAGAGGTCCTCACTGCGTTTATATTGAGGCTCTTCATTATTTTAACGTCCTTCTCCTCGAGCTCCATAGGCAGATATCTGCCGGTCTCGGGGTTTACCTCGTGGCGGTCAACGCCCTTTAAGATGAGCGGTTTGCCGTTGAGCAGGACCTGTGAATAAAGCTCGTTTTCCGTCGTTCCCTCGGTGGGAGTGAAGCTGAGCTCCCTGAATCCGAGCTGCTGAGAAATGCTGCCGTAATAGGCTCCGCTGCCGTCATAGAGCGAAACTACGAGGGTATAAAGGTAAGGGTCTTCGTCGGACCAGAGCCGCGGAGAAGATACCTTTTTAGAGAGCGACACCGAAGCGGTCTCTCCCGAAGCGGTTTTCGGGACGGCTTTTCTCATCGGGCTTGAGGCGAAAACTTCGTTCTTGTCGGCGTCGAAGAGCTTTACGTCAACGGTGAGCCCCTCGGCGGTGTCCGAAACGGTGGTGTTCGATATCTCGACTTCGAGCTTTAAGTCGGCGTCTTTATAGGACTTGTCGAGGTCGGTGATAACTCTGTAGTCCGAAATTCTTACGCCGGTTGTGGAGTAGAGATAAACGTCGCGGAAGATTCCGGCGAGCCTTAAGAAGTCCTGATTCTCGAAGTAGCTGCCGTCGCACCAGCGGTGTACCTCTACCGCAAGGAGGTTGTCCTTTCCGTCGGGGTTGAGATAGGGGGTGATGTCGAAATCTGCGGCGTCGAAGGTGTCTTCGCTGTAGCCGACTTCATGCCCGTTTACATATACATAATATGCCGATTCTACCCCTCCGAAGGAGATATAGACCCTTCTGCCCTCGGATATCCATTCCGGATCGACGTCGAAGTAATGCCTGTAGAAGCCCACGGGGTTCATGACCGTCGGGATATTCGGGGCATAGGTTTTGTCGGTGCCGTAGGCGCCGTCGTTCCAAGGGTAGATGGTGTTGGTATAGATCGGGAAGTCGAAGCCCTGAGTCTGCCATGAGGCGGGGAGGGTAACGTCTTTAAAGCCGCCGTAATAGGCGTTTGAGGAGGAATATATCTTCTGCTCGCCCTCGTATTCCGGCGCTGCCGACATATCGTAGTCGGTTCTGTAAAACCTATCGTATACTCCCGCGGCGGTCGCGTCGTCAACGTTTTTATAGACCGCGAGCTGCCAGACGTTTTCCTCGCCGGTGAGGAGCTCATAGTAGTCCGAAAGGCTTCTGTCGTAGCTGCGCGCGCCCTCAAGCGCCTTCTCGACGCTGCCGTAAACCGCCGTCCCTACGCTGTGATAGCCAACGGTGTTCACCCTTACGATATCGCTCTGGCTGACCGAATTTCCCTTAATATCCCGCGAGAAGGGCTTGCCCGTCCATTCGAGCTTTGAAAAAATCAGCCCCGCGTCGGTGTCAATGAGCTCCGCATCGGGCTTGAGGGAATAATCCCAGGGGTCTGCCTCGGCTCCGCAGGAGGAGAGCGCAGCTGCCGCCAAAAGCGCCAAAATAACCGCCAACGCGCGTATCTTTCTATAATGTCCCATAAAATCAACTCCAATCGTGATTATATTTTTATTGTACCATACTTTTTTACGATTGCAACTGACTTATTCTCATTTTTGTTTTAATTATATCAGCAATTATCAGCAAAAAATGAAGAAAAGTTAGAATTGTTAAATTATACAATTTCGGGAATCGCGGTTAGTAAAAACCGCTGAAAATAGGTAAAAAGCAACAAATAATCTTGACGGTTTTAAAAATCGGTGGTATATTATTATCATATATTATGCGGCGAGTCCGCGAGAAAGGAAGAATGAGGAATGAAGAAAAGAATAGTGTCGGCGCTGCTGGCATTGGTTTTGATCCTCTCAAATTTCACCGGGGGGGGGGTTAATTGAACACGTCCATGTCGAGGCGGCAACCGGCTCAACAGAAGTCTTGCTTGATGTTTGGGGCTTAGGCAAATCTGAGCCGCAAACGATTTCCGGTGCAGGTACTTATACCTTTAAAGTGGAGAATGAGGCTGGCTGTGTTCTTGACGGATTGGGCATCGTCCTGACTAATCCGTTAACTACAGATGGTGCCTCCAAAATCCAGGGCTATAAGATCAAAACCGATTTCGTAAAAGTAAACGGGGTTGAGTGCGAGACCATAGAAAAATTGAATTGGGAACAAAAGCCCAACGAAGATAGCGTAAATGCTCCTATGTTCTTTACAGGTGATATAACCTATTATAACTGTTATTATCATGATGGAGATTTAGTCACAATCGTTGATGGAACTGTTGTAACCTCGGTTGAAGTAACCGTTACATTAACCGACGAATCTGTTGGTATAGATACTCCCGCGCCGCCCACGAATATGGGAGAGGTTATATATACTTATTCCATTATAGGCGGCGGCTATTTTTCAATCTGTCAAGGTCCGCTTCCTGTAGCTTTCGACAATTTAAGGGAAGCCCTTAAAACAGAGGGTGCAACACTTGTTGTTGAAAGCACAAATCAGATTGATTGGGCTAATTTCAACTTTAATAATAACGATTATGCATCTTCGTTTAAAAAGAGTGAGGATAATAAATCGTATACCGCTTCTGCTTCGGATATATCTAAAGTGGTAGAAGAGAATTTTGTAGAAGGAAACGCTTGGGGCAATTCGTTTTTGTTCCAGCTTTCTTGTCCGGCTGATAGCAACATAGGTATGACAATATCTGTTGTTGCGCCTGCCGGTGATTTCGAGCCGTTTGAAATCGGACTTTATGTTGGTGGATTTAACCCAGACATAACTATAAGGGCGAAGAATTATGGTCAATACACTATTAGATGGGAAGGTTCTAAAGAAGAACTTGGCTGGCTAATGGTGAAAAGTACGGCAGGTGACAATATTTCCACTCTTGCAGAAGGAACCGAAATCAAGTTTACTTCCCTAAAGATAGACGACACTCCTCTTACTTTTAATAGCGGAGAATCTTGGTCTTATAAAATTGAATCAAACGGCAAATTTGAGGCTATGTTAAAGTCTCATACGGGAGTATATCAATACAAGGATGAAAGTGCTGTACCGAAAGAATCCGTTGAGGTCACTTTTGAAATTATTGATCCGAATGCTGAGCCTGAGCCTGAGCCCGTTCCCAAGCCGGTGGCTCCCGAAGGCTACGAGATAGTTTACGAGCTCGATTTGACTGATAAGAATATCGAGCCCAACTGGCAGGGCATAAGCGGCGATAATGCCGCGATTGCCGCGGCACTCCAGAAAGACGGCGCTTATGTTGAGTTCATAACCTGCTATCCCGGTGCAACTGCCGGCTGGATCAGGATAGAGCTCGAAGACGGAACGCAGCTCGAATATAACAGCTATGACTCCGAAATAAGGTCTGTTATAGATAAGACCGATAGAACAAGTATAGTAAGATTGCCGAACGAGGCTGTTCTCGACGCTATAAAGCAGGCGCAGGAAAAAGGCACTGCTATAAAGGGCATTTCTCTTGTTTCAACAGGCTATTCTGATAACGACACGGCTAAAGAAAACAAATGCTTAGGTCTGTTTATTTACGCTAAGATACCCGGAGACGAACCCGACGAGCCCTGTACCCACCCCGAAGAAAGCCGCGAGTGGAAGTCCGACGCCGAGAATCATTGGCAGGTCTGCAAAAAGTGCGGCGAAGAGGTCCCCGAAACGAAAAAGCCCCACGACGCTCTTACTTATGAAGAGCTCGACAGTGAGAAGCACACCGTCAAGTGCGACACTTGCAGTTATTCCGGCGAGGAGGAGCACAGCTGGGACGGCGGAAAGACCGTTGAAGCCACCGAGACCGAAAAGGGATATATCCTTTACACCTGCGAAAAGTGCAAAGCCGAGAAGAAGGTCGAGACCGCTCACGTCCACAACGGCGACGGAGAGTTGAAATCCGACGAGGACAGTCACTGGTACGAGTGCACTGACCCTAAATGCCCTGACGGCGGTATCTACGGCAAGGAGTCACATACTTATGAAAACGGCGTCTGCACAGTCTGCCGGCACGAGCATGCTGCTGATGCGCACACCCCGAAGGCGGGCACATATAAGAGCAACGGCGACACTCACACCTATGTATGCGATGTCTGCGGAGCAACGGTCACCGAAGGACATAAGATCGTTAAAGTCAGCGACGATCCTTCCGGACACTATGACAAGTGCGAATTCTGCGACTACCAGACTAAGCCCGAGCCTCATACCGGATATGAACTTATCCCCGGCGACTTCATAAATCACTATGTGAAGTGCAGCTGCGGATATACCGCCAAGGAAGCGCATACCCCCGGCGCGGATTATGAAAAAGAGGACAACGACGCCCGCTATCATATCTGCACTAAGTGCGGCGGAAGATGCGACCCCGCATATCACGATTACACCGTTTATGTTGACGATGAAAACGGCGAGACCCACCATATAGAATGCTCCGGCTGCGGACATGTAAAGCCCAACAGCACCGAAAAGCATACCTATGAAAACGGCGTCTGCACAAAGTGCGAATACGCGCACGCAGACCACGACTGGAAATGGACTCCCGACTTTGGCGGCACCACCCATTCCCGCACCTGCTCGATCTGCCATAAGACCGAGACCGCAGCACACACCCAGGGCGAGCAGAAGAGCGACGAAAATAACCACTGGTATGTTTGCTCCGAGTGCAACGCGGAGTACAACATAACCAAACACGTTCTTGAATATGTCACCGACGGCGCAAATGGGCATCATCAGGAGTGCACCGGCTGCGAATATAAGACCGAGACCGTTGCTCACTCCTCTGCTCCTGCCGAAGGCGAAGAATACACCGATTTCGGAGACGGAGAGCACCATACTTACAAATGCGCACAGTGCGGCGACACCGTGACTGCCGCTCATAACTTCGAGAAAGGCGCCTACGAGGAAAGCACCACCGACCACTGGCAGATTTGCAAGGACTGCAAGGGCGAATCCGTCAGAGAAAACCATAAGTATATAGACGGCAGCGACCGCTGCTCCGTCTGCAACTACTGGAACCACCAGCACACGTTGGAGTGGAAGGACGACGGCGAAAACCACTGGCAGGAATGCTCGAATCCCGACTGCGATTATAAGACCGAGAAGGAGCCTCACGTTTTAGGCGACAAATATGATTATAATGATACCCAGCATTCCCGTACCTGCACCGTGTGCGGAAAGACCGTAGCTGAAAATCATCAGTTCGGCGATTATAAGTTCAACGCAGGTATGCACTGGCACGAGTGCTCAGTCTGCCAATACAAGACCGATTACAACGTCCATACGCTTGACGACGCTTCCGACGCAACATCTCACTGGCAAGAATGCACCGCCGAGGGTTGCGATTATGAGACCGAACACAAGGCACATACTCCGAGCGAGGAATACGGTCAGAGTGATACTCAGCACTGGAGCGTATGCACCGAGTGCGGAGAAAAGTATAACTATTCAGAGCATACCCTTGCCAAAGATCTGAAGCACGACGCAGATGGTCACTGGACTGTCTGCTCCGTCTGCGGATATGAGAGCACCGAGAAGAATGAGCATACTTGGGATACCGGCAAGGTGACCGTTGAGCCCACCGAGACCACCGAAGGCGTTAAGACTTACACCTGCACCGAGTGCGGCGAGACTAAGACCGAATCCGTTCCTAAGTCCGCTCATAAACACGTTGCCGGCGAGGAATGGAAGTTTGACGAAAAGACCCACTGGCACGAATGCGTCTCCGAGACCTGCGACGACAAGAGCGCTAAGCTCGACGAAGCTGCACATACCGAAGACGAAGGCACCGTAACAAAGGCTGCCACCGAAACCGAAGAAGGCGTAATGACCTTCAAGTGCACTGTCTGCGGCGCCGTTACAAGAACCGAAGCCATTCCGAAGGTAAAGCACACTCACGTTGCGGGTAAGGATTGGAAGTTCGACGAAAAGACTCACTGGCACGAATGCGTCTCCGAGACCTGCGACGACAAGACCGCTAAGCTCGACGAAGCCGAGCACGTTTGGGACGACGGCAAGGTAACGGTTGAGCCCACCTACACCAAGGAAGGCGAAAAGCTCTACACCTGCGAAGTCTGCGGCGAAACCAAGACCGAGACGGTTCCCGTTAAGGGTCACGAGCACAGCACGGTCACCAAGTCCGACGAAAAGGGGCACTGGGAAGAGTGTACGATCTGCGGAGAGATCATAGGCGAAGTCGAAGCCCATACTCCCGGCGAGTGGATAACCGACAGCGAAGCCACCTCGACCGAGGCGGGCAAGCGCCATAAGGAATGCACCGTCTGCGGATATGTTACCGATGAGCTTACCGTTCCCGCGGTCGGAGATATCGACGTCGAAGTTCCTACCGTAGGAAATGTTCCGAAGGTCGAGCTCCCCGCCGAGCAGCAGGAAGTTCTTAAGAACGCGATCATCGACGAAGAAGACGTAGAGGCCATCGAAAACGGCGCTTCCATCGACATTGAACTCACCGTTGAGAACGCCGAGAGCACTATAGCTCCCGAAGACAAGGCAAAATCCGACGAGGCTGCGGCACAGGGCAGCTACACTCACGTCCGCTACCTCGACATCAACCTCACCAAGGTAGTCACCGACGCGAGCGGAGTCTCGACTTCGGAGGAAATAAGCGAGCTCGGCAAGGAAGTCAGGATAGTCATCACCGTACCTCTCGGGCTTGCAAGACAGAGCGGCAGAGACTTCGCGGTTATCCGCGTACACGACGGCGAAGCGACCGTCCTTAAGGACCTCGACAGCGACCCGAACACGGTCACCATTTCGACTAACCTGTTCTCGAGCTACACTCTTGTCTATGTCGACACAACTCCCGTTCCCTCCACTCCCGGCGGATTGATCGGACACGTTCACGTCATCACCGGACTTCAGAACGACGCCCATTACCACTGGAGAGGTTGCTTCATATGCAGCATGAGAGTCGACTATGAGCCTCATAGGTTCATAAACGGCGTCTGCACCGTCTGCGGCTACCGCGATCCGGATTACGTTCCCGAGGTCGAGGAGGAAGAGCCCGCAGAGGCGCCCGACACGGAAGTCACGGTAGTTGACGCTCCCGCCGAGGGTACCGAGCAGGGCGGCGATTCCGAGGGTACTCCCGAAGTCACGGATACCCCCGCTGACCTTCCGGAAACCGAAGCGGAAGTAGTCGAAGTCAAGGAAGACGACGAGACCTCCGAGAACCCGAAGACCGGCGTTGTATTCACCGGCATCGGCGCGGTAATGGCTGCTATTGCAGCGCTTATCGCAAAGAGAAAATAAACAAATGAAAATGCCCGCTCGGGAGCGATCCCGGGCGGGTTTTTCGTATAAAAAACCGGCGCCGAAGTTCGGTGCCGGTCAAATTTTGCTTTTAAATCTCGCAGACGTCGGAAGCGCCGAGGTCGCCGATGATGAGCGCGGGGTCTACGCCCTGCCTCTTATAGTAGTCGGCAAGAGCGGCTTTCATAGCCTGCTCGGCGAGAACGGAGCAATGGAGCTTTACCGCTGGCAGACCGTCGAGTGCCTCGACGACAGCCTTGTTGGTGAGCTTAAGAGCCTCCTCGATGGGCTTGCCCTTTATAAGCTCAGTCGCCATAGAGCTCGTTGCGACGGCGGCGCCGCAACCGAAGGTCTTGAACTTAACGTCGGTTATGATGCCGTCGTTGACCTTTATATACATCTTCATAATGTCGCCGCATTTGGCGTTGCCTACCTCGCCTACGCCGTCCGCGTCGGGAATTTCGCCGACGTTGCGCGGATTTGCGAAGTGGTCCATTACCTTTTCACTGTAGATCATAGTTATCGTCCTTTCATAATATTTTTATCGGAATTTATTCGGCGTCGATGTCCTCGTCGCGCAGTATCCTCTCCCAAAGCGGGCTCATCGCCCTCAGCTTTTCGACGACCCTCGGAACCACCTCGCAGATATAATCGGCGTCCTCCTCGGTGTTTTCGTCGGAAAGGCTGAGCCTGAGCGAGCCGTGGGCGGTGGAGTGGGGGAGACCTATCGCCAGAAGAACGTGGGAAGGGTCGAGCGAGCCCGAGGTGCAGGCAGAGCCCGAGGAAGCGCAGATACCCTCAAGGTCGAGCGACAGGAGAAGGCTCTCGCCCTCGATCCCTCTGAAGGAGATGTTCACGTTGCCGGGCAGACGCTTTATCGGGTCGCCGTTGAGCCGCGATTCGGGGATTTTTGTGAGCTCCGCGATAATGCGGTCCCTGATTTTCGAGAGGCGCTCCTGCTTCTCTGCGATGTTTTTGGTGCATTCCGAAACCGCGGTCGCGAGCGCAACGATACCGGCGACGTTTTCCGTGCCGGCGCGCTTCGAGCGCTCCTGAGCCCCTCCGTGAATGAGGTTGGGGAGGTTTATCCCCGCGCGCATATACATAGCTCCGATGCCCTTGGGCGCGTGAATTTTATGCCCCGACATCGAGAGAAGGTCGATGTTCATCTCCGCGACGTTTATTTCAACGTTGCCTATTGCCTGCACCGCGTCGGTGTGGAAGAGTACCTTCTTTTCGCGGCAGAGAGCGCCAATCTCGGCAATCGGCTGAATTGTGCCTATTTCGTTGTTGGCGAACATCACGGTAACAAGGCAGGTGTCGTCGCGGATAGCCTTTTCGATATCCGAAATGTGGACGAGCCCCATTTCGTCGACGGGAACGTAGGTGACCTCAAAGCCGTGCTTTTCGAGATACTGGCAGGTGTGGAGAACGGCGTGGTGCTCGAAAACGGTGGTGACTATATGCTTTTTGCCCTTCGAGGCTCCGACCTCGGCAGCGCATTTTATTGCCCAGTTGTCAGATTCCGAGCCGCCCGACGTGAAGTAGATTTCGCCCGTTTTGGCTCCTATAGCCTTCGCAACGGTCTCGCGCGCCTTTAAAATCGCTTTTGCAGAGTCCATTCCGAGGGAGTAGATGCTCGAGGCGTTGCCGTAGTGCTCGGTAAGATAGGGCATCATAGCGTCGAGAACGGGCTTTGATATTTTTGTGGTTGCCGAATTGTCGGCATAAACAAAGCGTTTGTCCATATAAAATTCCTTTCCGAAAGCGGTAAAAGCCGCCTTCTTATTTTCGGCCCTGCTTTAAATTGCGGTACTGCTCAACGGCGAGCCTGTCGCACCGCTCGTTTTCGGGGTGACCCGCATGCCCCTTTACCCAAACGAAGGTTATCTTATGCTTTTCCGAGAGCTCTAAGAGCCGCTCCCAGAGGTCTGGGTTGAGGGCGGGCTTGCGGTCGGATTTGACCCAGCCTTTCGAGCGCCAGGAGCGCGCCCAGCCGAGGTTCATCCCGTCGCAAACGTATTTTGAATCCGTTGTAAGAATGACTTCGCAGGGTTCTTTGAGCGCCTCGAGAGCCGAAATAACGGCGGTGAGCTCCATTCTGTTGTTGGTGGTATCGGGCTCGGCGCCCGAGAGCTCCTTTTCGACGCTTCCGTATCTGAGGATAGCGCCCCAGCCGCCCGCGCCGGGGTTGCCCGAGCAGGCGCCGTCGGTGTAAATATATACTTTTTTCATTATAACCTTTTTGTCTGAAAATTGCGCAGCAAAAAAACGGTTGCTTTACGCTAACCGTTATTATACTACCTTCGCCCGCTTTTGTCAATACGGTTTGATGGGGCGTGTATATCCATTTTTCGCATAGAATATAAAAGTTTTCGGTCAAGCCTTTTCCAAAAGGCTTGCAGGTTCCAAGGGCAGCGCCCTTGGTCGCAGCCCGCAGGCTGCGAAATCCTTATTCAAATAAAAATCAGGAGGGTAGCCTGAATCCGTCCTGTGGACGGTTCGGGCGCAGGGGACCCTATTAAGGGGTCCCCTGTTTGCCAAGCGGCGAGCGAGGCAAAATTAAATGCTTGCCGCCTTATGCCTTGATACATTATCGCTTTTATACGATATATATGTCCCGAAAAGCCTTTTACCGCTCTTTACTTTATCCCCACAGCGTGTTCAGATATTCTATCCTGTCCTGCGCCCAATGGACTATCGTTATCGCGCGCCCCGAGCGGCGGGTGCCGTCCTTATTGAGCTCGTCCGAGTAGTTGACCACAAAGTTCTCGACCTCTCCCGCCGCGGCGGTAATGCTGCTGTAGCGCTCCTGCCACTTCTGCTTAACAAGGTCCTGGAACCAGTCGGCAGAGTAGAAGAGTATCAGCCAGGGGTTGGAGCGGTCGCCCCAGTGCTCTACAAAGTAGCTGTCCTTGAATTTCGCGGCGTAAAGCCCGCCGTCAGCCTTCGAGGAGTAGTCGGCATAAGCCCAGTCGAAGTCCCAGGGCGAGACCATCGTCAGCGTCGGATATTTCGAACCCTCGGCGAAGTCTACCGCGAAGAAGAAGCTGCCGCCGCCAACGTCCTGATTGTTTGTTATCTCGTGGGTGATATACATATCTACGACGGAATCTATGTTTACTACCTGACTTATGCAGTCGTAAGCCGAGGAAAATTCCTCCTGCGCGGGAATGAGGTTCAGCTCCTCGTCGAATTTGTAATACTGCCCGTCCCTTATCGCGCGCATAGGTATCTCCCAGGCGATCTCGAAATAGCGCTCGATATAGGCGCGCTGCTCGTCGCTGTAGGTGTCGCTCTTTATGGCGTAGGTGTATCTGCGCGGAACGCGCGTCGTGCCGTAAACGTCGGTTATCGGCTCCTTGTTGTAGGTGATATAGAAGAACGGCTTTTCGGCGTAGTTGTCGAGTTCAACGAGATATCCGATATCGGTGCCGGTATAGCCGTTCTCGGGCTCGGTTATGTCAATTCTTTCGGAGTTTGCCTGAGTCTGCTCGCAGAGGACGTAAGGTCCCGCGTATTCCTCGTTGATGTAAAGCTGAACTATAGCCGCGTCTGAGCTGTAATAGTCGCCGTTGTTTATTGCCTTCGCAAGGTTAAAGGCGAGGTAGTCGTTCACGCCGGTCTCGTAGGTCCTCAGAAGGACCCATGAGCGGCAGCGGGCGAAGTCGTTGAGCCCGAGCATCGACTGTTTTTCGGTGAACTTTATGCGGTAGGGAGCGCCGTTCTTGCGTATCTTGCTGACGTCGCCGTAGAAGGCGCTGGCGTTGCCCCTTACCCTGACTTCGGCGCTCGTGGCTTCCATTTTATAGATGTCGTCGCAGTTGAGGACTTCGACGAAGCAGTCGATATATTCGTCGAGCGAGAGTATCTCGGCGTTGTTCTTGGTGGTGATATGGATTATCGGCAGAGCCGTCTCCGAACTTATTTTTACGTTATAGGCGCTGCGGTGCTCCTTGTCGATGCCGAACGCCTGTAGAAGCTCGTCGGGGTCCTCGCTCTTGAGGTCGAGCCCCGAGGACCAGTCGTCGATAACGTATCCTTCGGAGTCGGTCTGCTGCGTCTGCTCGGTTACTGCCGCAGGCGGAGCCGTTACCGGAGGTTCGGTCGCGGGTGCGGCGGTTTCGGGCGGCTCGGTGACAACAGGCTCTTCGGCTGTGGAGACGGTTCCGCTTTCGGTCTGCTGAATTTCGGGTTCGGTTACAGCGGGGGGCTGGGTCGCGGGATTCGCGCTTCCGACGGTGAAATCGGGGATATTCGGGTCGGCGGTGGTGGTTGCAGCGGTTTGAGACGCGGGAGTGGTAACGTTTTCCCCGGAAATATCCTGTTTTTTGTCTGCACAGGCTGAGGTCAGCGCCGATGTAAGTATCAGCGCCGAGGCGAAAACAGCGCGAACGGTATTGCTAAATTTCATATTTTGACCTCCGTAGGTGGTTTTTGTTTCATATACGGATATTATATCACCGCCGCCCGCCGATTTCAATAACAAAGAGGTAACAAAACCGCAATTTTTGAAAACTTAAGATTTTGAAGCCGTGACGACAGCAAAAAAGCGCCCGAAGCCTGCTCCGGACGCTTTAGTTCATTTGCCCTTACTGCCTGTATGCCCTTACGATTTCCCCGACGTAAATTGTGTGGAGGTCGCGGGCGGGGTAGTTGCGCTCAAGGGTGTCTTTGTCAATAAAGCTCTCTTCGAGCATAGGCTGCGCAAAGAGCTTGCGGCAGACGAGAACAAGATTCGCCTGCTCGAATGCCACTCCGAGACCGTCATAAAACGGCTTCAGACCGGTTTCGGCAGCCTTGTCGCGGTCCCTTCCGGAATACTTTCCGCAGAAGTTAAGAGCATCGCGCCAGCCGTCGGGGAAGAAGCTGAGGGTAAAGTATTCCTCGCGGTCGACGAATTCCTTGGTGTATCTCTGCGGGCGGATATAGCAGGTCGCGACTTCTTTGTTCCAGAGGATCCCCACGCCGCCCCAGGAAGCAGTCATAGTGTTGTAGCTGTCCTTGTTTCCGGCGGTTATCAGGCACCAGTCGCGCCCGATGCGCTCGAAGGGATTAAAGCCGAGCGTTTTCACATCAAATTCGGTAAGCATCGCAATTCCTCCAATTATTTATCAGAAGTTTTGTCAATTAAAATTTAAAAGTTTTCGGTCAAGCCTTTAAAGTTTTCGGTCCACCCTTTTTCAAAAGGGTGGCGAGAGTCCAGAGGCGAGAAGCCTCTGGTTGCGCTCCTCAGAGCGCGAAATGCTTATACGAATAAAAATCAGGAGGGTAGCCCGAATCCGTCCGGTGGACGGTTCGGGCGTAGGGGACCCTATTAAGGGGTCCCCTACGGCGCCGCATCTTATTATATTCCCCGTCAGCCCATAATATGCTCGTGCTGCTTGAGAAGGCTGTGTATCTTCTCGTGCGGGTCGATTATGTCGCTGACCGACATATCGTGGTTGAGCGCCGCAACGAAGTATGAAACATATTTCGAGCAGTCGACGGTGTTGAACCATTCGCGGGTCTTGAGGTCGGGGTTGAGATAGCTCAGATTAGTGCCGTAAACGCCGGTTATCAGCCCTTTTTCGTAGGCGTCGTCGAATGCCGAGAGCCCCGCGGTGAATATCGGGAAGGTCGCATAGGCGAATATCCTTCTTGCTTCGCGGTTTTTGAGCTCGTTGGCGATATCGAGGACCGATTCGCCCGAGGATATCATATCGTCGGCGATAAATACGTCCTTGCCCTTTATGCTGTTTCCGAGGTATTCGTGGGCGACGATCGGGTTGCGCCCGTTTACAACGGTCGAGTAATCCCTGCGCTTATAGAACATCCCGAGGTCTACGCCGAGAACGGAGGCATAATACATATTTCTCGACATAGCTCCCTCGTCGGGCGAGACGACCATAAACGAGTCCTTGTTTATCTCGAGGTCTTTTACGGTGTTGAACAGCGCCTTGAGGACCTGATAAGAGGGAATGATGTTGTCGAAGCCCATAAGCGGGACGGCGTTCTGTACTCTCGGGTCGTGGGCGTCGATGGTCATAATGTTTTCCACACCCATCGAGCGGAGCTCCTGGAGCATCCAGGCGCAGTCGAGCGACTCGCGGTAGTTGCGCCTGTGCTGGCGCCCGCCGTAGAGGATAGGCATTATAACGTTTATGCGGTGAGCCTTGCCGCCCGCAGCCTGAATTATCCTCTTGAGGTCCTGATAGTGGTCGTCGGGCGACATGTGGTTTTCGTTGCCGAAGAGGGGATAGGTGCAGCTGTAATTGCCGATGTCGCAGATGATGAATAGGTCGAGCCCTCTGACGGTAGCCTCGATAAGGGCTTTGGCGTCGCCCGATTGGAACCTCGGGCATTTATGAGGGATCAAAAATGTGTCGATGTCCTGCCCCGACTGCCTTGCCCAGGTAACGAGATAGTCGTTGATCTTCGAGCCAAGCTCGCGAGCGCCCTCCATAGCGATGATTCCGAGGGGAGCAACGCTTACGTTCGGATTGAACACCTGCGCGGTCTTTCTGCGTTTTGTCATAATAACCTCCGTACCCTTTCGGGAATATTTATTTTGGCGCCCCGCCCGGGGCGGCATCAAGCATAAACGGGAGTCAGAAGCTGTCGCGGCGCTTTTTGCGCGCTCGGTAAACGTTTACCGCGATAGTTGCGGCTATAAGGCATACAAGGAATATCGGCACGAACCAAACGTTGGAGTTGTCGACCTTGAGCTGGGTCCAGAGCTCCTGCATATAGGCGTTGGCTTCGTCGCTCATATTCACGAACACCTCGGTATTTTCGGCGAGAAAGTCGTCCGAAGGGTAGCGGCGCTCGTCGGCTTTGGCGTCGTCGTCCAAAAGCTCATACGCCTGAGTTACGGGCGTCGAGTAGCCTACATAGTCGCAGTTGGCAAGGGCTATTTCGGGCTCGCAGAGGAAGTTTATATACATCTCCGCGGCCTCCTTGTTGTCGTGGTCTGCGGTGGTGGGAATGCATATGGCGTCAACAAACCAGTTGGTGCCTTCCTCGGGGATAACGAAGTCGAGGTCGGGGTTGTCTTCACACATCGTGACCGCGTCGCCGACGTAATAGGGAGCTATAGCCGCCGAGCCGCCCTCCATCTTGTCGAAGATCTCGTCCATAACATAGCCCTGAACGATCTCCTTCTGCTCTCTGAGCAGCGATGCGCAGGCGTCGAGCTCGGCGTGGTTCTCGGTGTTGAGGCTGTAGCCGAGGTAAGCCTGAGCTATCCCGAAAGCGTCGCGCGGGTTGTTGAACATAAGTATGTCGCCCTCGTATTTCGGGTCCCAGAGCGAGCTCCAGCTCGTTATCTCGTCGTCCACCATAGTCGTGTTGTAGATTATGCAGACCATTCCCCAGAGATAGGGGACGGAGTATTCGTTGTCGGGGTCATACTGCGGGTTCAAAAAGCTCGGCATTATGTTCGCGAGGTTGGGAATGTTCTCAAAATTCAGCTTTTCGAGCATTCCCTCTTTTATCATCTTCGAGATCATATAGTCCGAGGGGATAACGATGTCGTAGGTGGCGCCGCCCGAGAGGAGCTTTGAATAGAGCGTCTCGTTCGAGGCGTAGGTCTTATAGTTGACCTCGATCCCCGTGAGGGCTTCAAAAGCCTCGTTTACGTCGGTCATCTCGTCGTCGTTGATCGACATATATTCGCCCCAGTTGGCGACGTTAAGGGTTATTTCCTGCCCGTAGAACCTGCCGTAGTCGTAATCCGAGAAGAGCTCGGGGTCGAGCCCGAACGATTCGAGTATTTCCTCGGTCGGGAGCCTTTTTTCGTCCGAACCGGCAGACTGCCCGCAGCCCGCGAGCGAAAGGACCAGCGCGAGCGCCAGAACAAGAGAAATTATTTTTTTCACCGTCGGCACCCCCCTTAAGAGCGCGCCGCTCTCGAAAGAGCGAGGTCGCGGCGGAGCCTGCGGTTTTCGAGTATGTTGCGGACTATCATTATCGCGGCTATTACAACGAAGATTATCGCCGAGAGCGCGTTTATCTTCGGCGAGACCTTTACTCTCGTCATAGATTCGATAGTTACGGCGAGGGTCTCTACGTTGGTGCCCGAGGTGAAGTAGCTGACAACGAAGTCGTCTACCGAGTAGGTTAGCGCCATAAGGAAGCCCGAGAAGATACCCGGCATAATTTCGGGTATGACCGCCTTAAAGAACGCCTGCCTCGGGTTGCAGCCGAGGTCCTGAGCGGCCTCTACAAGGTTGGGGTTCATCGCCCTAAGCTTCGGCAGAACGTTATATATCACATAAGGCACGTCGAACGAGATATGCGCAAGGATAAGCGTTGCAAAGCCGAACTGGAAGTGAAAATGAGTCACGAAGAAGCGGAAGAGTATCATAAGCGAGATACCCATAATGATCTCGGGATTGATAACGGGGATATAGGTCGCGCCCATAAATATCGCTCTGCCGGTTTTTTTCATGCTGTGTATCCCGAGCGCCGCCATAGTGCCGAGAATTGTCGCGAGCACCGAGGCGCACAGCGCGACGATAACGGTATTCAGAAGCGAGGTGAGAATCCTCTCGTCTCTGAAGAGCGCCACATACCAGTCGAGGGTAAAGCCCGTCCAGTTGGCGCGGGATTTCGACTGATTGAATGAGAATACTATCAGCACGAGTATCGGCAGATAAAGGAATATGTACAGCAGGTACATGTAGATCTTTGAAGATAAACTTTTCATAGCGGTACGTCCTCCTCCGAGCCGAACTGATTGAAGAGGCTCATCATAAACAGCACGATTATCATCAGGACGAGCGCCATAGCCGAGCCGAGATGGGGGTTATAGGAGTTGCCCGAGAACTGCATTTCGATGATATCGCCGATAAGGTCGTTGGTGCCGCCGCCGAGCATCCTTGAAATGATGAAGGTAGATACCGACGGCACGAATACGGCAATTACGCCGGTCGAGATGCCGGGCATCGAGAGGGGCAGAAGGACCTTTCTGACAAGGCGTATCTTATTCGAGCCGAGGTCCTGCGCGGCCTCTATAATGCTGTGGTCTATCTTAACCATCACCGAATAGAGCGGGAGTATCATAAATGGCAGATAGTTATACACCATGCCCAGAATGACGGCGCCCGAATTGTTGATTAGGCTGTAAGGTCCGAGGTCTATGAGCCCCAAGAGCCTGTTTATAAGTCCGTTTGACTCCAAAAGGGTCATCCAGGCGTAGGTCCTGAGCAGGAAGTTTATCCACATCGGGACCATAAGCAGGACTATAAATGTGGATTGGTTTATCGCGTTGACGCGGGAGATTATATATGCCGCAGGGAACGCTATCAAAAGGCATATTACGGTCGCGATTATCGCAAAGAGTATCGAGCGGAACAGCACCGACATATACTCCGACATCGCGAAGATGTTTTCAAGCGTGATATTTCCGTCTGGATTGGTAAAGGCAAAGCCCACTACCAGTCCGAGCGGGACGACGGTGAATATCAGCACCCATACCGCATAGGGTATGGCAAGCGCTCTCGGAGTCTTCATTATTCGTCCTCCGATTTGTGCATGATATGTATGTCTTCCGGCGTAACGTTCATTCCGATTATCGAGCCGACCTCCTCGCTCCTGGTCGACTGGATTATCCATTTATAGCCGAGGGCGTCAACGGTTATCTCGTAATGGACTCCCTTGAAGACGATATTCTCAACAACTCCGACGATAGCGCCCTCCTGCTGAGGGACGACCTTTATATCCTCGGGGCGTATAACAACGTCGACGAGCTCGTCTTTATCAAAGCCCTTGTCGACGCATACGAATTCCTTGCCCGCGAATTCAACGAGGAAGTCGCGGCGCATAATTCCGTCGATTATGTTAGATTCGCCGATGAAGTCTGCTACAAAGGCGTTCTTCGGCTCGTTATAGATGTCCTGCGGAGTGCCTATCTGCTGGATACAGCCGTCGCGCATAACGACAACGGTATCCGACATAGTCAGGGCTTCCTCCTGATCGTGCGTTACATAGATGAAAGTAATTTCCAGATCCTGCTGCATTCGTTTCAGCTCTATCTGCATGTCTTTCCTGAGTTTAAGGTCGAGCGCTCCGAGAGGCTCGTCCAAGAGCAAAACCTTCGGTCGGTTCACGAGAGCTCTCGCTATTGCAATCCTCTGCTGCTGACCGCCCGACAGCGAATTGATAGAGCGCTTTTCATAGCCCCGCATATTAACAAGCTCGAGCATTTCGCTCACGCGCTCCCTGATCTCGTCCTCCGGAAGCTTTTGAATCCGAAGTCCGAAAGCGATGTTCTCATAGATATTCAGATGAGGAAACAGCGCATACTTCTGAAATACGGTGTTGACCTGACGCTTATGCGGAGGAAGATTTTTTATATTAACACCGTTAAAAAATAGTTCACCGCTCGCCATTTCGGCGAAGCCCCCGATGATACGCAGGGTTGTAGTCTTGCCGCAACCCGACGGCCCCAGAAGAGTTACGAACTGCTTGTCGATGATATCGAGGCTGATATTTTTTAATATCTGCTCCCCGTCGTATTCAACGACCGCATTCCGCAAACTGATGATAGTATTTTCCAATTACTTTCTTTGTCTCCTTCGTTTTAGAAAATTCTTCGGCGGTCTGACCTCCGCCGCAAACATTATAGCGCTTTTTTATTATTATTACAATAACCTTAAAATAATTTTTCATTTCATACAAAAATCGACCCTTTCGCGACATTTCTTTTTTAATATTGACCAAATAATTCCCCCGAGAAGTGGTTGAAATTTCCGAAAAAATATTATATAATAATTACGGAAGGATTTTGCCCGCTTTTTTCGGCGGGCTCAACCGCTGCAATATGTCCGAGAGGAGTTTTTTATATGAGCAAAACCGCGCGTTTTTTTGAAGGACTGAAAGACAAAAAGGTCGCCTTTATCGGCACCGGCGTGAGCCATAACGAGCTGATTTCCCTTTTTCTCAAGAAGGGGATAGACGTTACCGTTCTCGACCGCAAGACCGAGGAGCAGTATGACCCCGAGCTTCTCGGAAGGCTTCGCGGCGCGGGAGTAAAATTCATTACCGGCGAGGGCTACCTCGATTCTCTTGCCGATTTCGACGTTGTTTACCGCACCCCGGGAATGTATTACAACCACCCTAAGCTTATCGAAGCCCGAAGCAGGGGAGTCGTTATAACGAGCGAGATGGAATCGTTTTTCGAGCTCTGCCCCTGCCGCATCTTCGCGATAACCGGCTCGAACGGAAAAACCACCACTACCACCCTTATTTCGGAATTTCTCAAAGCCGAGGGCTATACCGTCTGGCTCGGCGGAAACATCGGCAAGGCGCTTCTGCCGAGGATAGAGAGCATCTCTGAGGACGACTACGCGGTAGTCGAGCTCTCGAGCTTCCAGCTAATCTCGATGCGCCAGTCGCCCGACGTCGCCGTTATCACCAACATCACCCCCAACCATCTCGACGTCCACCCGAATATGGAGGAATACGTCGCCGCGAAGTGCAATATTTTAGACCACCAGAGCGCGTTTTCCCGCGCGGTCCTCAATGCAGACAACGAGGGGACTCTTAACCTTTGCGGAAGGGTCAGGGGCAGCCTCAATATGTTCTCAAGGCTTAAAAAGCCCGAGGTCGGAGCTTATCTCGACTCCGCGAGGAATATCTGCTATACCGACGGCAGAAAATCCGTTAAGATAATGCCCGCTTCAGACATAAGGATACCCGGCGAGCATAACATCGAAAATATCCTCGCTGCGGTATGCGCCGTCTGGGGCGACGTTTCCGCCGAGACGATAGCCAAAGTCGCCAAAAACTTCGGCGGCGTCGAGCATAGAATAGAATTTGTAAGAGAGCTCGACGGCGTTAAATACTACAACGATTCCGAGGCGACGAGCCCCCAGAGCACAGCCGTCTGCCTGCGCTCCTTCGGAAAGCGCATAATCGTGATCGCCGGCGGCTACGACAAGAAGATACCTTTCGACCCGCTCACCGAGCCGATGAATCAATTCGCTAAGGTCCTCGTCCTCATCGGCGCTACGGCTCCGCTGATAGAAAAAGCCGTCACCGACACTCCGCTCTACGACCCCGCCAAGCTTAAGATACTCCACGCCGGCTCGATGCGCGAGGCGGTCGAGCTTTCCCGCGAAAACGCCGTTTCGGGGGACGTTGTTGCTATGTCGCCCGCCTGCGCCTCCTTCGATATGTATCCCAACTGCAAGGTCAGGGGCAAGGACTTCAAGGCGATAGTGAATTCGCTGAAATGATAAGGCTGCTTGAACAATTCGACGGTTCGGGGCTCCGCAGGTCTCATTATTCCGAGGCGATACTCAGCCATCTTGAAGCCTACGGCGCGGGCTTCGATTTCTGCCGATTCTACGAGGTCGCCGAAAAGAAGCGCTCAGCGGTTATATCGGTTTTCAACGGCTCGATGACCGCGGATTTTACAGAAGGCGCCAAAATAACGCGCGCCGTCTGCCGCGAAATAGCTGAGTTTGCCGACTTTTGGCAGCCCTATTCGATAGAACTTCCCCGCGAGCTCGTGCAGCCCCGCGGCTTCTCGGGATATACCTCCCGCGAGCGGGTGTTTTTCGACGTCCCTCCGGCGGAGTCCTCCGAAGGGATAGCCGCCCCCGACCCAGAAACGGTCTTTAAGACGGTTTATTCCGACGGCGGAGACTACGGCTTATGGCTCACCGACACGCTGCGAAGGGTAAATATGAATCTGTCGCGGCTTTACGGATATGAGAGCGCCGTCCTTACGGTCAGGTTTATGCGCGGCGGCAGTGCCTATATAACCGACGTCGCGACCCCTCCCGAAGACAGAGGGCGGGGCTATGCCGAAAGGCTTTTAGGCGGAGCATCAAGGCTCCTCGCCGAAGAGGGACTTAGCGCCTATCTTGCCGCACCGCCCGAATCTGCGGGGTATTACCGAAAAATCGGCTGTCCCGAGTTTGCTTCGGACAGGATTTTCATAAAAAAAACAGTAACGGAGAATAAAAATGACGGAATTTTTTAAGATCGATCCAAAGCTCAGAGCCCTCGCAGAAAAGGCTGAGGAAGCCTGCGAGGCTGATTTTAAGCGCATAGACGACATCGCGCGGCATAACGGCGAGAAGGTCCTCGCCGCGTTCATAAAGAACAGCGTCCCCGAGACCGCCCTTCACGGCACCACCGGCTACGGCTACGACGACCTCGGCAGAGACACCCTCGACAGGGTATATGCCGACGCACTCGGCGCCGAGGACGCGCTCGTCCGCTTCAACTTCGTGAACGGCACCCACACCATCTCGACCGCGCTCTTCGGAATACTCCGCCCCGGCGACAGGCTGCTTATGTGTACCGGCGCGCCTTACGATACCCTTGAAGAGATAGTCGGCAAGCGCGGAAAGCCGGGAAACGGCTCGCTCCGCGACTACGGAATCGAATACGAGGAAGTAGACCTTAAGCCCGACGGAATGCCCGACCTTGAGCGGATAGCCGAGAGGGCGAAGGGCGCGAAGATAGCCTATATCCAGCGCTCGCGCGGGTATTCTACAAGACCTTCATACACCGTCGGAAACATCGCCGAGATCGTCAGGGCGATACGCTCAGCCGGCAGCGACGCTGTCATTATGGTCGACAACTGCTACGGCGAATTTGTAGAAGAGCTCGAGCCGCTCGACGTCGGAGCCGATATAATGATGGGCTCGCTGATCAAAAATCCCGGCGGCGGAATAGCCTCGACGGGCGGCTACATAGCCGGCAGGCGCGACCTTATCGAGCTCTGCTCCTACCGCCTTACAGTTGTAGGAATGGGCAAGGAGATAGGCGCAACGCTCCATCAGAACCGCGAGATGTATCTCGGATTCTTCCTCGCCCCTCAGACGGTTGCAAACGCCGTTAAAACCTCGGTATTTGCCTGCCGTCTCTTTGAGAGCCTCGGCTATGAGACCTTGCCTAAGTCTGGCGAGCCGCGGGCCGATATAATCGCCTCGATACTCCTGAAAAACGAAGGCGCGCTCTGCTCCTTTATCCGCGGAATACAGCACGGCGCCCCGATAGACAGCTTCGTTACCCCAGAGCCATGGGATATGCCGGGCTACGAATCCAAGGTGATAATGGCTGCGGGAGCGTTCACTATGGGAGCTTCCATCGAACTTTCTGCCGACGCCCCGATACGCGAGCCCTACGCCGCCTGGCTCCAGGGCGGGATAACCTATCCTACGGGGCGCATGGGGGTAATACTCGCGGCGCAGAATATGATCGACGAAAAAACAATAACTTTATAAGGAGAGATAATTATGGCGGAAGTCTACAAGGTATCAATAGCCGACCTCGTGAACGAGCTTTCACTCGAGGTCGTCTACAGCAAAGGCCCGCTCGAAAAGAGCTATATCTACAACAACGATATCAACCGTCCGGCGCTCCAGCTCACCGGTTTTTACGAGTATTTCAACACCGGAAAGGTCCAGGCCTGCGGCAACACCGAGTTTGCCTATCTAAACGGTCTCGACCCCGAGACCCGCGCAAAGTCGCTCGACAAGCTGTTTTCCTATAAATTCCCCGCGCTCATCGTCTGCCAGAACCACGATATCTTCCCCGAGATGCTCGCCGCCGCCCAAAAATACGAGGTCCCGCTTCTCAGGACCGCTCTCGGCTCCTCGGAGCTCCTCGCGAGGGGTATAGCCTATCTCAACGTTCAGTTGGCTCAGCGAATAACCCGCCACGGTGTTCTGATCGAGATCTACGGCGAGGGCGTTCTCATCGTCGGAGAGAGCGGCGTAGGTAAATCCGAGACGGCTATCGAGCTCGTAAAGCGCGGGCATCGCCTTGTCGCCGACGACGCCGTCGAGATAAAAAAGGTCTCGGCGATATCCCTTGTAGGCTCCTCACCCGAGAATATCCGCCACTTCATCGAGCTCAGGGGCATAGGAATAGTGAACGTCCGCAGGCTCTACGGAATGGGCTCGATAAAAATGACCGAGCGCATCGACCTCGTCGTAAAGTTAGAGCCTTGGGACCCCGACCGCTTCTACGACAGAATGGGAGTAGACAGCGAATACACGAGCATTTTGGATGTAAAGGTCCCGAGCATTACAATACCGGTAAAGCCCGGGCGCAACTTAGCAGTTATTCTTGAGGTCGCGGCGATGAACAACCGCGAGAAGAAGATGGGCTACAACGCCGCTCAGGAGCTTTTAGGGAACCTCGGTCTCGAGATGGAAGGCACCGAAACCGTCCAGAATTGGACCGATTTATGACGAACGGGCTGTTTTTAGAGGCCGACCTTCACACCCATACGGTCGCTTCGACCCACGCTTTTTCGACGATTACCGAGAACTGCGAATACGCATCGCAGATAGGCGTAAAGTGTATTGCCTTGACAGATCACGGCATGGCGATGCCAGATTCGCCCCACGTCTGGCACTTTGAAAATATGCGCGTCCTGCCCCGAAAGATACGCGGCGTAAGCGTATTAAAGGGCGTCGAGGCGAATATTTTGAATTATGACGGCAATCTCGACGTCCCCGAAAAGCACCTCGCAAATATCGAATGGCTCGTCGCCTCGTATCACCGCTACTATTTCGAGAATTTCGCCGTCGCCGATAAAAAGACGGTTACCGAAGGATATCTGAAGCTCTTCGAGCGTTACGGCGTCGACCTTGTCGGTCACCCGACGACCAAGAATTTTCCCGCAGACTGGGACATTCTCGCGAAAGCCGCCGCCGAGCGGGGGATACTTTTAGAGCTCAACGAGAGCTCCGTCGCGACGGGAAAAAGCCCGCGCGAAAACGTTCTGGCGATGCTTTCCGCCTGCAAAAAATACGGCTGCGAAATAGCAGTCGACAGCGATGCTCATTTTTGGAGCGCGATAGGCTCTGCGCCGCTCTCGTCGAAGCTCTTAGAGGAAGCCGGCTTCCCGACCGAGCTTATCGTCAACGCCGATATAGACCGCCTGCGCGAAAGGGTGCATAAAAAGCACCCCGAAATTGAAATATAATACCTCCGAGGGGAAATGCTTATGACTCACCGTGAAAAGCTTGGATTTATCGAGGCTTACGCTGCCGATAAAGGCTGCAGGATACTGAAAGACGAACCCCTCAGGCTCCATACCTCGGTCAGAACCGGCGGGAGCTGCGACCTTATGGTCTTTGCGCCAGATTCCGAGACCGCCGCAAGGGTGTATTTCAAATGTAAAGATACCGAGCTTTACAGTATGATCCTCGGAAACGGCTCTAACGTCCTCTTTACCGACAAAGGCTTCAGGGGCGCGGTGATAGTCCCCGAGGACCCGCCTGGGAGCATAAAATGCGACGGCGAGAGGATAACCGCCTCGGCGGGAGTAAAGCTCTCGACGGTCTGCAAAGCCGCTCTTGACAACGGTTTGACGGGTCTTGAATTTGCCTACGGCATTCCCGGAACGGTGGGCGGGGCGGTTTATATGAACGCCGGAGCCTACGGCGGAGAAATAAAGGGCATAGTCGAGAGCGTAAGAGCCGTTCTGCCCTCCGGCAAGGTAAAAGACTTTACAGCCGACGGGCTTATGCTCGGCTACCGAACCAGCAGATTTGCCCATAGCGGCGAGGTAATTACCTCTGCTGTTTTCAGGCTCGAAAGTGGCGACCGCGATCAGATCTCCGCGAAGATGGAGGAGCTTATAAAGCGCCGCCACGACCGCCAGCCGCTCGAATATCCCTCCTTCGGCTCGGCATTCAAGCGCCCCGAGGGAACTTATGCGGGGCTCGTCATCGAGCAGAGCGGGCTTAAAGGCGCTGCGGTCGGCAGGGCTCAGATAAGCCCCAAGCACGCAAACTTCATAATAAACCTCGGCGGCGCAACGTCGTCGGATATAATAGAGCTTATCGAGCTGACCAAAAGGACGGTCAAGGAAAAAACGGGGTATACCCTCGAGCCCGAGGTAAGGCTTATACCCTCCGAGCCCGTAAAGTAGCCCCGCTTTACATCGAAAGGAAGAAAAATGAACATTATCATCGTAACGGGAATGTCGGGAGCCGGAAAATCCAGCGCTCTCAACGTCTTTGAAGACCTCGGATTTTACTGCATCGACAATATGCCGCCCGAGCTTTTGGCGAGTTTTGCCGAGCTGATAGGAAATTCCGCGCCCAAGACGGATAAAATCTGCTTCGCCGTCGACGTCCGCTCGCGCGACCTCTTCTCGAAATTCCGCGAGAGCGTCGAAGGGCTGAGGAATTCCGGCGCGTCGGTGACGGTCGTGTTTATCGACTGCGACGACGGCGTTCTCATCAACCGCTATAAAGAGACCCGCCGCAGGCACCCCCTTGAAGACGAGGCTTCGGGCAACCTTATGAGGGCGATCGAGCTCGAGCGCGCCGAGATCTCGGGCGCAAGGGAGCTTGCCGACATTTATATCGACTCTACGAGCGTCCGTCCGGCTGAGTTCAAGAACCGCATACGCGGTCTGTTTTCCGACAGCGCGGGAGGCATGATAATCGACGTCGTTTCCTTCGGCTACACCTTCGGAATTCCCAAGGACGCCGACCTCGTTTTCGACGTAAGGTGCTTCGACAATCCGTTTTACGTCCCCGAGCTCCGCCCCCGAACCGGTCTCGACGACGAGGTCTATAACTACGTCTTCGGAAACAGAGAAGCCGTCGAGATTTACGAAAGAATTTACGGTCTTGTGACCGCGATGATACCCCTCTGCAAAAAGGAGGGAAAGAGCCGCTTTGTAGTGGCGTTCGGCTGCACGGGCGGGCGCCACCGCAGCGTGAGCTTTGCGCGCAGGCTCTCGGAAGCCCTTATTAAAGACGGCTGCGACGTAAGAGTCGAGCACAGGTGTCTGATAAAATGAGCGGGGAGCTTTTTTCGCACAAGGTGAAGGCGGAGGCGGCGCAGAACATAACCGGAAGAAAGCGCTGCGAAGCCTGCCTCGGGGGAATGATACTCTTCGGCAGGGAGATGTCGCCCGAAGAAGTTCTTTTACAGACCGAAAACCGCAACACCCGCGACCTCTTCGTCAGGCTCGTGAACCATATAACGGGCGAGAGCTCGGTAAACGTCGCAAAGACCGACAGGGGAGCGAAGCCCGCGCTCTATTCGATGTCGGTAAGAGGAGCAGAGAAGCTCGGAGGGCTTTACGATGCTCTCGGGATAGACCCGCGCGGCGAGCGGAGCGTTTCGATGATAAAGCCGCCTTCCGAGAAGTATTTCGGCTCTTTTGCGGCGGGAGTATTTTTAAGCTGCGGGAGCGTCGTGTCTCCCGAAAAGGGCTATCACCTCGAATTCGTCGTCCCGAGCGAAAGGCTCTGCCGCGAGCTCGGCGAAATGTTCTCCGAAAGGCTCGGGATCGAGGGCGGAATAGTCTCAAGAAAGCGCGCGAGCGTCCTCTATTTTAAAGAGAGCGAGCATATCGAAGACATTTTAACGCTTATAGGCGCGCCGAAATCCAGCCTCGAGCTTATGAACGTTAAAATCTACAGGGATATACGCAACCGAGTAAACCGCGCCACCAACTGCGACACCGCCAACTGCGGCAGGCAGAACCGTTCGGCGCTTAGGCAGATAAGCGCGATAAATAAGATAATAGCTTCCGAGGGCGGGCTATCAAGGCTGCCGGACGAGCTTGCCGAGCTTGCGCGAATAAGGCTCGAAAACCCCGAAATGAGCCTTTCCGAGCTCTGCGAGCTGTTCGAGCCGCCGCTTTCCCGCTCGGGAGTCAACCACCGCTTTATGAGAATAGAGCAGATAGCGGAGGAAACAGAGGACTAAGCTATGCCGAAGTTTGTTCACCTTCATGTTCACACCGAATATTCGCTGCTCGACGGCGCCTGCCGCATCGGGCGGCTTGTTTCGCGCGCAAAAGAGCTAAGAATGCCCGCCCTTGCAATCACCGACCACGGCAACGTTTACGGCGCCGTGGATTTCTATAAAGCCTGCAAGTCGGCTGGAATAAAGCCGATAATCGGCTGCGAGTTCTACGTTGCGCCGAGAACGAGGTTCGATAAAGCCGGCAAACAGGATTTGCAGCCCTACCACCTTATTCTTCTCTGCAAAAACGGCGAGGGCTACGGCAACCTCTGCAAGCTCGTTTCCTATGCCTATATCGACGGCTTCTATTCCAAGCCGCGAATCGATTTCGGGCTTCTCGAAAAGTATCACGGCGGGCTGGTCTGCCTCTCGGCGTGTTTACAGGGAGAAGTCGCGAAAAAGCTTTCGAACGGCGATTACGACGGTGCCAAAGAGACCGCCGCCCGCTATAAAGCTCTCTTCGGGGAGGATTACTATATCGAGGTCCAGAACCACGGGCTCAGGGAGCAGTTGGGAATACTGCCCTATCAGTACAGGCTCGCGCGGGAGCTCGGAATAAAGCTCTGCGCGACTAACGACTGCCATTATATTTATAAAACCGACGCGAGGGCGCAGAGAATTTTAATGTGCATAGCCACAAACACCACCGAAAACAGCCCCGACGCCATGTCATTCGGTACCGACGAATTCTATTTCAAGTCGGCGGAGGAGATGGAAGAGCTCTTTTCTCAGCACCCCGAAGCGCTCGAGACCACCCTCGAAATAGCCGAAAAATGCAATTTCGACTTCAAATTCGGCGAGAAAAAGCTCCCCGGCTTTTCGATCGAGGGCGTGAGCGACAACAAAGCCTATTTAACGAAGCTCTGCTACGACGGTCTTCGCCGCAGATACGGCGAAAACCCGCCCGAGGCGGCGGTAAAGCGGCTTGAATACGAGCTTTCGGTCATCACCGAGATGGGCTTCGTAAACTATTATCTCATCGTCTGGGATTTTGTCAGATATGCGGTCTCTCAGGATATCCCCGTCGGTCCGGGAAGGGGTTCGGGGGCAGGAAGCCTTGCCGCCTACTGCATCGGAATAACCGGCATCGACCCGCTCAGATACGGGCTTTTGTTTGAGCGCTTTCTCAACCCCGAAAGGGTCTCGATGCCCGACTTCGACATTGATTTCTGCTCTGAGCGCCGAACCGAGGTCATAGATTACGTCAAGCGGCGCTACGGTGTCGACCATGTGGCTCAGATCATAACCTTCGGCACTATGGCTGCGAGGAACTCGATTCGCGACGTCGCCCGCGCTATGGGCTTGCCCTATAACGTTGCGGACAGAGCCGCGAAGGCTGTCCCATACGGAATGTCTATCGACGGCGCGCTTAAGGCTTCTTCGGAATTCGGCGAAATTTACCGCGAGAGCGAGCAGATGCGCGAGCTCATCGATACCGCAAAGCAGGTCGAGGGGCTGCCGCGCCACTACTCCACCCACGCCGCGGGAGTGGTCATAACCGCCGGACCGGTCTATGATTACGTTCCGCTCCAGACTAACGACGGGCAGATAATGACCCAGTACCATAAAGACGTCCTTGAGAGCCTCGGGCTTCTTAAAATCGACTTTCTCGGCTTAACCAACCTTTCGGTGATAAGCGACGCCCAGAAGATGATAAGGCAGCGCAAGCCGGATTTCAGCATAGATAATATACCTATCGACGACCCCGGGATATACAGAATGCTCGCAAGGGGCGACACCTGCGGGGTGTTCCAGTTTGAATCTCCGGGAATGACTTCAACAACGGTAAGTCTCGCGCCTCATCGGATAGACGACCTTATCGCCGCCATAGCGCTTTACAGACCTGGTCCTATGGAATCCATACCCGTATATTTGCGCAACCGCCGCGACCCCTCGAAGATAGCCTACGACACTCCGCTCTTAAAGCCGATACTCGACAATACCTACGGAGTTGTGATATATCAGGAGCAGGTAATGGAGATATTCCGCGCGCTTGCGGGGTATTCCTACGGCAGGGCCGACGTTATAAGGCGCGCTATGTCGCATAAGAACCGCGAGGCGCTCGAGGCAGAGCGAAAGGTGTTTATTTACGGCGACGGAAAGGGCATCGTCGGGTGTGTCGGAAACGGCGTTCCCGAGGGCGTTGCGAGCAGCCTTTTTGACAAGTTAGAGGCATTCAGCGACTACGCCTTCAATAAGTCCCACGCCGCCGCTTACGCCTATGTAGCGTATCAGACCGCCTACTTAAAGCGGTATTATTTCAAGGAATATATGGCTGCGCTTCTGACGGGCTTTGCGGGCAGCGCCTCTAAGGTTACCGAATACACCGACGCTTGCGCCTCGAGAGGCGTAAAGCTTTTAAGACCCGATATAAATCTGAGCTTCAACGGCTTCACGTCCTGCCCCGAGGGGATACGCTTCGGGCTTATGGCGGTAAAGAACGTCGGCAGCGGAATGATAAACGCCGCAATAGCCGAGCGCGAGAGCGGCGGACCGTTCAAGTCGCTCTACGACTTCATTGAGAGAATGTACGGCAAAGAGCTCAACGCCCGCGCGATAGAATCGCTTATAATGAGCGGCGCTTTCGACGGCTTCGATAACAATCGCCGCGAAATGCTCACGAATTACGACAGGCTGCTTTCGGCCGTCGCGGATTCAAAGCGGGGGAATATCGAGGGGCAGCTCGACCTCTTCGGCGAATACGAGGGCGGCGGCGAGCCCGAGATACCCGAGGCTGAGGAGTTTTCGTTCCCTGAGCTGCTTGAGATGGAAAAAGAGATGCTCGGGGTATACGTTTCGGGTCACCCTCTTTCGGAGTATTCCTCCTGGATAGGCGTCGACGGTATCACTACCGTAAGAAGGATAATCGAAGGTTCCGACCCGAAGGTTGCAGAATACCGCGACGGCAGCAGGGTCGAGATAATCGGTATGCTTCGCTCGAAGAAGATGTTCACATCAAAGGGCGGCAGGCAGATGTGCTTTACCGGATTTGAAGACATTTCGGGAGACATCGAGGCGATAGTCTTCCCGAATATCTACGAGCAGGCGAGGGCGCTGCTCCAAACCGGCGAAAAGCTCTGCGTAAAGGGAAAGGTATCCCTTAAAGACGAGGAGGACCCGAAGATACTCGCCGACGAAATAAAGCCGATAAAAGACAGGATAATCGAGCTTTCGCACAAGACCGTCTGCGTCAGGCTGAAATCAGCCGAAAGGGAGAAGATAGCCCGCCTGCGGGAGATCTGCAAAGAGTTCCACGGCTCAAACAGGCTTACGGTTTATTTTTCAGACCTTAATAAGCTCACTGCGATGAAGGGCGCGGCGACCGTCGGTCTGAGCGGCAGTCTCTTAGAGGAGCTGAACGATGCTTTCGGGAAAGGCAACGTAAAGCTGCAATAGTTTTTGCAAAAAAATAAAAGTTTTCGGTCAAGCCTTTTCCAAAAGGCTTGCGACGGGTCAAATGCAAGCTGGTTTTGTAACCGTTCATACTTCGCGGGCATAAACGCCCGCCCGCTCGTATTCTCGGACAAAACCCCGCGTGCATCGGGCGGAGCCCCCCGCCGCGCCCGCAGGCGCGGAATCTTTTTCAAACAGAGCGCAGGACGGGGGAGAAAAACTGTCCGGTGGACAGTTTTTCTTGGGGAGACCCTCGCCGGGGGTCTCCCCGATTTGCCGAGTAGGGCGAGGCAAATTAAAGCTTTGCGCTGTGTTTTCCCCCACCCTCTCCTCCCTCCCCCAATGGGGGGAGGGCTCCGTCACTTTTCTGCTCGTGCAGAAAAGTGATGCGAAAAGACACGCCAAAGGGGGATTGCGATTTCCCCCCTTGGAATCCCCTTAAAACGCTTACGGCAGCCGCGCCTTCCCATGGGCTTTTGCCGCAAAGGTCACAGAGGGAAATGGCGAGTACAGATAATTACCTTTTCGGGTCGAGAGCGAAGCGAACGACTTATGCGGCGTGCAGGCAGTACGGTTGGTGCAAGCTTTTGTCGCCGCATTTGCGCATTCGCGCCATAATGAGCCGCACCAAGCTCCAAGCCTTGAGACTTACTTTTGAGAAGCTTAAAATTTTGTTTTTTCTTCTATTCTCCAAAATCTTGCTCTTTACAAACTTAAATAAATGTGGTATTATGGATATACCGAATATGTCAAGGGGGTCAGCGTTGTTTATGAAAGCGTTTATGATAGTTCTCTGGGGCGTGGTCATCATCGTCGGGATCATCGCCGAGCTTGCGACGACCCAGTTCGTTTCGATCTGGTTTTCCTTCGCGGCGCTCTTCTCGCTTATCCTTGCCGGAATAGGCGCGCCGCTCTGGGCTCAGCTTTCGGTCTTCGCTGCCGCGACGGCTCTTCTGCTCATCTTAACAAAACCGCTCGTAAGAAAGCTTCGCGGGAGCTTCGTCCGCACTAACGCCGACCTCAACATCGGCAAGACCGCGATAGTCACCGAGGATATCGACAACGAGCATTCCAAGGGCAGGGCGACGGTAGGCGGAGTCTCCTGGATAGCAGTAAGCGAGGACGGCAGCGCGATTTTATCCGGCGAATCGGTAATAATCAAGGATATCGACGGCGCAAAGCTTATAGTTGCAAGAAAAGCCTGAGCCGCACGGTATAGATACAGTGTTCTGAAAGGAGTCATAAAAATGGAAGCAATAGTCATTTTTGTAATCATTCTGGTGATATTCTTTATCGTCATCTCAAACTTCAAAATCGTCCCTCAGGCGCAGGTCTTCGTCGTCGAGCGCTTGGGAGCCTTTAACCGCGAGCTCCACACCGGTCCGCATATGCTCTTCCCGTTTATCGACAGGATAGCGAAAAAGGTCTCAATAAAGGAGCAGGTCGCAGATTTTCAGCCCCAGCCCGTCATTACCAAGGATAACGTCACGATGCAGATAGACACGGTCGTGTTCTTCCAGATAACCAACGCGAAGCTCTATACCTACGGCGTTGAGCGCCCGATCGCCGCGATAGAGAATCTCACCGCCACCACCCTGAGAAACATCATCGGCGAGATGGAACTCGACGCAACGCTTACTTCGCGCGATACTATCAACACCAAAATTACCGTTATCCTCGACGAGGCGACCGACCGCTGGGGAATAAAGGTAAACCGAGTTGAGCTCAAGAACATTCTCCCGCCGAGAGAAATTCAGGACGCTATGGAGAAGCAGATGAAGGCGGAGCGCGAGCGCCGCGAGAAGATATTGCAGGCCGAGGGCGATAAGAAGTCGCAGATACTCGTAGCCGAGGGCGAAAAGGAATCGAAGATACTCAAGGCGGAAGCCGATAAGCAGGCGGAGATTCTTCACGCCGAAGCGGAGAAAGAGGCTATGGTCCTCAGAGCCGCCGCCGTAAGGGAGCAGAAGATACTCGAAGCTCAGGGCGAGGCGGAGGCGATTGACGCCGTTCAGACCGCGCTTGCGGAGAGCCTCAAAAAGCTCAACGCCGCGAGCCCCAACGAGCAGGTAATAGCCCTTAAGAGCCTCGAAGCCTTCTCGAAGGCTGCCGACGGCAAGGCGACTAAGATAATCATTCCGAGCGAGATACAGGGTCTTGCCGGTCTCGCCGCAAGCTTAAAAGAGCTCACAAAAGAATAAAATCCTGAACACACCGCCGCATCGGTCATCAGTAAGACCGGTGCGGCGATTTTATGCGCTCCGCCCCCTTTATGCCTCTTTACATTTTTTCGACTTTGTGATATACTATCCCATATATTTTATTTTGACGGAGCGATTATGAAAAAATGGACAGTCTCCCGCGCCGACGCCGCGCGGGTCAACAGAATAAGAACTTCGACCGACCTGCCGCCGCTTCTTGCCGAGGTTATGGCGGCGCGCGGATATAATACAGCCGAAAGCCTTGCCGCGTTCTTTAACGGCGAGGAGCTCTCCGACCCGTTTTTGCTCGCCGATATGGATAAGGCGGTCGACGCTATAAACGCCGCCGTCGAAAACGGCGAAAAGATCTGCATCTTCGGGGATTACGACTGCGACGGCGTAACCTCGTCGGCTATCCTCTACGGCTATCTTATGAGTATGGGAGCCGACGTTTCGGTAATGCTCCCCGAGCGCGAAGAGGGCTACGGGCTCAGCATCTCCGCCGTGGAAAAAATGCATAACAGCGGCGTTTCGCTAATCGTAACCGTCGACAACGGCATCTCTGCCATAGAAGAGGCGAAGCGGATAGCCGAGCTCGGAATGAGCCTCGTCGTCACCGACCACCACCAGCCGCTTGAAGTTCTGCCCGAGGCTCTCGCAGTAGTAGACCCTCACCGCCCGGGCTGCCTTTCTCCGTTTAAAATGCTCTGCGGAGCGGGAGTGGTTCTTAAGCTCTGCGCCGCGCTCGACGGGGGCGATTACGGAACGGTATGCGAGCAGTACCTCGACCTCGCCGCAATAGCCACCGTCGCCGACGTCGTGCCGCTCATCGGCGAAAACAGAGTTATCGTCTCCTCGGGGCTGAGGCTCCTCAAAAACACCGAAAACGTCGGTCTGCTTTCGCTCTTGGAGCAGTGCGGGACGAGCCCCGAAGCCGTCAATTCCACCGCGCTTGCTTATACAATAGCCCCGAGAATAAACGCTTCGAGCCGCTTCGGTTCGCCTATGACGGCTTTCAATATGCTTACCGCCGAAGACGAATCCGCCGCTGGATACGCCGCCGAGCTTATCCGCCTCAATTCGATGAGAAAAACCGCCGAGGGCGGGGTAATGGGCGAAATCGCCGCTATGATAGATTCCGACCCGAAGCTGCTTGAGGGCAGGGTGCTTACCGTTGCGGAGCGGGGCTGGCATTCGGGAGTTATCGGGATAGTCGCCGCGAGGCTCGTTGAGATGTACGAAAAGCCCGCGCTCGTTATTTCGATCGGCGACGGCGGCTTGGCGCGGGGCTCCGCGCGCTCCGTCGAGGGCTTCAACGTGTTCAAATGCTTCGATCACTGCCGCGAGCTGCTGATAAAATACGGCGGGCACGAGCTTGCCGGCGGTCTCACCGTTTCTGAGGATAACATTCCCGCCCTGCGCGAAAAAATCGAGAGCTACGCGCTTGAATTCCACTGCGCTATGCCGAGGGCTACTCTCAACGCAGACAAGCTCCTGACCGGCGCCGACCTTACCTTTGACAACGCCGCCGCTCTTTCGCGGGCTGAGCCCTTCGGTCAGGGGAACCCCGAGCCGCTTTTCGCCGTCTCGGGGGCGGTCATAAAAGCCGTATATCCCCTTAAAAACGGCGAATACACAAAGCTTGACCTCTCGCTGGACGACGTTTCTGCTTCGGCTCTCTTCTTCAAGGAAAAAACCGCCGACTTCCCGCTTAAAGTCGGCGACAGAATAGACCTTATGGCAAATATGCTCCCGAATGAATATAAAGGTAACAGGAGCGTTTCGCTAAAAGCCGTCGATTACCGACTCCACGGCGTTAAGCAGGACAGATTCTTTGCCGCCTGCGACGTTTACGAAAAATTCCGCCGCGGAGAAAAGGTCGAAAAAAGGCTCCTCGAAAAGGGTCTGCCCGATAGGGCGGAGCTCGTCGGGGTATATAAATACATAGCCGGAAGCGCTTCTCCGCTGACCTTTGAAAGCCTTTATGCGAGGGTTCAGAGCGACAGCCTGAACGCATTCAAGCTGAGGATAATGATCGACGCCTTCGCCGATACCGGTCTTCTGAAATATTCCCCTTCTTCGGGGAGGATAGAGCCCTCGGCTCCGAAGAGCAGGGTAGATATCGAAACGAGCGAAACGCTCAAAAAACTTCGCGCGATGATTCTGTGAGGTGATTTTTATGGCTGAGCAGACCATACAGACCTGCAACCAAAACTTTGAAAAGCTTATCGACCGTCTTTCCGACCTCGATAAAAACTATAATCTTGCCAAAATACGCTCGGCATACGAATTTGCCCGCGAGATGCACGAGGGGCAGTTCCGCGAATCGGGGGAGCCCTATATAACCCACCCCCTCGCCGTCGCTGGGATACTCGTCGACCTCGGAATGGACACCGACGCCATCTGCGCGGCGCTTCTGCACGACGTCGTTGAGGACACCGACGCGACCTATGACGACGTAAAAAAGAAGTTCGGAGCCGACGTTGCGAACCTTGTCGACGGCGTTACCAAGCTCGATAAGATCAACCTCGCCTCTAAAGAGGAGCAGCAGGCGGAGAACATCAGAAAGATATTCCTTTCTATGGCGAAGGATATCAGAGTTATCATAATCAAGCTCGCCGACAGGCTCCACAATATGCGCACCCTCGGATTCAGAAGCGGAGTAAAGCGCCGCGACGTTTCGCTCGAAACAATGTCGATCTTCGTTCCGCTCGCCAACCGCCTCGGTATCCGTCAGCTCAAAGAGGAGTTGGAGGACATCTCCTTCGGCTATCTCGACCCTTACGCCTATGCCGAGATAGAGCAGCTCCTCGAAAAGAGCAAGCGCGAGCGCGAGGAATTCATCGAAACGATAAAAACAAGGATAAAAAGGCGCCTTGCCGCCGATTTCGACCCCGTCCCGACCGTTGAGGGAAGGGTAAAATCCGCCTACGGGATATACAAGAAGATCTATGAGCAGGGCAAGACCTTCGACGAAATTTACGACAAATACGCAGTTCGCGTTATAGTCAACACCGTCACCGAATGCTATTTCGTCCTCGGAATAATGCACGATATGTTCCAGCCGATACCCAACCGCTTCAAGGACTACATCTCTACCCCGAAGGCAAATATGTATCAGAGCCTTCATACAACGGTAATGGGGCGCGAGGGGATACCCTTCGAGGTCCAGATCAGGACTTGGGAGATGCACCACACCGCCGAGTTCGGCATCGCCGCGCACTGGAAATACAAAGAGGGCAGGAGCGGCAAATACAAGTTCGACGAGCGCCTCAACTGGGTTCGTCAGATACTCGACACCCAGAAGGAATCGGACGACGCCGAGGATATAGTCCGCGCGATAAAAAACGACCTTTCCCCCGAAGACGTATTTGCGATGACCCCGAAGGGCGACGTTATAACCCTGCCTCAGGGAGCGACAGTCATCGACTTCGCCTATGCGATACACACTCAGGTCGGGCATAAGATGACCGGCGCAAAGGCGGATAAAAAGCTCGTTCCCTTCGATTACGTCATAAAAACCGGCGAGATAATCGAGATAATCACCTCGAAAGACCCTTCCCACGGTCCGAAGCGCGACTGGCTAAATATCTGCAAGACCAACGAGGCGAAGGCGAAAATCCGCTCGTGGTTCAAAAAGGAGCGCCGCGACGAGAACATCGTAGAGGGCAGGGAAGCCCTCTGGCGCGAGCTAAGAAGGAATATGGTCAGGATAACCGAGGAGGAGCTCCCCGAGTTTGTCGCGATAGATATGAAGCACCACGGCTGCGAGACCCTCGACGATTTCTATGCGGCGATAGGCTACGGCGGCATAACTCTTTCCAAAATTATTCCGAGAATAAGGGACGACTATGCAAAGCGGGTCGCCGAGGCGGAAAAGAACGAGAGCTTCGAGTTTACCCCCGACGTTTCAAAGTCGGCTTCCGGCGTTATCGTCGACGGAATTGACAACTGCGTGGTAAAGCTTTCCCAGTGCTGTTCTCCTCTCCCGGGGGACGACATAATCGGCTTTATAACCCGCGGTCACGGCGTTTCGGTCCATAAGAAAGACTGCATTAACTACCTCTCCCAGAAGGATTCCGAGCCCGACAGATGGGTGCCGGTCCGCTGGGCGGGCAAGCAGCTCCCGAATTACTACAAGGTCGCGCTCGAGGTCGTCGGCTACAACCGCATAGGCATTTTCTCCGATGTTCTTGCGAGCCTCAGCGAGGCGAGGATAACCACCCACGAGGCGGCGGCGAGAGTCCTTAAAAACGGCAACTTTATGGCTTCGCTGACTATAAGCGTTGCCGGAACCGCCGAGCTCGACGGCGTTATTTCGAGAATGAAGAAGATATCCGGCGTTCTGTCGGTAGACAGGAGCGCAAAATGACGGTATACCCGATAACCGACCTCGGCGATTTCGGCGCCGACTGCTATATCATCCCTACGCCCGAAAACAACGCCGTTCTCATCGACGCGCCCTGCAGCGCGGAAATAATATCAAAAAAGCTTGATTCGCTGGGGCTGAATCTCAAGAAGATACTTCTTACCCACGGTCACTGCGACCATATCGAGGCGCTCGGCGGTCTTAGCGAAAAATACGGCTGCGAGGTTTATATCTCTGCCGAGGATTCAGCTATGCTGACTGACCCGAGGCTCTGCCTTGCCTCTTATTTCGGGACGGATTTCACCCCATTTTACGGCGCGAAGCCCCTCGGAAGCGAGGTCGTTCTCGACGGCGTAGCGCTTAAGGTGATACCCACTCCCGGGCATAGCGCGGGCTCGGTATGTTACCTTGCGGACGGCTGTATTTTCACCGGAGACACTCTTTTTGCGGGCTCTGTCGGAAGGACCGACCTCGGCGGGAGCTTTTCCGAGCTTATGAACTCCGTGGCGAAGCTTATCCGCCTCGGAAAAAACTATGTTATCTATCCCGGGCACGGCGGCGCGAGCGACCTCGACGCCGAACTTATGTATAATCCATATCTCGAAGAGCTTCGGAGGCGGTTATGACCCTGATTTTTATAGGTCACGGCTTTAAATACGAGCTTGAAGCGGTCTGCAAGCTGTTTTTCCCCGTGCAGACCTTTTCTTTTGCTTTTTTAAACGAGGGCGACCCTCTGCCCGAGACCGAGGGCGACTTCTGCGTTCTCTCCCGTTTTGTTGAAGATAAAACCGCGAAAATGTCGGTAAAAGCGGTGATATCTGGGCGGGAGCTTTACCGCGAGGAATTCCTGAACACGGATATCCCCGATTACGAGCACCGCTGCGAGCTTACTCTCTGCGGTCTGCTTTTTAATTGCCTGAAGGATATTACCGGCGTTTCCCCCGAATGGGGAATGCTCACAGGAGTGCGACCGGTAAAGCTCGTCACCCGCCTTAAAAACGGCGGAGCGGACGAAAAGGCGATATACGAGCGCCTCAAAAAGGAGCTCTTTGTCTCGGACGAGAAGATACGCCTTGCCTGCGCAACGGCGGACAACCAGCGCGAGGCGGTAAAAAACCTTCCCGAGCGGAGCGTCAGCCTCTATGTTTCGATACCCTTCTGCCCGTCGAGGTGTGCCTACTGCTCCTTCGTCTCTCAGACCGTTTCGGGCTTCAAAAAGCTTATGCCGGAATATGTGGACAAGCTCTGCCGCGAGCTTGAATATATCGCCGACGCGCTGAATTCGCTTTCTCTCGGGCTCGATACCGTTTATTTCGGCGGCGGGACTCCTACCTCGCTCGAAGCTTCCGACCTTGAGCGGATAATGAAGACCGTTTCGCAGCGGTTCGACCTCTCGAAGCTTCGCGAATATACCGTCGAGGCGGGAAGACCCGATACCGTGACCCCGGAAAAGTTAGCGGTAATAAAGGACAACGGCGGCGACCGCGTGAGCGTGAACCCGCAGACCCTTCACGACGGCGTTCTTGAAGCTATCGGCAGAAAGCATACCGTCGCGCAGTTTTACGAAGCCTATGAGCTCGCCAAAAAAGCGGGCTTCAAGGCTGTGAACGTCGACCTTATAGCGGGTCTTCCGACCGACAGTTTCGAGGGCTTTTGCGACAGCCTTACCCGCGTTATCGGGCTCGACCCCGAGAACATAACCGTCCACGCGCTCTCGATAAAGCGCGCCGCCGACCTTATGCAGTCGGGAGGGGAGGGGCTCAGCTCGGCGCTTACCTCGCGTATGACAGCATTTTCAAACGCCGCTCTTCTTGAAAGCGGCTACAGCCCCTATTACCTTTACAGGCAGAAGAACCAGCTCGGCAATCAGGAAAACGTCGGCTGGGAAAAGGGCGGAAACGTGGGCATCTACAACGTCAATATGATGGAGGAGATACAAACCGTCCTTGCGGCGGGCGCGGGCGGCTCGACCAAGATAGTCGCCGCCGCCGACAGAATTCAGCGGCTTTACAACCCGAAGTATCCCCTCGAATACATAAAGCGGTTTGAAGAAACCGTTATACCGAGAAAAGACGAGGCCCGCGAAAAGATGGCGGAGATACTTTCCCGCGGAGGGAGGCTTACGCTTTGAATAAAAACGACATTGTAACCCTCGAGATAACGGGGCTTACGAACGAGGGCTTCGGAGTTGCCCACTCCGGCGGAATTGCTGTTTTTGTGCCTTATGCCGCAGTCGGAGACGTCGCCGAATGCAGAATAGTAAAGGTTATGAAGAGCTACGCCTATGCGAAGCTTATGCGGCTCGCCGTCCCCTCGGAGGACCGCATTGAATCCGGCTGCGATGCCTTCGGCAGGTGCGGGGGCTGCTGTTTTCGGCATATCTCCTACGAAGCCGAGCTTCGGGCAAAAGAGGGCTTTGCCCGCGACGCGCTCAAAAGAATAGGCGGGCTCGATATCCCCTTAGAGCCGATGATCCCCGCAGGAAGCGTTGAAAGATACCGCAACAAGGCTCAGCTCCCCGTCGCCGAGATAAACGGCAGAGCCGTCTGCGGATTCTATTCGCCCCGCTCTCACCGCGTTGTTCCCTGCTCCGACTGCAAGCTCGCCCCCGAGGTCTTTTCAGAAATAACCGACGAGATACTCTCATACCAGAGCGCCTCGGGGCTCTCCTGCTACGATTCCGAGAGCGGCAAGGGGCTCCTTCGGCATATCTACCTGCGGCGCGGTCATTACAGCGGCGAGATCGCGGTCTGCCTCGTCGTGAGCGAAAAAACCGACCGCTATAACGAGCTCGTCCCGAGGCTCGTTTCGCGCTTTCCCGAGATAAAAACGGTCGTTCTGAATATAAATCCCGACAACACCAACGTTATTCTCGGAAAAAGGGATATCCCGCTTTACGGCGACGGGACGATAAGCGACAGCATCTGCGGCGTAGGCGTTAAGATTTCGTCGGGGAGCTTTTATCAGGTCAACACTCCGGCTGCCGAAGCCGTTTACCGCAAGGCGGCGGAATACGCCGAGCTGAGCGGAAACGAGACCCTTCTCGACCTCTACTGCGGCGCCGGGACGGTCGGGCTTTCTATGGCGAAGGGAGTTAAAAGGCTGATCGGGGTGGAGGCGGTAGAGGAAGCCGTCCGCAACGCAAGAGAAAACGCCGAGCGAAACGGAGTTAAAAACGCGGAATTCATAGCCGGCGACGCCGGAAAAGCGGCGAAAATGCTTGCCGAGCGAGGCGAGCGCCCCGACGTTATAGTCGTCGACCCGCCGCGAAAGGGCTGCGACTCGCTCACCCTCGATTCGATAGTAAAGATGTCGCCAAAAAGGGTGGTAATGATATCCTGCAACCCCGCGACCGCCGCAAGAGACGTAAAATACCTTGCCGAGCGGGGATATGCGCCGCTTAAAGCCTACCCGGCGGATATGTTCCCGAGAACGCAGCATGTGGAGACGGTATGTCAGTTAGTTCTGAGAAAACCGGTTGTACATGTCGACATAGATGTGGATGTAGAAGAATTGGTGCAGGACAAAAGAGGGCTTGCGTCCTATGAGCAGATCAAGGCATACGTTTTGGAGCATAGCGGATTTAAGGTCAGCCATCTTTATATCGCGCAGGTGAAGCGGAAATGTGGCATTATTGAGCGGGAGAATTACAACAAGCCCAAGTCAGAGGATTCCCGGCAGCCCCAATGCCCGCCGGAGAAAGA
>CANQXS010000021.1 GCA_947627875.1 uncultured Clostridia bacterium
TGAGTGCAGCTGCCAAAAGGCTTGAGGACGGGATTGAGGAAACGCTTACATATATGGATTTCCCGTCGCAGCATTGGCTGAAGATCCGCACGAACAATGTAATTGAGCGGCTAAACCGCGAGATTCGCCGCAGGACGAGAGTGGTCGGAGCGTTTCCTGACGGGAACTCGGCGCTGATGCTTGTTTGTGCGAGACTGCGCTATGTCGCCGGCAAGGATTGGGGGTGCAAGAGATATTTGTGCATGAAATATCTTGATGAGGCTGCGGAATAATTTCACGGTATCGCTTCAAAGCGCTAAACTGCCCCTCGGCATGCCGAGGGTGATAATCCAAAAATATTACTTCATTCTATATGAATTTGCGAAAAAGGGTTGACAGAACCCACCGTTAGCTTTTGCATGGGTATTAGTCTGAGAACTTATGCTCAAAGCGCCTGTGAGCGACGGTACGAGATCTGAACATTTTTATTGGAATGTCCGGATTTTGTACCGTCGTTTTTGCGTGTAAAAGCCTTATTTATGCGATTTTACAGGTTCGTGAGTTTTCATAAGAAGCGCATTTGTAATTGCACTAACATTTCAAAATCAGCCCACAAAGACGAGAATTATCAACTTTTGAACTATTATGTCTATTTTTTATCTTTGAGTTTTCTTTCATAAAACGCCGATTCATAGGCGTTTGGCGTTTTGTATTTGATGACGGAATGTGGACGTTCATCATTTTATATATACACTATACTGCCCAAGTAGTTATTCTAAAGTATACAGCTTGTCCTGCAAAGGGGACGATACAATACAGTTTACGGCTTTACGCACTTTGATTATATCATATTGTTTATCTAATAGTCTTTTTTGTAACAATAATTCTTGAGTCTACGTCAAGTGTAGTCCTCCTTGATATATAATACAATAAGGAACATATCATATAAAGCCCTTGAACTATAATCTAAAGTATGATATAATAAAACAAATCATATAAGTATATTTGCGCTTGTGCAGCTAAATATGATGAGTTATGGATTGTTTAGTATGATATCAGTATTGTAAGGAGATGAATTATATGATAATGTCCCTTAGTGTTAAAAATCAGAGTATCGAAACATCCGGCATTACCAAAGACTATAAAGAGGCTATATGTGAGTATATTTGGAATGGATTTGAGGCTAATGCTACTGAAGTAAGAGTATCGTATACATGTTCTGAGTTGCAGGGAATTGATACTATTTCAATAACTGATAATGGTGATGGCATTAACTATGATAGCCTTTCTGAGACTTTCGGAGCTTTCTTGGCATCGCAAAAAAGTTCCTTATCGCTAAAGCTCAAAGCCAAAGCCAATAAAGGTAAGGGAAGGTTTTCGTTTAGTGCTTTTTCTTCTATCGCTAAATGGATTACAAAGTATGATGATAATGGTGTAATTAAATCATATAGTATTACCCTTACTAATGAAAACAAAGAGACCTATGAGTATGATGAGCCTCAAGAAGTTAAAGATGATACCGTTTCCGGAACGACAGTAGTGTTCTATAACATATACGGAATATTGCCGGAGGATCTTGATATAAATTCGTTGGAAGATTTTCTTCTATATGAGTTTTCTTGGTATTTGTATTTGAACAGAGATAAAGGATATAAAATATATTTAAATGACACGGAGCTTGATTACTCAAAGCATATTAACACAAAATATAGTGATACAACGATTGAGACTATAGGCAATAATCAATTTGAGATAAGTGTCATTGTTTGGAATGAGAAAATAAGTGAAAAATTTCGTATGTATTACTTTGATTCTAATAATGTCATTAAAGGAATTGATACCACCACATATAATCGTAATACCGTAGATTTCAATCATAGCGTTTTTATTCATTCGCGCTTTTTTTACATGTGGCAGGAAGAACGCACATTTGATATTCCCGATCAAACCAGTCTGTTTACATATGAAGAGTCACAAAGAACGTTGAAAACTCTCAAAAAAGTTGTTCAGGCTTTTCTCGCGCAAAAAATTGGCTTATATATGTCCGGAAAGGCCGATGAAGAAATAAAAAAGATGATTGAGGTAAGAAAAACATTCCCTTCGTTTTCTGATGATGACTATGGAAATCTGCGGAAACGAGTTTAATAAGGGTAACAAGGGAAATATACAGCCTCGAGCCCCGTATTTTTTACAAATTAAAAGAAATACAAGAAAAATCGTTATTGGCCTTTCTAAACTTGCTTTTAAGCTCGGAAGAGAGGGAAAGTGTTTTAACTGTAATAGATGAAATAGTACAGTTGACGACTGACCAGAGGAAGAAATTTTCAGATATTTTAAAAAAGACGCATCTTGAAAACATAATTGATACGATTGCGTTTGTTGAAAACCGATATAGAATTATTGAGACACTTAAAGAGATAGTATACGATCTCGGAAAGTTTGCAAACGAGAGAGATCACATTCAAAAAATAGTCGAACAGAATTACTGGATTTTCGGTGAACAATATCATTTGGCCAGTGCTGATAAAACTATGCAGCGTGCTTTGGAACAATACATACATATTCTATACGGAGCCAATGAGGAAATAGACGCATTACCTTTAGATGTTGAAAATCAACGGCGTATGGATATTTTCCTCTGTGGTGCAAGAAATGTCGAAACATCTTTCGGCAGCTATATAGAAGAAAACATGGTGATAGAACTGAAAGCGCCTAATGTTTCGCTAAATAAAACGGTTTAAAGACAAGTTGAGGATTACATGGATTATATACGCAGAAAACAACAATTTAATAGTCTTCAACGGCGCTGGAAGTTCATAGCTGTTTGTAAGTCTGTAGAAGAGAGCGTAAAAGATTTATATAAGGCGTTTGAAGGCTTCGGAAAGCCCGGTCTTGTATTTCAAAGTGAAAAGTATGAAATATATGCATTTACATGGGATGATGTGTTTACAGGCTTTAATCTCAGGCATTCGTTTATGTTGGATAAGCTTAAATATAATCGAAATATTATTATGGATGAATTAAAATCAGCTAACGATAAACGAGGTCGTGAAGCGGTAAATGAATTGACAGAAATGGCTATTGCCGAATAATAGACTAACTATATTGCAAGTTTAAATTTTCTGATGCACTTTTGTTGAGAATAGAATCACCTATCGTCATTCAACCCCATTTGGGTTAGATGTCAATAGGTGATTTATTGTATAAAGCGGGTTGTGCGTATTAGATGTCACATTCCAATTTGGACAGATAATTTGAAAAACACGAAATCAAAAAACGAAAAGTATAATATGACGGTAATAACATCGATAGTTTTTTACGCTTACGCTATACGCAATTATTTCTCCGCAAGCACGAGCGGGACGCACGGGATTTTGCCCAAGATAGCGTCCTGCTCGCACTTTTACTTTTAAACCAGTATCCAACTCGTTCCCTTGTAACGGTCGGGACCTATGAGCGGCTTTAGAGTGCGGCGCTCGGCGAGCTCCTCAAGGATTATATCGCCGAAGCGGTCGGTCATTTCGGCTGTCAGCTCTATCTGACCGGCTATAACGGGGGAGCTGTCCTCCCGAAGGATCTTTACGAGCTCTTCCCGAACCTTTTTGCAAAGCTGTCTGAGCTCTTCAAAATCGGGGTGGGATTTAAAGATGTCCGCGCAGACCTGCGGCGTGCAGTCGGAAGAAATTTTTCCCTCGAATACGAGTATGTCCGGCGTAACGCTGCCGTCGGGCTCGGTGTGGGCATACACTCCCTCGACGTTTTTCCAGAGGAGCTTTTCGCTCTCCGAGAGCTCCGTAACCTTTCTGCCGTTTTTTATGACGTCGGCAAGAAGGGTTATCGAGCCCGCAGCAAACTCGACGTCGGGGTTGTCCTCGCTTCCGCCGAAGCCGCAGACGGTCTGCCGCGCAAACGCCATATTATCGGTTGCGGTGCTTCGGTTGTCAATCCCTCCGTAGGCGGGGTGGTCGTATTCCTCGAAGCCCACGAGCAGCCATTTTTCGCCGTTTTCGCGGACAGCCGGCGAGAGCGGGAGGCATTTTGCGCTGCGAAGGACTCCGTCGGCGATATACCAGAGGAGTTCATTGTCGGTTATCCTGCCGTTTCTTATACAACCGAGCGCCTTTATCTTCGGAAGGGAGTATTCCGCTACGCTTTGCAGCAGGTCGGCACCCTCGTTGGAGCTGCCGATCTGAACGTCATAGAGCTTTTTCTGGATATCGCGGGAGAGAATGGGGATATTTGTGATATACTTGCCGCCGACCTTTTTGAGCAGAGTCGTGCGGAGGAGCCCTTCTATTTCGTCCTCCATATAGGGCATCGCGACGCCGAGCGCTATTGCGAGTTCCTCGGCGGTCTCGGGATTGTTGGAGGCTTCGAGGAGAATGTTTTTGGGTATCTTCTTTTTAACCTCGTCAAAGGGCGAATTGTTTGCGGGGAACCACCCGCTGCCGTTGAAGATCACTTCCTCGGGCTTATAGCTTTTCGGTCCGAATTCTCTTGCCATATTTATTCCTTCTTTCAGTATTTTTCTTGCACGGAAAAGCCTCGACTTAACCGTGTTTTCGGGGAGATTCAAAGAGCGCGAGATGTCCTTTAAAGAGAGGTCGTCGATATAAAACGCCGTGAGGATATCGCGGTAATCAGAGGATATAAACGCCAGCTCGCGCCTTATGAGCTTCAGTTCTTCCTCTCTTATCAGCCTGTCCTCGAAGTGTTCCGAGCCGTCTTCAAGCTCATATTCCGAAATGTCTTCGCCTGCCGAGCGTTCGCGGGTTTTCCTTCGGCTCTCGGCATAGTCGGCATGGCGGTTGCGCGCCACCTGCCACACCCACGCCGCAAAGTTTTCGGGGCGGACGCCCTTTCGAAGCGCCGCTATGACCGCGAGCGAAATGTCGGAGCAAAGCTCCTCCGCCGCTTGGGTGCTGCCAGTCTTTCTGAGGCAGAAATAAAAGACCTTCTCCATAAAATCGCGGCAGTATTCGTGAACGAGCCCGTCGGAAGGCGGGAAATCGACCTTTTTGTCTCTCACGCTTTTCATCTCCTTTCGATAATATAGTCGGTACACGAAAGAAAAGGTTGCAGAAAATTCGGGGAAATTTTTGCTGACAGTTTTGCATAAACCGCTCCGCCCTCCTTCTCGGAGGGCGGAGCAGTGTGGAGAATTTATGTCAGTCCGCTGCGCCGCAGTAGAACGCCAGCGTGCAGACCGAGTTGTAAGCGTCCTCGGGGACTTTGAGCCGCCCCGCGTTCACCTCTTCGCGGACGGTAAGCCCGCGCATATGCGAAAGGGTACCGGCAACGCCGTTGAGCTGCTCCTTAACGAGCGAGTTGCTTTCGGCGCGGACCGTCTCAAGAAGCCTGTTATAAAGCTCGCCGTCGAGCTCCAAAAGCTCCTTGAAGAGCGGGTGAGACTTGAAAAGCTTGGAGCATACGCTGTCGCCGCCATCTGTCCAACGCAAGTCGGGGATCCAAAGCACATCTGGGACTACCTTGCCGTCTTCGCCGACGTGGACCAGCATTTTCAGCTCATCGACAAACTTCTTTTCCGTCTCGGAAAGGCTGCCGTAGGTTTTGCCGCTTTTGATTATCCCGATGACCGACGGGATAGCGTCTGAATGTGTGCCAAGTTTGTTCCAATATGCCGCAACGTTGTATTCGTGAGGGACAAAGGCTGAAAGACATCTGCCTGATGCATCGCTCACGAAGTCGTTGCGGCTCACGAACGGGTCGTAGAAGTCGGTGTCTTCAAAGCCGTAAAAGGTCCAGCTCTCGCCGTTTTCGCGGACGGTCTCGGTCTGTCCTTCGTGAGCCGTTTCCGCGACGGTCGAACATTCGCAGACCGCCCACCACTTGATATCTTCGTCGGTTATCCTGTCGGAGCGCACGAAATGCCTGCGTATCTCGGGGATAAGGTCTTCGGCGATTTTGTCGATGAGCTCCGCGCGCTTCGGCGAGACCTCAAGCTTTATGTCAAAAGCTTTTTTATGGGTCTCGGCGGAGACTATCGGGAAGTTGGTAACGTATTTGCTGCCTATCTTTTTGAGGAGGGTAGCCGCAACGAGGCGTTCCGCTTCCTCCTCCATATAGGGCGAGGCGATGCCGAGGGCGATGGAGAGCTCCTCTAAGGTCGCGGGGTTGTCCGAAGCCTCCAAAAGGACGTTCCTTGCAAACATCGTCTGAACCGCCGACCAGGGCAGCCCCGACGGCTGAGAGCCGCTTGCAACGAAGTTGATGTTCTCGGGCTTATAGCTTTTAGGTCCGAATTCTCTTGCCATATTTATACCTTCTTTCAATAATTTTCTGGCGCGGAAGAGCTTTGTCTTCACCGTGCCTTCGGGGAGGTCGAGCGATCGCGCTATATCCTTTACGCTTCTGTCGTCTATGTAGAAGGCTATGAGTATATTGCGGTAGTCGCTCGAGATAAACGCCAGCTCGCGCCTCAGAAGCTTAATGTCCTCGCCGAGTATCAGTCCGTCTTCAACGCCTCGAGTATCGTCGGGAACGGAGTCGGTCTCGGCGTCGGGGTCAAAAAGCTCCGAAGCTCTGTGCTTTGCTATCGCCCAGAGGCGGTATCGGTTTTTGGCTATCCTGAATATCCACGCCGAAAAGTTCTCGGGAACGGTCCCTTTTTTGAGCGCCGTGATTATCTGAAGCGAAATGTCGGAGCTGAGGTCTTCGGCTTCGGTCGGACTGCCCGTCTTTTTAAGGCAGAAGTAAAACAGCTTCGAGAGGTAATCGCCGCAGTATTCGTGTATCAGGATATCCGCCGTGCTGGCTGCGTTCATCTTATCTCCTCCTTTCGTCTATACAGTGTGAGGAATTTGAATTCGGTTTCAAAAAACTTTAAAAATTTTTCTGAACGCCGATTCTGAGCTCGTATTTGCCGCCCCGAAAACGTTTGCTGAGAAGCTTCCGTGAGGCTTTTTCTCGGTCGAAGCGGCAGTGAGCCTCGGGGAAACGTGAAGGTTCGATTCTTCGCAGGGTTGTCCGTCCGAGAATAAATAGCTTGAGAGATAATCGCAGCAGCGCTCGTTTAAATGCATTTTGGATGTGTAAGAAGATTTCATATCATCTCCTCCTTTCGCCTATACAGTGTGCGAAAAGGGGAGCGGGTTTCAAAATTTATGAAAAATTTACCGGTCGGATCATACCGCAAGACCCGACCGGTAAAAGCTGTTTATGATTTTTAAGCGGGAGTGCCGTTTTCGTAAAGCTCCTCCGGCGCTATATCTATTTCGCCGTCCTGCCAAACCGGCACGCCGTAGTCGATATATACGTCTTTAAAAACCGTTTCGTTTTTCAGAGGCGCAAAGGCAGGTCTTTCGAGAAGGTGCGAAAAGTCGTATATCTTTGCCTCGCCGTTGTTGAATCTTACCCAGAGGCGGTGACCGTCGAGGGGTCTGACCCCGCATATTCTTATCTCGGGAGAAGTATTCCCCGCATAAACTATGCCGTCTTTAATATACATATCCGCTCCTTATCTCAGGGGTTCGATTTTTCCGAAAGGAACGCCCTGCACCGCTTTGTTCCAAGCCTGATAAAGCTCGTCTTCGTGTATGGCAGCCCAAGCCTGCACCAGCTTATACTGCTTTACCGGAAGCTGACCGGCAAGCAATTCGCCGTCGATGCCAACGGAAGCCTCGTATTCCGCATAATAAACGTGAAAATGGGGCTTGTGATGTTGGCTGTTGTCGTTATATATCATCTTTATTACAATGTTGTAAAATCTGCATAATTCAGGCATTGTTATCCCTCCGAAAGCCTATTATTCGCTTTCCTCAATCTCGGGTATCGGTTCTTCCTCCGGCAGCTCTTCCGGCTCTTCCGTCTCGTCCTCGCTCACGAATTCGCCGTCGTCCTCCATAAGCTTAAAGGTGATGTCGAACTCGACGATGTCGTATTGCTCGGTCCTGCCTATCTGCACGAGCCTTATGACGTGAGCGGTTATCTCGTCGCCGGGATTCATCTTGAGGATTATTTCGTAAACGTCGTCGGCGGAGCGGACCTTTACGCCGTTCATCTCGGTGATGTAGTCGCCGACCTCGAGGTCGGTATTCGCGATGTCGCAGTCGGGGGATATCTCCGCTATTTCAAGCCCCGCGGGCGTTCCGTATATATCTGCGAGGGCGTCGGAGATCTCGTAGAAGGAAATTCCTACCTTCGGTCTGCCGAGGACGCGCCCGTTTTCGATGAGCTGCTCGATTATCGGCTGAGCCGCAGACATCTCTATCGCGAAGCCGATGTTGTCGTATTCAACGGCGTCGAGCTTCGAAGAGGTTATCCCGACCACCTGACCCCACATATTTATAAGAGCGCCGCCCGAGTTGCCGGGGTTTATCGCGGCGTCTATCTGAATGCAGGACATGCTTATGTTGGTCGTTTCGACCCTTATCATTCTGTCCACGCCCGAGACGATGCCGGTAGTAACGCTTCCTTCAAGCCCCGCGGGGGTGCCTATCGCGATAACCTGCTCGCCGATATTAACTGCGTCGGAATCGCCGAACTGCGCCGCCTGCAAGCCTTTAGCGTCTATCTTAATAACGGCTATGTCGCCCTTTACGTCGCTGCCTACCACCGTGGCGCTGTATTCGGTGCCGTCATAAAGTCGGACCTTTATCGCGAGCGTTGCGTCCTCGATGACGTGGGCGTTGGTGATGATATATCCGTCGGACGACATTATTATTCCGCTGCCCTGACCGTAGGGCGCGAGCGCCGAGGCTTCGGTGAACGACTCTATCGTAACTATCGAGGGGGAGACCGCGCGGTTTACGCCCTCAACTGTGAACCTTCCGTCGGGCTGATAAAATCTGTCCTCTAAAACGGGTATCTCGGCTATCGGGAGAGTGAAATGCGCTCCGGGCTCTTTTCCCTCGAGCATATTTTTCAGCCAGCCCTTTCCGAAGACGGCTCTGCCCGCGGCTCCGAAGAGAATGATAAACAGGGCGAGCATCGGAATGAATATCTTAAGGAAAAGGTGGTCGCGGCTCCTTCTGAGCTTTCGCGGAGGTTTAGGCAGGTAGTCCCATTGCTCTGCCTCTGCTTCGGCGAGCTCCCGCAGCTCGTCAAGAGCCTCCTCGGAAGGCTTCTCGGGCTCAGGAGAGGGGACGGGCTCTGCCTGCGGCTCGAAGGCGTTAGTATCTAAATCCATATTATCACGGTATCCTTTCAGGCGCTTAGGGTTATTTCTTCTTTCCGCCGCTTAAGAGCTTTACCGCGACTGCGGCTGCGGCTATTGCGGCTCCGGCTTTAAGGAGCGAGCCCATATCGACCGCCGGCTCCTTTGTCTGAGGCTTTTTAGCGGCGGGGCGGGTCTCCTTAGGCTTATAAAGCTCGGGGTGACGGTATGCCGGAGTTTCGTCCTCGGCGAAATATCTCTCGTCGTATTCATAGCTGAAGCCATCGGCGATATCTCCGTCCTCCATTCCGTCGACGGCGCGCTCCATACTGTCGAGCTTCTCTCCGAGGCTTTTCAGCTCCTCGTGGAGATGCGCCTCCATCTCGTCGAACGAGGCGAGCCTCTCTGCCATCTCGGCCTCGGGGGCGGGCTCGGGAACTTTTTCCTCTGGAGCGGCTTCGTCGGCTTTTTCTTCGGTCTCTTCTGCTTCTTCTCGGACTTCCTCCGCTTTTTCGGCGGCTTCTTCTGTGACCTCTTCCGCGGCTTCTTCCGCGGCTTTTTCCGGAATTTCTTTCTCGGGCTCTGTTTCCTCGGCTGCGTCGGCGTCTTCGGCGGGGGAGTCATCGCTGTAGGAATCTTCCTCGGGCTCGCTCTCCTCCTCGACGTAGTCCTCATAGCCGTCGTCGGGGTCGATTTCCGCGCCGATGTCTATTTCGTCGATAACTATGTCGGAAAGGTCGATGCTCGGCTCCTCTATAGCGACTTCTGTTGCCTCTGCGGGGTTCTCCTGCGGGGCATCTTCTGCGGGCGCGGCTTCGGCGGGGCTTTCGCCCTCATTCTCATCGGCTTTTTCCTCTTCGAGGCGCCTGCGGTATTCTTCTTCCTGCTTTTTGCTCAAAGGGAAGTCTTCATCGAAAAAATCAAACATTGTTATCCTCCTTTTTCTCGGCGCTCTCGCTCAACGCAAACTTATATCCTACGCTCCAGACCGTTTCTATCGACCATTCGCCCGAAACGCCGTTGAGCTTTTCGCGCAGCCTTTTTATATGGACGTCTATCGTCCTTGTGCCGCCGTAGTATTCAAATCCCCAGACCTCGTCCAAAAGCTGATCGCGGTTAAAGACGGTGTTCGGATGGCTCGCAAGGTAAAACAGCAGCTCGAGCTCTCTCGGCGGAGTGTCGAGGACCCTTCCGCGGACCTTAAGCTCGTATCTTGTGATGTCTATGTCCAACCCGTCGTAATGTATCTCGCTCGCGGCTTTATCCTGGTCTCGGGTGTTTACCCGCCGGAATATCGCCTTTATCCTCGCGATGACCTCTTTTCCGTCAAAGGGCTTAACGATATAGTCGTCGGCTCCGAGCTCGAGCCCGAGCACCCTGTCGAACACCTCGGTCTTTGAGGTCACAAAGACAAGCGGAACCGAGGATTTCTTCCGTATCTCGCGGCAGACCTGCCAGCCGTCGATAACGGGAAGAACGGCGTCAAGAAGGATTATATCCGGCTTGACCGAATAGACCTTCGCGAGCCCGTCGGACCCGTCGGCAGCGCAGGCGACGGTGTATCCCTCTTTTTCGAGACAGAGGCGCAGCAGCTCAGCCGAGCCCGCGTCGGCGTCGATGACCAAAACCTTTAATGCCTGCATAAAAAACGCCCGCCTTTCGTTTTGCTCCGTATTTACTATTATTATAAGGCAAACCGAAGGATAATGCAAGAGCTTTTTGCGGATTTTGTTGCAAAAAGGTTAATAAACTGTTAAATGAGCGCCGGCAATTCATTGTTTCGTAATAATTTTCAGCTTAACGCATAAATTCGAGGCGAAAAACAGTGGCGTAAATGGGCAAATTCAACAAATTATACAAAAATTTCATTTCACCGACATCAACCGCTTGATTTTTTGAAAAATGTCGTTATAATATATTTTAGCACTCTCAAGGGGAGTTTGCTAAAATCAATGTAAAAAAGGCGAAAGCCGAAATTATAACAGGAGGTAATTTTATGACACTCAAACCGCTTTTTGACCGCGTTATCGTTAAGATGGTCGAGGCAGAGGAGACAACCAAGAGCGGGATCATTCTCACGGGTTCCGCAAAAGAGAAGCCGCAGCTCGCCGAGGTTATGGCGGTAGGCGACGGCGCCCCCCGCGACGGCAAGGAAGCCGTAAGTATGAAGGTAAAGGTAGGAGACAAGGTTCTTCTGAGCAAGTATTCCGGCACCGAGGTAAAGATCGACGGCGAAAACCTCATCATCGTCAATATGGGCGATATCCTCGCAGTTGCGGAGTAAACCGAATTTTACGGAAAGGAACGAATGAATTATGGCAAAGGAAATAATTTACGGAGAGGAAGCAAGAAAAGCTCTCCAGGCGGGCATTGACAAGCTCGCGAACACCGTTAAGATCACCCTCGGACCGAAGGGCAGAAATGTAGTCCTCGACAGGACCTACGGGCTTCCGCTCATCACCAACGACGGCGTTACCATCGCCAAGGAGATCGAGCTCGAAGACAACTTCGAGAATATGGGCGCTCAGCTCATCCGCGAAGTAGCTACCAAGACAAACGACGCAGCCGGCGACGGCACCACCACCGCGACCCTTCTCGCTCAGGCGCTCGTCCGCGAGGGAATGAAGAATATAGCCGCCGGCGCCAACCCGATGATACTCAAGAAGGGCATTCAGAAGGCGGTAGACGCCGCAGTAGCCGCCGTTTTAGAGCATTCTCAGGCGGTTTCGGGCAGCTCCGACATCGAGCGCGTTGCAACCGTCTCTTCGGGCGACGAGAGCGTCGGCAAGCTTATCGCCGAGGCTATGGCAAAGGTAACTTCTGACGGCGTTATCACCATCGAGGAATCCAAGACCGCCGAGACCTACAGCGAGGTCGTAGAGGGAATGCAGTTCGACCGCGGCTACATCACTCCCTATATGGTCACCGACACCGACAAGATGGAGGCGGTCCTCGACGACGCCTACATTCTCGTCACCGATAAGAAGATAAGCTCGATCCAGGATATCCTTCCGCTCCTCGAAGAGATTGTAAAGAGCGGCAAGAAGCTCCTCATCATCGCCGAGGACCTCGAGGGCGAGGCTCTCTCGACAATACTCATCAACAAGCTCCGCGGGACCTTCACCTGCGTTGCCGTCAAGGCCCCCGGCTTCGGCGACCGCAGAAAGGAAATGCTCCGCGATATCGCTACCCTCACCGGCACCGACGTTATCAGCGAGGAGCTCGGCTATGAGCTCAAGGACACCACCGTCAACGACCTCGGACGCGCGCGCCAGGTAGTCGTCTCAAAGGAGAACACCATTATCGTCGACGGCGCGGGCGACCCCGAGGAGATAAAGGCGAGAGTTGCGCAGATCCGCTCCGAGATCGAAAACACCACCTCGGATTACGACCGCGAAAAGCTCCAGGAGCGCCTTGCCAAGTTAGCGGGCGGCGTTGCCGTTCTCAGAGTCGGCGCCGCTACCGAGGCGGAAATGAAGGAGAAGAAGCTCAGGGTTGAAGACGCTCTCGCGGCTACCAAGGCGGCCGTCGAGGAGGGCATCGTCGCCGGCGGCGGAACTGCTCTCATCAACGCGATACCCGCCGTTGAGAAGATAATCCCCGCCCTTGAGGGCGACGAAAAGACCGGCGCAAGGATAGTTCTCAAGGCTCTTGAGGAGCCGATGAGGCAGATAGCCGCAAACGCAGGTCTCGACGGAAGCGTTATTATAGACAAGATAAAGCGCTCGCGCAAGCTCGGCTACGGCTTCGACGCCTATAAAGAGGAGTATGTCGAAATGATACCCTCGGGCATCGTCGACCCGACGAAGGTAACCCGCTCGGCGCTCCAGAACGCGGCTTCGGCTGCGGCTATGGTCCTCACCACCGAGAGCCTCGTCGCCAACAAGAAAGAGGAGAACCCTCCGGCACCCGCGGCGAACCCCGGCGGAATGGGCGGAATGTACTGATATAAAGGTATAAAAGCAAATATCAAAGGGCGGAGTTTCGGCTCCGCCCTTTTTCGTGCAAGTGGCGCAATATTTCGCTTTGAAGCGCTGACATAAACGTCGTTTATGTGAAATCTTCACTATTTTTTGAGGAATTTTAAAATTTGTTTTGTCAATATGTGCAAAAACAGGCGCAACTTTTGTTAAATGTGCTGATTGAAATAGTCAAAACAAAATGATATAATAAGTATACCAAATTTTATCGGAGGTAAAAACCTTATGAAAAGATTATTAGCAATAGTTATCTCATTGGCGATGGCGCTTTCGCTCCTGCCGATGACGCTCAATGCGATTACTGCCGATACCGTTATCCAGGCAGGATCCGGAACCGCCGTTATAGACGGCGTTAAAGACGAGGCGTACGACACCGCCACTCCTCTGGATTTCGTCCAGAAGGGCAAGACCAACGGCGGCGGCGAAGTTCTTGACGAACCCATCGGTCAGGCTTGGGTCATCAACGACGATACCAACGTTTACGTCTTCTTCAGCGTTATCGACTCTGAGCTCGATTCCACTTCCGACAACAACTACGAGACCGACTCCGTCGATGTCTTCTGGATGAACGAAAACGCAAAGCAGCAGTGGAGAATCTATTATGAGAATCCCGCCACTGCCGATTCCGGCGTCCTTCCCGACGGATACTACTCTACCGTCATCACCGACAAGGGCTACGACGTTGAGTGCTACTTCCCGATCACCGATGTTCTCAACAACTCCATCGAGATGTGCCTCCAGATCAACGCCTGCTCCGGCGGTAAGCGCGACTACACCTGCTATATCCTCGACAACGAGGAAGCCGACGACGCTTATCAGAGAAGCACCCGTCAGTCTGAATACGACGTTTGGTGGACTCTTGCCCTCACCGGCGAGCACGCCGACAACCGCGTAGATCCCGAGCCCGTAGCCGAAGAGATCACCATTAAGAACTACGAGAGCATTCAGTCACGCGCTATTTCCACCAGCTTCTTCATTCAGGATAACGTCGCCTGGGCGCTCTGGCATGTAGTCGGCAACGGCGAGTCCATTCCTCTCGGCGGAACCGTTGAGCAGACCGTTACCGCTACTCCTCTCGGCATGACCACCAACGATGCCGGCGAAGAGGTCGGCGAGATCAACGCCTCCAACACCAACGACTGGACCGTTCTCCCGAAGTTCAACCTCCAGATGATCGACAGCGCGATGGTCGAAGGCGACAAGGGCGAATACAACGTCACCGTAAGCAACATCACCGTCTCCGCCGAAGGCTATGACGACGTAGTCTTCACCGGCGAAGAGCTCGGATATGTCGATAAGGATTACAAGCTCGAATGCACTATGGCAGACTGGGGCAGCCTCACCGGCAACGCCAGAGAGATAGCCCTCAGCGAGCTCATCGTAAACAAGCTCGGCATCACCAACGAGGAATACTGCACCAAGTACCTCACCGCGCTCAAGTCCATCACCTACTCCATCACCTACAACTCCTACAACCACAACACCAAGGAAGCCGTAGACGCTTTCGTTGAAGGTCTTGTTGCTCTTGAGCAGTCCTTCATCGACAACGACCTCAAGGAATACACCGACAGAGTCAATGCCGCCCTTGAATCCGCCAACGGCGCCAACGGCGACCTCGATGTCCTCAACGACGCTCTCGACGAAGCCACCAAGGCTACCAACAGAGCCCGCACCGAGTGCAACAACACCGGCTATACCAACGCCGCTCTTACCTATGTCGAAGAGACCCTTGCCGGAATAGTAAATCAGATTCAGGCTATGGTCGACGAAGCCGCGGCAGCTCAGCCCGCTGAGCCCGAGGTAACCGAAGCTCCCGCCGAAGAAGCTCCCGCCGAAGATTCCGCTCCGAGCAGCTCCGAAAGCAGCGGCTCCAACACCGGTCTTATAGTCGGTATCGTAGTAGTTGCGGTTATAGTTGTCGTCGTGGTTGTTGCTATCGTTCTCGGCAAAAAGAAGAAATAATTGATATCAAGCTGTTTACATACCAATACTCTCTTAAAAACAAAGCCCCGCTCCGGCGGGGTTTTGTTTTGCATATAAAAGAAAAGCCGCGCCGAAAATACGACGCGGCTTCTTTTAAATCAGTCGATGAAATCCTTGACCTTGTTCGAGCGGTTGGGGTGCCTCAGCTTTCTGAGCGCCTTTGCCTCTATCTGGCGGATTCTTTCGCGGGTAACGTTGAACATCTGCCCGACCTCCTCGAGGGTGCGGCTCCTGCCGTCTTCAAGACCGAATCTCAGGCGAAGGACCTTTTCCTCGCGGTCGGTAAGCGTTGAGAGGACCTGATTTATCTGCTCCTTGAGCAAAACGAGCGAAGCGGCTTCGGTGGGCTCGGGGGCGTTTTCGTCGGGAATGAAGTCGCCGAGGTGGCTGTCCTCCTCCTCGCCGATAGGCGTTTCGAGCGAAACAGGGTCCTGAGCTATTCTGAGTATCTCTCTTACGCGCTCAACCGGCATATCGAGCTCGCGGGCTATTTCGTCGGGGGAGGGGTCGCGCCCGTTCTGGTGCAAAAGCTGCGACGAGGTCTTTTTGACCTTAGTTATCGTCTCGACCATATGGACGGGTATGCGTATCGTGCGCGCCTGATCGGCGATAGCACGGGTTATCGACTGGCGAATCCACCAGGTAGCGTAGGTCGAGAACTTGAAGCCCTTGGTATAGTCAAACTTCTCAACGGCTTTTATAAGTCCGAGGTTGCCCTCCTGAATAAGGTCCAAGAAGTGCATTCCTCTGCCGCCGTAGCGCTTCGCTATCGAAACGACGAGCCTGAGGTTTGCCTCGGCAAGGCGCTTTTTGGCTTCCTTGTCGCCTTCCTTCATTCTCTGGGCGAGCTCTATTTCCTCCTCGGGAGTTAAAAGCGGGACCCTGCCTATCTCTTTAAGATAGATCTTGACCGGGTCGTCTATCGCTATCGAGTCGGACATGCTCGAATCGATGTCTTCGTCGAATTCGCTGTCGCTGTCAAGGATCGGCTCGTCGAGCTCGATAAGCTCGTCGAGGTTTTCGGTCTCCATAACGATGTCGTCGATAATCTCGATGCCGTTGGCGGCGCAGGCGTCGTAAAAGCTGTCTATCTGCTCTACGTCGTAGTCCATCTCCTCGAGAGCCTCGGTTATTTCCTTTGTTGTGAGCTTGCCCGATGCCTTGCCGGCTTCAAGCAGACTGTCGATGCTAACTTTCTTTTCGCTCATAAATTGCCTCCGTTAATATTATGTCAATTCCTTTTGGATTTGCGTATCTGCTCTATATATTTTTCAAAATCGTCGTCCGACATTTCGCCGTCGTCGGTTCTGACGACTCCTTTTTTGACGACTGAGATGTAATCCTCGAGCGCTTCGCGGTCGGCTGTGACCTCTCTTGAACGGGCAAGAATACTTGATATTCTGCCCATCTCATCGGCTGAAAATTCGCCGCCCAATGAGCCGAGACCGAAATCTCCGCTGTCTCTTAAGTTGTTTTCGAGCGAAGCGTAGACCCTTTTGTTGAATTCGGTGACGAATTCGTCGGGCGAGAGCCTCGAAAAAACGCTTTCGGCGCTGTCGGGGTGCGAGAAGAGATAGGCAATCACGCCCTCTTCGGCGCGGGCCTGCTTCGGATATTTCGCGGCTTCGGGGTTGATGTCGTCACGCCGCGAGCCCGATGATATCTGCCGCCACTCCTTTTTGCGCTGCTGACCCCGCTTTTTCTTTATCAGCGAGGCGACTTCGGCGCTCACGATGTCCTTCGGAATGCCCTGCTCCGAGGCTACGCGGGATATATAAACCTCCCGCTCGATGCTTCCCTCTATCCCCGCGAGAACCTCGACCGCCCGCTTTAGGTATTCGACCTTGCCGAGGTCGCCGTCGAGGTCGAGCCCCGATTTCGCGTTGGCAAGCTCGTAGTCGGTCGCTCCCTCCGAGCCGTTGAGCAGCAGCTTGAACCGCTCCGAGCCGTATCGCCTGATGTAGTCGTCGACGTCCTTAACTCCGTCGCCCGATACCCTTACGACCTTTGCGTTGAGCCCCGCCGACGAGAGTATCGAAATTGCGGCTTTTGTGGCTTTTAAGCCGGCTTCGTCGGCGTCGTAGCATATGTAAACGCTGTCGCAGTATTGCGACATCAGCCTCGCGTGCTCGTCGGTGATGGCGGTCCCGCAGGTCGCGACGGCTTCGGTGAAGCCCGCCTGATGAAGCGTTATAACGTCGACGTTTCCCTCACAGAGTATCAGCCTCTTTGACTTTACCGACTCGTTTTTCGCAAAATTCAGCGCAAAGAGCGTTCGGCTCTTTTTATATAGCGGGGTCTCTCGGGAGTTCAGGTATTTTCCGCCTTGCGGGTTGGCTTCAAGCGTTCGTCCCGAGAAGGCGATTACGTTTCCGCGAAGGTCGAATATCGGGAAGATAACGCGGTTCACGAAGAAATCGAAGGTCCTGCCGTTTTTTTCGCTCAGAAGGCTCGCGGCGATAAGCTCCTTTTCGGTAAAGCCGTTCGCGAGCATATGGTTTTTCAGGCTTGTCCAGTGGTTTGGCGCAACGCCGAGCCCGAATTTTTTTATCGTATCGGGCGAGAGGCGGCGCTTTTCAATGAGATAGCGCAAGCCCTCCTTGCCGTCGGGGGTGCGCAGGTTTTGGTAGAAAAATCTCGCCGCGGCTTTGTTTATCTCGGCAAGACGGCGCTTTTCCCGCCCTGCGCGGTCGTCGTAGCCGTCCTCCGGCATCGGCAGCCCCGCGCGCTGTGCCAAAAATCTCACCGCCTCGATGTAATCGAGGTTTTCTATCTTCATAATGAAGGTGATGACGTCGCCGCCCGCCCCGCAGCCGAAGCAGTAAAAGCTTCCGTTGTCGGTGTAAACGGTGCAGGAAGGGGTCTTTTCGGAGTGGAACGGGCAGAGGCATTTGAGATTATGCCCCGCGTGCTTCAGCGTAACATAGCTGCGCATAACGTCTTCGATGCGGTTCCGGTCTTTCAGACGGTCGAGAAAATCTATCGGCAGAGGCATAAAATCACCGCCTTTCGGGTCGCGGAAGTTTATACGGGGTAGGTTCCCCAGCCTTTCGGCACGAATATATCCAAAAACAGGTTGGTGCAGTAGCCGTCGGTCATTCCGGCTATGTAGTCGCATACCGCGGTGTCTTTATCGAAGCGGTCGGCGAGCCTTAGATAGTCCTCGGGGAGCTTTTCGGGGTTCTCGGAGAAATAGCGGTAGAGCTTTTCAATCATCAGCTTCGCCTTTGATTCCTCCGACTTGCAGACGGGGTTGCGGTAGACGTTGGCGAACATAAACTCCGAGAGTTCGTTTTTCGCCCTTTCGATCTCTTCGGAATAGCAGAGCTTTTCGGCGCCGCTCTCGACGAGCGACTGAACGAGCGAAGTTATCCGCTGCGACTTTCTCTGCCCCAAAACCTCGACCGCGCTCTTAGGCAGGTCTTCGTTCGAGATCACGCCGGCTCTTACGGCGTCCTCGATGTCGTGGTTTATATAGGCGATAACGTCGGCGAGCCTTACAACATAGCCCTCTTTTGTGGAGGCGATTTGGTCGGTATGCTTGAGTATGCCGTCCCTGACCTCGGCGGTGAGGTTGAGCCCCTTGCCGTCCTTTTCGATGCAGTCAACAACTCTGAGGCTCTGCTCGTAATGCTTGAAGCCCTTGGGCGAGAGGCTGTTGAGGATGGCTTCGCCCGCGTGACCGAAGGGGGTGTGTCCGAGGTCATGCCCGAGGGCGATGGCTTCGGTGAGGTCTTCGTTGAGCCTTAAAGCCCGCGAGACCGTCCGCGCTATCTGGCTCACCTCAAGGGTGTGGGTCAGGCGGGTGCGGTAGTGGTCGCCCGTCGGGTTGAGGAACACCTGCGTCTTCTGCTTGAGCCGCGCGAAGGCGTTGCAATGGATAATTCTGTCGCGGTCGCGCTGAAAATCGGTGCGAAGCGGGCATTTTTCCTCGCTCACCCGCCTTCCGGCGCTGTTTGCGCTTAAAAAGGCGTAAGGCGACAGCACCGACTTCTCGATTTGTTCGGTGTATTCTCTCGGCGTCATAATTTCACCCCGCTCGAACAAACTTTTTCTTTACTCACAAATTTATACTATAAAAACAAAAAATCTCCTTTAAAAAATTCTTGACAGGAGATAATTTTTGTATATATGCACAATTTTGTGCCTGTAATTTTGTGCAGTTAGCCGTCAGGCGAAGTCGGCGTAATGGATATCCGAGAGCGTAAGCTCGGCCTGACCGCTCGTCAGGTCGGCGAGCTTTTTCGAGAATGGCTCGCAAAATTCAGCTTTTATAAGAAGCTCAAGGACAATGCTGTCGGCAAAATCCTGATTCAGGGTTTTTATCTCAAATTCGGGAATAAGCCGCAAAACCTTTTCGTATTGCGGATATCCGAGCTTTACCGAGGCAGTCCTCGACTCGCACATCAGCATTATATCGGCAGACGCAGCCGCCTTTGCCGCCGCCGAGGAATAAGCCCTCGTGAGCCCGCCCTTGCCCAAAAGTATGCCCCCGAAGTAGCGGGTGACGACGATGCATACGTCGGTCAGACCGTTTTTCTGTATAACGTCGAGGATAGGCGGTCCTGCCATTCCCTGGGGCTCGCCGTCGTCCGAAAAGCGGGTCTCGAAGCCCTCGCGGAGCGAATATGCATAGCAGTTGTGCCGCGCGCGGCGGTGCTCGGCTCTTACCGAGTCGATAAATGCGGCTGCCTCCTCTGCCGAGGATACCGGAGCTATTTTCGCGATAAACTCGCTCTTTTCTATAACTATGCTCTCCTGCGCTGCGGCGCGAAGGGTTTTATAGGGCATATAAGCCTCCTTTAACGCAAAAAGAGGGCGTTGACCCTCTTTTTTGTGCTTGAATTACTTCTTGTCAAGACCGTAACGCCTGTTGAAGCGGTCTACGCGTCCGCCGGTATCGACGAGCTTCTGCTTGCCGGTGAAGAACGGGTGGCACTTCGAGCAGATTTCAACCTTGATGTTCTTCTTGGTCGAGCGGGTCTCGATAACGTTGCCGCAGGCGCAGGTGATGGTGGTAGGCTCGTAGTTGGGGTGAATTCCTTCCTTTGCCATTGTCATAACTCCTTTCCGAATCGGTTTTATTGTACCAATAGCAGCCCATCATTCCGATTCAGACAGTAGTGCTATATGGCGGTATCGAAAATAAGCGCCGAAATTTCGGCAACAGCCATTATATCATACATCTTATAAAAATGCAAGTGTTTTTTGAATTTTTATTCTATCGAGAGGAAAACGGTGTCGAGAGCGACTCCTTCGAGGTCGCTGCGCTCGATTGCGGTGAGTATAAGGCTGCGGGTTTTAGAGGCGGTTTCGTCGGTGTTGCCGCCGGTATCTATCGTCATATATATCTGAAGGTTATTTACAAACAGATCGCTTACCTGGGGCTCGAAATCCTCTGAGCAGGGGACCATCGTCGCTATAAGGATATAGCGGTCGCAGATCTGCCAGTTGTAGAGGGTCCCGACGTATTCGCTGAAGCTGCTGTCGAGGTCGTAATATTCCCTGTAGGTCTCGAGGAAGGCTACAAGGTCGTCGTAGCCGTCGATGGTGTCAACGGTAACGCCCGCATCGTCGGTAAGCGCGTCGGCGCGGTAGCAGTAGGGCCAGTATTCGGGGCGGTACATTCTGTAAACCTCGGCGTCGAATGCGGTGTTGTTTTCGGCGTCGACTACTTCGTCGATGCTGAGGTTCAGCTGCTTAGAGTCTGCCCCCGCAAACGAGCCTTTCGGCGCGGTGAATATAAGGTGATACTGCGTGCTCTTCATCGGGGCGTTTTCCTGAATGTGCCGCGTGAGCGAGATTTTTACCTCGTCCTTCGTTATTTCAATGGGCGCGGCGGTATGGCTCACATAAGAACTCGGCTCGTCGATCGCGAGGATAAGAACGTCGTTTTCCGCCAAAAAGGCGTCGTCGAAGGAATAAAGCGCAAGGGTAAAGCGCTTGCCGTAGAAATAGCTGTCGGCGGTGGAGTTATAGTAGTTCTCGATGTCGCTGTAGCTTTGCGGAACGATAATATAGGGCATAGGCGGCAGGGCGGAATTATAGCTGTAGCGCATCGTGAAATAGCTTCCGTAGAGCTCGCCTACGGTGCGGGTCTCAGAGGAGTCGGGGCTTAAGAGCCCGTGATCATCGGGCGCGGTGCTCGAAATAGGCTCTCCGAAGCCCGAAAACGAGCAGCCCGACAAAAGGCAGAGCGCCGCGGTTATTAACGCAGCCAAGCGGAATTTAAACATATCGGCGCCCCCTTTACGGCAGTATCTGCAAAATTTCAAATATTTATTATACCACATTCGATATTTTTTTGCAAGATATATAGGGCGGTTTGCGCGGACTGAAACGTATCCTGTTTTTTGTCTTGCAAAATCAGAATATATGTGTTATAATATAAATTACATTTACAAACGGAATATTGCGCCAAGCGCGAAAATCAGGAGGAATTTATGAAAAAACTGTTCACACTGTTTCTGTCGGCGGTATTGCTGTCGACCGGCATCACCGCCTGCGGGGCTGTCGAAACGCCGAGAAAGTCTGTCTTTCCGGACAACGCCTTTAAAGAGATACCCGCAGAGTATCTGAAGGTATGCGATCAGGGAGGAAAGCTCTTAAGCGTTACCTATCAGACAAAGAACTATTCCGGCAACAAGGAGGAATTCGAGAAGAAAGCCTTCGTTTACGTTCCTTACGGCTACGACGCGACCGACACCGAAACGAAATACGACGTTATGTATATGATGCATGGCGGCGGCGGAAGCGAAAAAGAGCTGTTCGGCGGTCTCCTTGAAGAAAACAACGCAAAGATGATGCTCGACAATATGATCGCCAACGGCGACCTCGAGCCCTGCCTCGTCGTCACTCCCTCTTATAACAACCCCTATAACGGCGACGCCACTCAATGCTGCAAATTCTTCTGGGAGGAGCTCGTAAACGACCTCATCCCCGCCGTTGAAACGAAATTCAACACCTATCTCGAAAAAACCTCGAAGAGCGGGATAAAGGCAACAAGGCTCCACCGCGGCTTCGGCGGATTCTCTATGGGCGCCGCCTGCACCTGGTGGGTGTTCGAGAACGCCCTCGACTACGTCGGATACTTCCTCCCCGTCGCCGGAGACAGCTGGGCTTTGGGTCAGGGCGCCGGCGGCTATAACCCCGACGGCACTGTTGAATACCTCGCCAACGTCGTCCGCGACTACGGCTACGATTGGGAGGACTTCTATATCTACTGCGGCGTAGGCTCTAACGACGATATGGCGGGTCCGAATATGAAACCGATGCTGAACTCGATGAAAAAGGACGACTACAGTGACGTCTTCAAATTCGCCGAGAATTTTGCCGACGGCAACTGCTACTTCATAATCCGCGAGGGCGGCTGGCACGACCAGAACACCGTCCACAGGGTAATGTTCAACGGTCTGCCGAAATTCTTCGGATAATTACGACAAAAAAGCTCTCCGTTTAAAAGCGGAGAGCTTTTTGTATTTCGGTTCGGTTATCCCATAAGCTCGTCGAGCTCGTCGATAAGCTCGCCGAAGAGCTTAAGGGCGTTTTCGATTGGCTCGGGCGAGTTCATATCGACTCCCGCTATCTTGAGGAGCGATATCGGGTCGGTAGAGCAGCCGCCCGAAAGGAACCTGAGGTAATCCTTGACTGCGGGCTCGCCCTCTTTTAATATCCTCGTTGAAAGGGCGATAGCCGCGCTGAAGCCGGTTGCATACTGGAATACATAGTAGTTATAGTAGAAGTGGGGAATGCGCTCCCATTCAAAGAATATCTCGGGGTCGTTCACAACGCCGTCGCCGTAATATTCGGCGTTGAGCTTTCCGTAAAGCGCGCTGAGGGATTCGGCGGTAAGGCTTTCGCCGCGCTCCGCCATCTCGCCGGTGAGCATCTCAAACTCGGCAAACATCGTCTGGCGGTAGAGGGTGGTGCGGAACTGCTCTAAGAAGTAGTTTATAAGATAGGCGCGCTCTGCCTTGTCGGTAGTTTTTGAGAGAAGGTGCTGCATAAGCAGGGCTTCGTTGCAGGTCGAGGCGACCTCGGCTACGAATATCACATAGTCGCTGTATACAACAGGCTGGTTCTTCATCGAAAGATAGGAATGGAGCGCGTGACCCATTTCGTGGACGAGGGTGAACTCGCTGTCGAGCGTGTCCTTGTGGTTCAGAAGAACATAGGGGTGGGGTCTCATTCCCGAGGAATACGCCCCCGAGCGCTTGCCGACATTTTCGTAAACGTCTATCCAGCGGTTCTCGAAGCCCTCTTTAAGCATAGCGACATAGTCGTCTCCGAGGACCTGAAGCGCTTCAAGAGCGGTCTTTTTGGCCTCCTCGAAGCTGACCTTTTTATCGGCGGAGGGGACGAGCGAGGTATAAAGGTCGTACATATGCATTTCGTCGAGCCCCATTATCTTTTTGCGGAGCCTGACGTATTTATGCATATAGCCCATATTCCTGTGAACGGTGTCGATGAGGTTCTTATAGACGGAGACCGGCACCTCGTTGCGGCTCAAGGAAGCTTCGAGGATAGAGGGATATTTGCGGGCGCGGGCGCTGAATATCCTGCCCTTTACCTCGGAATCGTAGAGCGAGGCGAGGGTGTTTCTGAACTGCTCGTAGGTATGGTAGAGCGACTCGAAGGCGTTTTTGCGCAGGACCCTGTCGGCGCTCTGAACGCAGGGGATATATGTCCCGTTGGTGAGCTCGTGCTCCCTGCCCTCAGAATCCTTTGCGGCGGGGAACTTTATATCGGCTCCCTCAAACAGGGAATAGGTGTTTGAAGCGGCGCTTCTGAGCGGAGAAGCCGCCGCGAGCAGGAGCTCCTCGCTTTCGCCGAGGGTGTGCTCGCGCTCGCGCCTTATGCGGTCGAGCGAAAGGCGGTAAAGCCCGAGGTTGGGCTCTTCTTTATAGAATTTCTCCATCGTTTCGTCGCCGATCGAGATTATCTCGGGACCCACATAAGCCATCGCCGAGGAATAGCGTACAAAATAGTTGCGCATTCTCGAAACAAAGTCCTGATATTTCGGGTTGGCGGTATCTTCGTCGCCCCTTCTTGAGGCATAGCCGAATAAAGCCGAAAGCTCGAGCCCTGCTTCGTCGTCATAGCGCATAAAATCGAGCAGCGACTTTGCGCTCTCAGAGAGCCTTCCGCGGAACGAAGCGCCCTTTTCTATAAGCCTTTCGGCGTTTTTGAGGGCTTCCTCCCAAGCCTCGTCGGTCGGGAAGATATCCTCAAGCTTCCACTTGAATTCCTCCGCGATCTCGTCGCGCTTTAAAACCTTTACGTCTGCCATTGTTACCATCCTTTCGTAATAAACGGGTTTATTATATCCTGTGAATTTAAAACGGAGTAAAGCTAATGCGCCAATTTGCCGCGCACAAAGCATAAAAGTTTTCGGTCGAGCCTTTTTCAAAAGGCTCGCGAGGGTTAAGGGGCGAGAAGCCCCTTACCGCGCCCGCAGGCGCGGAATCTATTGCCAAACAAAAATCAGGAGGGTAGCCCGAATCCGTCCTGTGGACGGTTCGGGCGTAGGGGACCCTATTAAGGGGTCCCCTGAAACGCCGGCGGATTGTTCGCTTTAAGTTGCTCTATCAGTACGTCCTGAACAGCTTTACCGCCTTGTGCGCGACCTTATATATCGGTCCTTCGAGCTTCGCGCTGACGTTTTTGAGCTCGGCGGGAATATCTATCCCCTGAGGGCAGTGCCGCTTGCATTTTCCGCAGGCGACGCAGTTTGAAGCCGCGGTCGAGGTCTGCCGCAGAGCGGTACACATAAAATACTCCTTTTCCGAGGTGAACCAGCCGTCTGAGAAGCGGCGGTTATATGCCGCGAAGCAGCCGGGGATATCCACGCCCTTCGGGCAGGGGGTGCAGTAGCCGCAGCCGGTGCAGCCTACCTTCATCTTCGCGTTTATCTCGGCGACGACGCTTTTTAACATCTCGGCGTCTTCGGCGGTCAGCTCCCCCGCATAAGATTCCGAAGCGGTCGCTACGTTTTCGGCGACGGCCTCCTCCGAGTTCATTCCCGAGAGAACGCAGGTCACCTCGGGCTGATTCCAGAGCCATTTAAACGACCATTGCGCGGGGGTATACTGCTTTTTATAAGACGAAAAGAGTTTTTTCGCCCCGTCGGGGAGACCGTTTACGAGCCGCCCGCCCCTTAAGGGCTCCATTATCATCACCGGCAGACCCTTCGAGTTTGCGTATTGAAGCCCGCGCCTGCCCGCCTGAGAGTTTTCGTCCATATAGTTATACTGTATCATGCAGAAATCCCAATCGTAGGCGTCGACAAGGCGGCAGAACATCTCGGAATTGCCGTGATAAGAAAACCCTACCTGCTTGACCTCGCCGGTCCGCTTTTTTTCGGCGAGCCATTCCTCAACGCCGAGCTTTTTTAAGCGCTCCCAGGTGTCGATATCGGTGAGCATATGCATAAGGTAGTAGTCTATGCGGTCGGTGCGAAGGCGGGAAAGCTGCTCTTTAAAGTATTTTTCGGCGTCGTTCTCGGTCTTTATAAGATAATGCGGGAGCTTAGTCGCGATATTGATCTTATCGCGAAGAGCGTTGCGCTCGACTATCTCCCCGAGAGCCGCTTCGCTGCCCGGGTAGATATAGGCGGTGTCGAAGTAATTCACTCCGCCGTTATAGGCAGCCAAAATCTCGCGCTCGGCCTTTTCGAGATCTATTTTCCCGCCCGAGCGCTTGAATCTCATACAGCCGTAGCCGAGGATAGAGAGCTTATTTCCGTATTTGTCGCTGCGATAGTTCATATTCCGCCTCCGAGGTGCAGAAAAATATAATATAGAGTTATTTTATCACAATGCTTCGGGGATTTCAAGGGGTAAACAGCCGAAAAAGCATAATTAAAGGCTCTCGGCTTTAAAAAATAAAGCGCCGCTTTAGCAGAAATCAACAAACGCTGTCTTCACAAGCCGCCTCGCAGATGTTATAATACAGATAACAAAAGCGCTTTTGAATATTTTTAAAGGAGTTTTCACTATGACAATAGGGACAACTATCAAAGCACTGCGCCGAGAGCGCGACATAACCCAGGAGCAGCTTGCCGAGTATCTCAACGTATCCGCGCAGGCGGTGAGCCAGTGGGAGACCGACAGGACCGCGCCGGATATCTCACAGCTTCCCGTCCTTGCGAACATATTCGGGGTTACCACCGACCGCCTTCTGGGAGTAGACATCACAAAGGCAAACGAGAAGATAAAAGCGATAGCGGACGAATCGAAGGCATTTTATGCGCAGTCAAAGTTTGAAGAGGCGGTATCGGTGCTCAGAAAGGGGCTCGGGGAGTTCCCGCGCTCTTATGAGATAATGTATCTGCTCGCGGAAAACCTCGGCTGCCTCGGAAAATATCAGGAAGCCATAGAGCTTTGCAAAAAGCTACTCTCGGAGTGCACCGATTTTGAGCTTCGCTGCAAAGCAACTCAGACGCTTATCTATGCCTACCGTAACTCGGGAAACCGTCAATGCGCCGTTGAAACGGCAAAGACCTGCCCGCCGTCGTGGTTCTCAAAGGAGGATATGCTGATGTTCCTGCTCGAAAAGACCGACGCCGATTTCAAGCCGAATTTGCAGGAATATATGCTGTTCTGCCTCGGGCGCTTGGAGATGGGGCTCAGAATGCTCGGAAACGACGAAGCTTCCTACTCCGCCGATGACAGGCTCACGCTTTTGAAGCAGTGCGTCGGGGTATGCGAAACGGTTTTCTGCGACGGCGATACTGCTTTCCAATCTTACTCTTTAGCCGGAGCTTTTGACGATATGTCGGTTATATACGCCAACCGCAAAGACGCCGAAAACACTCTTTTGTGCCTCGAAAAAGAAGCGGAGCATGCCGCAAGGTTCCTCGGCTATGACTTTAACTCGCACTACACCTCCCCCGCTTTCAGAGGCAAAGAAGTGATGGATTGGATGCCGGACCCCGACGGCAAAAATCTCGCCGACGACCTTTTGGAGGGGCTTAATTGCCCTGTTTACGACTTCGTTCGCGATACCGAAAGGTTCAAAGTGGTGATCGGCAGGCTCAAAAAGCTCTCCGCAAAATAATTTTAAAAAATCTTCTAACCTTAGCGGGCTTTCGGTCACTATATGGGTGAAAGCTTTCAGAGCAACGACATCATAAGAAATACAGGTGAATAAAAATGACGACAAAAAAAGCAGGAGAACTCATCTCGGAAAACATGCGCACACTCTATTTATGGTCGCTTCATAAGACCTCCGACCCCTACAAGGCAGAGGACCTCTGCTCGGATATAATCCTTGCGGTTTTAAAGAGCGCGCCGAATTTAAAATGCGACGACGCATTCTTCGGCTTCGTCTGGAAGGTTGCTGCCAACACATATAAGCACTACCTCCGCAAAAACTCGGGGCATATCTCAGCCGAGCTCGACGAGGATATCCCCGACGGCTCCGATTTTGAAGACGACCTCTGTGAAAAAGAGCAGGAAAACATCCTGAGACGCGAGCTCGCTTTTCTGTCGGAAAAATACCGCCTCTGCACGGTAGCCTATTATTACGAGGGAATGCCGATAAAGGACATCGCCGAAAAATACGGGCTTACGGTTCAGACGGTAAAGTTCAACCTGTTTCAATCGAGAAAAATTTTGAAGGAAGGCATCGCTATGGAAAGACAGTTCGGAGAAAAAAGCTTCAACCCCCAGCCCTTTAAGTTTATGGCTATATCAATGGGCGACAACAACGACGAATTTATCAACCTGTTTCAGAGAAAAATACCCGGGCAGATACTGCTTTCGGCTTATCAGGAGCCCCAGACGATAGAGCAGCTCTCTGTCGAGCTCGGCGTCGCGAGCGTATATCTTGAAGACGAGGTCAGAACGCTCGAAAAATACGGCTTCATCGTTAAAAGAGGCGAGAAAAAGTATCAGACCAACCTGCTGATATTCTCGAAGGAATACTTCGACGAGATGTTCGGTATGCTCAACAAAAAATATTCCGCCGAGCTCAGGAGGATTTTAGACAGCGTAAGAGCAAAGCTCCCCGAGCTCAGAAGGATAGGCTTTGCGGGCTGCGACCTTTCCGACGACCTCCTTCTCTGGGACTTTATGACCCCGCTCATCATTGTCGGTTTAAGCCTTAACGACAAGGGCGGAAACTTTACCGGCATCGGCAGGAATTTCGCAGCGGCCTGCTATGCGCTGGGCTGCGATGACAGCGACAAGAAGTATAACTATTACTCCTACAGCGGCTCCTACGCTACCGTAAACGGTCACAACGGAACAAAGATAAACTACAAAGGGCATCGCGCTCACGAATGGGCGTTCTTTGAGACCGACGACGCAGTGAGCGGAAAATACTTCCCCGCGCTTACCGAGGAGGAGTCGGACAAGGTAGTCGAGCTTCTTGCAAAGGAGTCGGAGGACTTCAACGAGATGATAAAGGGCATAGCCGCCGACCAGATCGCCGTATTAAAGGACCACACCCCCGAGGCGCTCCTCGACCTCGTAGACGCCTACTGCCCTCACATCACGCTCTGGGATTCGATTGGCTGGTTCGGCGCGGCGGCGGTAAATACCGGAGCTCTCGAAATGCCGTCTAAGGACGAATTCACGGGAATTATAGCCTATAAAAAGTAATATTTGATTCATTGCATCGCGGGCGGAGCTTCGGCACTGCCCGCGGTTTTTATGCAAAAAATCAGATTTTAACCCGAATTTTTGATTTTTGCTATTGACATCTGCCATATGCGGTGATATACTTTACAAAGAATCTTAAATGCGGTACAGTGATGCCGCAAGATACGGTAATATTGATATCAAGCCCTATCGTACCTTGCGGCGCGACAGGGTTTTTTCTGTAAAGGAGGAGCTATGGCTGTAAAGGCTGTGCTTATGGAGGAGAGCGCCGTTATCCGCGCTATGACGAGGATATCACACGAAATACTCGAAAAAAACCGCGGGACCGAGGGTATCTGCCTTGTTGGGATAAGGCGCCGCGGAGCCGCTCTCGCCGAAATGATTGCCGACAATATCCTGAAATTCGAGGGAGTGCGCGTTCCCTGCGGCGATATCGACATAAGCTATTACCGCGACGATATCTCAACGCTCTCGGATATGCCGGTCCTCAAAAAAACCGAGCTGCCCTTTTCGATTGCCGGCAAAAAGGTGATACTCGTCGACGACGTGCTCTACACCGGAAGGACCGTAAGGGCGGCGATAGAAGCCGTGTTCTCGGTCGGAAGACCGGCGTCTATCCAGCTTGCGATCCTGATAGACAGGGGGCATAGGGAACTCCCGATAAGAGCCGATTTTGTCGGGAAAAATATCCCGACCTCGCGAAGCGAGCTCATTTGCGTGCATATTCCGCCTTTCGACGGTGAAACGGCGGTTACGCTAACGGACAACGAAGGCTGAAGCCCCGTTTCCGACAACTATATAGGAGGAATGTCAAAATGAAATTAGTCTACGGCATCAAGGACAAGCCGAAGTTCGGTCAGATGATCGTCTTCGCTATCCAGCAGCTTCTCGCCATTATGGCGGCCACCCTCGCGGTACCGATCATAACCGGCAACGGAATGAGCCCAGCGGCGGCACTCTTCGGCGCGGGAGCGGGAACTTTGATCTACGTTCTCTTCACCAAGGCAAACAGCCCCGTCTTCCTCGGCTCGTCGTTTGCCTTCCTCGGCTCTATGGCGGCTGCCTTCGCCGGAGCTGCGACTGTTGAGGTGGGATACCTCGGGCTCATAATCGGCGCGATACTCGCGGGCCTTGTTTATGTAGTCATCGCGGTGCTCGTCAAGTTCGTCGGAGTAGGCTGGCTCAACAAGCTTATGCCCACCGTCGTTATCGGTCCTACCGTTGCGATAATCGGACTTTCGCTCGCCGGTAACGCAATCGGCGACCTTCAGACCGGCGGCGTAAAGGATTCCGTCGGCTCGGCTGTCGCGCACCCGCTCATCTGCGTGCTCGTCGGCATAATCACCCTTATCGTCACCACCGTCTGCTCCACCTACGGCAAAAAGATGACCAAGCTCATTCCTTTCATCATCGGCATACTCGCGGGCTACGCTGTCGGCGTTGTATTCACGGTAATAGGCAACGCCGCGGGGATCGACGCGCTTAAGGTAATAAGTTTCGGCTCTTTTGCAAACCTCGTTGAGGGCGGCGTAGGTCTTAAGACCTTCGTTCAGCTCCCCGAATTCACCTTCATCAGGGCTCTCGGCGGCTTCAGCGGTATCAGCGGGCAGTATATCGGCACTATAGCCACCGCTTACGTTCCCGTTGCGCTCGTCGTATTTGCCGAGCACATTGCCGACCATAAAAACATCTCCTCCATTATCGAGAAGGACCTCCTTGAAGACCCCGGTCTTTCGAGAACTCTTCTCGGCGACGGCGTGGGCTCGATGGTGGGTGCCTTCTTTGGCGGCTGCCCCAACACCACCTACGGCGAATCCGTAGCCTGCGTAGCCATCACCGGCAACGCCTCCGTCGCGACCATAATCACAACCGCCGTCCTCGCGATAATCGTTTCCTTCTTCGCGCCCTTCGTTGCGTTCGTCAACTCTATTCCGAGCTGCGTAATGGGCGGCGTATGCATCGCGCTCTACGGCTTCATCGCCGTATCGGGTCTTAAGATGGTCCAGAAGGTCGACCTCGAGGAGAACAGAAACCTCTTCGTCGTCTCGACTATACTCATCTGCGGCATCGGCGGTCTTGCGCTCAACTTCGGCGCAGTAACGATAACCTCTATCGCCACCGCGCTTATCCTCGGCATCATCGTAAACCAGATACTCGGTCATAAAAAGTCGGAGAAATAATATCGCTTTAAAATTATCGGGGAGCCCGAGCTCGGGTTCCCCGATTTTTTGTTTTGATTCAAATATTGTCGCTCGCTCGGGCGCTCTCTTATCAGTCGCGCTCCTTGTCCGACTTGAGTATCTCGCCGGTCGAGGCGTCTATCTCGTAGTCGTATTCATAGCCGTTCGCGTCGAAGCTTACGTCGTAAACGACCTTCGTGCGCTCGCTGTCGAGCTCGGCTTCGAGCCTCGAAACGCCGTCGGCGGTAAGACCTGCGTGTTCAAGGGCAATCTCCTTTGCGCGGTCATAGCCGATATAGCCGTTTGCGTCGGCTGCCGAGGGGCTGACGTTGGTGCTGTCGCGCTCCTTTTCGTGCTTGACTATCTCGCCGGTCGAGGCGTTGATCTCATAGTCGTAGTCGTAGCCCTCGGTCTCGAAGCTTATGTCGTAAACCATAACGCCGTCTTCGCGCTCGAGCCGGCATTTGAGCTCCCAAACGTCGGCTTCGCTAAGCCCCGCGTGGTCGAAAGCGGCTTTTTTGGCGGCTTCCTCGCCGATATATCCGTCGGCGGCTGTAGTCGCGGCTGGAGCTGCGGGGGCGGCAGTCGTCGCGGCGGGGGCGGCTTGCTGAGCGGGGACGTTGTTGCGGTCGCGCTCTTTATCTGCGCGGACTATCTCGCCGGTGACGGCGTTTATATCATAGTCATAGTCGTATTCTTCGGTCTCAAAGCTGACGTCGTAAACCTCGACTCCGCGCTCAACGTCGCGCTCGGCTTCGAGGTCCCATACCTCCGACTCCGAAAGCCCCGCGTGCTCTAAGGCTATGCGCTTGGCTTCGTCTGCTCCGATAAGCGACGCAGGTATAATTGTTCCTTCGGAAACGGTCTCCGCTGCGGCTGTAGTGACCTCCTCCGGCGCTTCGGCGGGGGATTCTGGCGCAGTTGTTGCTTTGGGAGCCGTTGTGACATCGGGGACAGAGTCGAAGTTTGCGGGCGGAAGGCTGTCGAGCTCTCTATGGTTCCTTACTATTTCTCCCGACACCGCGTCGATGTCGTATTCGTATTCATATCCTTCAAAATCAAAGCTGACTTCGTAAACTGCGTTCGCGATTTCGCGGTCGAGCTCAACGTCGAGGTCCTTTACCGACGTTTCGGAAGTTACTCCCGCGTTTTCAAACGCTATAGACTTTGCACTGTCGACTCCGATGTAATTTGCCGGATTTTCGGCGCAGGCAGACAGCAGTGAAAGCGAAAGGATAATTGCCGATGCGATTGCGAATAATTTTTTCATGTCGTACCTCCGAAAATATAATTCAGTAATTTCTATTATACCTATTATTCACAAAAAGTCAATGAATTAGCGGTGAAAGGTATGTGTAAGCCTTCGCCATTTCCTTCTTGACCGAGCCGCGTTAATGTGATAGAATAAAGAAAAAGCGCGGAGGTGCGAAATGGTAACGCTCAAAGAAGTTGACCTCGGGAATTTTTCCGAAATAGTCAGCCTGCAAAGGGAGAGTATTTTATATGTAGGAAGCCCCGAATACGTCCTTGCCGAGGCTTATGTCTACCGCAGCGACTGCACCGCCTACGGAATATATTCCGACGGTACCGCCGTCGGGCTCGTTATACTCTGCGACCGCCCCGCCGAGGGCAAGCCATATGCGTTCACCGGAATTTTCATCGCCGACAATTACCAGCGCCGCGGCTACGGTCGGGCGGCGGTAGAAGCGATAATGCAAAAATTTAGGAGCGAGCGCCTGCGCGACGAGGTCGTTATACAGGTCCACGAGGAAAACGCCCCCGCGCTCAAAATTTATCGGCGCTGCGGGTTCGAAGAAGTAAAGCGCGCCGAGTGGAACCCGAAATTTCTTGTTATGAGAGCGAAGCTTTAAAGGGAGGAATAAATTTGAAAAGCGTAAAGCGGGGCAGAGGTCCTTCGTTTATGGAGGGGATCATGTCGGTGATAATGGCGCTCTTCGGCGTCGGGTGGATGGTCTTTGCCTTCTATATCGGAGCCGGAGCCTTCGCGCTGTTCGGGCTTGTGTTTATTGCGATAGCCGTCGCTCAGGCGGTCTACAGCTTTCACAATGCCTCCTCCGAAAACCGCTTTTCCGAGTTCGATATAACCGACGGCGGCGAAGAGCCCGACCCGCTGAATAAGATTTCCGGCAAAAATGAGCAGCCCGCCCCGACGGACGGCGGCTACTGCCCCTATTGCGGAGCAAAAGCCGAGAGCGGATATTCGTTCTGCCGGCGCTGCGGGCGAAAGCTTTGAACGGAGTGTGACTTTATGTTTTGCAGAGTAAAAAGCGTCGGGCTTGCGGGAATGAACGCCTACCCCGTCGACGTTGAAATAGAGCTTAGCCGCGGAATAGAGCGGTTCGACATCGTCGGAATGGCCGACCTTGCCGTAAGGGAATCCCGCGAGAGGATAAAATCGGCGTTCCGCTCGTCGGGGATAAAGTTCCCGAGCGCGTCTATAGTTGTGAATCTCGCTCCTGCCGACATCAAAAAAGCCGGCTCGGTCCATGACCTTGCCGTTGCGGTAGCCGTTCTCGACGCTATGGGCGAGGTCCCCGAGGACATAGGCGAAGCGGTGTTTATCGGCGAGCTTTCGCTCGGCGGCGAGGTAAGAGGCGTAAACGGCGTCCTGCCGATGACCATTTCCGCCCAAAAAAGGGGAGTTAAAAGGATATTCGTCCCCAAGGACAACGCCTTTGAAGCCTCTGTGGTCGACGGGATAGAGGTTTACGGCGTTTCGAGCCTTCGCGAAATTTGGGAATTTCTCAACGGAGCCGCCGTGATAGCTCCTACCCCTCGTTATATTCCGGAATACGGCGCTTTCGACGAACGCCTCGACTTCTGCGACGTAAGAGGGCAGGCTTTTGCGAAAAAGGCGCTCGAGGTCGCCGCCTGCGGGGGTCACAACGTTCTGATGATAGGTCCTCCCGGGTCGGGAAAGAGTATGCTCGCAAAAAGGCTTCCCTCTATCCTCCCCGAAATGACCTTTGAGGAGTCGATAGAGACCACCAACGTGTATTCGATAGCGGGTTTGATCGATAAGGAGCACCCGCTCGTCACCCGCAGACCCTTCCGCTCCCCTCATCACACCGTTTCCACTGCCGGTCTGACCGGCGGCGGAGGTATCCCCCGCCCGGGCGAGATATCGCTCGCGCATAACGGTCTGCTGTTTTTGGACGAGCTTGCAGAGTTCCCGAGGATAACCCTCGAGACCCTTAGGCAGCCTATTGAGGACCGCAAGGTCTCGATAAGCCGCGCTTCCGGCACGGTCACATATCCTTGCAGCGTTATGCTCGTCGCCGCGATGAACCCCTGCCCCTGCGGCTATTACGGACATCCGACAAAAAAGTGTATATGCACCCACAAGCAGGTCTCGCAGTATCTTTCGAGGATATCCGGTCCGCTCCTCGACCGCTTCGACCTTCATATCGAGGTCGCGCCGGTTGAATACGAGAGCCTCGCGGGGACGGTAAAAGAGGAGCCGAGCTCGGCGATAAGAAGCCGCGTCCAGCGCGCCCGCGAGATTCAGAACAAGCGCTTTGCGGGGACCGACATAACCTGCAACGCCCGCATTACGCCGGATATTCTGCGCGACGTCTGCGTTCTCACCGACTCCGCGAATTCTTTGCTGAAAGACGTTTTCGACCGCCTCGGGCTCTCGGCAAGGGCTTACGACAAGATTTTAAAGGTCGCGCGGACCGTCGCCGACATCGACGGAAGCGACAGGATAGACAGGGTGCATATCTCTCAGGCTGTTAGATACCGCACTTTAGACAGAAAATTCTGGGCAAACGAATAAACATACTTCGGGCTATCCTTCGGGAGCCCCGAAAAGCAAATATTAAGGAGGATTTTTATGACAGTCAGAAAAATCAGGCAGATACTTAAAGACACCGCCTATTCCCGCACCGGCGGCAGCGCCGAAGAGCTTAAATGCGCGGAGTATCTCGTTTCAAAGTGCGCCGAAATGGGACTTGAGGCGAGGCTGTTCCCCTTTAAGGTGGATATGTCCGATATGCACGGCGCTTCGCTTACCGTCGACGGCAAAGAGGTTGCCTGCCGCGGGTATCTTTGCAGCGGCTCGGGAGAAATAGAGGGAGAGCTCTATTATCTTCGCAACACCGACCCGCACTCGCTTTCGCAGTGCCGCGGGAAGATAGTTATGATCGACGGCTATCTCGGCTACTGGATGTATCACGACCTGCTCGAAAACGGCGCCGCGGGATTTGTCACCTACGACGGCGACGCGAATTATTCCGACCGCGACATCGACCGCCGCGAGCTCAGAAGCTATGTGAGCGAGGGCAACAAAATTTTGGGCGTGAACATAAACGCCAAAGACGCCATAGCGCTCATTCAGTCGGGCGCGGCAAGGGCTAAGATAGCGATAGATCAGGAGGAATACGAGGGCGAGAGCCGCGACGTTATCCTCGATATGCCGGGCGATATCCCCGAGACGGTAGTTTTTACCGCGCATTACGATTCGACCTTCCTCTCGCAGGGAGCCTACGACAATATGTCGGGCAGCATCGGTCTTCTCGGCATCGCGGAGTATTTCACCAAGCACCCCCACCGCCACAGCCTCAGATTTATCTGGTGCGGCTCGGAGGAGCGCGGGCTTCTGGGCTCGAAGGCTTACGCCGCTTCGCTCTCCGAAGAGGAGCTGAAAACGCTTGTATTGAACGTCAACCTCGATATGATAGGCTCGATAATGGGCAGGTTCATCGCCTGCTGTACCTCGGAGGACAAGCTCGTCCACTATATCCAGTATTTCGCTCAGGAGCTCGGCTTCGGGATAGCCGTTAATCAGGACGTTTATTCGAGCGACTCCACTCCTTTCGCCGATAAGGGAGTGCCTGCCGTGAGCTTTGCCCGCCTCGCTCCCCACAACACCGCAACTATTCACAATTCCTACGACACCGCGAAGGTCATGAGCGCCCCTCAGACCGCGAAGGACATCGACTTTATCTGCGCGTTTTCCGACAGAATGGCGAACGCCGCAAGGTGCCCCGTAGACAGGGAGATACCCGAGAATATAAAGAAAAAGCTCGACTACTACCTTTGCAGAGAGAGGGAGAAGAAATAAGGCGAGGGCGGCTGAATTCGGCTGCCGTCAGTGCGGCGCAGGGGTTTGAGCAAGCTTTTTGCTGACCGAGCGCCGCATTTTCCTGCCCTCGAGGGGCGAAGCCCTGCCCGCCCTTCGGGCGGGCGTGCGCGCCGCAAAGCGGCGCGCCTTGCAGCCGGCTCCGCCGGCTGCAAAGGGCTTCGCCCCGCATAATGCGCAAAATTTCGCTTTTTGCTATTGAATTCCTCGGAAGAATGATGTATACTAATATCAGCGTATATTCATTTACCGAAAGGAGCAAAAATCATGAAAGAAATGGAACTTTATAAGCTTTGGCTTGAAAATGCCACCGAAGACCCCGACCTCATCGAAGAGCTGAAATCGATCGAGGGCAACGAAGAGGAGATAAAAGACCGCTTCTACCGCGATATGGAATTCGGCACGGCGGGGCTTCGCGGCGTTATAGGCGCGGGAACCTTCCGCCTCAATATCTACACGATCCGTCAGGCCACGCAGGGTCTTTCCGACTATGTAAACGGCGCATTCAAGAACGCCGCCGTCGCCATCGCCTACGATTCGAGAATAAAGTCCGACGTCTTCGCCAAGGAAGCCGCGCGCGTCCTTGCGGGCAACGGCATTAAGGCTTATATTTACTCCGAGCTTATGCCCACCCCGATGCTCTCTTGGGCGGTAAGAAAGCTCGGCTGCAAGGCGGGAATAGTCGTCACCGCCTCGCATAACCCCTCTAAATACAACGGCTATAAGGCTTACGGCGCCGACGGCTGCCAGATGACCACCGAGTCGGCAGACATCGTTTACGCCGCAATTCAGAAGACCCCGATGTTCGGCGGAGCCAAGCTCGCCGACTTCGACGATGCCCTCAAGAGCGGAATGATAGAATATATCGGTCAGGACGTTATCGACGCCTACCTCGACGAGGTCCAAAAACAGCAGGTCCACCCCGAGATCACCCCCGTAAGCGGCTTAAAGGTCGTCTACACCCCCCTCAACGGCACCGGAAACAAGCCAGTCCGCGAAATTCTCCGCAGAGTGGGCATAAGCGACGTGACCGTCGTTCCCGAGCAGGAGAACCCCGACGGCAACTTCCCGACCTGCCCCTTCCCGAACCCCGAGATAAAAGAAGCCCTCGCAAAGGGGCTTGAGCTCTGCAAGACCGTTAAGCCCGACCTTCTTCTCGCCACCGACCCCGACTGCGACCGCGTCGGCATAGCCGTCCCCGATCCCGACGGAAATTACGTTCTGTTCAGCGGAAACGAAGTAGGAGCTCTGCTCCTTGAATACATCTGCAAGGAGCGAATCGCCCTCGGCACTATGCCCGAGCGTCCAGTCGCCGTAAAGTCGATAGTCACTACCGAAATTGCCTCGGCTATCGCCCGCGAATACGGCGTCGAGCTCAGAAACGTCCTCACCGGCTTTAAATTCATCGGCGAGCAGATAGGCTATCTCGAAGCCGCCGGAGAAGACAGCCGCTACATATTCGGTTTTGAAGAGAGCTACGGCTACCTCGCCGGCTCTTATGTCAGAGATAAAGACGCCGTAGTCGGTTCGATGATGATATGCGATATGGCGGCGTTCTACCGCTCTAAGGGCATTTCGCTCCTCGAAGCGCGCGAGGCTCTCTATAAGAAATACGGCAACTACTGCCACAGCGTAGGCAACTTCGTCTGCGAGGGCGCCGCGGGAATGGCGGAAATGGCTCAGCTTATGCATAAGGTCCATTCCGAGCCCTTCAAGGAGATAGCGGGCTTCAAGGTCGTCGGTCTTGCCGACTACGAAAAGAGAGTCGACACCGACCTCAAAACCGGTGCCGAGACCCCGATAAACCTTCCGAAGTCCGACGTTTTGCAGTTCAGGCTTGAAAACGGTTCGTCGGTCATAATCCGCCCCTCCGGCACCGAGCCGAAGATAAAGGGCTACTACACCGCTATCGCGCCCACTCACGACGAGGCGCAAGCGCTCTGCAACAGGCTTGCGGCCGACTTCAAGGCAAAACTCGGGTTCTGATTAAAATAGCGCGTCCTCCCTGCCAAATCGGCGGGGAGGCTTTTTATGCGCCTATTTTCAAGGAACTTAAAACATTTTCCGCTTAGCGGAGGGCCGTGCCGTTCGCCTAACGGTGAACGGGGAAGCTTAGGAGTGCGGAAGAAAAAAGCTCCGCCTGCCTTTAGTCAAAATCTCCAAAACGGCCGAAAGTTTTCTGTCATATAAAAGCCTTGCAAGCCGGTGCCGAATGGTGTTATAATTTTAATAATAATGTAATTCGGAGGGAATATGAATAAAATCGGTTTTGACAACGACAAATACCTCAGCCTTCAGTCGCGCTGCATAAAGGAGCGCATCGAAAGCTTCGGCGGCAAGCTTTATCTCGAATTCGGCGGCAAGCTCTTCGACGACTACCACGCCTCACGCGTCCTGCCCGGCTTCAAGCCCGATTCCAAGCTCCAGATGCTCCTTCAACTCCGCGACCAGGCGGAGATAGTGGTGGTAATAAGCTCCGAGGATATAGTCCAGAATAAGGTCCGCGCCGACATCGGCATCACCTACGATACCGACGTCCTCAGGCTTATAGACAGCTTCCGCAGCTACGGCTTATACGTCGGCAGCGTAGTCCTGACCCGCTACGGAGGTCAGCCCGCGGCAGAGGCTTTCGCGGAGCGATTAAAAGGTCTCGGCATAACCGTTTACCGCCATTACCCGATAGAGGGCTACCCCGCAAACCTCAGCAAGGTAATAAGCGACGAGGGCTACGGCAAGAACGATTACATAGAGACCTCGCGCGAGCTTGTTGTGATTACCGCCCCCGGTCCGGGCAGCGGAAAGATGGCGACCTGCCTTTCGCAGCTCTACCACGAGCACAAGAGGGGAGTAAAGGCGGGCTACGCCAAGTTCGAGACCTTCCCGATATGGTCGATACCGCTCAACCACCCCGTAAACCTCGCCTATGAAGCCGCGACCGCCGATCTGAGCGACGTCAATATGATCGACCCCTACCACCTCGAAGCCTACGGGAAGTTAGCCGTAAATTACAACCGCGATATTGAGGTCTTCCCTGTCCTCAACGCGATGTTCAATATGATACTCGGCGAATCTCCCTATAAGTCACCGACGGATATGGGCGTTAATATGGCGGGATTCTGCATCGTCGACGACGACGCCTGTTCCGAGGCTTCAAAGCAGGAGATACTCAGAAGATACTACAAGACCCTCTGCCAAAAGGTCACCGGCGGGGCGAAGGAAGAAGAGGTCTTGAGGATAGAGCTCCTTATGAAGAAGGCGGGGATAACAACTGCCGACCGCAAGCCGGTCGTTCCCGCGCTCGAAAAAGCCGAGCTCACCGGAGACCCCGCCGCCGCGATAGAGCTCTGTGACGGCAGGATCATCACGGGAAAGACCTCCGAGCTCCTCGGCGCTTCTTCGGCGCTGCTCCTTAACTCTCTGAAAGCCTTGGCGGGGATACCCGACGGCGAGCTTCTGATCTCGCCGAAGGTGATTGAACCGATACAGCGGCTAAAGGTCAACCACCTCGGCAACGAGAACCCGCGGCTCCATACCGACGAGGTGCTCATCGCGCTCTGTATCTGCGCCTCGGAGAACCCGACGGCTCAGCTCGCCCTCGACCGGTTAAAAAAGCTCTCGGGCGCGGAAATGCATTCGAGCGTTATCCTCTCGTCGGTCGATATAAAGACCTTCGGAAAGCTCGGGGTAAACGTCACCTGCGAGCCGGTCTACCAAAAGCAAAGGCTTTACCACAAATAAAAAAGCGCCTCGGCTCCGGAAAGCTGCCGGAGCCGAGGCTTTAGTGGGTTTGAAATTTCTCACCGGACGATGTCTAAGTAAATGACGTATTTTTCCTTTGCGCTGACTACTTTATACCGCGGCTTTTTTGAAAAAGGCAGGCGGTATTTTTTTCTTCTCAGGAATTTTCGCGCCTCAGGTCTTACGGTAAAGACTGTTAAGCCGAGAGCTTCGAGAGCCGAAGAAATTCTTGAACAGACAGCCATTGCGCAGTCGGGTTCTTCGCCGAAGGATTCTATCATATAGTATTCCGCTCTGCCGTCGGGTCGAAAAAGAACCTCGCCGTCGGGAAATTCCTCAATGGCGGTAACGCTGCCGCTGCCGCGCTGCATTTTGCAGATATATCCCGATATCCGCCGCCTGCCGTTTTCTGAGGAGCTCAGGCTTGCGCCTTTTATCAGCGCGACTACTTCGTCGGAATATCTTTTCGCGGTCTTTTCGATCAGCCTCAGCCTTTCCTGCTCTGACCTGTATGCGCGCTCTTCGGCGGAATTTTTCTCAAAATCGTTGTAGTCCATTTAATAAATCGCCCTCGTTTTCACTGTATATTATAGTCACAATTATGACTATTGTCAAGTATATAACAACAATTTATTCTAAAAATAGGATAAAGGAGTGATATACTTGATAAGCTATGCTCCGTTTTGGCGGACTTTAAAGGAACGCGGGGTATCGACGTATGCTCTGATAAACAAACACGGGATAAGCAGCGCGACCATAGCGAGAATGAAAAAAGGCGGCGGCATAAGCACCCTTAAAATAGACGATTTCTGCCGGATACTTGACTGCAAGGTAGAGGACATAATAGAATATAAAGAAAGCGAGCAAAAATGAACCGACGGCGCCGATAAGCGGTGCCGCCGGTTTTGTATGTATCGCCGTTTATTTTTTGACCTGCCCGTAATAGGCGTTGGCGCCGTGCTTTCTCAGGTAGTGCTTGTCCAAAAGCTCCTGCTGCATCGTTTCAACGTCGCCGCCGTTGATTATCTTTGCATACATCGCCATCTTTGCGCATTCCTCGAGTATGACCGAGTGGTGGACGGAATCAACTGCATCCTTGCCCCAGGTGAACGGGCCGTGTGAATGAACGAGAACGCAGGGTATAGCGTCGGGGTCGAGGTCCTTAAAGGTCTCGATGATGACGAGTCCGGTGTTCTTCTCGTATTCTCCGGCAATCTCCTCGGGGGTCATCTTGCGGGTGCAGGGAACCGCTCCGTAGAAGTAGTCGCCGTGGGTGGTGCCGAGGGCGGGAATGGGCTTGCCCGCCTGAGCGAACGAGGTGGCGAAGGTGGAATGGGTGTGGGTCACTCCGCCGATGTTCGGGAAAGCCTTGTAGAATTCGATGTGAGTCGGCGTATCGGAGGAGGGTCTTAAGTCGCCCTCTACGACCTTTCCGTTAAGGTCGACGACCACCATATCCTCGGGCTTCATTTCGTCATATTCAACGCCCGACGGTTTGATGACAATAAGCCCCTTTTCGCGGTCGATACCCGAGACGTTTCCCCAGGTGAAGGTGATGAGTCCGTAGCGCGGCAGCATCATATTCGCCTCGTAGACTTCTTTTTTCAGTTTTTCCAGCATTTTTAACTCAACCTTTCTTTTTTGCGGGTAACTTTTTCCCGCTTTATTCATATACTGTTATAGCAGAGCTATTCCAAGTCGGCGTGTGTGCAGAGGATACCTGCGGGAATGATGTCGATAGCGGCGTAAGAGGGCGCGAGCCCGTCTCTCGGGAGCCCGAGGCTTCCGGGGTTGATGTAGTAAACGCCGTCTTTGTATTCGCACCTCCTGACGTGGGTATGACCGTAGAGAACGAGGTCGGCGCCGTTATCCTTTGCGAGCTTTTTGAGACCCATAAGCCCGAAGTTTACATGCTGCAAATGCCCGTGGCAGTAGATTATCTTCTTGCCCTCGACCTCGACCGTCCCAACGAACGGCTCCATAGAGCCGCGGTCGCAGTTGCCGGCGGCGCAAAGAATCCTCTTGTCGGGGTAGAGCGAAGGGATATCGTCGAGATCGCCCTCGGCGTCTCCGAGAAATATGTAGAGGTCGGTTGTGAGAGCGGTCTGCTCAAAGAGCTTGCGCACGTTTTGGTAATGCCTGTGAGAGTCTGAAAAAGCGATTATTCTCATAAAAAACTCCTTTCAGCGGTTTACCCGTATATGTTACCACACCCGCGCGGATTTTTCAACCCCGAAGAGGAGATTTTTGATAACGGGAGAACAATTTTTAAGGGAAGCCAAAATACCCCTCCCCTCGAGGGGAGGGGTCGGTTGTTCGCCGAACGGTGAACGACCGTACACGAAATTCCGGTCGAGAGCGAAGCGAACGACATAGCGACGCCGATTATATTTTCCTTTACAACAAGGTTATGGCGTCGCTTGTCCCCCTCGCCCTCCGCGAGGGAGAGGGGGCAGGGGGTATGGAAGCAAAAAGCTTCGGCGCCTGCCGAGGTTTTCCCCGCCGATAGGCGGCAAGCTTTCTATTTGCCTCGCCTTGCTCGGCAAACAGGGGACCCCTTAATAGGGTCCCCTGCGCCCGAACCGTCCACCGGACGGATTCGGGCTACCCTCCTGATTTTTAGTCGTATAAGTATTTCGCGCTCTGCGGAGCGCGACCAGAGGCTTCTCGCCTCTGGACTCGTCGCCACCCTTTTGAAAAAGGGTGGATCGAAAACTTTTAAGTTTTTCTGCTATAAACTCATTTCATTTCGGAGGAATCGTTATGAACCTAAGCAAAAACCAGCTCGACTCGCTTGTTGCGATGACGTCGAAAAAGCTCGGAGTATCCGAAAATCAGCTCCGAACCGAGCTCCAAAAGGGGACCTTCGACAGGCTCCTCGCCACTCTGCCTAAAAACGACGCCGCAAAGCTCACGGCGGCGCTCTCGAACCCCGCAACGGCTCAGGCGGTGCTCTCGAGCCCGCAGGCAAGGGAGCTTATGAACAAGCTCTTCGGCGATAAAAAGAACAACTGACGTTTTTGGGAGGCGGCGGAATGGAAGACATTGCCGAAAAGATATCGCAGATACTCTCTGACGAGGAATCCGTGAAGCAGCTCGGCGAAATAGCGCAGATGCTCGGATTTTCTCCCGAGCAGGCGCCCGCTCCGCCTGCCCGGCCGAACGGCGGGAGCGGCGAAATGCCGGATATCGGCGCGATAATGGCTCTCGCCGCCAAGCTCAAAGACGCCGATGCCGACGACGACAACGTGAATTTTTTAAAGGCGCTCCGCCCGCTTTTAAGCGAGGAAAAGCGCCCGAGGATAGACCGCGCGGTAAAAATACTCAGGCTGATAAATCTTCTTCCCGCGCTTAAGGACAGCGGGATTTTGGGAGGCGACCTGCTTGGCATCTTATAACGGCGACTTCAACCGAATGCAGGAAGAGGCTTTAAACCGCCTTCGCGAGATGCAGAGGCGCTCCCGCACCGCAGTGAACCAGCCCAAACCTCCGCAGCCCGAACCTAAGCCTCAGCCTCAGCCGCAGCCGAAGCCGCAGAGCCCGCCCCGCCCCGACGCGCTTAAAAGCCTCTTCGGAGACATAAAGATCGACTCCGAGAAGGCGCTGATACTTCTTATGCTGTTCGTGCTCTATAAAAACAACGCCGATTTAAAGCTCCTGCTCGCGCTGGGGTATCTGCTTATTTAGGGGAGGGGAGGCGCGCTTTCCAGCCTTTCTCTCCTCTTTTTCTTCGGTGAGAAAAGGGAGCAAAAAGCTCAACCGAAAACCTTTTAAGTATCCGCCCGGACACTTTTCGGAAAAATACGGGTATCTTTTTTGAAAATCTGCCCATAATATCTCCGAAATAAATTACGGGGAGAGATTATTATGAGGGTGCTCAAGGCGCTTTCGGTTTTCACGTTCGGCGGGCTGAGCTACGGTCTGCTCGAAATTCTTTACCGCGGACAGACCCATATTTCGATGTTCGCCGTCGGCGGGCTCTGTTTTCTTCTTATTACCGCGCTCGACTGCCTGCCGTTCTTCGGCGGAGGGCTGCTGTTAGAGGCTCCGCTCTGCGCGGCGGTGATAACTGCGGTGGAGTTCGCCTCGGGGGTGTTGATAAACATCCGCCTCGGGCTCGGGGTCTGGGATTATTCCGCGCTGCCGCTCAATTTAATGGGGCAGATATGCCTGCCGTTCTCGGCAATATGGCTGGGGCTCTCGGTTCCGGCGATATTCGCCTCGCGGCTTCTGCGGCGCTTCGTGTTTGAGGAGGAGCTCCCGCGAATCCGCCTTTTACCGGCAAGGGCAAAGCCTGCCGAGGAAAACGCCGCCTGAACTTATGCACTAAAAGAACACCGAGGGCAAAACTCCTCGGTGTTTTTGTTTATCTTTCTATTTCCCCGTTCGAGAGCGCCTTTAAATAGGCGTTGATGAATCCGTCGAGGTCGCCGTCCATAACCGCGTGGACGTTGCCGTTTTCGTAGCCCGTGCGGTGGTCCTTTACGAGAGTGTAGGGCATAAACACATAGGAGCGTATCTGCGAGCCCCAGGCTATCTCCTTCTGAACGCCCTTTATGTCCTCGATTTTGGCGAGGTGCTCGCGCTCCTTTATCTCCACGAGCTTCGCTATAAGCATTTTCATAGCGTAGTCGCGGTTCTGAGCCTGAGAGCGCTGGGTCTGGCAGGAGGTGACTATCCCCGTCGGGAGGTGGGTCAGCCTTACCGCCGACGACGTTTTATTGATATGCTGACCGCCCGCGCCCGACGAGCGGAAAACGTCCATTTTAATGTCTTCGGGGCGGATCTGAACGCTCATATCGTCGTTTATTTCGGGCATTACTTCGACTGCCGAGAAAGATGTGTGCCGCGAGCCAGACGCGTCGAACGGAGATATCCTCACAAGGCGGTGGATACCCGATTCGCTCTTTAAATAGCCGTAGGCGTTTTCGCCCTCGATTATCATAGACGCGCTTTTTATGCCGGCGTCGGTGCCGTCGAGAGTGTCGAGTACCGAGACCTTATAGCCGTGGTTCTCGCCCCAGCGGATATACATTCTCAGGAGCATCTCGGTCCAGTCCTGAGCCTCGGTCCCGCCCGCTCCGGCGTGGAAGTTCAGTATCGCGTTCGAGCTGTCGTATTCGCCCTTTAAAAGCGTTCTGAGGGTAAGGCTGTCGATCTTCTCCGAAAGCGCGTCGAGCTCCTGCTTTATCTCTTCGAGCATCGAATCGTCGGGCTCCTCGTTATACATCTCTATAAGCGTCTGGATATCCTCCGCTTGGCGATGGAGCTTTCTGTCGTCCTCGACGGTGTTTTCGAGCGACTTTGTGCGCTGCAATATCTTCTGCGACTTCTCGGCGTCGTCCCAGAAATTCGGCTCAGAAGCCTTAAGGTGGAGCTGCTCTATCTCCTCCTTGGCGGCGTCGATGTTAAGAACCGAGTGGAGCTCCTTCAGCTTGGGGGCATATTCGGCGAGCCGCTGCTTAAGTTCGTCTATCAGTAACATAATTCCTCCGAAAATCTTTATTCGCTACGATTTTACCATATCGGCGGGGAAAATGCAAGAGGGGCAGACCTCGGACCGCCGTACTTATTTTCAAGGAGCCCAAATACCCCTCCCCTCGAGGGGAGGGGTCGGTCGTTCGCCGAACGGTGAACGACCGGGTGACGGGGTGAAGCCCCTGCTCCTCCTTGAGGGCAATCTGATTGCTCCGCAATCAGATGCGTGGTTTGGGGTGGGGAAGCGAAAAACCTCGGCGCCCGCCGAAATTCCCCCGCCGTCAGGCGGAGAGCTTTTTGGTGTCTTGCCACTTTTTAAAAAAGGCTTGACCGAAAACTTTTACAGCTTGCTGCCGCTCGCCTGCGCTTATTTTATTATCCTCGCGCTCTTTTCGTATTCCGTTGCGCCCTCTGTCGCCTGCCCGCAAAGGCTTTGCAGCCTATCTTCAACGGTCTCATAAAATTCCGGCTTCGTATTGACAATAAATACTCGGCATGTCATAATAAATAAGCAACTTATGCGAACATAAAATTCGCCGGCAGGAGGAAAGCGCTTTATCCGAAAGTCTAATGGTGTGATGTCAATAGTGCGATGATAAGAAATTTTCAACAATGGACATCTAAAATCGGGCAAAG
>CANQXS010000022.1 GCA_947627875.1 uncultured Clostridia bacterium
TCGCGGACAGACTGCAAGTTGCGCACGTCGCCGATGAAGAATTTGACTTTTTTCGCCTGCTCGGGGCATTTTGCCTGAAGTTCGTGGCGCATATCGTCCTGCTTTTTCTCATCGCGGCTGAAGATGCGGATTTCGCCGATGTCGGTATCAAGAAAGTGCTTGAGGACGGTGTTACCGAACGAGCCCGTGCCGCCGGTGATCATTAATGTCTTATTATTGAAATTCATTTTCTCTTCTCCTTACAGCATTCAATATCAATTCCGCCGTATATTCCGGTCTGTTCATTTCAAAATATGAATAATCAATAGGCATATTTTCCTTTTCTTCTGTCCACGAATCAAGCCATTCTGTAAGCTGTCTGGCACATTCCTCAATAGGATCCTTGTAAGGAGCTAATACGATGCCCTTAGAATAATGTTTTATATATTCAGCATTCGGATCATCAGGATTGCCTGAAATATGAACGATTTTCTTTCCGTATGACATATATTCAAATATCTTTGCGGATATCTGATCGGAATATTTAATGCTCACCAATATATTTGCCTCGGAATAAATCTTCATAAGTTCGTCATGCGAGACATATCCCGGAACTCTTATTTTACCTTTTGTTTCATTTTCGTACGGTTTTAATTTATCTGCATTTTCTCCGCGAGAATAAAACAGCAGTTGTCTATTATGTCCTTTAGAAATTTTTAAAAAAATCTCAAGCAAATCGTCCGTTTTATAATGGGGCATATCAAGCGAACCCGCATATACCCATTTTTCTTCTGCACTTGTATGCTCAGCGCCGATCAGCCTATTCACCGGCGTCATCAGAGGAATGTCGGAATAGAACATTTTATGCTGCCAATTTTCAAACCACGGCTTATCATATTCTTTGATCCTGGAACGCATATAAATAAATTCATCCGTTTCGTTCAAAAATTTGTAAAGCCATTTATTTCTGTTGGACTTCTTTGCTAAAAATGAATATTTCTGATTTATAAATGTATCAAGCGTATATAGGCAAAACGGAGTATCTTTATGTGATTTTTTAAACCAATATCCTGCTAATGCAGCCTCGAAAGGCTGGTATACGCTTATAATCAAATTGTATTTATTATTTTTGTGAAGCTTTTCAATTCTGTGCTTTAATCGCAGCGGAAAGCCAAAAGAATACAGCGGGGTAAACGGCAGCATGATCAGCTTACCTAATCTGTTCATAAATGTAGCGATCGTTTGAAACGGTTTTGCAAAAGGACTGTCGGGAAAATTAAATGAGTAGTTATAAAGGCGGTTTCTTATATCGGGAACGATGTAATAAACTTTGCAATTATTGTATATATTCTCGCCTTTTATTCCTGTATCCTTGAACGCCAGAATATCAACGCTATATCCCATCTGAACAAAACTGTCGGCGACTTTTTGCATACATACAGCGTTTGCCAAAGGCTTCGGAAAATATTTATCGGTAATTATCAGAATTTTCATTTTGCTTAGCTCTTTTCCGACATGATATTTTTAATTTTTTCCTTTATCCAAAGCGTTCTTTCCCTGCCCAAAATTTTGCTCGTCAACCAAATCAGCTTTCTTATTTTTTTCTTGTTCGAAGACTTCCAGCTCGCATCATAATGGTGTATAGAATATGTGTTTTCAGTAATATTGACATTATATGTCTGACAATTTATCGGACAAAAATATTCCTCCGGAAAAACAGTTATCCCCTCAACGGTTTGAATTTCGTTATTTCTTATGTACCCGTATTTTTCAAATGTTGATGTTGTTATTTCAGGGCAAGCTATCTTTGCAAGATCCTTGCTGTCATTCGGAAAAGGCAGCGATAAATAATCATTCATAAGTATTTTTATAAATGAATGATTTTTTGCAGCTCCAAACCCAAGACCTGTAGCTATCAATCCTCCATCTTCCGCGCCCATAAACCCATCCAGCAAAAGCAGATCATCAATGTTTCGCAAAAGCTCTACATCAGTGTCGAAATAAATTCCGCCATTTTCATAAATGATCTTTAACCGCGCATAGTCGGTCACAAAAGCCCATTTTTTCGCATCGTATGCTTGTTTAATAAACGGAATACTGTCAATATCAAAATTAGATTCATCCCAACGCTTTATTTCATAATCGGGACAATACTTTTTCCAGCTTTCAATACATCTTTTTGCCGATTCAGGAAGAGGTTTTCCGCCAAACCAACAATAATGGATCATCTTTGGAATTCTGTTTTGCATCTAAAATCTCCTCACTGCAATTCAAAATAATAAAAATAATGATCAAAAACGGCGACGTAAAATTCTGGATCATATAGCAGCCGTAGCTAATACCGACTATAAAAATCAAGGACAAAATATTAACTAAATTGCATTTTATCGGGCATATCCTATAATGAAGCCACAGCATTAAAAAAGTGCCTACAAACCCTATATTTGCCAAAGTTTGAATAAGCATACTGTGCGCCAGCACTGTACCTATCCCCACTCCGAAAAGAAAGTGGTCTTTTATTGCTTCTATCCCGTAAGTTATTGAATTTGCTCTGAAATATCCCGAGTTCCAAGCTTTTTCATTTGATAAGAAAATCTGTAATTTGTTTGTAAATAATTCAAAGTTACTGAGCACAACAACGACGCAGCCTGCAAGGATCAATGACATAAACACGATTTGGCTGATTTTTTTACGGCGTATCAGCACCACAAAGGTTTGCGCCAACAAATACGCCGCTAAAATAGCCAGACAGCTGCTGGATCCGCTACAATAAATTGCAATAGCAGATATCACCAGCCAAAGCCATTCGGCTGATTTTATTTCCCTTTTCTTGAGAAAGATCATATAATATATAGCAATGATGTTAAAATTTGACCGTTCCGTAAACCACAGCGCAACACTATAGCTTCCCCAAGTAAACCAGTTTTCAGTCTGACTATTCGTTTTTAACGAGAAAATCAATCCCATTAAATTTCTATCATTTATTCCTCCAAAAATGTTGACTACAGCCCATTCAACAATAATTCCAATGAAAAGTATCTTAAAAAACATTATCAATCTGTCAAACAAAGTCTTAATATAGTTGTTATCCTTTACTATATCTGCGTTTACTATCGCAAATACAACATATACAAGCATAAATAAGAAATGCTTAATTACAGTAAAATCAACAGTAGGAATAAATTGCTGGTCATTAAGTGAAAAAGCATCTGTTATGGAATCTTTGATCAATAAATATCTTTCTGTGCCGAGTTCCCATTCCATTCTTACTAATGGTATTATCATAGAAACAAATAATAAAACTAAAACGAAAATCAAGGATCTTTTTAGCTTTGGGTGATACATTAAAGATAACACCGCGCTGAGAAGCATCGGATAAACATATAGCGGCAGTCCGATCATAGGATCATAAGAAGAGAAAAAGAACAGACTTAATATTATACTGAAGCCGAACAGTTTTTTACGGACGGTATCCGCATTGGTTGATTTTGTAAAAATCAAAACAAGCTCGATCGCTGCAATTATAAATAGCATATATCTTCCCTTTTCTAATAAATCTGACCATTATAACCGACTTTAATATTATAAATTAGATTCGTACAGCTCGGTCAACTTACACGCACGCTCTGTAATTGAAAACCCATTATTAAATAAATCTCTGTATGCTCTAACATTTCTCGGCAATATGTTCATACTGTTAATGATCTCTGCCCACTCTTTAGCACTGTCATCTATACCAAGAAACGTTACATTATCTGTCATTTTTGTCTCCGCCGTCATCTTATTTGACAGCACACACGGCAGATCTGCTGCCTGCGCCTCAACACCAACGACCGGCAAACCTTCGTATCTCGACGGTAAAACGAAAACATCCATCGCCTGATACAGCCTGCTTGCATCGTTTCGATTGCCCAGAAACAATACATGGTCGGATAAATATAAGCGTTTGACCTTTTCCTCTATCTTTTCCTTGTCCGGCCCGTCGCCGACTAGCATCAGCACCGCGTTCGGATTCTGCTTATAGACTTCCTCAAACACGTCTATCAGAAATTCCTGATTTTTCTGGTAGCAGAACCTCCCGACGTGTCCGATCACAAATTTTCCCTCGAGCCCGAGTTCTTTTCTGACCTCGTTCCGCACGTTTTCATCATACTTAAACTTGTCCAAATCGATAGCGTTATTAAATATTGTGACCTCGCCGCGCTCCATCGATTTCTTACCGAAGAGCCATTCGCCGGCATATCTCGAACACGCCGCATAGTGCGTTGCATAAACTTTTGCAAACGGCCGAAGTGTGTATTTCAGAATATTTTTCTTCCATTCCCCCGGCGCTGCTGTCGAATGGTTGTGCGCAATTCTCACCGGCACACCTGCCTTTTTAGCGGCATAAAGCGGGAAAACACTCAGCGTGTTGATGTGCGAATGAACGATTTTATATTGATTTTCCTTGAAAAGCTTTATTAAAGTCGGTATGTATTTATTGAGTTTCTGGTAAGGCGGGACAATATAGATGCGTCCTCCGAGGCTCTCAATTTCTTCACGAGGAATATATGTTGAGTCTTCATCAACGATAAAATCAAACTGAATTTTACTGCGGTCAATGTGGCGGTAGTAGTTCATCACGACCGCTTCGACGCCGCCGTTCATCATCTTCCCAACGACTTGCGCTATGCGAATTGGTTCCAAAATTTCACCTCAAATCAACAATTTTTTGCCCCGACCACGGAGCAAATGGTCTTCCACATTATTTTCAAATCCGTCCGAACTCCTCGCTCCCTTATGTACCTATAATCGAGCTCCAACTGTTCCTCATTGCTCATCTTGGTGGTATCCTCAAGCTGCCAGTAACAGCTCAATCCGGGTTTTACTTGCAGTCTGTCATCAGGCAACTGAGCTTGTTCGCTCGGAATGAACGGGCGTGGCCCGACAATCGTCATGCTCCCTGTCAAAAGGTTAAGTACCTGTGCGGTCTCGTCAAGGCTTGTCTTCCTTAAAAACTTCCCGACCTTTGTCACCCGCGGGTCGTTTTCAATCTTGAAATGCACGCTTGCATATTCGTTCTGCTCGGCAAGGTTGACCTTTATCTTCTCTGCGTCTTTGCGCATTGTTCTGAACTTTACCATTTTAAATACTTTGCCGTTCTTGCCTACTCTGTCTTGCACAAAGAACGGATTCCCGGGATCGTCGAACACGATTGCAAGCGCTATTATAAGGTAAACCGGCAATCCTATCGTCAGGCAGATAAGCGAAACTACGATGTCAAAAGCCCTTTTAATGAAGTCGTATAGGGGTTTCGGGGTTACTTCGCACCGCTGCGCAGCAGCACTGCCTTGACGGTTTGAAGCACTATCCTTATATCCAACAGCGGGCTCATATTCTCTATGTAATACAACTCCATTTGTTGTCTTACCCCCCCCCCGCGCATATTTTGCCTCATTTCGGGCATACGCCTGCCAGTAGCCGGTCAGACCCGGCTTTACCGACAACAGCGCCTTTTGCTGCTCGGGGGTATAGTATCTTTCGAGCTCTTCTTGGAGTATAGGTCTCGGTCCGACTAAAGACATATCCGCTTTAAGACAAACATTCCATAAAATCTGCGGAAGCTCGTCTATCGACAACTGCCTTAGTCTTGCTCCGAAGCAGGTTTTCCCGTCGCCCTCTTTTTTGTAGCCTATGAGCCTCGGGTCGTCGTCAAGCTTATACTCCCGCTTGTACTCCTCTAACTGCTCGGGAGTCAGCATATTTTCAAGCTTGTCCGCACCTTTACGCATCGTTCTGAATTTTAGTATTTTAAGAGGCTTGCCGTCTTTCCCGACCCGCGTCTGCAAATAAAACGGGTTTCCGGGATCTTTTATACAGATAGTAAGCGCAACTATCGCCATCGGAATAAGCATAACGATACTCGCCAAAAACGACAGCACGAAGTCCGCAAGGCGTTTAAAGAAGGCATATACGGGTCTATTTTTAACCTCCGGCACGGCGCCGGTGTAAACCTCTGTCTGCGGCTCGAGGTCCTTTACATCCGTCCGCGTCATCACTATGTCGGAAGTTCCGCTTTTCTCCTCGACCGCCTCGCGCTCCAAAAGAAGCGTACCGTTAATTTCTTCGCTCAACTCGTTCCCTCATTTCCTGATTTTATATAAATTTCAATGTAGCACTTTTACATAGCTGCTCCTCGCAGTCGAATCGCGTTAAGATCGCAGTAATACGATTTGCAAATAGGGAGTCTTCTCTTCTTGCCCCAAGATTATTTTCCAAACGAGTGGAGCTCATCTAAAAATATAAATCCGAGACAGCAGAGAAACGTCAGAAAAAATTGCTTTAACACTTAAGTCGGCGGACGATTTATAGTTTTATTAAGCACCGACCGCTGAGCGGCTTGTCCGCGATTCTGCGCGATACAACAACAGCGCCCCCAATGAAAGCGAATCCGCATTCATAAACGAGAGCGTGCCAAAAAACGGCTGTTTTGAAGCCTTTTTGCTTATCCATTTACTCTCATTCCACAGATTTTTTCTTTTCGCAAAGTTATTACATTGGCAAATGAAAAAACTTTTAGTGAATTATAACACATCACCAAAGAAAAAGCAATAGCTTTGTTGAAATTTCTAAAAATTCAGCAAAAATATACGAACAAAATGACAAAAACTAATCAAATTTAGACCAAAAACATCTGTTTTTGACATCTGAGCAGTCAAAAATTGCGTCAAACCCGCCTTGCTGGTACTTTCGTATCATAAAAGTCAATCGCCATTATTTATTGTTACAAGAAAAGATCCCTTCAATTCGGTTACTGACGGCCGCTTTTATAAATACGCAATCCCGACCTGCATTTATGTTGACTTATGACCGATTATGTGTTATAATTCAACTATCGGATCCGAAATCAAAGTAAAACGCACATATTTGCAAGTGAAAGGAGAATCGCTATGGAAAATAAAGCCAACGAAAATCAGCAGCTCTTTATGGAGGAGCGGCTTCAAAGAGTCGCCGATATTATCTCCGCGGAGGGCAGCGTGACCGTCGAAAAAATGAAGGAGTTATTCGGGATAAGCCATGAAACGGCGCGGCGCGACCTTTTAATGCTCGAGCGCAAGGGGCTTTGCAGCCGCACCCACGGCGGCGCGATACGCCCTCTTTACAACAGCGGGCAGGTATCCGTAAGACCGCCGGCGCCGCGCGATTTCGCAAGTCAGCCGGTGTTTCCGGATTATCTCGCCATCGCCCGCAAAGCCGCGTCGTATATAAAGGAAAACGACTGCGTTTACCTGACGGGCGGCTCCTTCGGGCATCTTATGCTCGGGTTCCTGCCGAGGGATTTTTTCTACACCCTTGTGGTGAATTCCGCGGATCTGGCGAGCGACCTCAGAGATTTTAAAAACTCCGAGATCTACGTTATCGGCGGAAAGATGAGAACGTCGGGGTCGATGGTCGACGCCTCGGCTGTCGAAAACGCGTCGCGCTATCGGTTCGACATCTGCTTTGTCACCGGCGGCGGGCTGAGTGCGGAATTCGGGCTTTCTAACGGCAGCGGAGAAACGGCGGCATTTCAGCGCGAGATCATCAAAAACAGCAAAAGGCGGGTGCTCCTTATGCCCTCGAAAAAGCTCGGTCATAACAGCTTCGTAAAGGTATGCGATGTCGGGCAGTTCAGCGAGATAATCACCGATCAGGAGGCGGAAAGCGCGGTGATCGGCGAGCTTTCGGATATGGGCGTCGACGTGGTTGCAGTCGGTGAGGAGGAGTGAAAGAGACCGAGAGGGAGCTCAAGCTTCGGTTTATGATTCTCGACAGATACCCGAGCTTGCGCGAATTTTCGCGGCAGGCGGACATCCCCTACTCGACGCTGATGACGGTTTTGAATCGCGGGATATCCGGCGCGGGCTTCGACCTCGTTATCGGAATATGCCGCGCGCTCGGCATCGACCCGAAGGAGCTGTGAGCAAAAACAAAAAATCAAGCCCGCATTTTCGAGTGCGGGCTGATATTTAAATAATAATGAGAAACATATAAATGCGCAATGCAACATTATTTTTCTGAGCTTTACGCACCCATCAGCTCTCTGTTTCCGCTGACCCGCCAGCAGAGCCTCTGCATAAAGTCCGCGCCGGCGAGGTAGACGACTATCGGCAGGGCGAACGCGGCGAGCGTGATTATCGTCGCGGTCGTCGGGCTCTTGGATTTATGGGAGATGAACAGCACGAGCTCAGCGAAAACCGTTAATGAGATTATTCTGAAAACAGTAAGCAGAATTAAGTATCCGAGCACCGGAATCCCGCCGAATTTTGCGTAACCCGTTATCGCAGAGACGGGGTCCAAAAGCCCCTGCGAGCCGTAGGTAAGTATCATCTCGGCGTAGTGCGGAACGTATACCGCGAGGCAGACGAGCAACGTAAAAATCGCGGCGATCAGCGCGTTATGCTCAAAATAAGTGCGTTTTCCTGCTTTCGTGGTGTAGAGCAAAAAACCGATTCGCGCGCGGTTGTCGTAGGCGATGAGCGGCGAAATCGCGAGGCATATCCCGAGCATCGCGACCAGCCCGAGCTTATAATCGGTCTTGAAGCCGTTCACGCCGAAAAGCTCCTCCCAACCCGTCGTGTAGTACATAAATTCGGACAGTTGTTTCCCACGCGCGACCTCAACGGCGGTATTGAACTGGCTGACCAGCTTCATAAATCCCTGCCGCTTCGACCAATATTCGTTGTCGGAAAAGCTGCCCGACGCAGCGGCGTTGTATTCCTTCGTGAGCGCTTCGGCGGTCGATTTCATATAATCATAGACCGCAGCGGGGTCCGTTTTTTCGTACGCTTCGGCGGAATATGCGCTGTAGTAGCTGTCGGTCGAGCTGTAGGGGCGGACGTAGTTGTATTCGCTGTAGACCGAGAACGCGAGCACCGCCAAGAGTATCGGCAAGCCCTTGTGAAGAATGAATAATTTATGCACGGAATATGCAAAAAGCCGCTTCGGGGGCTTTATTTTTATGCGCCTGCGGCGGGTTTTCTTGATTTCTGATATTGATATATTCTCATACAGTCTGACTGTCAGGAAAACCAGCGCGGCTATCAGCAAAAGCGTTACACAGGTGGTCGTTACGAGCAAATTTATCGGGTATCCGAACAAGTTTATGTTAGCGTAGGTCTTGAAAAGATGCGCCGAATTTACGAACGCCGCGAGGTTGATTTGCTTGAGCGGAGAGAGAACCGAGGTCTCGGAGATGATGAGATAAAGTGCCGTCTCGACGCCTCCGGCGAGCAGGAGTATGAAGTATGCAGTCGTGTTTTTGAGCCTTATAAACAGGCTTTGCGCGATGAGCGCGCAGACAGACATCGCGACGGTTTTGTATGCAAATACAAGTGCCAAGAGCTGCGCGACGCTGATTCTGAGATTGCAGCCCAAGAAGCCTTTCAGCGACTGCACAGGGCGGGAAAGGTCGCCCAAGCCGAACCTCGCCGAACCTATCCAAAGATTCAGCAGAAAGAAAACGCCTCCGCAGGCAAGGCACGCCGTAAACACCGCAGCTGTTTTTGCAAGCGCAAGGCGGGCTCTGCCGTACCTGAGAGGTTTGACTAATCCTACTATTCCGCACTCACGGTCTTTGTAAAATATCGCGGTCACTGCGGCGAAAATTATGAATAACAGAAGTATATCCGACGCCGTATTTTCGACAGCCAAGAGCACGCCGTCCGAGGGCGCGAAGACGGGCTGAACGCTCCGCACGGCGTCATAAGCCGACGGAGTCTTGACGATGTTTCTGTACGCAAAGCTGTTCGGGTCGGCAAAAATCGAGACTGCGGTCATCGTCGCGGCGGTGTCGTCGATAGACTGGAGGTATTGATGATACGTCCCGACAGCCTTGAGCTGCTCGATCTCCTCGTTCATCATCGATCGGACTTCCCACTTTCCGCTCTCCCAGCCGCCGAACATATTGTCGCGCCGCGCGATTGAATAATCGTAAGCTTCCCGGAAGGTCTTGCCCTTGGCGATTTCGTAGTATTCCTTATACTCCTTCGCTGGGCAGCGCATACCGAAGCTCTGCGAGCAGGAGACGTAAATATTCAGTAAAAGCCCGCAAATAAGCACCAAAGCGAACATTTTGGTGTGCAGGAGCTTGTAAATTTCATTACGGTAAATCATAGCTATTCTCCGTAATATTGCATATACAGGTTCTCTAAATTCTTCTCGCCGTTTTTGACCTTTTCGCATAACTCGGGGACGGTCCCCTCGTCGATGAGCTCGCCCTGCTTTATGAGCAAAATGCGGTCGGCAATGGTCTCGATGTCCGAGACGATATGGGTCGAAATGATGACGATTTTGTCCTTCGAGAGCCTTGAAATCAGGTTTCGCGTGACGACTCGCTGCTTCGGGTCGAGACCGGCGGTCGGCTCGTCCAAAATCAGCAGCTTCGGGTTGCCGAGGAGCGCCTGAGCGATCAAAACGCGCTGCTTCATTCCGCCCGAGAAGCCGCCTAACTTCTGGTCGGCGCTGTCCGAGAGCTCCACCAAATCCAGAACCCGCTCGACTTCTCCCTCGATTTTCTCCTTTTTTATGCCCTTGAGCGCGGCGAGATAGCCGACGAACCGCGAGGCGGTGAACGAAGGGTAAAGCTCCTGCTGCTGCGGCATAAAGCCGATTCGGCGGCGGTATTTCGCCTGCAATTTATTGATGTCCTCGCCGTTCCAGAGTATCTCGCTGTCGGAGTCGGCGGGTATATTCTGCGTGATGACGTTCATCATCGTAGACTTGCCCGCGCCGTTGGGACCTAAGAGCCCGTAAACGCCGTCGTGGAAGTCGTAGTCAAAGTCTATAAGGGCGTGTTTTGAGCCGTAGTGCTTGTTCACGCCGTTTAAGGATAATGTGTTCATGGCTCACTCCTTTTGAACATCTCATCTTCCGGTACTTTCTTGAAATTGCTGCCGAGACCGTGAATAATATAGCTGCCGTCGTGATAGCAGAGAACAAAGCTGTATTTGGGGATAACGCCCTTATTGAGCTCGAGTATTTCACCGGTCGAAAGGTCGATAGCGGTGCCGTCGCTATTGAAGTAATAACCGTTGACGGGTAACACGGCGATGTTATCAGGCAGCTCATAGTTTTCAAAAACCATTTCATTACCTTCGCTGTCAACTATGACTGCATTGTCGCCGTCCATATATCCGTAGTAGCCGCCGCTTGCAAACATCGGCTTCGTTACTTCGTATTCATTCAGCGAGGATATGGGCATATCCCAATCGCTTATTTCACCTGTTTCGAGGTCGAAGCGAACATAAATATCATTATAATCCTGTATATACAAGCCGCCGTTATATTCGCCAAGTATACTCGGAAGTGCGGGATAATCTGTAAGCTGCCATTTATTGTATTCCTTATTTGTGAAATCATAGCTGCAGATATATGTCTCTCCGTTACCCGTTGCGACGCCCGTGTGAGCCTCATTCTCCTCCTCGATAACGGTAAAATAGGCGACCGAACCTTTTATCACAAGGTCTTGAATGTAGTCAATATCTTCAAGGGTGTCATACTTTATCCTCGAACTGCCGTCAAGCTCCGCTTTATAGATATCTTTATATGTGTGCAGCTTTTCGTCTTTGTCCCACTCGTAGTTAGAGCGTATAAAGTAAAGATTATTACCTACAACAGTCGGGTGGCTTGTCTCTCCTTGCACTCCGAAAGCGGTGCAGACATCGGGGTCATCATGCGGACAGTTCGGACGGGCGCACAATATTGCAGACTTCATAGAATCGAAGTCGAAAAACCACAGCCGCAGACCCGCGACGTTGTCCTCGATATAAAGCATACCGTTGAGATTGAGGTTTGACCAATTATTATTCCTGCGAGCGGTCTCATAGCCTTCGGCGTATTCTTTTTCGACGGTATCGACTTTCTCTTCCCCGCCGCAGGAAGTCAGAAGCAATAATACCGATAAAATGATTGCAAGCAGTTTTTTCATACAGACCACTCCTTGTTGTTTATTAAATATGCGTCAAAACCGTTAATGCCTCAGATTATATTGCATTTGCAATGAGGAGTCAATTCATTTTACACGAACGGTCGAAAAGCCGACACAAACGGTCAAAAAATGCTGAGCGATAATGCGTTCGGCTCACCTCTTGAATAATTCATCTTCGGAAAGCTTGATATATTCGCCGGTCGAGACCTCGCTTGCGACGATATAGCCGTCGCGGTAGCAGAGGACATAGCCGTATTTCGGTATTGCTTTCGGATTTAATTCGAGTATCTCACCGCTTGAAAGGTCGATAGCATTACCTGCCTCGGCGTTGAAGAAATACCCGTTTACGGGCGCCGCATAGATGTTGTCGGGCAGCTCGTAGTTTTCAAAAGTCATCTCGTTGCCCTCGCTGTCGATTATGACCGCGTTTTCGCCGTCCATATATCCGTAGAAGCCGCCGCTCGCAAACATCGGCTTTGTTTTTCCGTTTTCATTGAGCGAGGATATAGGCATATCCCAGTCGCTTATCTCTCCGGTCTCGAGATCGACCCGAAGCCGGAAATCCGTCCACTCCCCGCCCCTTTCGGCGGCGCAGTATCCGTCAATATAGAGCCCTCCGCCGTATTCTCCGAACACCGACGCGCCCGCGTCGTAGCCCTCGGCGAGCAGCCCCAAATTAGAAAACTTCTCCTTTTCGTAGTCGTAGCTGCAAATATAGACCTTTGTATAGCCCGTGCTGACCCCCGTGTAGTCCTCGTATTCCACCTCTGCGGCGGTAAAGTAAGCGGTCGAGCCCTTTGCCGCAAGGTCGCGGACGGACAAATTTTCGATAGTATCTGCCTTGACCCTCGAGCTGCCGTCGGGAGCGGCTCTGTAAACCTCGGTGGAAACGATAACTTCGCCGTTTTCTCCCCATTTGCGCTTTTCGCTGAAGAAATACAGCTTGTTGTTTACGACCGTCGGATACCCGCTCCAGCAGTCGATCCCGAACGCGGTGCAGGTGCGCGGGTCGCTGTGAGGGCAGTTCGGGCGCATACAGAGTATTACCGACTGCATCGAGTCAAAGTCGAAAAACCATACCCGTCTCGCCGTGAGGCCGTTAGCGTCCTCGTTTTCGTCGTCGTAGAATATCCCGTTGAGGGTCCGGCTCGTCCGCCTCGGGCTGCGGTACGCAGTTTCATATCCATCGGCGTATTCTCTGCCTGCGGTCTCTTTCTTTTCCGCGCCGCAGGCACACAGCAGTAAGCAGGCGATGAACAGCGCCGAAATAATAAGTTTTTTCATTCCGTGTCATTCCTCCTCAAAGAGCTCGGCGGGCAAAAGCTTGCGGAATTCGCGCGTAAATTGGTCGAAAACAATATAACTGCCCTCGTAATATGCCGTTATCGCTTCGTTCTCTCCGATCGCGCCCGCTCTGAGCCTGTATATATCTCCGGTCATAAGCTCGGTCGCAAGGAGCGTTTCGGCGTTGAACATCATTCCGTTCACGGGATGATCGGCGGCGCGCTCGGTCAGACGGTGATTTTCGACTTTCCTGATGCTTCCGTCAGGCGAAGCGATTACAGCGGTTTTGCCCTGCTGACAGACATAAAACCCCTCCGCCGCCGCAACAATATCCGGCGCAGGCCAGTTCATACCCTCGCGGTTGCCCGGAACAGGCAGCTCCGATTCCGTTATGCTTTCCGTTTCGGGGTCAAGGGCAAATATTCTTGTTACGGTGAGCGAATGAAGGCTGTCAAAGTAGTCGGGCGTGCCCGCGCTCAATCCCTCGGGGAGTTCCTCGGCGCCCACCGACATATAGTAGATTTTCCCTCCGTATTCGCCGATTACCCCGACAGTGTCGCTCGCATACAGATGCGAGATCTGCCCAAGATTTTTGAGCTCGTTTGTTTTAAAATCAAAGCTTTCGACGAAGTAATTATATTCCGCCGCCAAAAGACCGTTTTCGCCCGCGATCTCCTCCGCCGCAACGGTATAGCCCCGGTCTCCCGAAACAAATAGACCCGAGAGCGTATAGCCCTCTAAAGTCGCGACTTTTCGGCGCTCCGAGCCGTCCGCGGCGGCTTTATATATATTCGCGCAGGAGCTTATGCCGCCTTTTGCCGACATCTCGCGGATATTTTCGACGAAGTATATACTGCCGCCATAGGAGCACAGCATAACGTCGGCGCCGTTAGACAAGCCGAACGCCGAACACGTTTCGGGGTCGTCATGCAGGCAGTTCGGCTTTGAGCAAACCGGAAAAGAATTCAAAGAAGCAAAATCCGCAAAGCTCATTCTTCCCGCCGAGGAATAGGCGTCGACATAATACGCTCCGTCGGAGAGCAAAAAGTATCCCGAGCCCTTGGAAGCGCCGAGCTCTTCTATCGCTTGCCCGCCGGGGAATTTTCCGCCCGTCACCGTTTTAACATCGGCGCGGACCGTTTCCGCGGCGCTCTCGTCGAGCGAAACGACAGCCTCGGTCTCGACTGCACGGGAGGTTCCCTGCTCTTTTCGGGTCGCATTATTGCAGCCCGAAGAGAGCAGCATAAAGGCAGATAATAATACTACGGTCAATTTTTTCATATAAAACACCTCTTTTACGCTATTATACCACAGTATAGCAGAGATGTCAATACCCTTTAGCTCACTCTTCCGAGAAAAGCTCGTTTTTTGCTATTTTTCTGTATTCGTACTGCCCCGAATCTTTGTTCAGCCGTTTAACAATATACGACCCGTCCAAGTAATATATTATATCGTCGTATTTATCTATTCCGCTGACGGAATAACGGTCGCCGCTGTTTATTTCAACGGCAAATTTGTTTTCACCGTCGATTATATAGCCGTCGATAATGCTTACATACGTTGAATTTTGCGTGATGTCGGGAATATATATTTCTTTGCCGTCCTCGGTATAAAATGTCGCCCCCTCGTCCTCATAGTGAACAAGACCGCACTCGCATGGGTAATAATCGCCGTCGCGCTCGGAAATTTCGTTGTTTTGGCGGTTATATTTGAAAGTCTCTCTTAGGCTAGTGGGGATATTGTTCGGATCGTAGACATACTTCTCTTCCAAATATGATACCGTAAAATATATCTCTCCGTTATATTCTCCGTCGATTTGTATGGCGCAGCTGTATCCTTTCTTCATTGAGAACAGCTCCGAAAGCTGACCGCTTTCAAGATCATAGGAAAACAGCTTCGCGGTCGGCTCGCTGTGATCGAGAGACAGATCGGTATATCCATGCGTTCTCATTCCGAAATAAAGAGTGCTGCCGATAAGTAAACAGTCTGACGAATCCTCCATATCTTCCAAGGTCAGAAGCACTTTTCTGTTTGTGCCGTCGATGTCAGCACGGACGAAATTCATGTTGTAAACGGGCTTGTCTTTTTTCATGTAAGAGTCCGCTTCAAAGAAATAAATATTGCCGTTATAAATGAACGGATCAATATCCATTCCGTAGGACGAACAGTCGTGCGTATCGTGCCGGCAGTTCGGCTTTGAGCAGATAAGCACCGAATCCATTATCGAAAAATCAAAGAAGTTAAGCCGCACCTGCGAATCTATAAACAGCTCGCCGTCGTTTGATATAGCCATTGACGGACCGTATCTTTTGCCGTCGTATTCCGCGCCGTCGGATTGAATTTCCCCGCCCGCCGCCTCGGATATACCGTCGGAGCCGACCGGCTCGCCGCTCTGCGGAAAGGTTCCGCTTTTTTCGCCGCAGGCTGTCAGAAGCAGTATTGCGGCAAAAATAATCGCTGATAATTTTTTCATATAAAACACCTCTTTCGTTATGTGCCTAAATTATACCCCCCCCCGAAGAAATTTGTCAAGCCCGCTTTTATTCCGATATGAACTCATCGCCCGAAACGGCGCAGTAAAGCGTTTGCTGCGAATCAAAGTCGAAATATCTTATTATGTATTTGCCGTCGAGATATTTAGCGACATATCCCGCCTTTACGTTTTCTTCGGCGACGGTTACGGTTACCTCTTTGCCGTCGGAGAGCCTGCGGGCTTTGCACCCGCCCGTGGAAAGGTCGTCGAAAATATATCCGTTCGCAACCGCTTTGTCGTTTCCGTTGTAATTCTCTATAAATATCTCCCTGCCGTTCGGACCGATTATAAGCGTATCGACACAGTCGGAACATATCATCGCGCCCTCTTTTATCTGTGCGTATATCGGCAGTATCGGGGCGCTCGGGTCTGATTCGCGCTTTTTATGCGCCGATAATATTTTCTCGGGAAGCTCCCAGTCGGTTATTTCAAGCGTTTCAAGGTCAAGCTTTTTGTATTCGGCAACACTCACCCGCCGAAGCTCCTCGCCGTTATGCTTTCTTGCCTCATCGGTGTCCCCTTCCCGCCAGTCGGCGTTTTCCTCCTGATAGTTGAGAATAAAATACAGCTCTCCGCCGAGCTCGCCGCAAAAAGTTACGTCTGCAGAATATCCCGCGCACAAAAACTCGTTTACCGCAAGTCTTTTATTGGCGAAGTCATACCCGCAGAGATACAGCTCGCGCACGCCGAACGGTCTGCCCTCGGGGTGTTCGTTGACCCCGCCGAAATACAAAACGCCGCTTCCGAAAGCCGAACCCGCGCCCGAAAGCAAGGTGACGCCGTCTACGGTGTCGGTCTTTACCCGCCCCGTGCCGTCGATGGCGGCTTTATAAACGTTCAGACCGCTTACGGTCTTATCGCCCTCGCAGCGGGTGCTGTCCTCGAACCAGTATATATTGCCGCCGACGGTGACCGGGTGATTATCCATACCGAGTGCGGAGCAGCTTTCGTCGGTGTGGGGGCAGTTCGGCTTCGGGCAGATTATAACGTCGGTGACCGATGAAAAATCGGCAAAGTGAAGCCGCTGTGCGGTATCTACATAAAGCTCGCCGTTTTCGTATTGAAAGCGGTCGTTGTAGTCGATTACGAAATATTCGGAGGGAGCCGACGACGAGCTTGCGGATTTTCCGCAGCCGCTCAGAAACAGCGCAAGCGCCAAAATTATCCAGAGTGATTTTTTCATATAAACCGCTCCTCTGCACCGACTGTCAGGAGATAACGCATGTCGCCAAAAGGCTTATCTCGTCGCCGACGACCTCGTCTTCATCAAGCCAATCAAACGTCCAGTCGAACCAGTCGTATACGAGATATTTGCCGTCCTTGTAAACTTTCGGGCCCCAGAAAACCGTCGAGACGAGGTTTTTATAAAGCTTTCCAGTTTCGATATCGTAAACCCCCGCGCCGATAAACAGCTTGCCGTTCACGACTCTGTAGCCGTAAATGTCGCCCTCCATAACCTCAAATTTCTTTTCCGAGCCGTCCTCGGCGGTCAGAACGGCGCTGCCGTCTTCCTCGGTTATCATATAGCCGCCCTCGATCTGAATCGGGAATACGTCCTCCTCTTTAAGCTTTCCGGAGGAGAGGTCAAAAGTCGCGGCAAGGCGGTTTTTCTTTTCGGTATTGCCGGTAAACCATATCTTCCCGCCGAAAACTCCCTTGAAGCTTACGCGCAGATACTCCTCCCAATCGGGGAATATATCCGAAAAGTCGGCGGCAAGCTCGGTCTTCCTGCTCCCGAAATCGTAGGAATAAAGATAAGCGCCCCGTTTTTCGGCAAAGGAGCCGTATTCGTCAAAGGCAGGGTCGGAGCAGATGATATAGAGCTTATCCCCCGCAGAAAGAAGCGAGAGCGTATCGGCCTGGGCGGAAAGCTCGGCCTCTTTTCTTCTCTCGGTGCCGTCGGTCTTGGCGGAATGAACAAAGCTCAGCCCCTTGTCCTCGACGGTCACCCAGTATATCCTGCCGCCGTGAGCTATGACCGCCTCGCCCGAGCTGCCAAAGCAGAGTGCAAAGCACTCGTCGGGGTCGGTGTGGGGGCAGTTCGGCTTCGGGCAGACCACCGTCTGTTTTCCGGTATCGAAATCCACAAAGCAAAGGGTATACTTTGAGCCGTTCTGCGCGGAAAAATCGCGCTTGAAGTACATATTTTCGTTTGAACTCGTCCTCCCCGAGCCGCTCACAAGGAGCCAGTCTCCGCCGGCGGAGCTTTTGGGCGCGCAGCCCGCCAGAAGCAGAATGCAAAGGATAGCGATAAAAACTTTTTTCATATTCGTTCCTCCCGAAATATCATAATTTCCACCGCAATTCTACCCTCTGCCCCAAGGTAAGAGTCAATAGGAAAACCCGCTTTTTGTAAGTCTGCACAAATCCGCACGAGATTTTTGTGTAAATCATCCCGCCGCTCCGCTAAAAGCTCTTAAAACAGCAAAGCCCCCGAATGCCTGAGCACTCGGGGGAGGTTTATAAACTTAAGTCATTACTGCTTCATATGCACGTCGACCTGCGGGAACGGGATCTCGATGCCGGCGGCGCGAATCTTCTCGACAGTGGTCTGAAGCAGCTCGAACCGCGCATTCCAGTAGTTAGCGCTCTCGACGCATACCCTGAGAGTAAGGCATACCGAGGAATCCTTATGCGCCGAGACGAACGCCTTCGGGGCGGGCTCCGCGAGGACTTCTGGGCAGTCCTCCGCGCATTTGAGCAGGACGCCCTTAGCCTTTTCGATGTCGGTCGAATACGAAACGTCGACGTCGATGTCAATTCCCCGAATCGGCTTGCAGGAGAGATTGGTAACCGTCGACGACGAAAGCGCCGAGTTGGGAATGTTTACCGAGCGGCTGTCTACGGTCACAAGGCGGGTGTAAAACAGCCCTATCTCCTCTACAGTCCCCTCTCCGACGGGCGTGGTTATGTAGTCGCCGATATGAAACGGCTTGAATACGAGTATCATAACGCCGCCGGCGATATTAGAGAGCCCGCCCTGGAGCGCGAGCCCTATAGCGAGCCCGCAGGAGCCTATCGCCGCGATTATCGTTGCCGACGGAACGCCGAGTATCTCGACTGCGATAATGATTATCAGCGCGTTTAAGACCAGCTTCAGCGACGAGACCACCAGCGAGCCGACGTTTGAATCGAGCTTCGCGACAGCCTTTCCGCCGGATATCTTTTTGCTTAAGAGCTTAACGAGCTTCAGCCCTACGAGCAGCACCGCCGCCGCCGCGACGAGCTTTAACGCGAAGCTCACAAGGTATTCGTTGACAAAATTGATAAGCCAATCCAACATAATTTTTCTCCTTTAAAATTATTCATATCTCGCCGCAAGCTTTGCGGGAGGAAGCCTGAGAAGCGCGGACAGCGGCATTACCGTTACCGCAAGATAACATATGACGATGACAAGTCCCGAAAGCGCCGCAGCATACCAAGGGAGCAGCAGCGGCAGCTCGACCGACGACCATCTTTGTATCGCGGCTACGGCAGCCCAGGTCAGCGCGGCGGCGGGGATCATCGCCGCCAAAGCCGAAACCGCGCCCTCGATAAGGAATATCGCGTAGAGCTTTCTGCCGGGTATCCCGAGCATTCTGTATACCGCAACGAGACCTATCCTCTCCCTCGCCTGAGTACGGCAGAGAAGATAGAGCATCACAACGCAGAGAACAAGCACGCTCGCGGTCACTATGCTCCTTGCGTCCATTCTTATATGCGCAGCGTCTTCGTATTCCTTAAGCTGTATACCGTATCTGTCGGTCACCGAGGGGATTATAGCGGCGTCGTCATAGCTCTTTATGAATTTTCTCACAAAGCTCAGCATCGCGGGCTTGTCGGCGCAATAAATCTCGTAGTTTGTTCCCGCAAGGTTCATCGCCCTGAGGTCAATAGCATCGTCGGAAAGCACCAGCGAGTAATGCGTGTCGTCGATGCTTACCGTCCCCGCGACGGTATAGTTCCCGCCGCTGCCGCCGGGGCGGTAGTATTCGCCTATTCTGCCCTCCCAGATCTTTCCGACCATCGCCGTATTGATAAGGCATTCTTCGGGTCCGAGCTCCAAGCCGTCATACTCGCCGGGGTACATTCTTTTCAGCTCAGTGAGCGAAAGTATTTTTGCGCTGCCGTTGCAGAGCGCGAGCATAGCGCTCTTCGAGAGATAAGCGGTTCTTGCGCCGCTGTCGGATATCCCGCATATTTTCAGCGGATATTCCCGCCTTACGGCTTCGGCATAGGCGCCGATAAAATAGCTTAAGTCCCTTACGCTGTTAAGAACAAGGCTGTCCTGCTCGAGCATCGCTTCGAGCACCTGCCTGTCAACCACGATTTCATAGGGCTCGATCGGCATAGTTCCGTATATCAGCGCCGATTCGTCGAGCCTGTCTATCGGAGCGTAGCTCATAGCGTTCGGGAGCCTTACGGTCTGCGCGTCCATCTGGAAGAAGGTGGTGACTTTATATTCGCATTTAGCCGTTATCGGCTGAATTATGTCGAAATCCAAGCCCTCGCTCTTTGCCGCGGCGCTGAGCGCCTTTGTGAAATCCGCCTCGGGGGTCTCGCCGACGCCCGAAGGCTTTGAACCCTGCGCGATATTCACCGAGAGCATATGCGGGTCAGAGGTGAGAAAGTCCTCGGGGTCGACCTTCGCGAGATTCAGAAAATCTCCGACGACCACAAGAACGAGCACCGTAAGGAGCACAAGGAACACCCTTGTCCCCGCTTTTCGCATTTTTCCGCCGTTTCTGAGGCTCCAGGCCTCGCGGAACATCATGCGCGCGGTAAGCCCGCTGCCGGGCGCCGCCGAAGGAGCGTTCTCAACGCCGAAGAGCCCGCCTTCCGTTTTTGCGCCGGAATCTATCGCGTCTATGTCTATTACCGGTCTTCTGCCCTCGACAATGACAGGAGCGTCTTCGGGCTTGCCGAGGGTCACCGCCCGCCTGTCCGAAATTTTGAGCAGTACCCTGTTTCTGAGGACCGCGACGGTGAGCTCGACCGGCTCGGCGCCCTTTTCCGAAAGGAGCCTCAAGCTCAGTGAGCCTTCCGCGACGGAGCTCTCCTCCAATTCGCCGGCATAGACCCTGTTTTGCGAGGACGCCGCCATATCGGAGCGTTCCCAGCTTTCGGAATCAGAGACCACTCTGCCGTCGGAGAGCCTGATTATGCGGTCGGCAAAGAACCTTGCGATGTCCTCCTCGTGGGTGACCATAACCACAAGGCTTTCCTTAGAGGCTCGGCGCAAAAGAGTGCAGACCGCGCGGGTGCTCTCCTCGTCGAGGTTGCCTGTCGGCTCGTCGGCAAAGATGACCCGCGGCTTTTTTACTATCGCCCTCGCGATGGCTACGCGCTGCTGCTGACCGCCCGAGAGCTCGTCGACCCTCCTGCGGATATAGCGCTCCATTCCCACGGACTTAAGCGCGAGCTTTACCCGCTTTATCTTTTCGGCGTGGGGCAGGTCTACTCCGTGGAGACCGAGATAAACGTTATAGGCGACGCTGTGCTCCGGCAGAAGATAGTAATTCTGGAAAATATAGCCGAAGCTGCGGTCTCTTACGAGTTCAAAGGCTCTGGTGCCGTATTTCGTGACCGTCAGACCGTCGACGGTAAGGCTGCCGCCGTCGAAGCTGTCGAGCCCGCCGACCGCGTTTAAAAAGCTTGTCTTTCCGCAGCCCGAGGGACCGAGTATGCAAACGAAGCCCCTGTCGGGAAGGGAGAGCGAAACGCCGTGGAGAACGGTGTTGGCGGCGCGGGTACGCCTGTCGTAAGTCTTTTTAAGGTCTTTTACCTCTATCATGCTTCCGCCTCCCCGTCTTCGTCCAACTCTATATCCTGCGATATTGTTCCGAGAGGATAAACCTGCTTTCCGAGCGCCCTGACTATCCATACCGAAGCGATTAGCGCAAGGAGCATATGGACCGCCGCAAGCAGGCAGAGATACGGCGGGGTCAGATATCTGAGCATTGCTACTATCTTTTCAACGCCGAGGCTGCTGCATATCAGTATCCCCGCGGCGCCGATAAGCTCGCCGAAAACAGTGAACGCCGCGATCTGGATAACAACCGAGCGCTTTGCGGTCTTTCCGGTAAGACCGATATTCCCGAGCAGGCGGTAGCTGTCGTTCTGGAGCGAGAACATTGCCCGAAGTACCACCACCTGAAGCACGGCGGCGGCTATCAGCACGACGATGCATATCCTTAAGGTCTGAACTCTCTCGGCGGCGAGGTCGGGGTCCTGCTTGACGGCTCCCTGGCGGTATACCGACATAGCGGGATAGCCCAGCTTTTCGAGGGCGCTGAGAACGCCGTCGACGTATGCGTAGTCGGTGACAGTAACGCCTATTTCGTTGCGGGTCTGCCAGCAGAGAGTGTTGAAGGCGTCGTAGTCGACGCAGACGATTTTGGAATAGACCCTCTGTTTTATATATTCGTAGTCGAAACCGTCCTCAACGCTGCCAACGACGGTAGGCATAAGAACGTATTCGCGATGATTGCCGTTTTCGTCGGCGTCGTCGCTGTAAAAAGTCCGGGGCTTAACGTCGTCGGGGAATTCCGGCAGGTTTCTGTCGTAAAAGATGTTTGCGCTCCCGACATAATGCCCCTCTTCAACCGAGGGCAGCTCGAGCGAAGGCGGCGCAGGGTCGGCTTCCTGCGCTTTAAGGGCTCCCTCGGGAATATCGAGCGGGTTGTTCGGCAGATACATAAACCCGTGGTCCGCAACGGTATTGCTCACGTTTAAGTATGACTGCGTGAAAAGCCGCCCCATATCGCCGTGGAAGTAAAATCCCTCGCCCCTGTCGGTCGTCCCGACCACCTGGCAGCTCAGCTCGATATAGGAATCGAGAGGCATCGTCCTGAAATTGACGAGCCTTATCTTTACGAAGTCGCCGACGCCGTAGCTTTCGTCCCCCGAAACGACCTCGTAGAGGTTCTCGGGGAGCCTTCCGCCGGTGAGAAATTCCTCGCCCTCGGGCAGTATAGGAACGGTTTTCGCGAACGGCGCGGTCTGTTTAACGGTGTATATGCTCCGGATCTCGGGGACGAAATCATGAACATCGGGGTCAAAAACCGAAACCTCGGTATAGCTAAGCTCATAGTCGACCTCTTCGCGGTAGGCATACCTTATGTCGGATATGCACGCCCAGGGCTCGATCTCTTTAACGTGGGAAATACCGAGTATATTCGCGATGTCGCCGTCGGAAAGCGAAGAAGCTCCCGGGTTTCCGCTCGTAACGATTATCCTCGTAGGGTCGCCGTTGGCAAAGGCGGAGTCGTCGTATATCTTCGTCGAGGTGTCGTCTATAGACGTGATGAGCACCCCTAAAAACGCGAACACCGCGAACGCCGTTATCGCGAAGAAAGCGGCGGTCATAGCAGTCCAGACGGGGCGGCTGAGGCATTGGAGCCTTGCGACATAGGCGCTGAGAAAGCGCCTGCCCTTTCCCGAGCGCGCAGGCGCGGGCTGAGGCTCGGGGGCTTTTCTGAGCTCGGTGTCCGAGGCGACACGCCCGTCCTGGATCACTATATGGCGGGTGGCGAGGTCTTTAGCCTCGTCGAATTCGTGGGTAACGAGGATAACGAGCCTTTCGCGCGCGGCGTCGGCAAGAAGCTCGATTATCTTCTTGCTGTTTTCCGAGTCGAGGTTGCCGGTCGGCTCGTCGGCGATAAGTATCGGCGCGGGCTTCGCAAGGGCGCGGGCTATGCTAAGGCGCTGCTTCTGACCGCTCGAAAGCTTTGCGGCGCGGCGGTTCCTGAGCTCCCAAAGGTCTACCCGGTTAAGGATATCCTTCGCGCTCCGCTTTGCCTCGGCAGAGTCCATTCCCGTTATTATAAGGGCGCTCATAACGTTTCTCATAACCGAAGCGCCAGGGAGGATACCGTAATTCTGGGAAATAAAGCTTATGTTGTCGCGGCGGTAGCGCTCCCAGTCGAGCCCGCTGTAATGCGAGGTCGGCTTGCCGTTAAAGAACATTTCGCCGCTCTCATAGGGGATAAGCCCGCCGCATACGCTCACGAGCGTGGATTTTCCGCTGCCGCTCTCGCCGGTCACCGCAACGAATTCTCCCCTCGAAAATGAAAGGCTGACCGAATTGAGCCCCACAACGACCGACTGCGCGCCGGTGTAGAACTTTCCTACGCGTGCAAGCTCGAGCAGAGTTTCAGCCATTTAAACCACCGTCCTTTACCTTTATTCGGAATAAGTATACCACATCAAAGGACAAAAGTAAAGGAAAATCGGGAAAAAAGCGCTCGGGCAGCGGTATTTCGCCGTTTCGCCAACATCGCCGATATATAAAAGACCGATGCAGTTTTCCGCACCGGTCTTTCTTTTGTTTACTTTTTCGGCTTTTTTCTGCCCTTATAGTCCTCGTCGATGCGCTTTTTCCAGCCGCTGCCGAGCGGCGCGTTCGACCTGACAGTGCAGATCGCCTCGCTCAGGACCTCGTAGTTGAGCCTTGTCCCCACGCTGTCGGAACGGTAATTTACCGCGCGGTCGGCGCCTATCCCGAAGCCCTTCGCGGTCTCGACTGCGTCGATATTCGCTCCTAAGAACAAAAACTCCCAGCCGTATTTTTCCTTCTGCCGCTCGATCATCTTTTTTACTTCTTCGCTCGAATAGCGGCGGCTCGCGTTCTCCATTCCGTCGGTCGTGATGACGAAAAGCGTATGCTCCGGAACGTCCTCCTCGCGGGCGTATTTGTGAACGTTCCCGATATGGCGGATAGCGCCGCCTATCGCGTCGATGAGGGCTGTGCAGCCGCGGACGCTGTAATCGTCCTCGGTGAGCGGCTTTATGTTTCTGAGGTCGACGCGGTCGTGAATTACCTCGCTTTCGCCGTCAAACAGAACCGTCGAGACGAGCGCCTCTCCCTCCGCCCTTTTCTGCTTTTCGATCATCGCGTTGAAGCCGCCTATGGTGTCGGACTCGAGCCCCGCCATAGACCCGCTGCGGTCTAAAATGAATACGATTTCGGTAAGATTCTTTTTCATAAGTAAAACCTCCTGAATAATATGACGTCTGCCTTTTGCTTACATTCATATTATAGCGGAGGTTTTTGCGGCTGTGGTCGCTTAAAAAGCGACATTTTCGGGAGGCTTCAAGCGCCGAGAAGATTTTGGTCGAACGCGAACAGCGCCTCGTTTATCTCGAAGATGTTGTAGTTTCCGTGCTCGATGAAATACTCGATGATTATGTCGAACTTGTTGCTGTGAGAAAGCGCAAAGCCCGCCTTTTTCAGCATCTCCTCGGTCTCGCCGAGAGAAAGCTCGAGGGCTATCGCAAAGGCTATAGCCGTCGCCTTTGAGGGCTTATAGAGCCTGTCGCTGCGTATCTTCGAGAAGAGCTTGCGGTCGATATTAGCCTTTTTGTAGCACTGCGCGTCGGTCATTCCCCGCTCGTCGATCTTTCTTAAGAGCATTTCGGAAAAGCTCTCGTCGAGCTGCTTTACGGCGTCGCTGAGCGAAGGCGCGCAGGCTGCCGGAGCAGCTTCCATAGGTCGGGAAGCCTTGCTGAGCGTCTGAAATTCGGCGGGAGGCATATTCTTCCGATGCATATTGAGCCGTAAAAGCCGCGCCGAGCGCTCCTCGGCGTGTTCGTCGGCATAGCGGTCGTCGATGTATTCCTCTATATCCGAAAACAGCTTCTCGCCTATCTGATAAGAAGCCCTGTCGAAGATGACGATATAAACCGTCATATCGCTGTTGAGCAGATATTCGCCTATCGTATCTACCGCGACCCTGAGCGCCTCGGGCTTCGGATAGCCGTATGCCCCCGAGGATATCAGCGGGAATGCTACGGTTTCGCAGCCCGCCTTTTCTGCGAGTTCGAGCGACTTTTTGTAGCAGGAAACAAGCTTTTCGCGCTCGCCGCAGCCTCCTCCCCGCCAAATCGGTCCGACGGTATGGATAATGTATTTGCAGGGCAGCCTGTAGGCACCCGTGAGCTTTGCGCCGCCCGTTTCGCAGCCGCCGAGCTTTCGGCATTCCTCCAAAAGCTGCGGTCCTGCGGCTTTATGTATCGCTCCGTCGACCCCGCCGCCTCCGAGAAGGGTTTCGTTTGCGGCGTTTACAATGGCGTCGACCTTCATTTTCGTTATGTCGTTCCTCACGATTTGAATAGGCATTTAATTTATCTCCGTTTCTTAAAGCTCGGTTTATCCGAATTTATCTTCGGCGGGAAAATCCCCCGGCAGAGCCGAGGGATTTAAGTTAATCGGTCACTATCAGCCTTACGGCTTCTTTCCGGGAAGCCTCGCCCATAGCGGTGTTATAGGTCTGCTTCGGACCTATGAGCGACTTCTTTATTGTCTCGTTCGGAGCAAGGATAACGAACTTCTGCAATACGAGGTTCTGGTCCATACCCCATACTCTTAAGGTGTGCTCGCCCTTTTCGAGGCTCAGCGCGAGCTCGGCGGTCCTGCCGCCCTGCTCGATGGTGGCATACCAGCCCCCGCTCACGAACGAAACATATCCTTCGCCCTGAATGTTGACGACGTTTATATCCCCCGAATCTATCTGGAAGCCTGCGTTGAGGTGGGTTCCGTCGTCAAACGAAACGTTGTTGCCCTGACCCGCGTATATAACAAGGTTGTAATCGCCGTCTTCGGGAACGCTGAAGTTGTAGTCGACCCACGGTCCCTGACCCTCCTTGAAGGGCTCGGAATAGCTTTCGAGCATCTTTATTGAGGTCTTCTGTTTGCCGTAGCCCTCTAAAACGGTCCAGCTTATGCCGTCGGCAGAGCCCCTGTCGGCATATTGGTTTGCGTTCATCGCGATGACTCCGTTTGAAGGATAATGAGTCGCCGGAAGCTTGGAATCGGTGTCGATGACCTTTGCGTTGACCTCGATATTTACGGTCCTGTCTCCCGCCGAAACGACTATCTTCCCCGAAGCGTCGCCGGTTATCTTATCCCAGTCTACCGATACGGCAAAGCTCGTGCTCACAAGGTATTCGCCGCTCATTTCGCCGTCGATGACGATAAAGTCGCCTTCCTTCGTTACGGTATAATCGACCGGCTTGTTTCCGCCGTTGGTGAGGTTTACGACATAAGCCTGCTTCTCGGTCGATTCAAAGTCGGGAAGGGACGCGGTCCCCGCCTTTAAGCCTCTTCTTTCGGTCGGGATATCGACTATAAGCAGCGCGCCCTCTTCGGGCTCTATCCTGTCGGTGGTTATCTTTACCGCCGATTCGCCGTTCCAGCTGTTGTAGTTCATATGCGCCTGCGCGGTCACGTTGCCGAGTATCGGGTCGTTATATCTCTTGCAGTAGTCGGGCGAGGCTATCATCATTCCGTACCACTTGTTGAGCCCGTTTAAGTCCTCTCCGAGCGAGGAATAAGCCTCGGTGAGCTCCTCGTCGTATTTCAGGTATCTTTCGACGAGGTCGGCGTAAGTGTTCGCAAGGGTGGATTTTCTTGTGTAGTAAAGGTCGTTCAGACCGCTCATTATCTGTATCCTCGCGACGTTGGCGGAAGCAACTGCGGGGTAATAGACGAGCTGATAATATGGGACGTAGCATTCGGAATCCTCGCCTATTTTATCCTTTATCGCGTCTGCGCGCTCGATAATGCTATCGATGAGCTCAAGCATCTCGGCAGCCTCGTTGTAATGGAGGATGCTGTAGCTGCAATCGCCGGAATTCTTGAGGGTCTCGGGCTTGCAGTTGCCGTTTATCCAGGTGTAGTCGAAAAGAAGGTCGGCGATGGTCTTTACGTCGTCGTCGGTGATGGCGGGCTCGGCAGCGAACTGCTCCTTCGACCACTTTACGAGGTAATCGTCGCAGTTGTTGGGGTTAGAGGTCCCGTATTTCTCAAAGTCGTAGGCGAGGTCCATAAAGTAGCTTATGGGCAGCTCCATAGGCTTGAGGTCGCCGACGTTTACTATCCAGGCGTCGTCGACGCCGTATTCATAGGCGGTAGTGAGGTTTTCCCAGGTCCTCTGGAGCGGCATAGTGTTTATCCACATCGAGGTCTTCGGGCTTCCGACATAGTCGAAGTGGTAGTAAAGCCCCCAGTTGAATTTATCCTTTTCGTCGAGCTCGGGAAGGGTCCTTAAGTAGCCGTTGTTGTCCTCGCAGAGCATAACTATGCGGTTGGTGTCGGCTCCCAAAAGCTCCTTTACGTCGGGGTCGTCTCTCAGACCCTTGCCGAGAGCGGCTTTCGGATTGTCGCGCGAGCCGCCGTACCAGCAGTTCTCGACCTCTTTGTAAATCGCGATAAGCGAAGGAGTGTCTTCAAGACCGTGGTCCTTGAGTATCTTATTCTGAGCCCTTAAAACTGCTTTCAGAAGCTTTATGTTGTCCTTGGTGCTCAGGGTGTTGCCCGCGGCGTCTACGAGCGCGGAGTCGTTCTCGCCGCGCATTCCTATCGTAAAGAGGTTTTCAAAGCTGCCGTTGCGGTAAATGGCGTCGCTCCAGAAGGCTTCGAGGTTGTTGGGGTTTAAAAGATAGTTCCAGACCTTCTGGTCGGCTGCGGTTTTGAGCTCTGGGTCTCTGTAGGTTATGTTCGAGCCCCAATAGCCCTGGAGCGCTCCCCATTCGCCGCCGCTTCTTGCCATCGGCTCGTGGTGCGACGCGCCGACGACTATACCGTATCTGTCCGCCAGAACGGCGTTTGCAAGGGTCATCGGGTATTCGCCGGGACCTAAAACGAGGCTGCGGTCGGCGTTGATGTTTGTATTCGGAACGTCAACGGGCGCGTTCTCCTTGCCGGGCCGGTCGCGGTACATGACTCCGCCGAGCTTATGGTGATACTCCTTTTCGAGCTCGGCGAACTTTCCGCTCACGCCCTCCATTCCGTCGTTGGAGAAGTTGTTAGACCACATCGCGGGCCACATATAGTTGCCCTTGAGCCTCAGTATAAGCTCGAATATCTCGTCGTAGAACATATAGTTCAGCCCGCCGAAATGGCTGTCGGCAAAGCCGTTGAGGCAGGGATTCTCGTCGTTCATAAATATTCCGCGGAAGTTTACCGAAGGTCTTTTGGAGACGGTCTCAAGCTGCATCGCGGTAGCCGTGAGGCTGTTTAAGCGCGCGGGCTTTACGTCGCCCCACCAGATCCAGGGGCTCACTCCGAAGATGTCCTGAGTGATATGGAAAAGCCCGTAGATGGTCCCGCGCTTATCCGCTCCAGCGACGACGACCTTCGTTTTTCCGCCGTCGGTTACTACCTTTATCTGATACCTTTCCCAGTCCTCCGACTTAAAGCTGTTTCCGCTCGGGGAGATATCCCAGTCGAGCCCCAAAGACGATATCATCTCGTCGTCAACGAGCCCCGCCATTATGTAAACTCCGCTCTCGGGCTCGCTCTCAACTATTTCGGGGCGGGCTCCAACGAGCGCCTCGAAGTCGTCGGCAACGGCTTCGGCAATAAGGGATATGCCGTCATAAGCCTCGCTCTTTGAATCAATATATATCGGCGCGGCTTTTTCCGTCGTCGCCAATACCACCTCGGGTGAATTGTCCACAGGCTTCATATATGTCGCCTCCGCTTTAAAAATAATGTCCTGTCCGTCGAAGCTCACCTTGCAGCTCAGCTCCTCGGTCGATTTTTCCTCAGCAAAAGCAGTCAGGGCGGGAGCCAGAGAGGTCAGCAGAACCGCGAGGCAGACTATCGCCGCCGCAGCGCCTTTCCCCTTTTTCCCGACCTTGATCGCAACCGCAGCTATAACTATTACTCCGACGATAACCGACGTGACGATTATTATCGGCAGCGAAACTGCGGATTTTGAATAAACGACCTTGAGAGCCGTCCGCTGACCCCTCATAAGGTCGGCGGTAACGCTGTCCGAGCCCTTTTCCGCGAGCTTATAGCCCTTCGGAAGATTTTCCGGCTGAATATGGGCGAGCGTAAGGTCGTTTACGTCCATATATCCGGTGTTCTCGGCGGTCAGCGTAAGAATGATGTCCTCTCCGGCGGCGTAAACCTGCTTATCGGATTCAAGGGTAAGCTCGAGCCCCTCGTAGTCCGCCGCAAGCGCCGTTGCCGACAGAGCGAAAGCCGCCGCCAAAGCGAGCAGCATGCAAAATAGCCTTTTCATTGTTTGCCTCCTGATAATGTCCAAGTTGTATGTTACATTATACACTATATACGCGGGGTTTTCAATGCGGTTTTTAACTGAAAACTGGTAAAAAGGCAGAATATATGCGCGCTTCGGGATCAAAACAGGTAAAGAGCGCCGAAAAACGGCTCCGCATTCAGAGCGGAGCCGCGGGTTATTGCTTTTTACTTGAAGAACAGCGGAAGCTCCTCAAGGAAGATGATGTCGTCGCGCTTGGCGGCGTCGCCCTCGGCGAGAACCGCAGCCTGACCGACAAGCTTTCCGCCGGTGTGAGAGATTAGCTTTTTGAGCGCTTCGAGCGATTCGCCGGTCGAGATAACGTCGTCTACGACAAGTATCCTCTTGCCGTCGAGGTAGTCCGCCTCGTTCTTGTCGAGCCAGAGCTTCTGCTGAGCGGCTGTCGTTATCGAGCGGACGTCAACGCTTATCGGCTCCTTCATATAGAGCTTCGGCATCTTTCTTGCGACGATGTATTTCATTCCGCCGCCGACCTGACGCGCCATCTCGTAGGCGAGAGGTATCCCCTTAGACTCGGCGGTAACGATAACGTCGAATTCGGGGACCTTCTTTAACAGCGCCTCGGCGCAGGCGACCGTGAGCTCTACATCGGAGAACATAACGAACCCCGCGATGTCGAGATGCTCGTTTACTTCGCAGAGGGTGAGCCTGCGCTCGAGCCCCGCGACCTTCAAATCATAATATCCTGCCATAGTTATCCTCCTCACTTATCACACATTACCCCGAGCGGCTTGCCGCCCAGAAGGTGGAAGTGCAGGTGAAAAACGGTCTGACCGGCGTCGGCTCCGCAGTTGGAAACAACGCGCCAGCCTCCCTCAAGCTTCTTTTCCTTTGCTACCTTTGCTATTGCCTCGTAGATCTTCGAGACGACCTCGGAATTTTCGGGGGTTATCTCGGCGGCGGAGGCTATATGCTTTTTCGGCACGAACAGAATGTGTACCGGCGCGACGGGCGCTATGTCTTCAAAGGCATAGCAGTAATCGTCTTCATACACCTTTTTCGAGGGAATCTCCCCCGCAACGATTTTGCAGAACAGACAGTCGGACATAAGTCATCTTCCTTTCAATCTCTATCAGTCTTTAACGAACTCGGCTATTATATCCTGAGCGGCGGCAAGGGCTTCGTCTATCTTGAATATATCCCCTACTCCCGCCATAGCGCTGTCGGGGCGTCCGCCGCCTCTGCCTCCGGTGACCGCGGCTATCTTCCCGACGGCTTTTCCGGCGTTTACTCCCTTTGCGACGGCTTCCTTGCCCGCGGTGACGCATATATTCGCGGCTTTGCCGTTTACGCCCGCGACGGCGCAGACGATCTCGGGGTGAGTATCGCGTATCTTCTCGGCAAGAAGCCTTATATCGTCGGGCTTCATCGGGTTGAACATCGCGGTTATTAGCTTTACGCCCTTAACGTCGACGGTGTGGTCCAAAAGCGACTTAGAGCGCATTTCGGCTATAGTCGCGCTGAGCTCGTTCTTGTCCTTTTCGAGGGCTCTTATCTCCTCCATAAGCCCCTTTACGCGCCCTACGAGCTCGTTCTGGTTGGTGAGCTTCAAAAGCCCCGAAGCCTCGTTGAGCATATTTATCTGATGCCCCATAACCTCAAGAACGCCCTTGCCGGTAACGGCTTCTATTCTTCTGACGCCGGCGGCGACAGAGCTCTCTGATACTATCTTGAACAGACCTATCTTAGAGGTGTTGTCGAGGTGGGTGCCTCCGCAGAATTCCATCGAGGCGCTGCCCATAGACACTACCCTTACGGTCTCGCCGTATTTTTCTCCGAAGAGCGCCATAGCGCCGAGCTTTCTCGCCTCGTCGATCGGCAGGACCTGCGTGGTGATGTCGAGCGCGCGGAGGATAAAGCTGTTTACGAGCATCTCGGTGCGCTGGATTTCGTCGAGGGTCATCGCGCTGAAATGGGAGAAGTCGAATCTTAAGCGCTCGGCATTTACGAGCTGACCCGCCTGATGAACGTGTTCTCCGAGAACGCTACGAAGAGCCGACTGCAAAAGGTGAGCACAGGAGTGGTTCCTCATGACCGAGAGGCGGTATTCGCGGTCGACCTTGAATTCTGCAGTCTGACCGACCTCTATCGCTCCCTCGATGACTCTGACCTTATGGGCGGTCTTTCCGCCGACGGCCTTTTGGGTATCTATGACCTCGCATCTGCCGGTCTTGGTCGATATTTCGCCTATGTCTCCGACCTGTCCGCCGCTCTCGGCGTAGAACGGAGTGAGCTTTGAAACGATATAAACCTCGTAGCCCGCGCCTGCGGCGTCAATAAGCTCGTCGTCCGTTGCAATAAAGTCGATGACCGATTCCGCTTCGAGCTTTTCGTAGCCTACGAATTCGGTGGAATATTCGCGGTCGATCTTATGGAACACGGTTTCGTCGGCGCCCATATATTTCGAGCCGCCGCGGGCAGCCCTTGCGGTGTCCTTCTGGACCTGAAGCGCCTGCTTAAAGCCCTCCTCGTCGCATTCAAGACCCTTTTCGCCGAGTATCTCGCGGGTGAGGTCTATCGGGAAGCCGTAGGTATCGGAGAGGAAGAAGCATTTCTTTCCGTCGAGGACCTTTTCGCCGTTTTTGAGCATTTCGTCGATATAGCCGTTGAGCATAACGAGCCCGCGGTCGATGGTCTCGTTGAAGTTGCGCTCCTCGTTGGTGAGGAGCTTAACGATGTAGTCGTATTTTTCCTCCAATTCGGGATATTCGCACTTGGAGCAATCGACGACGGTCTTTACAAGGTCTTTGAGGAAGAGCCCTTCGATCCCGAGGAGCTTGCCGTGGCGGACGGCGCGGCGCAGAAGCCTTCTCATAACGTAGCCCCTGCCCTCGTTCGAGGGAAGAACGCCGTCGGAAGCCATAAAGGTCACCGTCCGGATATGGTCGGTTATAACGCGGATAGAGACGTCTTTTTTATACTCCGCGCCGTATTCGCAGCCGGCTATGCGGCAGATATGGTCTCTTATCGCCTTAACGGTATCGACGTCGAAAATCGAATCGACGCCCTGCATAAGAGCCGCGAGCCTTTCAAGACCCATTCCGGTGTCGATATTCTTCTGCTCGAGGGGGGTATAGGTGCCGTCCTCGTGGCGCTCATACTGAGTGAATACGAGGTTCCAGACCTCCATATAGCGGTCGCAGTCGCAGCCTACGGTGCAGTCGGGCTTGCCGCAGCCGTATTCCGGTCCGCGGTCGTAATAGATCTCGGAGCAGGGTCCGCAGGGACCGTCGATGCCCGCCTCCCAGAAGTTGTCGTCTCTGCCCATTCTGAATATCTTTTCATAGGGCAGCCCCGCGACCTCGTGCCATATCTCGCGGGCTTCGTCGTCTTCTTCAAACACCGAGACGTAAAGCCTTTCCTCGGGTATCTCGAGGACCTTTGTGAAATACTCCCAAGCCCAGGAGATAGCCTCTTTCTTGAAGTAGTCGCCGAAGGAGAAGTTGCCGAGCATCTCGAAGAAGGTGCCGTGGCGGGCGGTTTTGCCGACGTTTTCGATGTCGTTTGTCCTGATGCACTTCTGGCAGGTGGTCATTCTCGTTCTCGGCGGGACCTCCTGCTTGGTGAAATAGGGCTTTAAGGGAGCCATACCCGCGTTGATGAGCAGCAGGCTCTTGTCGTTCTGGGGAACGAGAGGGAAGCTCTTATGCCTTAGGCAGCCCTTGGACTCAAAGAACTTAAGGTAGCTCTCGCGGAGCTCGTTAAGACCGGTCCATTTCATTCTTATCAAATCCTTTCAACTTTTAATGAAAATAAAAACACTCGTCCCAAAAAGCTTGGGGCGAGTGTGAATCGCTGTACCACCCAAATTCGCCGAAAAGCAGCGCTTTCGGCCTCGAATCTCCTTAACGCGGAAGACGCCGCGGTTTGCCGCGGTGCTCGGGGGAAGCACCCGAAAGCTCACAACGGGCTTTCACCAGCCGCCCGCTCTCTGAATGATCGCTTTTCGGTCAATCCCGTCAACGCATTTGCCTATATGATTATAGCGGCAAAAAACCGTTTTGTCAAGCGTTTTCAAAGGAAACGGCTTTCAAGCCGAAAACATTTTTCTTTTCCTCCTGAGCGGCTGCCGCATAGCTTTCGGCAGCGCGCTGACACACCGGCAAGAGTAGAGCAAAGCCCCGCCTGCTGTACTTATTTTCAAGGAGCCCAAATACCCCTCCCCTCGAGGGGAGGGGTCGTGTCGTTCGCCGAACGGTGAACGACCGGGTGACAGGGTGAAGTCCCCCTCTTCCTCTCTGAGGGAGAGGGGGATTAGGGGGTGTGGAAGCAAAAAGCTAACGGCACCCGCCGATATTTCCCCGCCAGCAGGCGGAGAGATTTTGCGCGAATCTTCGCGCCTCAGCTCTTTGTTTCCAGCGTTATGTCCCCAGAAACTGTGTCGACCTCAATATCTCCTTCTCCCGCTCTGCTGTCGGACTCGTATTTTAAGCGGGTCTGCGCGCCGTTGACCCTTATAGTCCCGCTCGCGCTTTCAAGCTCAACGTCCTCCGGCTCCTGCGGGAGCTTAAGCTCTACCTCGCCCGAAACGGCTTTTATATCAACGTCGCGGGGCTGAACGGCGAAATCCGCGCTCACGTCGCAGGAAACGCCGTCGATATCGAGCTCGCAGCAGGAGATGTCGGAGAGCATTACCCCGCCGCTCACCGTGTTTACCGAAATATCACCGAACGAGCCGCCCTCAAAGGTTATATCCGAGCTCACGGTGTTGATGATAACGCTCTTTATTTCAGCCGAAGCGGGTATCTCTACCGTGAGGTCTTTTTTATGCTCGGATTGATACACCCCCGACGCGCGAAACTTTATCTTAAGGCTGCTGCCGTCGGTCTTATGGCGCATTATGTCTTCCGGGTCGTCGGACTCGGGGCTCTCGTAAACGCGAAACGAGCCGCCCTCGACCGTTTTTACGGTTATGTCCCCCGCTATCCAGTCGATATTTATTTTGTTCACGCTGCTGTCGACGGTGAAATCCGAGCCCGAAACATAGCTGTCCGAGCCGCTGTAGATGTATTCCTTATAATCCTCAGACCAGAGCCCGAGCTTTGTCTGAACGTTAAGCACCGTCCCGACAACGAGTATTACCGCCGCGACTATCCCGCCTATAACGAGCGCCGCCGCAGCAATTACCGAAAGGATTATTGCCGCCGTCTCTCCGGCGGGGCGTTTTCTGTTTTCCATAGCGATACCTCCGTATTCATTATTAAGCGCTAACCTCCGAAAACCGAATAGCCGCCAAGCATATTTTCGACCCTTTTGCTGAGCGCTTCGCATTCCGGCGATCCGAGCCTTTTAATCAGAAGCTCCGCTGCGTCCTGGGCGAGCTTTATCAGCTCGGAATCTGCGGCAAGGTCGGCTATTTTCAGCGGCGGCAGACCGTGCTGAGCAGAGCCGAAGAAATCGCCCGGTCCCCTGAGCTCAAGGTCAGCCTCGGATATCGCAAAGCCGTCGTTGGTAGAGCTGAGAATTTTGAGCCGCTTTCTGCCCTCCTCCGAGGCGCTGTCGGTTATAAGTATGCAGTAGGAGCTTCGCGCGCCCCGCCCGACGCGCCCTCTGAGCTGATGGAGCTGCGAAAGCCCGAAACGGTCGGCGTTTTCCACCATCATAACCGATGCGTTCGGGACGTCTACCCCGACCTCGACAACAGTAGTGCAGACCAGAATGTCGAGCTCGCCGTCCTTGAAGCGGCGCATTACCTCTTCTTTTTTCGCTGCGGGGAGCTGCCCGTGGAGCACTCCAATTCTGTAGCCCGCAAATTCGCCCTTTTCGAGCTCCTTCGCGTAGTCGCTGACGTTCTTTATGTCCGAAGCTCCCTCCTCGACCGCCGGACAGACCACATAAGCCTGACCGCCGGCGTCGAGCTCCTTTCTCACAAAGGCGCAGGCGCGGCTCCTGAGCTTTCCGGTAACGGCGTAGGTCTCGATTTTTCTTCTGCCTGCGGGCAGCTCGTCGAGCACCGATATATCGAGCTCGCCGTAGATCATAAGCGCGAGGGTCCGCGGGATCGGAGTAGCCGACATAACGAGCCTGTGGGGGTTGTTTCCCTTTTTTGCGAGCGCCGAGCGCTGGGCGACGCCGAAGCGGTGCTGCTCGTCGGTTATTACGAGCCCGAGGCGGTTATATCCCGCGCCCTCCTGAAACAGCGCGTGGGTCCCGACGACAACGTCGTATTCCCCCCGCGAGGCGGCCTCCGAGACCTCGGCTTTTTTCTTTTTCGTCAATGACCCTATAAGCAGCCCGACCTTAAGCCCCGAGGGCTCCAAAAAAGCCCTCAGAGAGTCGTAATGCTGGAGCGCGAGTATCTCGGTCGGAGCCATAAGCACCGACTGCGCGCCGTTTTTCGCCGCGATATAGCAGCAGGCAGCCGCGACTGCGGTCTTTCCCGAGCCAACGTCTCCGAGGATAAGCCTGTTCATCGGGACCGACCTCTCCATATCCGCCATACATTCCGCGATAGCGCGGTTCTGCGCGCCGGTCAGCTTAAATGGCAGCGCCGAGGTGAAGCCCTCGAGGTCGGGTTTTTTCAGAGCGTATGCGGTAGAGCTGCGCGCCCTCTCGCGAAGGCGCATCATTCCGAGCCTGAGCGTGAGAAGCTCGTCGAAGGCGAGCCTGCGCCGCGCGGGGAAGACGTCTTCGCGCTCCTTCGGGAAGTGTATCTTCAAAAGCGCCTCAGCCTCGGGCATAAGCCCGCATTTATGCAGTATATCCTCGGGCAGAAGCTCGACGCGCGCGTTCGTTATCCCCGAAAGCGCCGATTTTACGCAGCCCCTGAGAAGATTCTGGGTGAGACCCGCGGTCAGGGGGTAGATAGGCTGTATGCGGTCGGCAACGGTGCTCTTCATTACCGTCGGCGACGACATTTCGCGGCGGGTGAGGTTGCCGGTCACCCTTCCGCAGAAAATATATTTTTCCCCGACCCTCATCGAGTCGAAGAGATATTTTGAATTGAAAACGGTAACAGTGAGGTCGTCAGAGCCGTCGGTCGCAAGGAGCCGGTAGATCGTCATTCCCCTGCGGATAAGGGCGGGAGGCTCTTTTTTAACGACCTCCGCCTCGATTATATTGACCTCGTTGAGGACCGCCGAGGCGATCGCAGTTGGCGAGGTGAAGTCCATATAGCTCCGCGGAAGGTGATATATAAGGTCGCGGACGGTTTTTATGCCGAGCTTTTCAAAGAGCTCAGCCCGCTTCGGACCGACGCCCTTGAGATACTGTATGCCGCTGTCGAAATCAGCCATTTTCCGCCCTCCCTTCGCCGAGCTTTCCTGCTGTAATTATATAACTTTTTTGTGAGATTTGCAAGACGGGAGAGAGAAATAGTTGCATAATTGCCGTTCGGCGCATAGTCTCATCAGGCTTTGCCGTTGCTTTTGCCCCGAAGACGGTTTATAATCATCCCAATCCGCGACAAGATTTTCGGGAAGCTAAAATGCTATAATGCCTGTGAAAAAGGGGGAAGCAGATGGACAACTGGGCTTTAGCGGCGCAAAGGCTTATAGATTATATCGAGGAGCACGCCTGCGAGAATCCGACGCTGACAGATATTTCGCGCGAGGTCGGATATTCGCCGTTTTACTGCTCCGAGCAGTTTCACCGCCTTGCGGGAACGACTATACGAGATTATATCCTGAAGCGTCGGCTTGCTTTGGCGGCGCACGACCTTAGGGAGACCGGTATCCCGATCGTCGAAATTGCCCTTAAATACGGCTTTTCCGACCAGTCTGAATTTACGAAAATCTTTAAGAAAACATTCGGCTGCACGCCTTATGCCTATCGCAAGCGCCCGACGCCGCTGCCCGTCGTCTGCAAAAAAATGCTTCTCAAGCCTTTCATCAACAAAAGCTGAGGTATTATTATGAGCATTGCAAGCCCGAACATCAGAGTGGAATTTATCCCCGAGCACAAGTATCTCGGAGTCTACAAAAGCTTCGAGACGAAAAACGGTCCGATTTGGGCGGGACACGACTGCGAATTGACCTGCGGTATACTTTCAAGCCTTAAGGACAGCGACCTCGACCGTATCGTCACCCGCTTCACATCGGGCTGGACTTGGGAAAACGGTCAGCGAAGCTATATTTTCGGAGCGGGAGTTCCGACCGATTACTGCAAAGAGGTGCCCGAAGGCTTCGAGCTGCGCGGAGAATTCCCCGGCAGCTATTACATCGCTTTCTGCCACCCGCCGTTCGACTATCTGAGCGAGAACGAAAGCGTGATAAAAGCCGTCGGCGATATGGCTTGGAGCTTTGACCCGAGCAGCCTCGGCTTTGAGTGGAATGAAGACGTCTGTCAGGATTACGAGCGCCATTACCCCGAGGTTTTAGGGTATCAGATTCTGCGACCCGTAAGAAAAATCAAGAGCAGATAAAATATCTGCCCACCCGAGCACAAGAGACTTGCGGAACCGCCGACGAAAAAGCCCTTAGCCATGAAAGTAACAGCTAAGGGCTTAATATTTTGGAGTTAGCGGCGATTATTCGCCCTCGATCATTTCCCGGCATATCTCGACCGCGCCGCTTTGGATTATGCGCTTGATCTTCGCGACAAACTCCTCAGGCGGCATGCAGTGTTTATCCAAAAGCCACCGTTCGATGGCGCAAAGGGTCGCGTCGGCAAAGAAATTTGTCGTGAATTCGTCGGCAACGTCCTCCCCGACGGTATTGGCGACGCGCATTTTTATTATCGGTAACAGGTGTTCGCGAAGATGGTCCGACAGTGAATTCTGACCCCTGACGGCGAGCGCCTTGCGATAAAAACTGCGATTCTCATAAAAATGCTCGCAGGCGCGCTCAATGAGCTCCCAACGGTCGTCCGCAGGCAGATCTTTTGTCCCCGCCGCCGCAAACACGATAAATTCGGTGTCGAAGATCCAGTTTACAAGGTCGTATTTATCCTTAAAATGGTAATAAAAGCTCTGCCGGTTCATTCCGCACCGTTCGCAGATCTGAGCAATCTGGATTTTTTCGAACGGCTGCTCTTCCATGAGCTCCCGCAAAGCCCCCGCCAAAGCTGCTTTTGTGATGTTTGAATCTGCCATGTGACCGCCTCCCAAGGATATTATAGCAGGAATCGCGAGACTTTTCAATGGGGCGGGGGAATTTTTGTTTCGGCGGTGAGTCGGGAGAGATCAGAGGCTTTTGCGTTTGAGCAATACAAGGTCGCAGATACAAAAACACGAAGTACAGGAAAAATCTGTGCTTCGTGCTTTATTGTCCAAAGTGGCTGGATCTCTCCGACCTCTTGTCTTTGATTTTATCTCTTTTCCGGAAGCTCTATGATGTCCCAGAAGGTGTCTTTCATCTTCATCTCGCGGTCAAAGAGCATCGGGTAGGTCTCGTGGTGACCGTTGAGCCAGGAGGTGCCGTCGTGGAGCCCCCAGAATATCGCCGAGTCGAGAATGCCTTCCTCGGCAAGGTCAAGAAGCAGGTTGAACACGCCCACATAGGTCTCGTTGAACTGCTGCTCCTGCTCCTTCGAGAGCGGAATCGAGTTGCCGTTCTGGTCCTCGTTGTAGCAGTTCATATCCATCTCGGTGACCTCGATGACAAAGTCGGGGTTTATCTCTCTGAGCTTGGCGATTATCCTGAAATTGTCTTCCATTCTCTCGAGGTCCATTCCGAGACCGATATGCATCTGGAAGCCTACGCCGTCTATCGGAACGCCGTCTTCGAGCATCTTCTTTACGGCGTTATACATCGTTATTACCTTGTTGGACGAGCTTTCAAGGCTGTAGTCGTTTATGATGAGCCTTGCGTCGGGATCGGCTTCGTGAGCCGCGATAAAGGCGGTCTCGATAAAGTCGTAGCTGTCGCCGTCGCCGTCGTAGTCGCCCACGATGTTATACCAGTTGGAGCGCCTTAAACCGTAGTCGTCGGCGATGACCTCGTTTACAACGTCCCAGGTATCGACTCTTCCCTTATAGCGGGAAACTATCGTTGTAACGTGGTCCTTTATCCTCTGAACGAGGAGGTCCGCCGAAGCCTGACCGTTGCCGTCCTTAAAGAACCAGTCGGGGCACTGGGAATGCCAGATAAGGGTATGCCCGCGCTCGACGATGTCGTTCTCCTCGCAGAAATCAACGAACTTGTCGAAATTGGTGAAGTTATAGGTGTCTTCCGTGGGGTGGAGGGCGTCGGGCTTCGATTCGTTCTCCAAAACAAGGGTGTCGAACTGCTTGAGTATCATCTTATACTCGTTGCTCTCGGGGTCGTTGAGGTTCCAGGTGTTGATCGCCGAGCCAATCCTGAAGTAGTCTTTATAAGCTTCGGCAAGCGAGGGGGCGTCGTCCTCGTAGCTGTAGGTCGCCTTTGCTCCGCAGGAGGTCAGCAGCACGGCAGCCGCGACGACTGCGCAGAGTATTCTCATAATGCGTTCCATAGTAAATCTCCTTAAAATAAAATTCAGTTGTCTTCCGGCTTTTTCTGCTTTGCGAGCACGAGCTTGCGATATTGCAGCGGGCTCATTCCCGCGATTATCTTAAACTGGCGGCAGAAGTGCTCGATGCTCTGATATCCGCAGAGCTGGGCTATCTTCTGAGAGGAATACGCCGAGCTTTGCAGATATTCCTTCGCGAGGTCTACTCTGCGGTTGAGAACGTCCTGCATGCAGGAAACGCCGAACTGCTTCTTGTAGATGCTCTGGAGGTATCCCGTGCTGACGTGGACCCTCTGAGCCATCTCGTTTACGGTCCACTGATAGTCGGGGCGGGTCTGGATATCGTAGCGCAGGTTTATAAGCGCGCGCTGCTGCTCGGTCATGCTGTTGTCTTCGACCGATTCCGCTATCTTCATCACCATAAGCCTTAGGAGCATTCCCATCGACTGCTGGCTGTAGGCAAAATCGGAGAAGAATTCCTTTACAAGCACGTTGAAGAGATTGTCCATGCTCTCGGGGGAGCGGAGGGCTATCGGCTTGCCGAAGGGGATATTTACCTTCTCGATGAAGTCCTCGTCGGTGTAGAACCTTACATAGTAGTTAGCGTAAGGACCGTCGTATGCCTCGTAAGCCGCGGGCATATGGGGCGGGTAAAGCATTACAGTGTCGGGCGGGACGACCGTCTCGCCGTTTTCCGTCCTTACCTTTGCGAAGGATTTTGTCTGCACAAGGAGCCACCAATCGTGCAAATCGTCAAAATAATTGAAGCCGGGCTCGTGAACGGAATTTAGCCATACGAAGTTTATGTCAACCATTTCTTTTCCTCCCGTAAAATATTTTATTTTCCGCGCTTCCGCCAAGCGCAATATATACACTTATATAATAACTCATATCCGTTCATTTGTCAAATGTTTTTTTGCGGATAATCATTTTTTGTTAAATTTTTTTAATTTGTAAAAATGACTGTTGCTTTTGTGAATGAATAGTGCTATAATATCAAAGTATGATTCATCTTTTTCGGAGAGGAAGATTTTATGTTCAGAAAAATTTCGGCTGTTTTAGCCGTTTTTACCGCGGCTCTGCTTATGATGGGAGCCGCCTCGGAGCAAAGGCGGGGCTCCTGCACCATTATTCAGACAAGCTATGCCCAATCCGGCGAAACCTTTACGGTCGACCTTGTTATGAGCAACAACCCGGGCGTCAAATCTTTGACCTGCAATTTCCGCTTCACCTACAGCGAAATAGAATTCGTAGAGGCATCGGACAAGGGTCTTATAAGCGGATACTACTGCGTGCCGAACGGCGCTATGGTCCAGCTCGTCTGGTCGGGGACCGACGGGGTCGACGTTACCGATAACGGCGTTTTGGCAACGCTTACCTTCCGTGCAAAGAATATCCCCGAATCGGGAACGCTCATCTATAACACCGTTACCGCCCGCACCGCCGGAAATATCGCGGCGCCCGTCGACGGCGCAACGGCGATAGTCTATTCCGGCACCGAGGCGAGCGACCCCGCTCAGGAAGTTCCGCCCGAAGTGGATATACCCGAGTTCACCGTTTCCGAGGAGACCGACCCCGAAGAAGAGGTTATCGACGATGAGCCCGCCGAGACCGTCAACGACGAGACAGAGTTCGTCCCCGACGAGACCGAGCCGCCCGTTACCACCGCCGAACCTGTTACCACCACTCAGGCGACCACCACCACGAGGGCGACTACCACAAGGGCAACCACTCGGGCGACCACCACAAGAAGGTCAACTACCCCCGCTCCCGAGACTACCCCGGCACCCGAAACCACCCCCGAGCCGGAGACAACTCCGGAGCCCGAGACGACTCCCGAGCCCGTCACCACCACCGCACCCACCACCGTGCCCGAGACGACCGTTACCGAGCCCACGACGACCGAGAGCACGACCGTTTCCACATACGGCGCCTTCGCTGAGGTATATGACGACGGAGTGGACAACACAGAGGCAAATTCCGGAACGCTCCTGATTGCGCTGATGATGCTCGCGCTTACGGCGGTAGTTGTTCTGGCGATAGAATATTACAAGCGCAGCCGCTGATAAAATTTAAGTTTAGAATCCGTTCCGCAGTTAAATGCGGGGCGGATTTTTTGCACTGCGAATTTTCGATGAGAAAAGGTCAATATTATTCAATGCTTATGTCATTGATATTGCAGCCGCCGTCGGGTATTATATAAGTATAACAAATATTTTGCAAAAACGAGGTCGAGGTTTATGTTATATTGTATAAAACCGCCGAGCGTTGAGATAAGATCCGCCGAAAGGCGAGAAAACTCTCTGATGCTCTGTTCCGATTTCGGGCTCCACAGGATAAGCCCGAAGAATCCGAGGACTCTTCGCGTTTCGATTACCCGCGAAAAGGAGTTTTCTGCTATGCCCCGTCCGGCAATCGTCGCAACGGGCGATTTTGCCGACTGGGATTATGAGCTCACCGATTCCGAGGTCGTTCTCAGAACTGCCGAAATCGTACTGAAAATCGACCGCGCGACTGCTTCCTACAGGTATTACAGCCGCGAGGGGAAGCTGCTTCTCAGCGACTCGGGCAGGGATTCCGTCGTGCTCGAAAAATTCCGCGTTTTCAAGACAGTCGAAGCCGAGACCGAGAAGGTACAGACCGCCGACGGCGTTAAAGAGGTCGTAAGAGAGGCGCGCCGCGTTCCCGACGGACACAGTTATCACGCCCGCCTGAAGCTTAAATTCGCCGAGGGCGAAGCTCTCTACGGGCTCGGTCAGCACGAGGAGGCGGGCGGCTCGCTCCGCGGGCAGACGGTCTACCTTCACCAGGCAAACCGAAAGATCGCCCTGCCGGTGCTCGTTTCGAGCCTCGGCTACGGAATACTTGCCGACACCTACAGCCCCCTTGTTTTCAGCGACTCCGAGTTCGGAAGTTACATATATTCCGAAGCCGTCCCCGAGCTCGAATATTACTTTATGTACGGCGGGGATATGCGCGGCGTTATTTCGCAATACCGCTTCCTCACCGGAAAAGCAATCCTCCTCCCGAAATGGGCTTACGGCTATTTCCAGTCTCAGGAGAGATACGAGACCGCCGAGGAGATAGAGCGTACCGTGAGCGAATACCGCAGCAGGGGAATAGGGCTCGACTGCATCGTTCTCGACTGGTGCTCCTGGGAGGACGGAAAGTGGGGCGAAAAGAGCTTTGATTTTAAGCGCTTCCCCGACCCTGCGGGAATGATAGAGCGGCTTCATGATAACCACACCCACTTTATGATATCGGTGTGGGCGAACCCCTCGGAGCGAACCGACAACTATAAGGAATTCAAGGACGCGGGGCTTCTGCTCCCCAACTGCGGAATATACAACGCCCTCAGCGAGGACGCCAGAAAGATGTATTGGGAACAGGCGAAGCGCGGGCTGTTTAAGTACGGCGTCGACGCCTGGTGGTGCGACAACAGCGAACCGCTCGACCCGGAATGGGAGCACCTCGAAAAGCCGGAGCCCGCAAGAATGTATGAGGAATACTGCCGCGATGTCGGGAATTGCATTTCTCCCGAGCAGACCAACGCCTACGGTCTCTATCACGCTATGGGAATTTACGCGGGTCAGCGCTCCGAAACCGATAAAAAGCGCGTCTGCAACCTTACAAGAAGCGCGTATATAGGTCAGCAGCGCTGCGGGGCGATACTCTGGTCGGGCGACGTCGCCGCGACCTGGGATACCCTTGCGGGGCAGGTCGCCGCTGGGCTCAACTTCTGCGCGAGCGGTCTGCCCTACTGGACTACCGACATCGGCGCGTTCTTCGTAAAGCGCGGGCTCAACTGGTATTGGCGGGGCGATTTCGACGGCTGCTTCGACGACCTCGGCTACCGCGAGCTCTTTACAAGGTGGTATCAATGGAGCGCGTTTCTGCCGATATTCCGCGGTCATGGCACCGACTGCCGCCGCGAGCTCTGGAACTGCGCAAACGCCGACCTGCCGTTTTACGACATACTCCTGAATACCAACCGCCTCAGATATTCGCTTATGCCCTATATCTATTCCGCCGCCGGAGGCTGCCTGCTCCGCGACGGCTCGATGATGGAAAATCTGGCGTTTGACTTTTCCTCCGACCCTGAAGTCCTCGATATAAAGGATCAGTATATCTTCGGCGGCTCGATAATGGTCTGTCCGGTGACAACGCCGATGTATTACCTGCCGAATTCCGAAAAGACCGACGCCGAAAAGACGAGAAAGGTATATCTGCCGAAGGGCTGCGGCTGGTACGACTTTTACACCGAAAAATATTACGAAGGCGGGCAGTATATAGAAGCCGACGCGCCGATAGACAGGATACCGCTCTTCGTTAAAGAGGGCTCGATAATACCCTTCGCCGAGCCCGCGCTCTCTACCGAGGAGCAGTCCCGCGAGATAACGCTTAAGATCTATTCCGGCGCCGACGCCGCCTTTACCCTCTATGAAGACGAGGGCGACGGCTACGGCTATGAGTCGGGGAGATATCTTCTTACCGAGCTTCGCTGGGACGATTCCGCGAAAAAGCTGTCGGCTGAAAAGAGCTCCGGCCGGGATATGACCCCCGAGGAGCTCGCAAAGAGATATGTTATAAAGGAAACAAAAATAATTGCAAAGTCTAATGGTGTGATGTCAATAGTGCGATGATAAGAAATTTTCAACAATGGACATCTAAAATCGGGCAAAGGG
>CANQXS010000023.1 GCA_947627875.1 uncultured Clostridia bacterium
CTTTGCCCGATTTTAGATGTCCATTGTTGAAAATTTCTTATCATCGCACTATTGACATCACACCATTAGACTTTCGGGAAGTACGGAACCGCGTTCTCACCTATTAACTCCGAGCTCTTCTTTCAGCGCCTTTTGGAGCACTTCCGATATGTTTATCCCGCTCTTTTTCGCAGCCTCATTCAGCCACGAAGGGAGCGTAACGCTCCTGCGAACAGGTCTCATATCGTTCTGCCTGCGGTATTCGGCGAAATCCACGTCTACGAGCGTGACGATATCGCCGTCGTTTTCTTTCTGCACCTCGTTCATAGCGGTCGGGGAAGGAAGCTGTTCTTTTCTGTCTTCAAGTTCAATGCCCACCAAACCGATTGCATCCCTTGCCATTTCAATGGCTTCGGTCAGAGTGTCGCCCTCCGTGTTTATGTTAAAATCGGGGACATAAACCACATAGCCGATTTTATCCGGCATAAGAACTATCGGATATGAATTTTTCATATTGTTACCTCCGTGCGGAGCTTATTTGAGCCCTCTCCGCCTGATAAGGGCTTTTCAAAAATATCGGAACGAGCTTGACATACTTATATCGGTATAATATAATATTGTCAAAAGGATGTGAACAGTCTGTTGCTGCGCGATTGGGTTGCAACCGCCTTAAACGTTTGGTCGAATATCGTAACGACCATCGCCCTGATAATAACAGTCAGGGAATACAGGCGGGGCAAAAAGAAAACCGCAAGTAAATCCACGCGACGGAAGCACAAGCGGTAATCTTCAAGGGAGCGGGGTCGCAAGACCCCGCTCCGCCCTATCACAGTATACAGCAAAGCTATGAAAATGTCAACACTTATTTTCATCTGTCTGACAGCCGTCTTCATCTCCGTGGGCGGACTGTTCGACGACCCCGCAAGAATCCTGTTGTATATCGCGTCGGCGATCTGCGCCACTGCCGCGCTTGTGTCGGCGCTGAAAGGAGCGAAAAGAAATGTCGGAAGAAAAAAGAAAGACTAAGACTTCGGCAGCGGTCAAAAACAGGTATGCCGCCAAAACCTACGATACCGTGCGCGTCCTTGTGAAAAAGGGCGAAAAAGACCGCTACAAAGAGGCAGCCGACAAAATGGGCGTTTCGTTATCGCAGCTGTTTGTCCAGGCAGTCGAGGAATTTCTTGCAAAATAGACCACCTGAAAACATCACGGTCACCCGCAAGATTTCATGATAACAAAAAACCTGCCGCGCTTACCGTCGCGGAGCTCATAATCAAGGCACTCTCTGCAATAGCTACCTTGATTAGGGCAATCCGCTGGTGGTAACACCGAGAGGGGCGCAAGCCCCTCCCCCCCTTGGGGGGGTAAAAATATTATAGCATATCGAAAGGAGTTTTTCAAGTGGAAAATAAAAATAATCTGCTTTTAACGGCAGCTACCGCGCTCGTTCTGGCTTCCGGCGAAAAGCCGAGCCTTCCGGTGAGGATAGCCCTCGTCGGGCTCTCCGCCGCTCTTACAGCCGAGATAATTCTCGATATAAGGAGGCTTTTGAATGGAAGAAGCAAAGCGGAAGACTAAGACCTCGGCAGCGGTAAAAGACCGTTACAACAAGAAAGCATACGACGTTATCCTCGCCAGAGTCCCGAAGGGAATGGGCGAAGCCTTCAAGCAAAAATGCGCCGAGCTCGGAGTCTCACAGGCTCAGGTAATCAAACAGGCAGTCGAGGAATTTCTTGCAAAATAGAAATCCCCTGCAAATATCACGGTCACCCGCGGGATTTTTGTCGGCTTAAAAAATTGAAAAAGCCTTGCAGGAGCTGGCAAAAGCGATTGAAAGTAATCCGAGCGTTGAGACCGTAAAGATTACAATAACGCTTAAAAAGCCGAAGCCGAGCAAGGCAGAGCCCAAAGAAAACCGTTGAGTTTTCGGGGCAGGAGGGGCGGGAAACCGCCCCTCCGGGCAAGCCCTATTATATCACAAATCCGCAAAAAGTCAATATGAGGGTGCAAAATGGTTATCAAAAAAGGCGCAAGCGTCTATACGGTTGCAGAGGCTCCGTCGCTCTGGACGGTGAAAAAGGAAATAGGCAAAGTCTCGTTTGAAGTAAAAGTCCCGAAGGACATTTGCCCGACATTTGAGGAGCTGCAAGCCTATGCTTTGCAGAACGATATTTTCGGAGGCAAGGAATGAGCAAGGAAAATCTCACGCCGCAGGAAAGATACGCGGCAAAGTACAAAAAACAATACTCTCTTCCCTGCTTTACCAACACGGAGCAGGATATAATTCAAAAGCTTGAATCCGTGCCCAACAAGGCGGGATATATCAAGCAGCTCATAAGAGCCGACATCGCCGCCTCAAAGGCAAAGGAACAAGGCTAATCCCCTGCAAATATCAAGGTCACCCGCGGGCACCTGCACCCGCGGGATTTTTTCCCTGCAAATACAAAGAAAGCTATTATTCGTCCTCTTTTATATCAAACGTTCTGCGCTCGACGTATGACATCATCGCGTTATTTACCGCCGCGGCAATAAACGGCGAGGGCAGCACTGCAAACGCCGTTACTACCGCAGCCCTGACGAGCCCCGAAAATACGAGCAGCACCAAAACGGCGTCATAAAGCAGGACGCCCGCAATTACCGCAGGCATATACCTCCTGCGCCATCGCCGCCTGAAATAATCCTGACGCTCTTTAAGCGTAAACACGGAATCCTGCCAGGCATTCCTGACGTTTTCGTCCGCCTTTTCGCGAAATTCCGGCTCAGAAAGCCTTTCGCCGGCTATGAGCTCGTTCACCGTTACGCCGAGCTCCTTTGACAGCGCTTCAAGAGATTCTATCGGCGGCATGTAGGTTCCGGTCTCCCAGCGCGAGACGGTTTTGTTGGTCGCGCCGACGAGCTCTCCGAGCTGCTGCTGAGTGAGTCCCATTTGATGCCGAAGCTCCGCTATAAACGCTCCGGTTTTTATCATATCCATAATCCTGCCTCCTTCGGAATTATTATACCGCGCCGCGCGGGATTTGTCATCCCCATAAAAAGCGAATTTGGGGGAATGCGGAAATTCGGGCATTTTAAGACGAAAAACGGGTCCTGCGCTTAAGGCGGGACCCGTAAAATATGCTGCCGAATTATTTGAATATATTCTTGACGAAGTTGTAGAATCCGCTGTTTACGGCGTTGGTGTCGTGGTCCGCTCCGGTGACGCTGTAGCAGATATGCTTTATGCCGTCTTTTCGCCGTCTTTTATAAGATGCTTGAGCATCTCCTGCTCGTCGGCTTCGCACAGCTTCGACCAGTGCTGCAATCTCGAAAGAACATAGTTGTAAAGATTGTTGTAATTGATGTAATGTATGGAGCAACTCTCTTTGCCGTACTGCGAGTAAGTCGAGCAGTTGAAATATCTCCGAACGCCGTTTTTCTTTTTTACTAAAGAATATTTCAGTGAGAATCCGCAATCTGCGCATTTTATCAAGCCGGCAAACATTTGCTGCTCGCCACTTCCGGTAGTCTTTCGCCTTGATTTAATCATCTCCTGCACCTTGTAAAAGTCCTCGCGGGAAATGATAGGCTCATGAGTATTCTCGACCTTTATCCACTCGAAAGCTTCTTTTCGCTTCTTCTTTTTGTTTTTGAAAGAAATCTCTCTTCAATCCCGCCCTCGAGCTTTTTGGCAGCGACATTAAGTCTCATCTTCTTGAGCTTTTCGATGACCTCTCTTGCCTTTTTCCTCGCAGCTTCCTTGTTTTCCTGAGCGTGAATCGCCTTTAGCATCAATGAAAGCTGGCTTTGTTCCCAATCGGACTTCGCAATCGAAAACGATTGATTGCTCGTCCTCTTGGACAAAGCCTCGCGTTCATATGCTACCTCGCGGAACCTGTTTCTCGGCACGCTTGACATGATATTACGGTAGAAATGCACTGTGCAACGTTGGTATTTTGCATCGGGAAAGACTTCATGCACCGATTTACACATTCCGAGGTTCTTATCTCCGACTACGAGCTTAACGCCGTCAAGCCCTCGCGATTTGAGCCATACAAGGAAACTTCGCCAGCTTTCTTTATCTTCTTTCATGCCCTCAGCAGCACCGATTACCTCGCGATAACCGTCTTCGTTGACACCTATCGCAACAAGTATGCTCACATTCTCAAACTCCCCGCCCCAGTTACGCTTGAGGTAAATCCCGTCGATGTAGATGTACGGATACTTGCCATGGAGTGGTCTTTGCCGCCATTCTTCAATATGTACATACGCCTTTTGATTCAAATCGCTGATAGTTGACGCTGAAACTCTGTTTCCCCATAATGCTTCACTTATATCCTCTACGCGGCGTACAGATACGCCTGCAAGATACATCTCAATCAATGCTTCCTCCACAGAGCTCTCGCGGCGGCGGTATCGTTCAATTATCGCCGTTTCAAACAGTACTCCTTTAAGCTTAGGCACGGACAGTTTTACATTACCTGACGTAGTGGTGAGATTTCGGGTGTAATGCCCGCTACGGTAACCTTTTCGGGATTCGTTGCGTTCATACTTTGCGTCTCCGGTAAGTTCTTCTGCTTCACTGTCAAGGAGCTCGTTCAAAGTCTCCTCCACGCTTTTGCGTACCAAATCTTTCAGTTCGGTCTTGACTGCATTCTCGTTTAATGTTATAATCTTTTCAGACATGTTTCTACTTCCTCTCGAATGATTTGTGGTTACTTCATTCTACCAGAAGTGCGGAGACATGTCTATTTTTTGCACTAATTTTCTTTTTGCGAAAGATATTGTACCTTATCCCACTGGAGCGCGCTCCTTATTATAGCGTGATGCTTTATAACCGAGTTGGGACTGAGCCCTCGGCAATCTCGGTATTATAATAGTCTTCTGCAATTCATTCCATTTTTATTGTATATATCACCATATAATCTCGCCTTCTATCTACAAAAAGCGAAAGCGCAGGATGTCATACTATCTCAAGACCCCTGCGCTTTTATTTTCACATGATATTCCTAATGTTCAAACTTACCTTATCGGCAATATTCTCAGACTGTATCCAATCCATAATAGAAGGGGTGATATCCGTGAGTGTTGCCTTTCTATCTCGAACTTTTATAAGAAAGTCCCGTATTTCATCATCAAACTTCATCTCTTTCAGAAGCGCGTCGGCTTTCTGCCTTGCTACATTATAAGAATCAATACTTTCCTGTGTCAAAGGTAATTTTTCACACTTGCTGAGAGCGCTGATACAACTTCTTATAGCATTAGGCGTCGGGTGTACAAGAACAATTATATTCAGTCCCCCGATAATCTCGTTGTTTCTTGATTTATAAAACGCTTCCCATTCTTTAGCGATAGAATCCGCAAAGGTTTCTGCTTTTTTACTAAAAGATGCAGGATTCACAGCCTTAGCGTTTTCAAAGGCGTTTTTTAAGTAATTCATAATATCTTGCAAATCAGAAGCGGTGCTTGACTGTAAAGTAAATCCGAAATTTTTCTTTGCAAGAACATATGATTTGACAAAAGGTGTGAGGTTTTTAAAGCTTTCAAAGAAGGTGTTATTTCTCCTTGCAACGTCGGCATTATCATTTTCTTTTTGCCTGTTATCAATGACATCTTCAATCAAGTTGATAGCCGTCTGTATCCTTTTATGCAGCATATACTCACACCTCCTTCAATTCAGCAAAAAGCGCTTCAAACGATTCTTTCTGCTGCTCAAAACGCGGATCGATATTATCGTTCCAGCTGCCGCGGCGTGTCAAAATGTTTTTTTCGTTTTTCATCTGCTCTTCCGCGATAGCTATATCCTTATCTGTTCTTTTCAGCATATCAAGGAAAGGTAAAACTACGCCTATAGGATTTTCCGAGAAAGCACAAAGTACAGAAATATCGTCCTCGCCGGAATAATCTTTTTGAAGTACTGACATAGCTTTTGCTATCTCTGAAGCTGAATTTTTAAGCTTTTTAAGTGATACATCATCTATTATATTGATATTAATCCCTGCAGAAAAGCATCTTTGATAAAAGATTTGAATATCATTAATCATGTCGCGAATATCGCTAGCATCGAGCTCGTCCTCTATATCGAAATCAAAATAATCAAGAATATCTTTTGCGCTTTTATGAGCAAGAGCTGTTTCTCCATCGACAACTCTATGAACTTTAGATAGCACCCTCTGCGTAAACTCGAATATCTCGCGCTTGTCTTTGACGGCCTTCTCTGTGTCGTTGATATCGTTTTCATCAAGAACATATTCCGACTTGCGTATCTCTTTCAACGCTGACTGATAAAGCGGATAATTAAGCACATAGTTATCAGTATTAATGGTCATACCTTGAATTAGATTGAAATATCTGACGGAAGCAGTGTAGGAATCAACTGCTCTGGGGTCATTATATATGAACTGGTGCAAATCATACCATTCCTGTGAGTGACCCGACGAAAATTCAGCAGCCAAGTTTTTGGAAGTATCATTGCTGAGAAAAGTCTCATCTCCGAGGCGATTTAGTTTTGTATCGCCAATTTTGCCGTTGATAATAAGCTTGTACACTTTTCCTATCATAGCAGCCTTGATATACGCAGGAACAGCAATACCATTATCAACATTCTTTACAGCATTTACAAACCTATCCTTATTTCTTTGCAGCCATAAAGTTGCAAAATAGATCGCCGATGCCGAATCGGGGAAATTCCATGATTTGTTACCAAGATACAACCATTTTCCGAAGCACAGAAGTAGTTGATAAATTTCATCAGTATCATTAAATATTACAATACATTTGTCGAGAGCTTGGTCCTGTCTTTCAAAGCCGACAAGTCTACCCCCGATCGAATCTTTAAATTTGTTCCTAGAATCGAGTGGTACACCCTCCTGCTGCCAGTTTATAGTATCGTAAACAAAGTTACTGATCTGATCGCGTATAGGAATAAAGCGTATTAGTTTCTCTCCGTCCCGATGCCATGAAATAACGTTTTCTCTGAAAGAATCATAGTCTTTCTGATTTTTGGGATCTATCTTAGGTTGTTCTTTTACACACGAATTAGTGGGATAAGTTTGGGACTCAGACTCAACTATTTCTTCAACTGCCTCAGTATCTGCAGAAGACTTGCTTGTAACAGTTGCAGTACTTATAAGTTTGCTTGCAAATTCGCCGAAGCCAAGATCAAAAAATAACTCCGTTTTAATTCCTGCTATGCGACCATTGCCAGCCACGTCAAGGGTTTTATTGGTCCAAAAGCCCATAAACACTACAAGTCGTTTTCTGTAATCAACTTTCAGTTCTGAAGCTATCGGCATAGACTGAACTATATTTCCAATCCTGTTTTCTACAGATTCCGGAAGAGAAGAATGCCAGCCTAAGCAGAATTTCGGAAATGACGAAATATCATGCAATACTTCGTTTACAGCAGGTTCTACAATATCTCTAAGGATATATCTCGGTGTTTTGTGATCCGACATAGCCCCATAAAGGTTTACGATTGCGTTCTGAGTAAACGGGAAAAGCGATATTTGTTTTCCTGAGGCCAGCTTGAATTTATCCCAGTGATCGTGATCAAGGTCTTCATAAACGGGCATATCCTCGGAATATGCGCCGTTTTTTACCCATTTATCAAAAGCTTCGCTGTCAAGTGAGATGGCATTAAGATACTTGGCGACAAACTGAACAAGGTCGCTCTTGTTATCGCCGATAACACCATCGTGTATTGTTATCTGCTTGGTGATTCGATCACGGTAATTATCTCTGAATTGATTGTAATACTGCGTTGTAGTGCCGACAACAGAAATAAGCTTACAAAGATTATCTACGGCATTTGAACCGGTATGACCTGTTACAAGAGCATTGAGAAGCGCCTGATTGACGCCGGTAAAAGATGTTATATCCTCAACGAGCAATATTAAGTTTTTGCCTTTTCTCTTTAATTCTTGACGTATCTCTTTAAATATCTGCTGAAAGTCTCCGGGTTCTATGCCAGCACTTGTCTGGATAACCGTTTCAACGAAAGTGTTAAGATAGTCTGTTATCTTCTGAATGAATTCATCATTGCCCTCAAGGAGATCGTCAGCAAAATCCTGAGCTTTTCTATCTGCGTCATCAAGCTGATAGATAAAATCGATATCAAGAGTAAGATCGGTCTTGCTGAATTGAGCTATAAGATCAAGGTCAACGCCGGACGATGAACTTGTTATCTTACTGTAGATACGATCTATCGGACCTCCTGCGCCCATAAGTCTTTCCTGAAACACAGAATTGTTAAGCAAGGCAATAAGTTTTTTTCTTTTGATGTTTCCCAGGGTTTCACTTGTATCGTTTTCTATTTCGACTATGAATTGATGATAGATCGTCGATTTAAATTTGCTTTCGGTAATGGTTTGATTTGCCCTGACAAGTCGCTCATAGGCTTCTTTATTTGATATTTCTTTTACTTCTTTAATTTCAAGCAGCTGTCTGATAGTTCCTTTGAGGGTGTTATCGCTTCTGCGAATAAGAAGAACAACGTCCTCCTTTTCTTCTCTGGCAGAAAGTTTAGCATACAGCCAGCGGATAAAATGCGATTTGCCCGCGCCGCTTGAACCCTCGACAATTACAAACTGATGATCGTTTTTCGTGAGAGCGTTATTAAAGAGATCCCTGTATATATCTTCTTCCGATTTATAGGTCTCCTCAAATTGATCTCCCGATTTTGCTGCGACGGCTATTTTGCGAAAAGGGACATGAGTTGCGAGAAAATCACTGTCGGTGCTGTCGATAGAATCTATTCTCAAAACCTGACTGATCCTCTTTTTTGCAATATCTGTATTCATTATTTCACCGCCATTTTTATAATTATATGAGTAACATCGGATGTAAACTCGTGCTCTTCATTCGGAAACAGATGCCATATTTTCTCACTGTCAAGGTGCTTTTTCAGTTCGATTTCTTTATTATCATGCAAAAGTCTGAGGGCATTTGACATAGCAAGATTCAAAGTCAATGAAGATCCAACATTTTTTAATGCAACACTAGAACCATCATGAAGACCGTCCAAAAATTCTTCAACAGAGTATTCTTTTCCTTTTTCTAAACTGCCGAGAATCATAAAATCCTTTAACGCTGTATACATATTCGGAAGAAAGAGCTTGGTCTGTTCTTGAAAGAAACCAAATCCGAGAAAGCTGATCCAGAATCTTACGCCAAGAATTACGTCCTTTTCAAGCTTATTGGAAGATATACCTGTTTCAGCATTTATTATTCTAATGACCTCGGCCGAGGTAGTAACAGACCCATAATTCAGCCATTCATTATTCGCCTCCAGAAAAAGAGAGATTATTTTATAAAAATCGGAAGAGCTATCTTTAAATACTACCGAATTGCAGAACAAGCGGAAAGCAGTTAACGATTTTATATCATCCTTTTTTCCGATGAAAACCACTTTTTTATCTTCGTTATATCCAATAAGCTCCAACTCCTTTGCTGTTTCAAATATCGGATTGAAGTAAGAAGTCTTGGCAGTGTTCAGTTCTGACGGTATAAGGATGCTTTCTAACTCTTTTTCATCTATCGGTCCCCTATCCGCAACAATCTGACTTATTGAAAGAACGCGTTCGGGAATAGGCTCCGTTTTTATTGAACTTATAAACATTATATCAACTCCTTTTTTATGATATAGTCATATTTACAGGCACCGTTTACCAACTCTGATATGCGCTTATTTCTGCCGGAGATGTAAAGGTCAGAGCTTACTATATACACACGGTTGTACTCTTTACCAGAGGCCGTACACAGAACTTTTTCAGCAAGCGAAGAGTCGTTATCTATGCAAAAAACAATAGTTCCCGAAAGATAGTAATGAATGTTCATGCGGCTGAGTTCAAAAAACTCGCCATATCCCATGCAAAACTGAGAGGGGCTGCTATTATCGGTATTGAGAAGCATTGAGGCTTCGTTCGATTCATCAGGCATTACTATAACATCGGCTCCGGCAGAGAAAAGGTCACACATCAATGCATTAGAGCCTCTTTCACTGATAATAAGCATTTCCTTAGAGCCTGTCATAATATCAAAGAGCTTTCCCGCAGGAGATGAAACTGGGTAATATACAGGCTTTTTTAGCGGGAAGCTTTTTCTTTTATCAGCCCGTATGTTATTGTGATTGTTGCAGCCTGCGCAATATTCATCAGTAAGAAGGTAAATGTCGTTGAACATTGATGACCAACAGCTTTTTCCGACGTTGCGAAGTTTTGATACCAGGTCGTTTATGTCAGAATAAATGCTTTTACATTCATCTTCGCGGACTTTATTGAAAACGGCTGCGGTTCGATCGGTATTAAATCTGATTTGTTTATCAATAAGCTCTATGCTGAAAATGTATCTGTCATTATCATATTTGACGTCCTTAATCTGTATCAGCCCGGCTCTTCTGAGCAGGAGAATGACGTAGACGTTCCATGCAATATCTGCATTGTTGACATCAACGTAGAAATTGTCGGTATCATTGTAATTGGGCTTAACAGATGTGTCTATCACTATTGAGTCAAGCTGTATATTTGCTTTACGGCTGTTAAGCATACTGAACCAACGTCCGCTCAGCTTTTCTACGGTGAGGACCTTCTGCGTCATAGACATCGCCACAGATATATCATCGTCGGTATAGAGCATAACGCTGAGACATGGAAAACCGTCGCGCCCGCCTCGTCCGCATTCTTGATAATACTGATCAGAACCGGAGGGGACATAAGTATGAATGACTGTTCTTACGTCTTTCTTGTCTACGCCGACGCCAAAGGCGCAAGTAGCTATCATAAGATCAAATTTATCGTTTACCCATTCGTGTATGATGCGTTCGCGGTCTGAAGATCCGGTTCTTCCTGTAAAAACTCTTGTGTTGCTAAATCCACTTTCAGCTAATTCACAGTGTAGGGTTTCAGCATCGTCCGGCGAGTTGACATATATTATCATAGGTCGCGGGAGCTTGCCGGCAAGCTCTTTTATCCTGTCATGCTTTTCGGTATAGGACCGACACTTTATAACGTCGAATCTCGGTTCTTTTCTAAGCGTATCCAATCGAATTTCTATCCAGCGGTCATTATCGGAATAGAACATTTTCAGGTTATCGACTGTTTTCTTGCTGAATGTAGCAGAAAGAAGAAAAGTTCTTAGCATAGAATTATTACTTACAAGAAACCTTCTGAAAGAATCAAGGCACTGAAAGTCCACGCGGAAAGAAGCTCCCCATTCAATAATTATATGCGCTTCGTCTATTACAAGGTTTCTTAAATACCCTTGTGAATTGACTTTGAAAATGCTGTTTTGTATCTTTGAATTCTTGATAATCGCTTCAGGCGAAATAAACAGCATTCTGACCTGGTTTTTATCAATAGCGGAAACGAGTTCGTCGACGTTGCAGCCACTGTAATAATACATTATTTCTTTTTTATTGGCAGGATTAATTATTTTCATAGCGTTTCTTCGCTGATCAAACATGAGCGAAATAGTAGGAACGATGATAAGAGTTAAGGATTTATTAAATTGATACGAAACGGATTGAGTTACAAGGCTCTTTCCTCCTCCGGTTGACATCGCAACCATCGCAGTATAGCCGGCAGGAACCCTGAGAGCCCCCATAACAGCTAGCTGCTGCTCAATGGATTTAAATGTGCGAAATTGTCCATTGGTAAGCTTATATATGTACGGATTCACTTCTTTTATTTCATTATCATCGGCAACAGTCTGCACAGACTGATTGTCAAATACAGCTCTTACAAAGGAGTCATTAACATACTTAGGAAGGTCAAGATTAGCATATATGTGACCGTTGGCGCGGTTTATTATCAGCCCAAAACGGTTCGGCACTTTTAAATCATATTCTTTAATTGCTATGTCCGTTTTAAGAAACAATAAATAATTTCTCAGTGAACACTCAAATTCAGTCCCGTTTTCTTCGGTCTGTTGTAACCTAAAACGGTGATAAGCGTTTATCATTCGTATAGCCACGGCAGAGTTGGGATTACTATCATTTATAAAATTTGCTATGTCTATTGCAAGATCAGGCATATCCATAAACTTCTGAACATTACAGATTATATCCTGATTTGTCATAGATTCATCATCCTCACATAACATACTGAATCAAGAATTAAATTCGGCTTGGCAAAGGCTTTAAGAATAATATCATTTATGTGCTTCTTCTCTTCAACATCAAAATCTCTGTTGAAATATACTGAAGCGGCACATTCAGAGCAGAACTCTCTGCCAAGATTGTCTTTTAAGTCACTTAATCGTATAAGCTTTCTAAATCCCTCTATTGCCTGTTTTCTTGCTGCATCATAGCAGGCAGTAACTTGATTTGTCCATTCAGTAACAGAATGTTTTTCTCTGAACCATGACAGATTAGAAATAGCATATTTTTCTTTTATGCCGAGAAAATCCTTTGACGGAGCACGCTTGCCGAAGCTAGCAAAGTAATCTTTTAACTGGGTCACCGGTATGCTCAAGTATTTATTGAATTCGTTGATCACTCTCGAATCTGTTTCCGCTCCCACTCCGTCTATTGAAATAAATGTACTGATAATATCCGAAGGAATGAAACCTCGATACTGATTGATCTGTTTCAAAGCAATTCCGTTTCGTAGCAAAAGAAGCTCGTCCGGAATAATGTACCAGCTAAACACAAAGCCCTCCCAATTGATTTGGCTTTCGAGGGCAAAGGCGGCACACCGTCCTTTATATGCAAATACAGCGTTATTCACAATGCTGTCGAAAATACCGTCACCGGGAGCAAAAAAATGCAGATAATCATTTTCTAAAGCCACACTTCGGTCAAAGGTTCCCTGAATAGAATAAATATCGTTTTGTAAAGCTTTATCACCGTTAAGCACTCTGATATGATTCTGCATCTGATTGAGTTTATCTTTTATTATTAAGTCCATATCCGGTGGAACAAACAGTGTGTTATATGCCGATTTAGGCGAGAAAGATGAAGCATTGAATCTTACTATACTGTCTGATATGAAGTTTCCTTGGAACCCGGCAAGAGAAGACCATGACATCATAGAACTGCGGAACAACTCGCTTTCGCTTTCGTTATACCGTTTCACGGTTTTCTCTATTTCCTTGTTAATATACTGATAAGTATAGGCTGCAATGTCAAAATAGCGCTCTTCTTTTACTTGTTTTTCTGTCTTCTTAATTTCTTCGATCATATCGTCAACAATTGACGAAAGACCGTATTTGAAGTCGTTCATAACGGCTGCTTGAATCTGTTCATCAATATCGTTCATAATGATTTCAAGCCCGCTTTGTGATTTGTTAAAGATATTAAGACCTTTATTCCATATATCAGCAAGGTCTTTTTCTACGGAATCCTGAGCATAGACTATTACTGATACTACCTCGTTAGTCTTGTCTCGACCTATTCTGTCAAGTCTGCCTATACGCTGTTCAAGCGTATTGGCGCTCCACGGAAGGTCTATACAGATGAGTTCGTCCGCTTTCTGAAAGTTTCGACCTTCACCGCCGCTTTCATCTGAAAGCATAATGCTGTAGCCCGGCTCGTTCTGAAAACGATATGTATTAAGTTCCAGTTTATCAGGCGACATACCTTTGCAGAAAAAGGCACAGTGATCTTCTCCAAACACTTTAATCAGAAGCTGTCGATATAGCTTGTGCGTACCTGAGAAGTGAGTAAAAATCAAAACCTTTTTATCATACGCTTCCTGTTCCAAATAATCGCAAATTGTGACCATTCTTGAAAAAGAATCTAAAGGATCATCAAGAATATTCCGTATTTTTTTGATAGTATTCAAATCCTCTGCTATCCATTTTTCAGTTAATTCCCGTACCTCGGCAGGAACGGAAGCATTCTTTTTCAGTTCATCAGAAAATGCAACTGACGAACTGAAAAAAGCACTGATCAATGGGAGGATCTTGCTGTCAAATTCTTTTTTGTCAAATTTATTTCCGGATATCCATTCAGATAACAGCGAATATATTCTAAACTCGGTATTGTTGAACTCGGTATCCATCTCATATGATAACTCTTTAAGGGTTCTTTTATTTGTGTCCTCGGGTCTCTTTCTGTTGCGAATTACGCATCTTTCAAGCTGATATGCTTCGCAGATATACGCGACAATACGCTCAAGACGGAGCAAAGAGAAATTTTCCGATTCATAGTCTAACTTTTCGATATCATCTTTAATTGCCTTGTCCTTCGTTTTTTCGGCTATATCCTCAAGTATTTCGACAAGCTCGTCAAAGGCTTCGCGAGTATCTTCATTATGTTTGCTTTCAGAATCCTTTATTGCTTCCTTGTAGTCGTCAAGATATCCTACAGCAGAATGCACCTTGCGGATTATTTTGTTCTGAAGTTCAAGTAAACCGATGAATTTTTCTTCGCTCATAGCGTAATATCTTTCGGGTCGGATGAGCGAAAGAAGCTTGTGGTATTCTTCGTTGCGACTTTGAACGGGAGTGGCGCTGAGCAAGATCACATTGTCAGCATTTTGACTTAATTTTAGTACAGCATTATAGCATAGGTCATTGTTCAGAACAGAATGTACCTCGTCAACTATAATAAAGTCATATTTTCCTTCTGAAGCAACTATCTTGCTCGTCGGGATTATGCTTATAATATTCCCGCCAGGATTTTTGCCGTTAAACAATCTGAATTTAAATGCGAGTTCGGTTCTCCACTGTTCAACAAGTGCATCGGGAACGCAGATGAGTATATTCTTGTTTTTCTTATCGGAAAGGTATACCTTGAGAATAGACGCCGCTTCTATAGTTTTGCCGAGACCGACCTCATCGGCGATCATGTATCTGCAATTAGACTCGGAAAGACACCGCATAACGGTTTTTAATTGATAAGGCTTCAGGAAAATCTTACAGCCGGCAAGTTCTTTGAAGCCGTAGAAAGCATTGTCAATAGTATGAACCGTCCTGTTTACTGCAGTTCTTCCAAAATACCACATGGGATTTTGAAATTCAAAATGCTTTAGCTGTGACATCGGAGATATTTCTCCCGAGTTAAATGTAGCTTCAATGTCCTTTTCACAGGCTTTTACTACCTCACCTGTATCGGAGGCAAGATAGTAATAGAAGAAACTGCCGTTTTTATCGGTACAACACTGAATAATACTGTATTTGCCTCCGTTAAATCCCGCTATAGAACCCTTGCTGATCTTACAATGCTGAAGCGTCGATAGTGGGAATTCAGCAACTCTGGGGACTTGATAATACTTATTTATTCCGAGCAGATCAAAAAACATCACTTTTGCCGTTTCAGAAAAATCATTGACTTCAACAATTCTTCCCAAAATGAAGTCCCTCGGTTCATTTGGATATTCAACATCGATCGAACATCTGACATACATTCCCGTTTTCAGCATAACATCGCCGCCATAATTTTAATTTTGCACCATTCTTAAGCAAATATCTTTGCTTGAACAGTAGGTACAGTGTGCGCCCCAGTTATCCTTGTACCGTTCATCGGCATTATTTATAACAGCATCAAGGTCGACTTCGGGTGCTCTTTTTATGTATTCGTCTAACTTTAATATCAAGAAATCGTCTTTGAGTTTATCAATATCTGTGGGCTTTGTAAAACTGCCATATTTGTTAAGATTATCTGCAAGATACTTATACATTTCTGATATTATCTGAGTTTTTTCATATTCATTTGAAATTTTGAATTTATCATCAAGTGCTTGATATTCCTTGATAATTTCGTTCCTTAGATCGTTATCGCTTAATCTGTGCCCGGCGATGTTTGAGAGAATAGCGTTCTGAAGCAATACCCTCATATAAAAAACTATTAGAAATCTTTCTCTGAAAATCGTTTTTTCCTGCACAACACTTTCCAATGCAAATCTGTATGGGCACATAGCAAATTTGATTTTATCGGTAAATTCATTAGATTTCGGATATACTTTGCAGGTCGGATTGCCGTATTCAAAATGAGAAACATAGGAATCAACAGCGTCGCTGTGATATTTTCTGACCTTTAATCCAAGCATTTTTATCAGATGATACAACTCGTTATCTTTACGGTCAACCGTTTTAACATAACTGAGTTTGCAACCGATGCGATTGAATTCAAGCCCATAAAGAAGAGCATATCGCTTGAAGTTTTTAAATTCCATTTTTGATTTCAGGAATATCCGGTAATTCTGCTCCAAAGGCTCATAAGAATACTCAAAGAAGTTGATATCAAGTGGCCATGGAAGACGCTCGTCCTTTGCGGCACATATATCCTTGTCGCTTAGACAGCAAAAGTGATAGCAAGTTCTGTCAGCTTTTTGTTTATTGCTGCGAAGAATATCGCCGTCAATCTGTTCAAAGTCTCTTACGATCCAGTTAGCTCCACGCATTAGACTGTCGTCTTGGCTGAGATAGAACGACATGGTTTGTTTCAAACAGGTAAAAGTGCCGGTATCGGGCAAATCTATCTTATCCATACGGGCAAGCAGCTTAGCAACGACCTCCTTCATCTCTTTGTCAAGAGACTCCATATCCTGTGTCCTTTTTACAATAAAATCATGGATACGTCTATAAAAGCGATTGAAATTATCACCTCCGGCGTTAAAATCAGTGAAGAAGCTTATTACAATACTGTTAAGCTCTTCAAGCGCCGTTCTCAATTCTTCAAGCGTGTCTATGCCGATATTGAGATATCCGATGCGCTGCAGCTTTTTGTCGGTCTGACGTATGGATTTTCGAAGTTTTTTGAGTGAATTGATAATGCCGACCAGCGTGGTCTCTTTTTCGATATACGGCTCGACAGTGTTGAACGTGTTGAGAAGATCACCCGGAGCGGTTTCTTTGATTATTCCCGATTCAAAGCAATCCTTGATAAGAGACATATCGTCAACTTTGGCGCATTCGTTTTCGTTATCCCACATTTCAACAGCAGCAACAAAGAAGTGACCAATAGGATAATCAAGGAAGTGCCTTTCTCCGAACTGTTCTGGAAAATAAGCTTGCAAAATGTCGTTAACCTTACCTGAGGCAGAGTAGAGCTGTTCGGCCATATCATATAGAACCGGATTGCGAGAACCATTGCGCTTATTTTCTTTACGAGCATTTTCAAAGAGTCTGGCGCAGTAGCCCGCAAACTCAGTGATATTTTCAAATTCGATGACCTCAAGTTTGCTGAGAACACCTGTCTCAACTTTGAGCTTGCCGTTTGAAAGAGCACCTATATGGTCGGCAAGAACATTGCACGGATAACTGTCGCGCATCAAAGAGATAGGTCTAAATTCCGGCTCATCGCTGTACTTGATTCCGGTTTCAAAGAGGGAATATATATTGGTCCAGGTTTGATATATTGCTTCATATTGTTTCTGATAATTGAACAGCAATATTACATTTTTAAAGCGTGAAATATCCTCTATAGCGCACAGCATAGCGGGAGTAAACTGGTGTATGCCGTGAATAACTACGGTTCCTCTGTCGAGCTTATCATAAGGATAGTCCTTGTGCTTGTTTTTTAGTGCTTCAAGTATCTTTTCTTCTATCACATCCGCCTGAGAAGCTCTTCTAAAATCAAAGGAAGTCTTTTCTCGGTTGCAGATGAACTTGTAAATGTCTATAAGATACTTCTGGTCTGTGTTCATTCGAGATATATCAAAGCTGTCTGCGCTAAGCCCCAGCTCTTTAAATAGGCGTATACACTTAACAAGAGATTTGGTATTGTATTCAAGTGAACGTCTTGCATTACCGCTTTCATCTTCATCAAGAGGTATCGAGTTGATAGCATTATCAACTTCCATTATCTGCTTAACACGTCTGTTTTCATCTTCCCAATCGGAATAAAGCGTGTTTATCAGGATACGGATAGTTGTAAGATATCCCCCTTCCTTTAGCGACGGATAAATATCTTCAAGACCGTTTACCATCGTCTGCGAAACGCAGAAATGAGCGCAGTTCTTTATTTCATCCCAGTATGATTCACGCGAGATAGCGTAAGGATCAGAGTATGTATATATTCTCAATCCCATGTCGACTACATCTCCTCATGCATTTCTATAAGCATTTTACCCCAGTTGTTGCCCTTGGAGTCAAGGTTTAAAAACCAGATGAAATTATCTATTGCCCTTGTCATCGCAACATAGAGAATCCTCGATTCTTCCATCATCATTTCTTGTATTTCCGTCTTGGATTCATAAAAGTTATTGCAATATTGATTTCCGTTTGCCGAAAGACAATACCCAATCTTTCCGTCAACATAGGAAACTTCTATTCCGTTCCTGTGAGGTCTATCTATTTCGTCTTCGGTATCGGGCATTATCACCGTGCCATATTCGAGACCTTTTGATTTATGGACTGTAAGCCCAACAACTCTTATATCGCCTGTATCAATGTCGATCTCTCTTGATTTTGCTTCTGTACCTGTCATTATATTGATGTAAAGCGACTTGTTAATAGACTCAAGAGTAAGATAGCTTTTCTTGTTCATTCTGGATAATTCTTCAAACACAAGTTCATAGTTTGCACGGTAGTATTCCTGCTGATATTCATCGGACGGCGAATATGCTTTCCACGGTTTTGTAGCTTCATATATCAGCCTGAGCGTTTTCAGAACCGGCTCGTTCTGGATATCACGGATAAGTTCTTTCCATGTTTTCCCTATAGTGGAACTAAAGAATTTGTCGAGGCAGTCAATGAATACTTCCGTCTTTTCCTCAGCGGTTTTACCGAGTATAGATCGAATATCAAAGGCAATGTTTACATTTCTTGAGTGGATAAGATTATACAAATAGGTTGGATTATAAGGATTACAAAGCGCTGATGTCAAGCGGCACAAATCAGTACTAGGTGCAAGCCTGTAAAGATCGCTGTTGTTATCGCTTTCTATTATAACATCTCTCTTCTTTGCTTCTTTAAGTATATCGTTTACCTGATAGTTGTTTCTGGTAAGAATTGCTATGGTGCGCTCGCTCTTTGAAAGTTCCTTCGTTTTCATCTCGGTCTTGATGCGCTGTCTCTGCTCTTCGATGGTTTTGAAAAGCATGTCATAGTATAACGTTGAATTCTTCTTGTCAGAATTATGATACGGAATTACAGCAACAACACGATCTTCACAGATATCATTTTCTTTTATTCCTCTGAGCGTATCGACAGCTTTCTCATATTTCAATAAATTTATGCTGTTCATATATGAGAAGGTTCTGTCAAATCTGAGCAACAATCTCTTATCGCTACGGTAGTTGATGTTCAGAGTAAACGAAAGCCATTTTTCATTGTTGCAGCCCATTTTCTCAAAAGCTGTCATAGTTGCTCCTCGGAATCGGTAAATACTCTGTTTAAGGTCGCCAACAATGAAAAAATTAAATCCGAGTTTATTCTGCATATTTATAAAAGACGCTATCTGTGCATCGTCTGTGTCTTGGAATTCATCGATAAATACATATTTAAACTCATATAGATTTGTGTTGAACGCTTCGCTATCTATGCACTTACTGAGATGGAGCATATACTCAGAAAGGGAAACAGCGTTATTATCTATCAGCAATTTTGAGTATTCCTTTTCGGTTGCTATGACAACCTGTTCAATTATCTTATTGAGAAAAGGCATCTCCGTAGGCGCATCTCCCCATGAACCGATATCAAGAGTTTTAATGTCACAACCTTTTTCGTATAGTTTATTGGCAATATCAAGCATCAGTTTGCGGAACTTGTCTATACTCATCGACAAACCGTTAAAAAATATAGGATCGAGTTTGTTTTCTTCCTCAAGATATGCGGTAAAAAGACGGTCCAATATCTTTTGCTTGTCATATTTTCCCACAACAGTTGTAAAGTCCGTTCCGATGCCGAGAGTTATTGCCGTATTGGAAATAATATCTTTGGCAAAGCTATGGATAGTGGAGATACGCATTTTCTCAATGCTTGTAACCATTTCAAGGTACTGTGTATTATTGGTGAGTATGAAATAGTTCACAAAAAGCTGCTTCAGCCTTGATTTCATGTTTAGAGCCGCGTCGTCGGTAAAAGTTAGCATCGCTATCTCGGCAGCAGGGTTAAAAACGCCGGAATTTGAAGCGTAGCTGCAAAGGTACGCTATTCTTGACACCATGGAATATGTTTTTCCTGTTCCGGCACCGGCTTTGACCTGAATGTCACGCCCGATCTCAGCATGTTCTATATGAAATTGATCAATATTAAAATCCGTTGCTTTTGCTATATTTGAGAGGACAGCTTCCTGTTCATTTGTGAGCTTCCCATTATATGCCTTGAAAGAACTTACAGTTAAGTCTTTTATATAAACTGCTTCAAAATTGAAAACAGATATTTTGCCGTTTTTGACAGCAATAACGGTTTCATTGTTGTCGGACGAGTTTATTGCAAGATTGACGCCTTTTATAATTATGTGATTTCTTGTAAAGGATTCTGACAACTGCTTTGCTATGACTTCAAGAGCAGACGCGTCTTTGGTAAATATTATTTGTTTTGTCCCTTTAAAATAGGAGGATATAATATCATTTATATTGGCGACGGTTATTCCCTCGGAAAAAACGGATAGGCAGGAGTAAGGGATAACATTTTGAGCCGGCGGGGTCACAATATATGCAGGCTCAAAGTGATGCCTTGCGATATCATATTTATCGCCGACCATTTTGTCAAAGCTGATCTGCCGAGAATCCCGATATATTTCTGCTATCTTGCGCGAAAACCTATTGATAGACTCAATATCTTCACTGAAAAGAGTGTATTCCGGTTCTGAAACTATGCTCAAACCAAGTTTATTATATTCGGTTTCTGAAATGAAAGGGTAGCATACCATATTCATGACAAGAGGATTGATGCCGTATTTTTCGTTCAAGATGTTCCTGAGTTTGAAAGAGTATGATCTGGCTTGCTTTTTCGGAGAAGCTTCAGTGCTTCCGTCAGTCATAATTATCTCGTCAGGGGAAACTACCTCGCTGATATGGCTTCTGTGCCATCCCTTGACTTCAATTATAACAAACCCCACGTCTTTTATAAAAAGGCAAAAGTCAAATTCTCTGCCTTTTACCTCTCTGTTATAGTAACACACAATATCTTCCGGCAAATTATCCTTTATACACTGCCAAACTTTTTTCTCTCCCTCATAATTGTCAGGCTGTTTATCCTTCATTAAAGCCATAGCTACTCCCTCTGATATACTGATAAAAAATAAGATGAATGTTATGAATTATTCAAAATAATCTTCATTCAGTTTGTATAAAGCATACGTTTTTACCTTCTCTAAACCGATCCCATGTTTGATCATAAGATCGACCAAGTGTTCTCCGTCAATCAATATGATATTTTTATCTTTTTGATCATTTACAAAGTCGTTTGCGGTTTTTATGAACGAAGAAGTAGTGATAAAAACTCCTTTGTTAACGCCTTGCATCGATGCGTAGAAATTTTTAATCTGTTCTATTCCGACCTTATTTTTTGTTCCATATCTTTTAGCCTGAATATATATTTTGCTTAATCCTAGGCTATCCTCATAGATAATTCCGTCGATACCTCCGTCATGAGATTTACTTGTGACTGTTCCCGATTGGTCATCAAAACCATAGCCCATTTTTAGCAAAAGATCGAGCACTAACTGTTCAAAGAAGCTCGGATGACAACTTAAAATTCGATTAAGCAGTTGAGCTTTAAGACTGTTTCTGTAAAGCTGATATGTTTTTTCTATCTTCTCTTCCGGAAGCAGATCTTCCTCTGTTCGCTCCGATTTGTTGGTGTTATTGGGGGCGTTTTTTATATTGGTTTCCACTAAAGCATACAATTCTTTGAGCCCTTTTGACCAACGATCTTAAAATATTTGACCGGCGACGCTCTGGGAAAATCCAAGCCTTCGCAGTGGCAACGGAGTGTGGAGTTGACCACAGATTCTGGCTGCTTTGCACCAAACTCATATAAATTCCTTTTTACTATCTCTTTGTACGCTTCTTTATGAGTAAGGCTGACATTATCTTTAAGCACTTCTCTCAGCGCATCAACAATTCTGATCCTCAATCTTATCTCCCCTTTCTCATATGCTTCTTTTCAAAACGGTAATAAATTCATCTATATCCTCTCTGTTTGAGTTCTTGCTTAAAGAGACTCTTATTATTTTACCAGTCATATCCTGAAGCCCTATTGCTTTTATTACATGCGAGGGTTCGCCAAGACTGCAAGCAGAGCCTGTGGATACCGCAACTTCATTACTTATGCGTTTGATGAATCTTTCATTATTGAAATCTGTTCTGTCAACTAAAATGCTTATGATCCCTTTTACTCTAAATTTCTCAGGAATAACGATTTTGATATTATCAAAGTCACTTATCTTTTCAACAAGATAATCGTCCAACTCGCTTATATGCTCACGGTTGATTTCCATATCGCGCAAAGCTATCTCTGCAGCTTTTCCGAAGCCGACTATATTATGCACTGCAAGTGTGCCGGCACGGATACCGCATTCCTGCTCACCTCCGTGGAGCAGAGCTGTTATTGGCGGTAATCCGTACTTATCGGCTTTGATATAAGCGCAGCCAATTCCTTTAGGACCGTACAGTTTATGTCCCGATGCTGAAAGAAAATCAACATCAAGTTCACGAACGTTTATAGGGAATTTTCCCGCTGCCTGCGTTGCATCAACGTGGAGCAATACGTTATGGCGGTGAGCCGTTTTGACTAAAGCGGTTATATCGTTTATTGTGCCGGTCTCATTATTTACATAGATAAACGAGGCAAGAGCTGCTGCTTCGTCAATGGCTCTCTCAAACTTATCTGCGGCGACATGCCCGTATTTATCAACTTCAATAAACGTAGCGCTGTATCCTCTGTCAACTCTGTCGTTGGCTGAAAAGAGCGACATTGTAGCATCGTTGTTTGAATATATCTCGCCATTAAGGTACTTGCAGACGTTTAAAGTGGCTTTGTGCTCAGCATTAGAAGTAATAACGCGGTTTTTTCCTCCGCAATAAAACTTAGAATAATCAAGCACTCCCTTGATTATCATATTTGTGCTTTCGGTGGCACCGGAGGTAAATATTATTTCTTCGCTCGATGCACCAAACAGTGAGGCAACTTTTGCCCTTGCCTCTTCAACAGCCTGTTTAGCTTTATCGGCTTTACAGTAATACTTACTTGACGGATTGCCGTATTCCTCTCGTAGATACGGAATCATCGCCTCAAGCACTTCTTCATCGACCGGAGAAGTGGCTGCGTTATCAAGATATATCATACTGTATCACCTACTCCGAACACCTGGAGAATATACTTGTCAACGCTCCCGGCATGATTGTACATATCCAGAAGAAGTTTGCTGCCCCGATCGATATGGGCCTTAACGTACTTGGGAAAGAACTCATCTTCTTCGAGAAAACGTCCTTCGATGAGCTCAAACATTGTTTTGAAGTACTCTTCGTTGTCGCCGGTGATGGTCTGCCTGTTGAGGTCGAGTCCATTTGAATCGGATATAAAATCCTTAACAGACGTCTTCTCAACAACGGACCATGCAATAGCGTGTTTTACCAAAGTATATGGTTTGTAATTAGTGCGTCTTTCAAGCTCCTCAAATATATCCTGAGTTTGCTTTGACGTTTTCAGCCTGAATATCATAGTTTTTCACCCTAAAAGAAATAGCCGTTTGTTACCGTAGTTCTGTTTTCACTCTGATCGTTTCTGAGCAGATATTCCTTGGATATAAAAGGTTTAATGATCTCATGATAATCCTTTGTGACTTCTTCGTCTGTTGAAAGGATAATGACCTGACTGCTGATGTTCGGGAAGAACTTAGACGAGATCTCCTCGCGATGATTGGCGTCGATGCGTGCATAAGGAGTATCTATAACAAACGGTATCTGCTTTCCCGATATCTGAATGATTGCCCAGTACAGAGCGAGTATGAAAATCTGTCTTTCGCCTTTGGACAACGTGTTCAGATCAATTCTCTTATAAAGCTCTATTTCCTCAAAATTATTATCGCATGAAATAACAGCGTTCTCAATGTCGTCCGCTTCGTCAAGAGAGAAATAACTGCATAGTCGCTTGATGCTTTTGTCTCCCATAACCTTTAAGAATTCTTTTATGCCGATGTTTGCGATAAGCGACTTAAGCTCGCCCATCGTAAACTTCTGTGTCTGAAACAGGTCAAACTTAAAGTTATCCGCAATCTCGATAATTGAAATAAGGTTATCTTTGCGATATATCTTCTGCAGATTCTCTATTATTTTTTGAGAGAGCTGTTTGCGGATACTGATCATACTACGGTCAATAAGTCTTTCCATCATCAGTGAAATGCTTGTACTCAGATCCAAAACGTGTTTGTCCTGCGTGCTGGCGCGTATCTTTTCTTTTACCGTGCTAAGCTCAGAATTAAGAGTTTGCAGCTTTGCACCAAGCTCTTTCAATTCATTTTGCTTTTGTGAAGATTCCAGTTCCAGCAGCTCGATTCTGTGTTTCGCGGTTATGATTTCATCTGTATATTTTTTAGCGTCTTCTTCAGATAACGCATTTTTCAACCGCTGTCTGATAGATGTAATTCTCTTGACTAATTTATCTTTTTCCACAATCTTTTTAGCAAGCTTCTCAGAATCAAACGAAGCGACCGTATCGGCAAGATGCAGTATCTGCCCCATTTCAGCTTTAGAAAGGTCAAATATCATCTCATCATATGTACCGTTAGCTACTGCTAATTTTTTTACTATAGCCACATAAAGTACCTCTGAGAAACCGTCGTCTTTTTTCATTTTATCGGAAACTATGCTGCTGATAAACTCTTTGGAGATCATATTGGAAACATACTCTTGAATAGAAGCCTTTTCCTCATATTTAATCTGTTGACTAAGCTGCGGTATTAAATCTTTCATTATGAAGAACGGCATAAGTTCTTCAAAAAACTCCTTTATCTCACGAGCGATAAGTTCACGTTTTTTCTCATATTTGTTTACCTCTTCTTCAAGCAACTTAGCTTCTTCCGACGGCAATCCTCCTGACCTTAAAAATTCAGCATTGCGCTGTTCAATGAGAGTGTGAAGCAAAGCAATCTCTTGTTCATTATCAGCAAGTGCAGTTTCGCAAGATTTTATTGATTCCTCAGCTTCGGCTATTTTGTTAAGCAAATCCTGATATTTTGAGTTGAGTTCGATTTCTTCTTCGCTTTCAATCTTGCCATTGTAGTTCTTGCAGAAATGTTGAAGAATTTGCAGATCGTCAATACCGCACATCGTAAGCAAAACGTTCTTCACATACTTGTTATATCCGTCTGAAGAAAATATTGTACCGACTTCTTCACCGTCAAACAGGAAAAATTCAAAGAGTTCTATCGGTATTATATTGAGAATGTAGCTTTCAAACAATGCCTTTTCGGATTCATCAAGAAGTTTGCCGCCCTCATAGACATCGTATTCTTCTTCTATTTTTGAATCTATGATACTCCAGCTGCGGTTGATAGTATAATATTTGATCTCACGTTCCTGCTTTAATTTTATTTCGATGGATATACCTGAGGCGAACGGCTGCAACTGGAATGCCTTATCGTTTATAAGTCCCCTGATCTTTTTGCTGTAAAAAGTATTATTTCCGGTATATCCAAAAGCTAAAGGTCCGTAAAGAGCAATTTTTATAGCTGTGAAGATAGATGTTTTTCCAGCGCCGTTGAGCCCTCCTATCAGTATGATAGGTTTTTTTTCATCGACATTGAAATCAAACACGGTTTTCCCTTCATATGAACTGAAATTGTCAAGCACCAGTTTCGTTATCTGCATTGTCTATCTCCTTCAGTAGATCAAAATGAAGCCACTGCTGATTCAAAAGCCTTTCGAGGTCCTTGCGCATAATCTTCGGATTTGAATAATTTTTGTTTTGGTGAACCGATAAAATAAGATTTCTTACAAGTTCGCTCGGAACGTCAAATTCTTCGCACATATCTTCTATACTGCTTACCGTGTCTGCTTTAATAAGGGGCTCTTTGTAGCTGTCCCATGGAAGTCTTTCGCCTGTGAGATCAAAATAAAGATCGACAAGCACTCTGCGCGAAAGGTCAAGTTCCCGATCCCATATTTCATCAATGGCTCTGAGTTCATCAATAGTTATGAGCTCATAATTGATAGCCTTCTGAGTTTCGATGAGCTTGGTGAGTATCATTTTTCTTGCTTCCCAAGTGAACGGACCGTATCCTTTGTTGCCGTGTTTGTCGGCATATACTGTCCCATCTCTGTGTTTCTTTTCACGGTATTCGTTAACGTCTCTAATACTCATGATCCATGATCTAAACTCTGCCAAAGGAATAAGTTCACGATGGCCGGCTTTGATAAATCCGTTAAGGGATTTATCGTCCCTGACGACCGTACAACACCAACACCCAAATCGCGATTGACCGCAGCTCTGTGTTTGTCCGGAGTTTGTCATTCCGGCAAAAGGGCATTCGCCGCTGTCAGCGTCGGAGTACAAGGCTACAAGCTCACCGTTATCAGAGCCCCACGGCGTTTTGCCGTTGTTATGTTCAAGAAGGACTTTCCAAACATCGTCGGTAGTAAGCTCTACTATAGGATTGTAAACATATGCGTCCTGTATAGTCTCATGTCTGTTTAGCATCCGTGTAGCAAGCTCTCGACCTTCGATACGCCGTTTTCTTGCGATACTTTCTGCTTTGCGCACACCGAGTAGAACGATAACTTCTTTCTTCTCCTCAGCCATTATCGCTTTTATTTTATCTGCACTTGGTCTGATCTTAAGCCTATCTGTGCACCACCTGAATGTGCCATTCATTCTCGGTGTGGGAAGCCCTTTGCCGATGATGTTAGTCCAGTATGTATTGTTAAATTCCGGAGTCACCATACAGGACTTTATAGGAAGCCCTTCTTTTGCGGCGGCACTGCCGAGCAGTTTGTTCATTTTGCTAAGATATACCTTAATCAAAGGGTTCTCAATTAAGGTGTCGGAGGAAATAATATAAACATTTTTATGTCTTTTATTTGGCGCGAGAGACTGTAGCATCTCATATACCAACTCTACTACAGTGGTCGAGTCCTTTCCACCGCTATATCCGATTATCCACGGGCGATCGTCGGACAGATATACATATCTTATTTCACCAAGTAATTCTTCATAAGAATACTCATCAAAGTAGTTATTCATCATTATCAGCCATCTTTTCAAAATTGTATGTATATATAATTTATTATATCACTTCTCTTTAAGCCTGTCAATGATAACTTACTTTTGGGAGTGTCCATTTCTGTAAGTTTGTCAATGATCTTGTACAGTGAAAGAAAAGAATTCGGAAGGAGAGAGGAAGAGCAGCGGACGCATAGGACGATTATTGGATCTTCTTTGGTGCGCAGCGAGCTGCGCACCAAAATCGGCGAGAGAATAAAATCTATGCGTGTCATAAAAGCGCTTTTGATCCTCTCTGTGGCTTCTCTCAACCTTGCCGTTGTGCCGCGGAGTGTAAGGACGAATAAGCTTGTGCCTTATTCCGAGCTTCTTCGCAGTAAGCTCAAATCTTGTCGGTAAGTCGCGTTTGCTGTTTGAAAATTTATTCGTAAACTCAAAGCCGTTGTCGGTCTGAACGCATTCTACCGTCACGCCCTTTCTCTTGAACCACTTGTAGACCTTCTCCAGAAAATCAGCCGATGAATATGTACTCTGTTCCGCATAAGCGCCTAAATATCTAAGCCTTGTGTATTCGTCAATCGCTGTGTACTGATACAGCCTTTCTTCGGGATTTGCAAGACACTTCAGAGGAACCACCTTGACGTCTATCTGAACTCGTTCTCCGGGGTGCGTCATCTGCTCATAGGGCTTGGGTATATACTTCTTCCTGACCTTTTTCTTGGGGAGCATACCGAGCTTTTGCATAACTCTGTAGAGACTCTCGGGACGGCGAGTGTAGCCTTTCTTTTTGAGCCTGTACCAAAGCTCGGTAAGACCTAAATCGGGGCTTCTGCGATGATAGCGCTTAATTAGAGCTATTTCTTCGGGAGTATGCTCGTTGGGGTGATGATGAGGTCTGCGGGACTGATTTACCAATGACGATTCCGTTCCGTCCCAGCGCGATTTCCAAAAGTAGATATATGACCGTGCCCTATTGTATTTCCTGCTTGCGCGTGATACTCCGTATTTCTCTGCATATTTCATCAGGGATTGACGATACCTTGCCTCTTGTGTTATACTGTTCATGAAGAATGTGCTTCCTTTCTTGCGGTAGTGATTTGTTTGCAACCTTATCTTACCACACTTGGCACATTCTTCTTTATTCTTTCTTTTTAATGTACAAGATGTATTGTAGTCTAACAAACTTACTTTTGGGAGTGTCCATTTCCACCACATTATAAAATTTTTTGCCGGAAAATTCGCCGTTACTAATCACTTTCCACTTCCCACATTTCAATTAAATGTGGTCGTTTCGGACACTCCCTTACTTTTAAGGAGTGTCCATTTCCACCACATTATAAAATTTTTTGCCGGAAAATTCGCCGTTACTAATCACTTTCCACTTCCCACATTTCAATTAAATGTGGTCGTTTCGGACACTCCCTTACTTTTATGAGAGCATGAACGCTCATGTAATATTTTTACAATGTGGCTATAATGAAAAAATCACCGCCTTACAGATTGTTTATGGCAGTTAGGATATTATACCACTCTATCAGTCCGAAAGTACGGACTGATAGTGCGGATATTGAAAAATTATGATGATATGAGCTCCCGAATTTTTCCTTTCACCGGGTCATGCAGCGTATCCACCCGGAAATTTTGCTCAACTATCTCCATGAGGTTAAACTCGTTGAACGTATCTTGGTTCTTTTCCAGCTTCCGCTGATAATATCTTGCGGCAGACTTATGCCTCCTGCCGCAGAACCAGACCTCGCCGCCCAATGAAGGCGACGGCACTGCTGTTGCCCTGCCCTTTGCTGCCTCTGCGATGACTTCCTTGCGCTGGTGAGCGAGCATCGCTTCGGTCCAAGAGCGCGGATTTCCTGTTTTGTTTGTGAGTTTCATACTTTCGTCCTCCGAAAAATTTATTCCAGAAAGAGGCACGAAAAAGCCCATCGTCCGATGGGCTGAAAGTCTTGTTTACCCATCGATCAGACTTTGGCACCTTGCATTGCAGGTTGCCGGACGGTCATAGGGTCTGTCCCTCGCGTCACTCTTTATGGTAGTCACATCATAGCACATATTTCGGGAGTTGTCAAGCGGTTTTGTGTGTTGACTTTTCCTCACAAAAGTATTATAATATAAGCGCCACGAAATCCAATATTTTTTACAGCTAAGCGTGTATATTTTACCTTGGTAAAAATACAGGCTCCCTTATCGTATACGCTTAGCTTATATTGATATTGGATTTGCGTGGCAGCAATGAGCCATGTATTTTTCGGTGCGTGGCTTCGGCTGCGCACTTTTTATTTGTGAAAATATGTGCAGCCTTGCTCTATTAGTCCGGACTTCTGGACAGCTTATGTGCTAAAATGGTAGTATCTTAGATGCAGGAAGGTGACAATATGAGAAAAATTCTGAGCATTACCCTTGCTTTTTTGCTCACGCTGACGCTGTTCATCAGTCCGAACGCGACGCTTGCGGTCAATGCCGTGGAGGAGGACAGCAGCTTTGAAGTCCACTTCATCGACGTCGGGCAGGCTGACGCGGCTCTGGTTCTTTGTGATGACAGAGCAATGCTCATCGACGGAGGAAATGCCGAAGATTCAAACCTTATCTACAGCTATCTCAAAAAGCTTAAGGTCAAGGAGCTTGACTACATCGTCTGCACTCACGCCCATGAGGATCACGTCGGCGGTCTTGCAGGTGCGCTGAATTATGCTACCGTTGACACCGCGCTATGCCCTGTCACAAGCTATGACAGCAAAGCCTTCAAGAATTTTGTCAAGTATCTTGACAAGCAGGACGTGGAGATAACCGTTCCCGAAGCAGGCGATACCTATGAGCTTGGCAGCGCCGAGTTCACGATTCTCGGTCCTATCGAGATCGACGAGGACGACCCGAATAACACTTCAATCGTCCTTAGAATCATCTACGGCGAAACGTCGTTCCTGTTTACAGGCGACGCGGGTCGCGATGAGGAAAGCGACATTCTCGACGAGGATTATGAGCTTGAAAGCACCGTTTTAAAGGTCGGTCATCACGGCAGCGACACTTCCACTTCCTACAAATTCCTCAACGAAGTCCTGCCGAAATACGCCGTCATTTCGGTCGGCGAGGGCAATTCCTACGGTCACCCGACCGAGGACACCCTGAGCCGTTTGAGGGACGCGGACGTTAAGGTCTTAAGGACGGATATGCAGGGCGACATCATCTGCAAGAGCGACGGCGAAAAGGTCAGCTTTACGGTCGAAAAGAACGCCGACGCGGACACTTTCGGAACGCTTGAACCGAACAGTACGCAGAAAAAGTCAACGGCAGCGAAGTCCGAAAGCACCGTCAAAAAGGAAGAGCAAAAGACTTCCGGCGGCTCGTCTTATGTGCTGAACACCAACACGAAGAAGTTCCACCTGCCGAGCTGCTCAAGCGTCAAGCAGATGAAGGACAAGAACCGGCAAGACTTCACCGGCACCCGCGATGAAGTCATTCGCATGGGGTATGACCCGTGTAAAAAGTGTAATCCTTAGAGTATCAAACAAGCCCACCGAGAGGTGGGCTTGCTTAGTTTATTAGAAACGTAACTCCTGCTCTATGCTCTTTACAATTTCCTCCTGACCGTTTTCATCTTTTCAATCGGATAGTGCGCCGAGCTTTTGAGATACTTCCCGACGGATACAACGGTTGCGGACACCTCTTCGCCGTAGCCGACAGGCACTATTACGGTATCCCCGACTTTTACCTTCACCTTTCCGGTCAGGTAATTGTAAATCCTGTCGTCTTTGAATTTCACTCCGCAGACGGTATAAACCGTTTTGTCGGCTTTCTCTGTTTTCTGCAATGTTACAACCTCGGGATTCGGCAGAGATTTTGCCTTTTCAGCGCGGTCGCGGTTCATTTTGCCCCTCAGCTTGTCGATTCTGTCGCTCTCCTCGGCCACACCAGAAAATGCCGCTATCCAGATCGCAACTATAATGCCGATAGCCGGAACGCCGATTATAAGCTGAACGCCAGTGCCGTCCTCAACTGAAAACGCCGCCCAAGCGAATACGGCAGGGATTATGCTCAACACCGCCGCAACAACTATGCTTAAAAGGCACAAGATAACAAGACTATTTTCGCGGCTTTTGATGTAGCTTTCGGTGATGACCTCAGGCACCTTCGGCTCGATTTTGGGCAGGGGCTCCCTGTGCTTCTTCGGGGCAGGACTGTAATCATGCTCCGAGCTCTTCATGACTTGATCCATTATCATAAAGGATATGAATTCCTCATCGGGCGTAGTTTTGCCGTCGCCGTCAAGGTCAAACAGCGAATCAAAAAAGTCATTGTCCTTTGACACGGTATCAGCTCCTCTACTGATTTTACAACTCCATATTATCACAATATAAGTCCAAAGATACGGACTGAAAAAGTGCATACATCAGTTTAGCGCCCAGATTCTTGTCCTCCATCACCGAATCGGTTGAAATTGCAGCGCGGGTATGATATAATTACAAAAACCGAAAGGAGTCAACCAATGCGCGATTTAAATAAATTCAAGGGCTGCCTTATAGGCGGAGCAGTCGGCGACGCGCTCGGCTATGCGGTCGAATTTATGCCAGCCGCCTCAATATTCAAAAAATACGGTGCAGGCGGTATCACGGAATATGAGCTTCGCAACGGCGTTGCCGAAATTTCGGACGACACGCAGATGACGCTTTTTACCGCCACCGGGCTGCTGCTCGGAACGACCCGAGGAATGACCCGCGGAATTATGGGCGATTACACTGACTATATAGCCCGCGGCTACTCCGACTGGTACCGCACGCAGACCGAGAGTTACCCGCTCCCCGAGGGCTGCCACTATTCTTGGCTCGTAAATCTGCCGCAGTTGTTCAGCCGCAGAGCGCCCGGAAGCACCTGCCTTTCCGCGCTATCTCAGGGCGGGAACGGCACGATTGAGGACCCGATCAACCAAAGCAAAGGCTGCGGCGGAATTATGCGCGTCGCGCCTATCGGATTGCATTTTTGTGATAAAGGTCTCGACCCGAGCGAGGTCGATATGATTGCTGCGAAGTCTGCTGCGCTCACCCACGGTCACGAGCTCGGATATATCCCCGCCGCAATGCTTGCGCACATAATTCTGCGGATTGCCGAGCGCGGTGACAGCATTTCAGAGGCGGTCGGCGACGCGATGCGTGTTGTTCCGACCATCTTCCCGAACGCAGAGCATATGGGCGAGCTTTTGGAACTGATTCAACGAGCGGTCGACTTGTCTAAGCAAAACATTCCCGACCTTTATGCTATCCGTCAGCTCGGAGAGGGCTGGGTCGCTGAGGAAACGCTTGCGATTGCCGTTTACTGCGCATTGAAATATGCCGATGACTTTGAAAAGGGCGTGATCGCTGCGGTCAACCACGACGGCGACAGCGATTCGACCGGCGCGGTCGCGGGGAATATCCTCGGCGCGTCGCTTGGGTATGATATAATTCCCAAAAAATTTATTGAAAATCTGGAGTTGAAAGACACGGTTTCGGAGCTCGCGGAGGACCTCTGCAACGACTGTCAAATGACCAAATACGACCGCGACGAGATTTGGGAGAGCAAGTACATCAGAATGGATTATGGAGCGATAAAATGATGGTGACTGAGCAGGACAATTGGAGCGGGCTTTCGCCCGAAGAAAAGAAAAAGGAACTGTATTTGCGGCAAAAGCGTATCCTCGATGACTTTCTGGAGCGTGGGGCTATCACGCAGGCGCAATATGATAAAAGCTTCGGGGATCTGACCGAGAAGATGGGAAAGGGAGATTACAAAACAAATAAGCCGCCGCTTCCTTGACATTCCCTCCCCGCCGTGCTATAATACCCCTTGCCGGTTCGGAGGGCAAAACGTTCATATGAAATGTAATGCCGGATAAGACCGCAGGCTGAGATGCCTGCCGTTTTATCCGGCTTTTTTGCGGAGGTTTTATGGAAGAAAAAATTAGAAAAATGGATTTGTGTTCAGAATTTTCATATTGGTCTTGATGTCGTTTTCATAATCCGAAAATTCTTTTTGAGATTTAACTGCATCATACATTTTATATAAATTGCTAAAGCTCATTTTCAATCATTCCATAATTTCATTGTCAAAATAAACTGCATTCTTTTGCTTGTCCCCTCGCTCCGTCTTTCTCGCCAAAGCTAACGTCTGCTTCAACGCAGAGGCTTTATCCACACCTGCAAGCCGCAGCCTATGCGCATAGTCAAGATACTCCGAAAAGCGCTCCGACGGCTCGATTCCCGCCCCGATCAAGTCCCTGCCGGTCACAGGCTCATATACTCGCAATAAGCCTTTATTTCTTCCTGTGCTCCTCACCCCAAGTACACATCTGGTCTAAAATCGGCATCAAGGATTTGCCCCGTTCGGTCAGACTGTACTCCACCTTCGGCGGTATTTGCGGATATTCCTCACGATGGACGAGATCGTCAGCTTCCAATTCTTTGAGCGTTGAACTGAGCGTCTTATAGGAAATACTGCCGATAAATTTTTTCATCTCATTGAAGCGCACGACCCCAAACCACTCCAGAGCATAGAGAATAAACATTTTGTATTTCCCGACGATGAAGAGCATCGACAAGTAAAATCCGCTGTTTATGCGCCTTTGCGGATATTTAAGCGCATTGAATACACCAGTGTTTACACCATGAGGCATTGAGCTATAGCTGCAAATAAATCACCCCCCGTTTCGTAAGAGGCGGGGGTGATTTATTATTGTTTGGCTACTTTTTTACATAATTTCTAAAAAACATCGGCATCTTGACACATGTATACCAAGGTGCTATAATTTTTTTAGAAATTTTTGAAAAAGATGTGGTGAACGATGATGCCTGACCAGAACCTCCCTGCTGTGAATACGAACCAGGATATAGAGCAAGTATGCAACAATCTACCTCCAAAGGAGCTCAACGATTTTCTTTTAGAGCAGCTCTTCTATACTCGCAAACAGCTTTACTATTTAGATGGCAATCTGTATGTACGCAACGGATATCATATTGAGCCGGTTCCCGACGGCAAACTGGAATCTCTCGTCCTGTCAGTCCTTGACGACAAATTCAGATTAATCGGTAAGAGAAGTAGGGTGAAATCGGTCGCTGATCTGATAAGACTTCGTAATCCAAAAGATTTCATCAATATTCCTCCTGACAATAAGATTATCGCGTTTAAAAACGGGGTTTTTGATGCTGAAGCCTTTTGGTTTTATGGAGACAGCAATCCGCTTGATCTTTACTCTGATGAAACAAAAATATGCAGCAGATATGAGCTGAATATGGAAATGAATCCTGAGTGGTTCGGTCAAAAGTTTAGATTTGAATTCAGGAGCTATGAGAGAATCTCGTATAAGCAACAGATTATGCGCATTAATAGTACCGATACGTTTCCTTTTCCGGACTTTTGCAACATATATAATGCAAACATAGCACTGGTAACTCCTGTTAAAAATAACGATGGAAGTGAGATGTTTTACTATAATACCAGCGTTTCATTTCTTATTTCTGTTTACAATACCATTTTGAATTTGCATACGCCTGTCGCTGACAAGTTCTTTTCTGATATTGCAAACGGCGACCTTAACATCGTCGAGCGCATTTATCAGATGATAGGGTATATACTGGTTCCGGGCAATGACGCAAAGGCGTATTTCCTGCTTCAGGGTGAGAGTAACTCCGGTAAGAGTATCTTGGGAAAATTTCTCGAAGGTTACTTTCCTCCCGAGCTTGTTACCTCTCTTGATATCTCACGCCTTGGCGGGCAGTATCTTCCCGACGCCTTATCGACAAGCTGCCTGAACCTGTCGATGGATCTGCCGAACGGAAAGATGTCGGATAAATCGGTCGCGGTTCTCAAGATGTTGACCGGCGACGATATAATCACTCACGAGGTCAAATACAAGGACGCCAAGCCGTACAGGAATAAATGCAAATTTGTATTCTCCACAAACTTCCCGCTTGATATGCAGATTTATGACCAGGCGTTTTTGAACCGAACGGTTTGCATACCGTTTACCAAATCAGTTCCGTATAAAAAGCAGGATTCGAAACTGCTTGATAAGCTGAATGCTGAAAGACCTTATATCACAGCCAAAGCACTTGCGCTTTATTATGTGCTTAGAGAAAACAACTTTACGTTCTCCGGCAATGACCATTTGAAACCGAAGGTCACCTATCGAATGGATCCGAATGACATCATAAAGTTGTTCTTCACTATGCATTGTGAAACTACCGATATCGATAATGACTTTGTCAGCGCAAACGATTTGTATACCGAGTATCTCGCATTTTGCAGAGAAAACAGCATGCAGGCATTGAATTCTATGCCGGGATTTTCGCAAAGGCTGATGTACTTGTACGCTCCTGCTATTGAATCGGATAGAAAGGGCAGCCTCAACGGATACCGAAGGCTTAAACTATACAAAGACCCTGTCGTGTTTGTAGGGTTGAAGTCAGCTGCAAGCGAAAAAACGGGTCAAGAATAGTCACAACACAAAGACGATATTTTTAAAGTTTTAAACTATATAATATCCTCCTGAAGCGTCGCTTCAATGAACACTTTAGGAGGATTTATCATGTCTAAAATCACAGTTTTGGTCATCGAACCCGGCAAGAAACCCTATGCCAAAGAAATCGAGAACAACCTTAAATCACTTCAGCACGAAGTCGATGGCTACATACAAGCCGTCTATCCTTGGAAGGAGCCCGTTGCTTTGATTTGCGACGAAGAATCAAAGCTAAAGAATAAGCCTTTCAACCGAGCGCTGCGAGGTGAGGACGGCAAGATGTACGATTATATCTCCGGCACTTTTATTATTACCGGTCTCGGCGAAGAGAACTTTGCTTCGCTGTCGCCAGAGCTGGTTGCTCATTTCTCCAACCTGTTTTCAGTTCCCGAAATGCTTGTCAGCATCGACGGTCAGCTGACCGTTCTGCCCTGCTGACGGATACCCCTGCTTACTCGGCAGGGGTTATTTTTTTTGCAATATTTGCCGCCCTCACAGCGACCGGTAGTGAACAACTCGCACTCCGGGCATTTGCAGGCGCTGCTTATACCCGCAACCCGGTGCCGCTGCTTCTTGACATACATCTTCATATCATCGAGCATATTTATAATCGCCGGCTCGCTTCTCTCAAAGAAAATCGCCATCTCCGTTATCCCAACTCCGTCGTAAAACATTTCCGCAAGCTGCTTTTTCTCATCTTTCGTCCAAGCACTCGACTGCTTCTCGGGTATGCTCTCGCGAAGTGCTAACACTTTGTCTTTAATTGCCTGAGATTTCTGCACCTTCAAGTCCCCTTAAAATTTATTCTTATTTCTATGTTGGATTTGTCCGTCACAAATCTTACTTTTATCTTGGATTTTTTCGCAAAATAGCAGATAAAAGTGGTGATGTTAATCCCTTATTAAAAATCCAACATAAGAATAAATACTTAAAAAGGAGGCGGACTGCAAGTGTTAGAGCAGTACGGAGCACTGATGAGCGTAGCAGATGTTCAGGAGGTTTTAGGAGTAGGGAAAAACCGCGTATATGAAATGCTGAACGACGGAACGATTTCGTCAATAAGAATCGGGCGAAGTTGGAAGATACCGACTGAGGCAGTCGAGGAATACCTCAGAAGCTGGAGGACAAATCCGGCGGTCAGAAAAGGCTCAGGGGCAAGATAGCTCCTGAGCCTTTAAGGTTATTCAATTTTACTCCATATTTATAATATTGTGATAGTATTTCTCGACATCTTCGTCTATCGGCAGACCTATTTCGATGTCAAAATATGTGCGGACAGGCACGCCCGCAGCGTTCTGAGAATCGACATATGAGCTTATCAAATACACATCAAAATCATAATCGCCGATGAGGAACTCGCCCTCATAAACTATCATTTCATCGGTCAGTTTCGGATATTTTGCGGTTGCGGGTGATAAAAGCTGCTCGTCGATTTTCTCCTGTGCAAGCCTGTAAGCCTGCTTTCGGTCGAACGACCCGACGATGGCCTCAGCATTTGAAAATAGAATAACAATTCCGCCTATGATTATAACCGCGACTATCGCGACAACGGCGATTATTTTTACAGTCTGCGCCGATACTCCGGAACTGCCGTCGCTGACCTCCTCGACAAGAAAAGATTTCAGCCCGCCTGTATGTTGTTCTTCTGCCGATACTCCGGTTTCCGCACCGCAGTAGGGGCAGGTTCTCGCGTCCTGCTTTATATTTGCACCGCATTCGCGGCACTTTACCATCGGAGAAGACGGCGACGTCGACGGCTGAGCCAGCGGCGGCTGATAATTAACAGTCGGCGTCGGCATGGGAGCCTGATTTTGTTCAGGTTCACTGTCGAGCTTCGCTCCGCAGTTAGTGCAGAACTTTACATTGTCGGGCAGCTTATGCCCACATTCTGTGCAAAACACATCTATCCCTCCAAGTATTTAAGTACAATTACAAGAAGCCTGATTGCGAGATTCCCGACACCGTAGCCGCATAGGAGCCCCGTTATGAGCCGCCTCAGATTCGTTGACTCGCAGACTTTAAAGAACTGTATCAGCCAGTCGGCAAGCATTACTGCACAAAAAGCCGCGCACAGCATTACAGGCGGCTTTATGAACCTGTATGACAGCAGTGCCGCGAACTCTCCGATATAAACGCCTGTACATCGGGCGCACACGGGAAACTGTTTGCCGCGTATGAAAAAGCTGCGGTCGGGGCGCTGGTGGCAAAGCGACCTGCCTATTGACATCATAGCTTTGTACAGTCTGTCCGTCATATTCCGAGAATCGCCTCAATGATCGGATACGAAACGATAACCACTATAGCCGTCGGAATAGCGGCAATAAGAATATACTTTATAAGCGTGTTTCGGTCGATGATACTCGTCAGCGGTACACCGAGGTCGGTTTTCATATCCTTGAACATAGAACTCCACATTCCTATCGGCACCGAGATAGTAATTAAGGTAAAAATACCGTAATCATCGTTCCGAAGGAGGAACGAGAGTATCAGCGCCGCTATAAGTGAAGACGCAAAGCAAGAATAGAAGATATTCTCTGCCTTAGTCAGCGCACTTCCGCGAGAGATGTGCTGCTTGCCGCATTTTTTGCAGTAATACCAATTTTCGTCCGTCACTTTTACGTCCTGCCCCGCGCCGCAAAGCCCGCACAAAAGTCCGAAAGGCCCCAAGCAGAGCATTCCGCAGATGCCGTCCCAAATGTTGAAGGACTTCTGTTTTACAGTGGTATTGTTCTTTCTGAACCACTCGCACCCGCCCTGATGGCAAAACGGGCAGATGGTGTCCGCGGAATCTTCTACGAATCCCTCCGGCGGCAAAAGAGGATTTGAGCCCCTTGCTTCGCCGGCTTCGGCTCCAAAGGCTTCGGCGCCGTCGTCTTCCCAGTCAAATTCGGCTCCGCAGTTTGAGCAAAATTTCACGCCCTCGCTTATCTCGGCACCACAAGCTTGACATACGAATTTATCGGGCTTTACCGTAGAAGCAGGAAGCTGAACATTAAGCGCTGCTCCGCACTCTCGGCAGAATTTTGCACTGTCGCTGTTCTGCGCCCCGCAAGACGGGCATTTCCCGAGTTCTGGCAAAGCAACCTTCTCGCCGCATTCAGGACAGAACTTAGCCCCGTCCTCAAACTCGGTGCCGCACTTATTACAAATCATGCCCGTCTCCCGCACATCAGCGCAAATTTTTCTGCCTCGCCCTTTTGAAGAATCCTAACCGGAATCTTAAAGCTGCTGCCGTCGTCGCATTTTATTATCACCGACTTGGTATAGCCGGTAAACAGAAACAGCGCTGTCAAAAGGAAGAAAAGCGGGTTGACGAATCCCAAAGCGACGAATATTATCGCATATATGAGATCCCAAATGTCGAACGAAGTCTTTAATTCGGCAGACAGAATCCGCGACCTGTCGCTCTCCCAAGTCTCGGTCCTCTCTTTTCTGAATATCTTTTTGACCGACTGCGAAATCGCGATTCTGTCCCCGCTGACCGTCGCTTCGGTTATGGTTCTTCGGTAAACGATATTCCCGATCATCTTTCCCTTTTCAAAGCTGAATTCAACCGCGTCTGCGCTTTGGTGCGCCGCAGAGCCCGCCGCCTCCGCCGCAACTTCGGCCGTCTGCTCTTCCGCTAAGTCAGCTCCGCATTCTCCGCAGAACTTAGCGCCGTCCTCAATTTCTTTTCCGCAATTAGGGCAAAACATTGAATTACCTCCCAAACACTATTGATATACTATGCCTTAATAAGCAAATTATATCTATAAGATAGTATACAATATTTTGCCGTTCCTGTCAAGATGTATTGCAATCTGATAAAATATAAAGGAAAAGAGAACACATTTGCGGCTTGCGGAGGCAATTATCATGAAAGAAGTATACGACGACAAATATTTACAAATCGGTCTGAAGATCTCATATTATCGAAAGCTTCGCGGGTTGACTCAGGAGCAGCTCGCCGAGAAAGTCGAACGCACTCCGGCGTTTATAGGCCACGTCGAGGCGCCGAACGTAAGAAAAGCGGTTTCGCTCGACACGCTTTTTGACATTGCCGAAGCCCTCGACGTTCCGCCATATAAGTTTCTGATGTTTGATGAATAGAAAAAGCCTCGGGCAAACGTCCGAGGCTTGATTTTATACAAGATGGCTTATGTCGGTGTCAATGAGTTTTCTGCTGCCGTCGTCATTTAACAGATATACGTTTCCGTCTTCCTCAAAGAACGGCGATTCTTCATCGGTTTCTTCTTCAACGGACCAAAGGCTCGCATCTTCGCCGATAAATATCGGTTTTCCGTCTTTATAGCTGTAAACGCCATCGTCTCCCTGATAGCGAAGCTCCCCTGTTTCCTCGATGAAATTATACCCTGAGTCAATGCTCATCGAATACACAAGCAGGTCTTTGTTGACGTAGAAATCTCCTTCGCCCTCCCCTGTCCATGACCACATATTCTTGAAGTAAAGTATATCCGAATCACCCACGGGACTCACTAACATATCGGCTACCTCGGTGTTGTAAATCTCAGGCTCTTCGGGAACATTGTTCTCAATGGGAACGCGGTAAAGATTTCCCGTCGGAACAGTGCTGTGATTCTCCGTGTCGTCCGGCAGATCCTGTATGTCCGCGATAAAATAGAGCGCGTCACAGGAATTTGTAAATGTAAGCTCCGACGCGCAAGCGTCAGACACTTTATATGCCTTATCTTCAATGACGGCGTAGGTGTCTATGAATTTGTCGAGATAAGAGGTGTCAAAAACGGCAACGTTGCCGTCTGAACCGAATTCCAGATGCGAGTGTGTCCAAGCCTCGCTCATTTTAACCTGCGGTGCAGAGGCGTCGAGCACGGTAAAGGCAAGTCCCGAGCTGTAATAATTTCTTCCTACGACGTTTTCGAGAAGTCTCGTTAATGATGTTCCGTCATAGCAATAGAGCGAGCTTCCCGCATAATCGGGATAATCTCCGTGGAGCTGTCTTCTTAACTCCTCTCTGCGCCAGACGTTAAAGTCGCCTTCACCCTCGTAATAATACCAGTAACCTGAATCATCTTCATATTCTTCAGCTATCGGTCTGTCCTGCTCTGCCAAGTCGTCGACGATAAAATTGTCAAGCGATAAAGAACTGTCCTCAGAAATCAGATAATATACTTCTCCGCTTTCGCTTACGGAAATAACATCGCCAAAGTCGGAAGTCACTAACTCTTCTCCTTCTCCGACGGTGAACTTATAAAGACTGCGGCTGTCACCGCTTTCGTCAGTATAATAGTAAACCTTGGAATCTTCAGACTCATAAACGGAGTTTCCCTTGTAATGCGCTCCCATTTTTTCTGTCGGTCCGCCGTCGCTGACGATGTAGTAGTCATCTCCCGACAAGAACCTGACTGTTTTACCGTCGTCCGAAACATGAAATCTTGTGACATTCTCAGAAATTAGGGTTTTATCTATCTCAAGTGTATCTGAAACAGGCGAGGCCGAATAGAAATTCCCGTTTCCGTCAATGAAGTATACCTTTGAATAACCGTCGGCGAACTTATAATCCGCTAAATCCTTACCGATTCTCAGCGTTCTGTCCGCGGTCAAATCATATGTATATACCGTACTGTCGGTGGACGTATAGACAACAAGTTTTCCGTTATCGCTCAGCGAGTAGCTAATGACATCGGACGCAATCTTTACAGGCGAAGCGTTTTTTGCACCGAGTCGATAATAGCAAAGATTGAAGGATTCAAGAGCGGAATATCTGTCAAAAGGCGCTGAACCGTCGGTGGGAAGAAGCCTTATCAGCAAAAACTCGATTTTATCGGGGTATAGCTGTATGCCCGCGCTGTTATCCGCTTTGCAAAGCGCTTTTATCACATTGTCTATATCGCGCTTGTCGTCTTCATACGGCACGCAGTCGGAATATTCATAATTGCCGTAGCTCTCAGTGTAACTTTCCGCGTCATAGTTATACCAGCCCTCTCCCCTATCCGAAGGCGTTGCCTCACATTCCCTCTTCAGTGACATTCCGAAAAAGTCATCCGTCAGTTTTATCGGTTCGTTCTCGGCATCAGCGAGGTAAAGCTCGTTGTCCTTGATATACAGCGAATAGTCAATATCCGCTGACGATTTGGATTTCATGAACTTTGTAAATACCCCCGCGCCAATCGCTCCAACTACAACCACCGCAACCACCGCCGCGATTATTCCGATCGCGGCTTTATTTTTGCCTGTTTTCACAGGTGCAGGATCTGCATATCTGACTTGCTCGGTCTTGACCGGAGTAGGTTGCGCCTGTGGAGCCGGGTTTTTAAATGTATTGACCGCCGCCCCGCACTCCCTGCAAAACTTCGCGCCATCTTTTATCGGCTTGCCGCAATTAGGGCAAATCCGTTGCACCTCGACCTTTTCGCCGCATACAGTACAGAATTTTGCCCCTAATTTAAGCTCGGCACCGCATTTATCACATTTCATTTTTATACCCCCTTTTGTATTTAACAGATAGTATACCATATTTTGATGAGATAGTCAACCGATATAGGCGTAAATTTCAGCTGTATATTATCTTCGTGTAGCACGGGGCGACGCACCCCGGAACATAAAAAATCTACATGGAGGTAAATATCATGTCAAATCAAAAAGCACCC
>CANQXS010000024.1 GCA_947627875.1 uncultured Clostridia bacterium
CGGTTCGGACAGATACGCCGCAGAGCTTTGCCATTTCTCCTGTCGTGTATTTTGACATAGCTTTTACCTCCTTTCGCTCTTATTCTACTTCATTACGCTGCGTCACAAGCAATACCTTACGCAAGGGGATTTTTTTGAATTTCAAGATTTTATTCAACTTCATCTGCTCAATTTCGTTTTCTGCATTTTATTTGCTCTATCAATGCGGCCTTCCTTGCATAACCGTTGAACACGCCTAACAGATTTTGCAAATCAGAAGAAAAATAAGTCTTCAAATTTTTTATCCAGGGCAATACATAAAATGAGAGCAAGTTTGGCAGTAGGATTGAACTGTCCTGTTTCGATAGAACTGATTGTATTCCGGGACACACCAACCATTTCGGCCAGTTGGGCCTGTGACAGTTTCAGTTCTGCCCGTGCTTCTTTAAGACGGTTTTTTAATATAAGTTTGTCATCCATATCATCCACCACCTTACAGGATTGTAGATGATACGATTAGATTATAAATATGATATCCAGCGCTTACTGCAACAATTACTGTATATGCAATCGCTATCAAGAGCTCATGCTTACGTTGCAGCTTGATATATTTCATCCAGGATGCGGCCATACTGGGACTGAAAACAAGTGCCCACATCCCCCAATTTTGACCGCCACCCACAAAGATTTGTACGGAAAAAAAGATTAAGGCAAGAACTGCCATCACGATAATCCCACACGAATTTGCCTGTTTTAACACCTCGATTTCATAGACATCTTTGTTTTTGTTCTCGGCTCTGCTTTTTGCTAAAATTTCTTCCTTGTTCATAATGGAAACCTCCAACTTATGCTGCCAAGTTTTCTTGGCGCATCCTCATTATAGCACCGCCAAGTTTTCTTGTCAATATATATTGCCAAGTTTTCATGGATTTTTGTTTGCAAGTCTGCAAGGCAGTAGAAATGCCTTGCGGTGTTGTTTTCTGATTGGAAGCTATAATCGCCTATATATAGAAATTTCATAGCGTTCAATAAGCGCCCTTGTTTTCGCACATAATTTGTTCCAGAAGTCCGGCATATTCTTCACGCAAAGATTTGACGGAGGGCAGCTTTGTGATCCCCAGGCCGTCAAAATATTTCTTTGCCGCCTGATGAATGATTATATCCGCCTCATGCTCTGACCGGTTTTTTTGCTGTACCCGGCCTTGCGTGTCAGGTTCAGTGCGGCGCTTGTGATCTCGTCCCGTGTGAATTTGAATTTTGGCGGCATACTCATGTTCCTCCCATCATAGCACATCTGTCGTTACGCAACCTATGTTGCTTATTATACGCATTTTTTGAAAAAGTCAAGATAGAAGAAGGCACACAAAATTTATTTGGCCAGTTACCAAAAAAGAGCGATGATCTGCGATGGATATTGCCGGGTACAATTCCGCTTGTAACGCACTAACCGCCAAAGGGAGACTTGCCGGTATAACAAGCCTCCCTCTGATATTCTTATGTCTGTATTGCAATATTTGTCAGGCTTTCATGCCCGCAAAGCGTTACTGCGAAGTGGGTGTTGCCGTTTTGCGACACCCCCCGATTATCGGCTCCTCAGAGGAGACTGTTTCGTCTACCCCTGCCAGTTGAATCAGACCATATCACACATAAATCATTTCAATTTTGATTATCTCCTCCGCACGGCCAACAATACTATTCATGGCCTGAATCCATTCCCACTGTGACCGGCGCTTCAAATCTTCATCCACGCCCTCGGCTCTGGCCATCTGCCGGATGATAAGCTGGCAGCGTTCCTGTGCCTGTTCGTTGATGTCGGCAAGATAAGTGTACAGCTTGCCTGTCAGAATCAAATGGTTGAGCATTGACTGGTTCGTTTCCTCCAGATATGCCCTGTGCATCCGTCCCCATTTCCCGATAGGGCGGGAATCGTTATCCGGCAGTTCGATAGCCGGGATGTAGTAGTCTTCGGCGAGGACGTAATCAAGGCCGTTCGTGTTGTCATGAATTCTCGGTTTCAATTTGCTCATGTCTTTTTCCTCCATATTATGATGTTGCCACCGTTTCGCCGGAAGTAATCGACCGCCAATGCACTGCTGTGATGTCATTCTTTATGCAAGATTGACTAACGAGTGGTACGCCAAGGACACGAGCAAGAAAATCCGAGCGGTGATGAAGTCAAAAGGCGAAGCGGGAGAGTACCTCTGTACTAATCCTCCGTATGGATACTTAAAAGACCCCGACAATAAGAAATGGTGGATAGTCGATGAGGAAGCTGCCAAAGTCGTCGAGGACATCTTCAAATTATGTGTCGCGGGAAACGGGCCGACGCAGATTGCAAGAATACTGCAAGAGCGCAAAATTCCCACGCCGACCGTTCATGCTCAATCTCTCGGACTTGCAACGAGAAACCCAATGCCAGCTGACCCGTATCACTGGGTAGGCGATAGCGTGTCGTACATTTTGGAGCAGCCAGTCTACCTTGGACATACGGTCAACTTCAAAACGCATAGACAGTCGTACAAAATAAAAAAGGCTGTTGACAACCCCAAAGAACAGTGGCGAGTTTTTCCCAATACTCACGAGCCGATTGTTGACGAAGAAACATTTAACCGTGTGCAGGAGCTTCGCAAGAACAAGCGCCGACCGACGAGAACAGGTAAGACGAATATGTTTTCGGGCATTGTTAGGTGCGCGGATTGCAAGGCAAAGATGTACTACTGCACAACAAACAACTTCGAGAAAAGGCAAGATTACTTTATCTGCTCGACATCGAGGACAAAGGGCAAAGAAGTCTGCAAAACCCATTTTATTCGAGCCGTAATACTTGAGCAAGGCGTCTTGCATAATATCCGCACCGTTATGTGGCTTGTCGCCAATTACGAGGAAAAATTCAGAGCTGCTCTCGGTGCTATGCAGAAATCCGAAATGAAAAAGGCTCTTGCGAGCAAGAAAAAGCAGGTCAATCAGATTGGGCGTAGGATTGACGAGCTTGACAGGCTTTTCAAGAAAGTCTATGAGGATTATGCCAATCAAAGGCTTTCGGAATCGCGGTATGAAATGCTTTCGGGCGACTATGAAGCCGAACAGTCTGAACTTCGTGAAAAACTGCAAGCGTTGACAACGGAGATCGAGCAGCAGGAGGAGCAAGCGGAAAACATCGACAAATTCATCGCTAAAGTCAAGAAATATTTGGAGATGACCGAGCTTACACCAGCGATACTTAATGATTTAGTCAAGGCGGTATACGTTCACAAGTCTAATAAAGTCGATGGCAAGCGTGTTGTGGACATAGACATTTCCTATGATTTTGTAGGAATCCTGCCGAAAAGCCTGTTTGAGGACATAAAAAACGAACCGATGCAGTGATACATCGGTTCGGAAAACAATCAAAAGTTGTTTTATTAGGGGCGACCTTCGGGCGCTCTTTTTGTATATAAGCGCAATTTTAAAAGTTTTAGGTCAAGCGTTTTTACTTCCACACCCCCTAATCCCCCTCTCCCTCAAAGAGGAAGAGGGGGACTTCACCCTGTCACCCGGTCGTTCACCGTTCGGCGAACGACCGACCCCTCCCCTCAAGGGGAGGGGTATTTGGGCGCCTTAAAAGCAAGTAGCGCGGTCAAAGCTCGGTGTTCCCTGCCGTTTTTCCGTAATTTTCTGTTTACAACGCTCTGATTTTGTGATATAATGTTTGTATCTGCAATCCCGAAATTTACGGAGGTGCCGCGATGAAACCGAAAGCAAAGAAAATTATCCTTGCCCTGTCGCTCGTTCTGATCCTCGGGGCGTCGGCTGCCGCCGCTGCCTGGGCAGACGCTTATGTTGCGGCGAATCCCCTGCCCGTCGTTTCTGACGCGGTTGACCCTTCCGCCGAGGAAGTTGCTGCCGAGATACCCATCGGCTCTACCGACGGCGAAGCGGTGAGCTTTTCGCTCCGCGCGGGGTTTTATTCCTCCTCCCAAAAGCTGACGATCTCGGCAGAAGGCGCAGACGAGATTTTATATACCCGCGACGGCTCTGACCCGACCGTCGACGGCAGAAAGTATTACAACGGCATCGATCTGAAATGCGGCGACGAAATTAAGATATATACGATATCCGCGGCGGCGAAATACCCCGACGGCACCTTTAGCGAGCCCGTCACCCGCTCTTATATCTGCGGAAGAGACGTTGCGAACCGCTTCGACTGCCTTGTTTTTTCCGTCTCGATAGACCCCGATTACCTCTATAACTACGAAGACGGCATTTTTATCGCGGGAAAGATGCGCGACGACTACCTCGCCACCGAGCCGACGCGCGAAATCCAGCCCACCGACCCCGCCAACTGGAACCAGCGCGGCAGAGAGGGCGAACGTCCGGCTTATGTCGAGGTTTTCGAGTATGACGGCGAATGCGTTATCTCTCAGGACTGCGGGCTCAGGATATTCGGCGGCTGGAGCCGCTCGAACGACCAAAAAAATCTGCGGCTCTACGCCCGCACGGAATACGACGAGGTGAACAACCGCTTCAGATACGAATTCTTCCCCGACGCTTTAGATTCCGGCGGCAACAAGATAGTCTCGTATAAAAAGCTGTCGCTCAGAGCCTGCGCCAACGACAACGGCGCTATGTTTGAGCGCGACGACGCGATTTCCGCGCTCGCAGAAGCTGCCGGTCTCGAGGTAAAAAAGAGCCGCCCCGCGGCGGTGTTCCTCAACGGCGAATACTACGGCTTCGCGTGGTGTCAGCAGGTATTTTCCGAAGATCTGCTCGACCACAAATACGGCGTCGAGGACGGCGAATGGGATATCCTCAAGGGCAGCGAATATCTTATGACCGAAGATCCCGAGGACCCGAACTGGGCGGCGATGAACGCCGACTGGCACAGAATGTATGACTACGCCTATAAAGACCTCACCGTCGACGCTACCTTCGCCGAGCTCGAGGAGCTTCTGGACATCGACAACTTTTTGACTTACTACGCCTTTGAATCATACGTCGGCAACGGCGACTGGCCGACCAACAACTATAAAATTTTCCGCTATAAATCGGGGTCGGTCCCGATGAGCGGCGAAGCCCCCTTCGACGGCAAATGGCGGTTTATGCTCTTTGACACCGATTTCGGGCTCGGGCTCTACGGCAACGATGCCTTGTCAACTCATATGCTCGACCTCTTCGACGAGGAATATTTCGGGCTCTACCCAAACGACTGGCGCGACGACGTCCACGACCAGAGCGAAAAATACAAGCGCAGCGACCTTTTGATTTCGCTCTGCAAGCGCGAGGACATAAGAGACCGCTTCCTCGCAATTCTTTCAGACATCTCGGGGTATTACCTAAGCGCCGAGCGCACGTCGGAATATCTTGACAGCTTCAACACCCTGCGGCTCCACGAGCTCGTAGCCGCCTCAGAAGAGGGTACCGCAAACGTCTGGAGCGTTTCGCGCGAGCTCGACACCGCGAAGGATTGGATAAAAAAGCGCCCCAACGCCGCGAAGCTTCATATGGCGAGGGTCTTTCCGGAATACAGCGCAGAAGAGTGTTACAGCGTTTACTGCGAACCCGCCGACGGCGCGGTAATAAATCTCAACACCGCAAAGATCGCCCCCGACGGGACTGCGTTCGACGGCTGGTATTTCAAAGGCATAGAGGTCCCGCTCGGCTGCACTCTCGAGGACGGCGTTGAATTTTTGAGCTGGGAGATAAACGGCAGAGAGATCAAAGACCGCGACACCGTGATTTCCTCCGAGCTTTACGGCGAAAGCATCGAAATAAAGCTGAATGTAAAGCGGACAGGCGGCATAAGGATATATGAGACCGCCTATAAGGGCAGCGCCGGCGGGGATTACATAACCCTTAAAAACTACGGCGGCGAGCCCGCCTCGACCTCGGGAATGACCTTGAGCGACGGCTCGAACGAATTCGTTCTGCCGACTACGACTATCCCCGCGGGCGGAACGCTTAAGCTCATCGGAAAGAACTACACCCGCCCCGACGCGATAGGCACTGTCGAATGCGGGTTCAACCTTAAAGAGGGAGAGACCGTAACGCTCACTTCGTCAGAGGGCGAGGAGCTTTCGAAAGTAGAGCTCAGGCAGGCGCACAAGCGCACCGCACTCCGCCTCGACCCTTACGGCGGGAGGTATATTGAGGTCTCCTGCAACTATAAGGACCGCCTGCTCGAAGCCGAGCTGCCCGAATGGAACTGGGGCGGCTGGGGAGGCTGGGGCGATTGGGGCGGCGGCTGGGGATGGTAAGTTATAACCTTTTCCCGCATATGCCAAGCCTGATATGAGCGCGCCGCCTTCGGCGGGGGGCAATTTCAGCGATTGCTGTGACTTTTTCTTCCACACCCCCTAATCCCCCTCTCCCTCAGGAGAGGAAGAGGGGGACTTCACCCTGCCCCTCTGGTCGTTCACCCTTCGGCGAACGACACGACCCCTCCCCTCGAGGGGAGGGGTACCAAGCTCCCCGAAGACAAGTACAGCGGTCCGAATTAAACGCAGCTCTATAAATCGCGTTTGAGCGTCGCTCGTTTGAATCGAGCTAAATAGCGTTTTGGTCACGAACAAGGCAAAGCGGCGTAGCCCTCCCTCATCGGAGAGCGGGAGGGGGCAGCTTTCCCCTCAAAACCCGTTACTATTTACCACGGAGGTATCACCATATGTCAAAAATCAAAATCACCTGCGACTCCACCTGCGACCTCACCGCAGAGCTCTACCGGCGCTGCAACGCCGACGTTATCCCCCTCGGGGTTCTGTTGGGCGACGAGCTTCGCCACGACGGCGTCGACGTTACCGTCCGGGAGCTCTACGACTACGTCGCGAAAACCGGCGTTCTGCCGAAGACCTCGGCGATATCGCAGTTTGAATATGCGTCGGTCTGGAAACCCTACCTCGAAGAGGGCTACAGCATTATACATATCAACATTTCGAGCGCCATTTCCGCCTGCCATCAGAACGCGAGAATGGCGGCTGCCGAACTCAAAAACGTCTATCCCGTCGACTCGCTCAGCCTTTCGAGCGGCTCGGGAATGCTGGTTTTAAAGGCTGCCGAGCTCGCCGAGCAGGGGCTCGAAGCCCCCGATATCGCAAAAGAGCTCGAGCGGCTTCGCGGGCTTTTGGACGTAAGCTTCGTTTTGCAGACTCTCGAATACCTCCAGAAGGGCGGGCGCTGCTCGAGCGTCCTCGCTTTCGGCGCAAATCTTTTAAAACTCAGACCCGAGATAGTCTTACAGCCAGACGGCTCGATGGACGTAGGCAGAAAGTACCGCGGCAGCGCCGAAAAGTCGATAATCGACTACGTCCACGGCAGGCTAAAGGGCAGGGACGACATCGACAAATCGCTTATATTTGTCGTTAATACCTATGCCGACCCGCAGACCGTCGAGGAGGTAAAAAGGATAGTAAAAGAGGAATACGGCTTTGAGGCGGTCTATGCAACCGAGGCGGGAAGCACCATTTCGAGCCACTGCGGAGCCGGAACCCTCGGGATAATGTTCTATAAAAAAGCCTGAAAGGAGAACTTGCAGTATGAGCGGTAAGAAAAGCAGCCAAAAGTTCGATACCAAGCGCAAGCCATCAAAGCCCAAGCCCTATCTTATGCCGATAGAATGGGGCGGGACCACATATTTCTCGAAGATCGCCGGCGGCGCGAAAATAGAGCGCGTAAACTGCGAAGGCTTGAAACCGCCGTATCTTATCCTTTGCAACCACGGCTCATTCTTCGATTTCCCGCTCGTCGTAAAAGCTATCTTCCCCCACAGATGCAGCTGGGTAATCTCGATAGAGGAATTCATCGGCAGAGAATGGCTAATGCGGAACGTCGGCGGAATTTATAAGCGTAAATTCACCCAGGACCTCACCGTCGTAAAACATATTTTAAACGCCCTGACCCGCCAGAAGGTCTGCTGCACCATTTACCCCGAGGCAAGATTCTCCCTCGCGGGGATAAACGAGCAGATCGACGGCGCCCTCGGAAAGCTCGCCAAAACCGCGAAAGTCCCCGTAGTTATCTTTATAACCAAGGGCAACTTTATCCGCTCGCCGCAGTGGAACAAACACCCCTACCGCAAAGTCCCGATAGAGGGAACGTTTAAGCAGATAGTCACCCGCGAAGAGGTTACAAAGCTCTCGGCGGCGGAGATACAGCGGCGCATCGAGGCGGAATTCATATACGACGACTACGCCTATATCCGCGACAACAAGCTCTCGATGCAATGCGACAAGCGCGCCCAGAATATCCATAAGATACTCTATCAGTGCCCCGTCTGCAACACCGAATTTTCGACCGATTCCAAAGACTCCCGAATCTGGTGCTCTCATTGCGGCGCGAGCTGGGAGATGGACAACTACGGTCAGCTCCACCGCGAAAACGGTCCCGACGTTTTCACCCACGTCCCCGACTGGTATCGCTGGGAGCGCGAAAACGTCCGCCGCGAGGTCGAGGAGGGCAGATACCGCTTCGAGGATATGGCGCGGCTCGAAAGAATGGAAAACGGACACATCGGCTTCAAGACTATCGGCACCGTCACCTTGACCCACGACAAAAACGGCTTTACGATGCACGGAGACTTCGGCGACGGTCAGACCTTCGACTTCAACCGCACCGTTGCTTCGATGCGCTCGGTCCATATCGAATACGACTTCAAGGGGAGGGGCGACGCCCTCGACCTCTGCACCCTTGAGGACACATATTTCGTCTTCCCGCTTACCGCGCGGAACGTTCTGACAAAGATACACTTCGCGACCGAGGAGCTGCACAAGCTCGAAGAAAAGGAAAAAGCCGAAGAAAAGGCAAAAGCCCTTGCGACCTCGGAATAAAAGCCGAAAATACAGGGAGAAATCCCTGTATTTTTTATAAAATAACAGCTTGTCTGTTCTTTTGATGTTTTTGCAAGAAAAATATTGCAATAGGGGCAAAAGTGTAGTATAATGAATATATATATTCACCGAAGGGGACGGTAAAATGGAAAACAAGGTGAAAGTCAGGATAATCGGAAGGGAATACACCCTCGGAACGGACAACACGCCGGAATATACCCAGGCTCTTGCGGCAGAGCTCGACGAAAAGATGAACGCCATGCTTTCCGAGAGCAAGACCCTCAGCGGGATCGACGTCGCCATTCTCTGCGCGCTCGACGCTATGGACGAGTCGCGGAGGGCGGGCGCCAACGCCGACAACATAAGGCTCCAACTCGGGGAATATCTCTCGTCGGCAGAAAGGGCTCAGGCGAGCGTCGAGACCTATAAGCGCGAGATATCCTCTTTAAAGCGCAGGATCGAGGAGCTTGAAGACAGAATGGAGCAGAAGAGCGTTTTCTGATATGGGAAAAATCGAGATACTGTCGCCCTGCGGGGGTCCGGAGTCGGTCGACGCCGCCCTTCGCACCGGCGCGGACGCCGTATATCTGGGGGCTCGGAAATTCTCCGCAAGACATAACGCCGTCAATTTTTCGGACGAAGAGCTTTTTGCCGCCGTTCGGGAATGTCACCGACACGGCGTTTTGGTTTATTTGGCGTTCAACACCGTACTGCGCGACTCGGAATTGGAAGAAGCCGCCGGTCTTTTAAAGCTTGCCTGCGAGGCGGGCGCCGACGGGCTTATAATTCAGGATATGGCGGTCTATGAAATGGCCCGCGCCGCCTGCCCCGATATGCCGCTCCACGCCTCTACCCAGATGACGGTCCATACCCCCTGCGGGGTCGATTCCGCCGCGAAGCTCGGCTTTAAAAGGGTCGTAGCCGCGCGTGAGCTCAGCCTTGAGCAAATAAAAGAGCTCTGCGGAAGGGGCGTTGAAATCGAAGTCTTTGCCCACGGCGCGCTGTGCATGTGCGTGTCGGGGCAATGCTATCTCAGCGCGATGATAGGCGGAAGGAGCGCCAACCGCGGGCTGTGCGCGGGGGCTTGCCGCCTGCCTTTTTCCGCCGCCGGAAAGCCTTCGGAGCGCGATTTTGCGCTCTCTTTAAAGGATATGTCCTACTGCGGTCATATAAGCGAGCTCGAAGAAGCGGGGGTAACGTCGCTTAAAATCGAGGGCAGAATGAAGCGCCCCGAATACGTCGCCGCCGCCACCGACGCGCTTTTTAGGGCGAGGAGCGGAGACGAGGTCGATTATGGCGCTCTGCGGGCGGTGTTTTCGCGAAGCGGCTTCACCGACGGCTATTTAACGGGAAAGCTCGGCTCCGAGATGTTCGGCGCAAGGGAGAAGGAGGACGTAACGGCGGCTGCGTCGGCGCTGCCGAAGCTCCAAAAGCTCTACGAAAAGCCCGAAAAGCGCTTTAAGCTCGATATCCGCTTCACCGCGAAGCGCGGCGAACCGATGAGGCTCGAGGTCTCGGACGGCGAGCTTAGCGCAGCCGTTTCTGGAGATATTCCCGAAGATGCAAGAACGAGGGAAACCACGGCTCGCGAGATAGAAGCCCAGCTTATAAAGCTCGGCGGGACCTTATATTACGCCGACCGCGCCGAAGTTGCCGCCGACGGCGGGCTCGCGATCCCCCTCTCGAAGATAAACGCCCTGCGGCGCGAAGCGGTAGAGCGCCTCGACGAAGCGCGCATAGAAAAGCTCTCTCAGCCTAAGAGCTTTAACGGCAGCGGGCTCAGCTTTGCGTTCCCGCTCCCGCTGATAAGAAAGCGCCCCGAATTCAGAATCAGGGTCGAGCGCATCGAGCAGCTCTCAAAGCTCGAGCTTCGCGGAGAAGATATCGTCATTCCCCTCGGAACCGAGGAGGAATACCTCTCGGCGGGGTATGACCCCGAGCGGGCGGTAATAGCCCTCCCCCGATTCGATAACGACGAAAAAATTACCGCCGCGCGGCTGAAAACCGCCAAAAATCTCGGCTTTTCGGCAGCGGAATGTGGTAACATAGGTCATATAGAGCTCGCCTCGAAGCTCGGATTTAAGCTTTTGGGCGGCTTCGGACTGAATATAGCCAACTCCCTCGCGGCGAGGTATTATTTCTTAGAGGGGCTCGAGACCATTACGCTCTCGCCCGAGCTTAAAGCCTCGCAATGCTCAAAAATCGCCTGCCCCGGGCGTCTCGGAGCAGTGATCTACGGCAGGCTCCCGCTTATGCTCACAAGAAATTGCCCCATAGCCGCGCAGGTCGGCTGTAAAAACTGCACACGCAGGCTTAAAGACCGCACCGGCGCGGAATTCCCGATAGTCTGCCGGCGCGAGTCGGGGTATTTCGAGCTGCTGAATTCGCGCCCGATTTGGCTTGCCGACAGGCTCGACGACTTCAACCTCGATTTCGGCGACCTTATGTTCACGACCGAGACCCCCGAACAGGCGGCGCGGGTGCTGAGGGCATACCGCTCGGGCGCCGAGCCCCGGGGCGAATTTACGCGCGGAATGTATTACCGAGGCGTTGAATAGCGCCTTTATCCTTTAAAAGAAAGGGAATAAACAATGAAACTCACCTTTAAAAAGCTCCGCGAGACCGCGCAGATACCCTCTGCCGCCACAAAGCAGAGCGCCGGTCTCGACCTCAGAGCCTGCATTTCGGAACCGACGGCGATAAACCCCGGGGAAATAGTAAGCTTCCCGACGGGGCTCGCGGTCTGTCCGGAGCGCAGCGACGTTGTTATGCTTTTATTTATGCGCTCGGGACTCGGCTCTAAATTCGGGCTGACTCTGCCCAACGCCGTCGGAGTGGTGGATTCCGACTACCGCGGAGAGATTACCGTCCCGATAATCAACCTCGGAAAGGAGCCCTATATCATGATGCCGGGCGAGAGAATGGCTCAGCTCGTCACTCTGCCCGTGATCTTTCCCGAGGTCTGCGAAGCCGAGGAGCTCCCCGAGTCGGAGAGGGGCGAACGCGGCTTCGGTTCGAGCGGGAGAATGTAAGCTTTATCTCCCGACGGAGCAGAATAAGCGCCGTAAGGCAGGGTATCGCCATAAGCCCGTTGAAGATGTCGCTTATCTGCCAAACCGCCCCTGCCCCGAAGAGCGTTCCGCAGAACGCCGAGAGGATAAACGCGGCTTTATAAACGCTTTTGCCCTTCTTTAGGAGGAAATCCGCCGCCGAAAGACCTATCTGTGACCAGCCGACCGCCGTAGCTATCGCGAAGCCCGCGGTCTCGGCGGCAACGAGCTTTCCCGAAAGCCCGCCGAATACCGTCTTTGCGCTTCGGGCGACCATCTCCGCGCCCTCGGCAGTTCCGGGGTAAGCCCCCGAGCAGAGCAGCGCGAGCGCGGTGAGGGTGCAGATAACGAAGGTGTCGACTATGACCTCAAGCATATTCATCATTCCCTGCCTTTCGGGGTCGTCGACCGATGAAGCGCCATGAACCGGCGCCGTCGTCCCGAGACCCGCTTCGTTTGAAAACACTCCCCTCCTAAAGCCCACGCTCACCGCCGCCGCAAAGCCCACTGCCCCGCCGGCAGCCTGTTTTAATCCGAACGCGCAGGCAAATATCTCGGAAAAAACCGGGGGCAGCGCCGAAAAATTCGCCGCGATAACTGCCGCCGCCCCCGTTACATAAAGCCCCGCGAGCAGCGGGACCGCCCCTTCGCAGAGTTTCCGCGCAAAGCCGCCCGAGTCCGCCATACAGCAGGCGATGAGAGCGGCGCAGGCGAGCCCGCATATCGGCTTCGGAAGGGAAAATTCCCCCAAAAGCGCCTCTGCGGCGGAATTGGTCTGAGCCATCGAGCCCATTCCGAACGATGCCAAAAGGCAGAAAAGCGCGTATACCGCAGCCGTCCGCCCCGCGCCGAGACCGTCTCTCAGGGCGAACCATATTCCTCCCCTTCGAGAGCCGTCGGGCAGGTTCTGCCGGTATTTAACCGATAAATACCCCTCGGCGTAGGCTACCGCCATTCCGAAAAACGCCGAGACCCAAAGCCAGAATATCGCCCCCGGGCCGCCGAGAGTAAGCGCCGTTGCAACTCCGGTGACCGACCCCGTCCCGACCGTAGCGGCAAGAGCCGTCGAGAGCGACTGAAAGGGCGAAGCCGCTTTTTCTCCCGAGCTTTCGCCCCCGCGCCAGCTCCCGAATATGCTCTTAAGGCGGAGCTGCGGCAGCCCGAGGCGGAGGGTGAAATATCCCCCTGCGCCGACTATCAGCGCGACCGTCGGCAGCCCCCAGACCGCCCCGCTTATGAATTCAAGTATTTTGTTAAACATAAATATCACCGCCGAAAGGAGACCCCTATGAGAAAATACACCCTTAAGCCCGCCGCGCTCTATTTTATAGCGGGAGCTATGCTCGTTCTGTCCGCCGCGGCGACTCTGCTTCTCAGAATATATCTTGTCTCCTTTGAAATTCTTATGTATTCTCTTATCGGATTATTCTGGGGGCTTTCGGTTTTGTTCGGGCTTATCCTTCTGCCGATGTTCTTCCGCAGGAGCGTTATTTATATCTCTTCCGAGGAAATAACCTTCCATACCGGCTTGATAATGCTTCGGCGCATCCATATGAAGATGTCGGCGGTGCAGTATGTTACCAGAATATCCGTCCCCCTGCTCACCCTTTTGGGGTTCAATTTCATAATAATCCGCGCCCTCGGCGGGAGCATTATCCTCCCCTTTCTCAGCGCCGCCGACAGCGACGCGATAACGGATATACTTCATCTTGAGATCAACGGTCACCGCGAATAGAATTTCTGCGCAAGGAGTGAAACGATGGAACGCGTCGGCAGACAGCACCCCGTGAGGCTGTTATCCTATACGACAAGATATTTCTGGCTTCTGATAATCCCTCTTATCCGAAGCCTCTATTCGCTGAGCCTTGAAATCGACGCCTTCCGCGCCTGGATAAAGGGCGCCTGGCTCGACCTTTTGGTCCTCGCGGCGATAATCTGCTTCGCCTGGATACGCTGGCTGAGCGTTTGGTTCTCTTTCGACGGCGAAAAAATAGTCCTCCGCAGAGGGGTCTATCTCAACGTTGAAGACACCGTTTATTACTCACAAATCACTACTCTGAGTATAAAACAGAACTTAATATACAGATTGTTGGGCGCAAGTAAGGTTTATATCGCTACAAACGCCGGAAATTTCAACTCCGCCGACGTCACCGTCACTATGAAGCGCGCCGACGCCGACCGCTTTTATGAAGCCGTAAAGGGCTCTCGCCAAAAGAGCCTCAACTACTCTATCTCGCCGAACAAGCTGCGGCTTTTGCTGTTTTCGCTTTTATTCAGCTCTACTCTCTCCGGCGTTCTTATAATTATCGCCCTGCTCTTGGAGACCGGCGAGGTTTTCGACCGCGAGATCGAGGCGCGTATAATCCTCGACACCCTTACCGAAGCAGTGAACAGGGTCGCGCAATACCTTCCGCCAATCATCTCGCTTATAATCATCGTACTTGCGGGGGGCTGGGCTCTTTCCTTTATCTCGAACCTCACCGGTTTCTGGGGATTTATCCTCACAAAATGCTCCGATTGCCTTTATGTAAAGAGCGGTATTTTAACTAAGAGCCGCCATGTTATTCTGCGCTCGAAGATAAACTACTTCGACCTTAAGCAGAGCTTCGCGAGCAAGGTATGCAACCTTAGCTCTCTTCATGTCAACTGCTCGGGCTACGGCTCGACGGGCAGAAACGAGATGACCGTTATTCTCCCGATAACCACCCGAAAGGAGATAAACGGCACCCTTAAAGAGGTCTTTCCGGAATACCCCCGCCCGAAGGTCGAGCTCAAATCCGACCCTCGCAGCTACGGCGGATTTTACTTCTGGCCGGTCGTCTTTGCTATCCTCCCCGTCGCGGGATTTATCGCTATCTATTACCTCCTGCCGAGCTGGTATGTCGTTGCATACCCCGCTGTAGCGATAACCGTTATCCCCGCGATATGGCTCGCTATGTGCAAGACCCTTTCGATGTTCATAACCGGTCTCGGCTTTAAAGACGGCTATCTCACGATGAGATATTCGCGGCTTTTCACCTTCCATACGATAGTCGCCCCGAAGGACCGCATAACAAAGGCGGTCATAAGGCAGTCGCCGTTTCAGAGAATGGGCGGCTCCTGCTCGGTTATCATCTATACCAGCTCCGACGTAAAGACAAAACACTACATTTACGGGCTCAGGCTCGACAAAGCCCTTGCGTTTTTCGAGAAAAACGGCATCGACCTCTACTATTCCGAAAAACCCGCATAAAAAAAGATTAAAAAGGGCTTGACAAACAAAAACAAATCGGGTATAATAATCAAGCTGTCAAATGGCTGTATAGCTCAGTTGGCTAGAGCATCCGGTTCATACCCGGAATGTCACCGGTTCAAATCCAGTTACAGCCACCAACGGCCCGTTGGTCAAGCGGCTAAGACACCGCCCTTTCACGGCGGAGACATGAGTTCGATTCTCGTACGGGTCACCAGAAGAAGCCTCGCCGCAAGGTGAGGCTTTTTCATTTCTGTTTTTCTTTTCCAAGGAGGCGTCGGAATGAATTACATCGGCTCAAAGCTTTCTCTCCTCGGTTTTTTAACCGAAACCGTAACGGCAGTTGCCGGAGACGTCTCGGGCTGCGATTTTGCCGACCTCTTTGCCGGAACGGGAGCGGTCGGGAGCGCATTCCGCGCGAAGGGCTGCCGCGTTGTATCCAACGACATTCAGTATTACAGCTATGTCCTCAACCGCCACCTCATAGAAAACACCGATTCGCCCGCCGGCGATATCTTCGACCGCCTCAACGCCCTACCCGGCGCAGACGGCTTTGTTTATAAGAATTTCTGCCCCGGCTCGGGCAGCGGCAGGAGCTATTTTTCCGACGAAAACGGGCGCCGCTGCGACGCCGTCCGCCAAGAGGTCGAAAGGCTCCGCCCTCAGCTCGGCGAGGACCTCTATTTCCGCGTCCTTGCGAGCCTGATAAGCTCTATCGACAAATACGCCAACACCGCCTCGGTCTACGGCGCGTTCCTCAAGAACATAAAAAAGACCGCCGCGAAGAGCTTTTATCTCGAACCTCTGCCGGTGATCCCCGGGGAGCGCGGCAAGGTTTACAACGAAGATATCCTCGGGCTCGTGAAGCGGGTAAAGGGAGATATCCTCTACCTCGACCCGCCCTATAACGCGCGGCAGTATTGCACCAACTACCACGTCCTCGAAACCGTCGCCCGCTACGACAACCCCGTCCTCCGCGGAGTAACTGGGCTTCGGGAGTATTCCTCGCAAAAGAGCGAGTTCTGCTCTAAAAAGACCGCCGCCGCGGCGCTCGACCGCCTTCTTTCCGAGGCAAACTACAAATACGTCTTTCTCAGCTACAACAACGAGGGGTTGTTGCCGCTCGGGGTAATTGAGGAGATAATGAAGAGGCACGGCAGATACGAGGTTTTCACCACCGACCACCGCCGCTTCAAGGCGGACACCGACGAAAACCGCTCTCATAAGGCGGACAAGACCATGGAGTATCTGCACTGTATGGTGAAATAGGGAAGCCGGCGTGAGGGCGGATTGCTAATATGACAGGCAATATGATAGATCGGTATTTATTGAGCAGAACGCCGTTAATCACTTGTTAAAACTCCTGTTCTATGCACTAAACCATGACTAAACTAACAATCGGGCAATCTAAACTGTCGGTCGGTTGAATATTAAGCGGAGGAAATGTTATAATGCAGTCATCAAATGAAAGGAGCAACACCACAATGAAAAAACAATCTTTTGGAGCTATGATTGCAGCTATGCGTAAAGAACAGGGAATGACACAGCTTGAACTTGCAGAAAAAATGGGCGTTACAGATAAAGCGGTATCAAAATGGGAACGAGATTTATCCTTTCCTGATGTAGATTCGATTCCAAGGTTGGCGGAAATTTTTGATGTAACTGTTGATGAGCTTATGCAGGTAAAATCAGATAGTAAGGAAAATAGGAAAGTAAACAGAATTTCCGAAATTGTCTTGAAAGGTATACCTTTGGCAATGGGAATTGATGTCGTAGTTCTATCGCTTATAGATGTGATTGAAGCAAAGGATGCGATCATTATGTTGGGAATTGGATTGGCTTGTATGGCGACTTATATGGCGATTACACATTTTCCAAAAAAGGACTAAATTCCCGTTTACCGGCGGGATAAATGCAAAAAGCAGACGGATTTTCGTCTGCTTTTGCCGTTTATGCGGGACCGCCTAAGGCGGATTTGTCGGTATGCGGTCCGGAATCGTCACCTCAGCATAAGCGTTATTTCTTGCCGCTCGCACTTCGCGCCCGTCTCGTATTGGGCGCTCGTGCTTGCGGAGAAATAATCGCGTATAGCATAAGCGTAAAAAGCTATCTTTTCGGGCTTCGCAATCGTTACGGATTGATTGCTCGCCCTCAAAGAGTTTTTACGCGTATGCGCGTTCAAAGCGCCCGAACTTCCGTATGTTTTAAAACATCGTCGCAATCGTGACTTTGTATGTTTTAACAGCTTCGCAGGCGCTTTGAGGGGCAGATTCTCAACCTATCAAGCAATCCAAATAAAAAGCACCCTGTCGGGTGCTTTTTATTTGGTCTGTCCGACAGGAATCGAACCTGCGCGCATGCGGTCGGAGCGCATTGCTCTATCCACTGAGCTACGGACAGTTATCCCTGCGGCGGGTCTCCCCTGCCGCCGAGTTTTTTGGATAAATACATCACGAGATCGTCGTCGTTGCGGCAGCTCTCATATTCGCCGCAGACCTTATCGCGGTACCAAACGCCGCTCCCGTCGGGGATATACCCACGCTTTGCATAAAGCCGCTGGGCGCTGCCGTACCCGGGATGAAGCCCCACGCCGAGACCGACCTCGTCGGCAAACTGCCCTGCTATATCTTCGGCGACGTCCATCAGCTTTCCGCCGACGCCCCGCCTGCGGAATTTTTCGAGCACCGCGAAGTCGACTATCATCGGCATTCGCCCCGCAAAAGCGCCGTGCTCATATTTCGGGTAGACGCTCACATATCCCGCCGGCTCGCCGCAGAAGTCCGCCGCAAGGCAGACCGCCCTGCCCGACGCCGCGTCGCTTAGGCGCTTTCTGAGCTTCGACCCGTCCTCCTGCCAGCCCTGCTCGCGCTCGGCTGCGGCAAAAATCTCGGGGTCGCGCTCTTCTAAGTCCCGAACGGTGATCTTACCGTCAGAATAATATACCATTTGTTGATTTTCTCCTTATTATACATTTAGTAACAAAGCTACAGCCCGAAATGCTCCTTTATCTGCCTCGCCGCCTCGGTCGCGGGGAGGTCGGTGTTGTCGATTTTCAGATAATTTTTGAACCCCGTCTCGTCGGGGATGCTTTCAATGCGGCAGGTCTTCTCGTCGTAAATGAGCGCCTCGGAAAAATCGAGGTCGCGCTTGCCGGGCTTATTTTCAAGGCGGTTCTCGGTGCGGTTCCTGCGGAGCCTTTCCTCAAAATCCGCGACAAGCTCGACAAGATACACCTCTGCGCAGGCGTCTTCAAATATCTTCGCGACGCTTCTGATATATTCGCCGTCGCGGGGCGAAGAAAAGTCCCAGATATAGGTGAAAACGAGCCCGTAATTGCCGCTTTTGGCGAACTCCTCAAAGACGACCCGACGAAGCCTCGTTATCGTTTCGCCGTCGTAATATCCGAAGACGCGGGTAACGAGGTCTATGGTCATATGATTGTGGAACAGCCGCAGGTCGGTGATCTTGCAGAGCTCCTGCCCGACGGTCATCTTGCCGACCGCCCCGCCGCCTATTATGACGACGAGCTTCATTTATCTTATCTTCGAGCCTGCGGGGACGGAGCCGTCGAGGAAGCAGACCTTTGCCGAGCCGTCGGGCATATCCGCGGCGCAGATCATTCCTTCGCTCATCTCTCCGCAGAGCTTCGCGGGCTTCAGGTTTGCAACGAACATAACCGTCTTCCCGACGAGGTCTTCGGGCTTATACCACTTCGCGATGCCCGAGAGTATCCGGCGCGTCCCGAAGCCGTCTTCGAGGGTCAGCTTCAAAAGCTTTTCGGAGCGCTTCACCTTTTCGCAGGCGATAATTTTTCCCACCCGCAGGTCAACCTTCGCGAAGTCGTCAATAGTTATCTCCTCGCCTATCGGCGGGAGCTCGGCGGCTTCTTCCTTAGCCTTTTCGGCGGCGGCTTTGGCTTTGAGCGCCTCCATCTCGGCAACGAGCTCGTCAAGTATCTTCGGGTCTATCCTCGCAAAGAGCGGAACGGCGTCGCCGACCTTGTTTCCCGCAGGATAACCGCCGAACTCGGCAAGCGAATCGAAGCTTTCGGCGCGGCAGTTTATCTGCGCGAATATCTTTTCGGCAGTTTCGGGGATAAAGGGCGACGAGAGCGCGGCGATAAAGCGTATCGCCTCTATAAGCTCATAGAGAACAGTCTGAAGGCGGGGCTTTGAGCTCTCCTCCTTGGCAAGGACCCAGGGGGTGGTCTCGTCGATATATTTATTCGCGCGGCGGGCGAGCGACATAACGTCGTCGACGGCGTCGGCGATGCGGTAGGCGTCGATATGAGCCTGCATCTTTGATACGGCTTCAAGGCATTTCTGCTCGAGGTCGGCGTCGGTCTCGTTTTTATCCGACGGCGCGCCGACAACTCCGCCGAAGTATTTGTTTACCATAGCGACGGTGCGGTTCACGAGGTTGCCGAGGGTGTTGGCGAGGTCGGTGTTATAGCGGTCGATAAAGGTCTCATAGCTAATCGAGCCGTCGGCGGCAAAGGGCATTTCCGAAAGCATATAGTAGCGGGTAGCGTCGGCTCCGAAGCGCTTTACCATCTCGCCGGCGTAGATAACGTTGCCCTTTGATTTCGACATCTTATCCTCGCCGAAGAGGAGCCACGGGTGGGCGAATATCTGCTTCGGGAGCTTTGCGCCGAGCGCCATAAGCCAGGCTACCCAATAGACCGAATGGAATCTCAGGATATCCTTGCCGATGATGTGAACGCAGTTGTCCCAGTATTTATTGTAGGTATCCGACGGGTGGTCGGGGTCGTAGCCGAGGGCGGTGATATAGTTGTTGAGCGCGTCTATCCAGACATAGACGACATGCTTCGGGTCGAAATCGACGGGGATTCCCCATTTGAAGCTCGAACGGGTGATGCAGAAGTCCTGGAGCCCGGGCTTGATGAAGTTGTTTATCATCTCGTTCTTGCGGCTTTCGGGCTGGATAAAGGCGGGGTTCTGCTCAAAGAATTCCTCGAGCTGCTTCTGATATTTCGAGAGCCTGAAATAATAGGCTTCTTCCTTCGCCTTTCTTACCTCGGCGCCGCATTCGGGGCAGCGCCCGTCCTTGAGCTGGACCTCGGTAAAGAAGCTTTCGCAGGGCAGGCAATACCAGCCCTCGTATTCGCTCTTATAGATGTCGCCCTGCTCATAGAGGCGGTCGAAAGCGCGCTGAACGGCCTTTTCGTGCTCGGGGTCGGTGGTGCGGATAAACTTGGAGTAGCTTATAAAGAGGGAGTCGAGCTCGGAGCGGATCTCCCCCGAAATTTTGTCGACGTGCTGCTGAGGGGTTATACCCTGCTTTTCGGCTTCCTCTTCGATTTTCAGACCGTGCTCGTCGGTTCCGGTCAGGAAGAAAACATCAAAGCCCTGCATTCGGCGGGTCCTCGCTATTGCATCGGCACAGACGTGATCGTAGAGGTTGCCGATATGAGGAAGCTTTGAGGCATAGGCTATCGCCGTGGTGATGAGATAGGGCTTTTTTTCCATAACGTTTTGTTCCTTTCAGATTTCTTCGGCTTTCGCCGCGTTAATTTATTATATCCGTTTTTATAAAAATGTCAAGGCTTGGGAATCCCTCTTACTCTCCCAGCTCGAAATATTCCCTTATTTCGGTGCGGAAGTCCTCGCCGACCATAAAATACCCTCTTGCGTCCCATAATCCCGACGGCATTCTGTATGTCGCGGGAGAAGGGTTCGACGAGATCAGGTGCTCATAAGCTTCCCTTACGTCGGCAAAGCCCTTCGAGGTGAGGTCCGAGTCGGAATTATTGTATATCTCGTTGAAAATAGTCTGGATATTCCCGACCACTGCGCCCGAGTTATAGGTGCAGGCGGAGTTTATAAGCGATACCGCAAGCTCTCCGAGGACCTGTACCTTCGCCTCGTTCCCCTTTTCATACATCGGGTAGGTGACTATCTTTCTTATGTCGTCGCCGTAGAGGGTGCGGGTCGCGGCACCCTGAGAAAAGCTCGTTATCTCGCCGGTCTCGTCGTTGCGGTAATAGAGCTCCTGCGGGAAATTGTAGTCCGAAGTCCCGCCGAGGTAATCGACAAGGCTCTTGAATCCGTCGTTGGTTATCTTTATGTATTTGTCGCAGCTCACGCCGTAGGCGTTTTCGACCGCCGTTTTGAGGTAAGACATTCCGCCCGCGTCAAAGAGCGAAGCTATAGTCCCCTCCGTCCCGCCGGCTATAGACCAGGTATAAGGCGATATCGGGACGACCTTTACGGTAAGAAGATCGGGCAGAACCCTTATAAGCGCCATTCCGTTTATATTTGAGCCGTCCGCGCCGACAAAGAGAATAGTCTCTCTCGCCTTTGAAAAGTCCTGTTCCTCAGAGGAGTTCTCGACTACGGCGGCATTTCCTGCTCCGGCGGCAGCCTGACGCGCCTCTCGGGGCTGGTTCACAAACACTTCGAGCAATATCATCGCCACAGAGCCGAACACCGCCAGACATATTATCATAGTTACGGCGTATACAATTAAAACGGGCGCCTGAGAAGAACGCTTTTCGGGCATATTGGGTCCCCCTTTTCAACAAATTTCAAATTGCCGTTGCAATTTTGCGGCATATGGTGTAAAATACTATATGCCGCTGCGGAACTTCCGCAGATGCTCGACGAATTCCGAGAGGTCGAGCATTTTCACCCTCAGACCAGCCTTTTTCGCGTAGGAAATGGTCTGACCGGTGCCGCTGTTCATATCGGCTACAGCCGCAAGGAGCAGCGAGGAATTTTCAACCATAAAGCGGTTTCGGCGCTGATAGCAGCCGTTGTAATATTCGCTCCCGAGAGTGACGAACCTGTCGCACCCGTCGCGAAGGGCTATATAATCCTCTTTGTCTTCACCGTGCCGCGAGAATATCTCTTTTGAATAAGGGCTCACGCATATGAGCTTTATATCGGGGTAAGCCTGCTTTGCGCGCAAAACCGCCTGCCCTGCCCAAATATCTACTCCGCGCTGCATTCCGCAGATAAAGGTGTCGAACCCTTCTTCGTAAAGCTCCAAAACGCAGCGGTGAAGCAGCGACTTCATCGTTTTGAGATAAAATTCGTTATTGACGTCGAAAGGAGCCTTCTCGGGACGGTGCCCCGAAAAACAGGCGGTCCTTGCGGGGTCGGTTATATGCCCGAGAGCGTCATGATAGTCATAATTCATATTACATTCCTCAAGCCTTGATTACCTTTTATGATAACATATCGCGGGGCTTTTTTCAAGCCCTGTTACCGTATTGTTAATATTTTTATATCCGGAGGTCAACGATGCAAAAGCTCAAAAAAGAAACGCTCAAGCGCGCCTGGGCGGAAATAAGCCTCACTCGGCTCAGAAAAAACGTTGAAAGCTGCCGCTCTCTTCTGCCGAACGGCACACAGATGATGTGCGTCGTAAAGGCAAACTGCTACGGTCACGGAATAGAGAATATAATCCCCTGCCTCGAGCTCGACTGCGGGGCGGATTGGTTCGCGGTCTCGAACCTCGTGGAGGCGATAGAGCTTCGCGACCTCGGCGTTGCGGGAGAGATCCTGATTTTGGGCTACACTCCTCCGAAAAACGCCGCTGAGCTCATTGAATACGACATTATCCAGGCGATAACCGACCTTGATTACGCAACCGAGCTTTCGCACTGCGCCCCCGTCGGGGAGAAGGTCCGCTGCCACCTCGCCGTCGACACCGGAATGACCCGCATAGGCATTCGCGGCGACGCGCGCAGCCTCGCCGACGAAGCCGAAAAGGTCTTCAGGCTGCCGTCGCTCGCCTGCGAAGGGCTCTTTACCCACCTTTCCGTTGCCGACAGCGCCGACCCCTCCGACGTTGAATACACCAATTCGCAGATTCAAAAGCTCTGCGACCTCAAAACCGCCCTTAACAAGCGGCTGATTATCGTTGAGCAGCTGCATTTTCTCAACTCCGCAGGCGCCGCCTACCACCCCGACCCCCGCTCGGACCTCGCGCGGTTCGGAATTATGCTCTACGGCTTAAAGCCCAACGGCGACCGCGAGCTGCCTGTCGCGCTCGAGCCGGTTATGGAGCTGAAAGCGGCGGTGTCGCAGGTAAAAACCGTCGAGGCGGGGGTAGACGTGAGCTACGGGCGGACCTACACCACCCGCCGCAAGACCGTCGTCGCGGTCGTGACGATAGGCTATGCCGACGGCTATCCGAGGCAGCTCTCGGGCAAAGCCGAGGTCCTCATAAAGGGCAGGCGCGCGCCGGTGATAGGAAGAATTTGTATGGACCAGCTTATGATCGACGTTACCGACATCGAAGGCGTCCGCGAAGGGGACGTTGTAACTCTCTTCGGGACCGACGGCGATGAGAGCATCACCGCCGACGACCTTGCCGCGAAAATCGGGACTATCGGCTACGAGATAGTCTGCGGAATAAGCCCCAGAGTCCCGAGGGTATGTATTGACTGATACTCATATCGGAGCGCCGAGCTGAGCGGAGATTTTCGGGGAGCTTCCCCCGAAGCTTTGCAGGGCGCTTCGGCTTTTGGCGCGGCGGGCGCTTCGGTGAAAAACGGCAGGGGCTTTTAAGTTCGCGCCCCACCGAGGGCGAGCCTCGCCGCGCAAAGCGCGGGCGCGCGGGCTTCGCCCGCGCGCGGCTGCCTGCGGCAGCCCGAGGCTCGCCCGGGTCAGGGAGCAAAGCCCAACGCGCCGCGCGTGCAAAAATATACGAAAAGTATATTTTTGCACGATTATTTCTAAACGTAGCACATGTCATAGCAACAAATAGTATAATATAGTCACTATTTTACCCAAAGTATAACATCGGAGGCAAAAATATGCCCGAAATCGGAAAATTCCGCGTCGGAGAGTTTGCCGTCACAGAGTACGACTCCCTCGATTCGACGAATAACCTGCTCAAAAAGCTTGCCGCCGAGGGCGCTCCCGACGGCACGGCTGCAATAGCTCTGACCCAGACCGGCGGCAAAGGCAGGCTCGGAAGGAGCTTTTTCAGCCCCGAGGGCTGCGGGCTCTATATGTCGGTCCTGCTCAGAAGGGATATCCCCGTAGGGCTTGCGAAGCTTCTGACCCCGCTCGCCGCGGTTGCCGTCGCCGAGGCGCTGGAGCGCTGCGGCTCGAAAAAAATCGGCATAAAGTGGGTCAACGACCTCTATGCCGACGGAAAAAAGGTTTGCGGAATATTGACCGAATCTCAGATCTGCCCCGACGGCTCGGCGCTGAATTGGGCTGTCGTCGGGATAGGCGTAAACCTCGTTGAGCCGCCCTGCGGCTACCCCGAAGGCATAAAAGACCGCGCCGGCGCCGCGTTTGAATCCGCATCCGAAAACCTCCGTGAACGCGCCGCAAGGGAGATCCTCCTCTCGCTCGGAAGCCGCCTTAAAAGCCTCGGCTCGCGGGAATTCATCGAAGATTACCGCGCCCGCTCGATCCTTACCGACCGCGAGGTTACAGTCCTGCCGGAGGGCATACCCGCTCGGGTAAAAGGAATCGACGGCGACTGCCGGCTTATCGTAGATACCCCCTCGGGCGAGCGGCTCCTCGAAAGCGGAGAGGTCAGCCTGAAATTATAACAAAAAGCCCGCCCTCAGAACGAGGACGGGCGCTTTTTCCGTCAGACCTGAACGCTGTAGTTCGGGGCTTCCTTGGTGATATAGATGTCGTGGGGGTGGCTCTCCTTGAGCCCCGCGCCGGTGATGCGGACAAACTTGGTCTTTTCGTGGAGCTGCGGAATATCCTTGCAGCCGCAGTAGCCCATACCGCTTCTTATGCCGCCGCAGAGCTGGAAGACCGTTTCGCTCAGCATTCCCTTATAAGGAACACGACCTTCTACGCCCTCGGGAACGAGCTTCTTCGAGCCCGTCTGGAAATATCTGTCCTTCGAGCCGGCAGCCATAGCGCCGAGGCTTCCCATTCCTCTGTAAACCTTGAAGGAACGCCCCTGATAGATCTCGACCTCGCCGGGAGCCTCTTCGCAGCCCGCAAGGAGCGAGCCGAGCATAACGCAGCTTGCGCCCGCGGCAAGAGCCTTTACGATATCTCCGGAATACTTTATTCCGCCGTCGGCGATAACTGGGATACCGTATTTTTGGGCGACGCAGGCGGAATCGTAGACGGCGGTGATCTGAGGCACGCCCACGCCCGCGATAACTCTCGTGGTGCAGATCGAGCCGGGACCTATGCCGACCTTAACGCAGTCGGCTCCCGCCTTAATGAGAGCTTCGGTGCCCTCTGCTGTCGCGACGTTTCCGGCTATAACGGTTACGTCGGGGAATTTATTCTTTACCTTTTCGAGGCATTTGATTATGTTCTTGGAGTGACCGTGTGCCGAGTCGAGCACAAGGCAGTCGACCTGAGCGTCGACGAGCGCGCCCGCCCTGTCCAAAACGTCGTCGGTAACGCCGATAGCCGCTCCGCAGACGAGCCTCCCTTGGGCGTCGATGGCGCGGTTGGGATATTTTACGGCTTTTTCGATATCTTTTATAGTGATGAGCCCCTTGAGCCTGCCCTCGGAATCGACGAGTGGGAGCTTCTCGATCTTATATTTTCTCAGGATGTCCTGCGCCTCCGAGAGGGTGGTGCCGTCGGGAGCGGTAACGAGGTTTTCCTTGGTCATAACGTCGCTTATCTTCATCGAGAAGTCGGTGACGAAGCGCATATCGCGGTTTGTGATTATTCCACAGAGCCTGCCGTCGGCTCCGACTATCGGAACGCCTGATATCTTGTATTTCGCCATAAGCTCGTCGGCGTCGGAAACGAGGTGATCCGCCGAGAGGAAGAACGGGTTGCCGATAACGCCGTTCTGCGAGCGCTTTACCATATCGACCTCGTCCGCCTGGCGGTCTATAGTCATATTCTTGTGAATGATGCCGAGCCCTCCCTCTCGGGCGACGGCAATAGCCATTTTCGACTCCGTGACGGTATCCATCGCGGAGGTCATTATCGGGATATTAAGCTTTAGCGAAGCGGAAAGCTCGGTTCCCAGTTCCACCATATTCGGAGTAACGTCGGACTCTGCCGGAACCAGCAAAACATCGTCGAAGGTAAGACCTTCTTTGCCGAATTTCAAATCTGCGTTGGTCTGAAGCATAGTTTTTTCTCCTTTATTATATATTTTTGGGCTTGCGGCAGCCCTGACTTTTGGGATAATTTTATCTACTTTATCACACGTCGGGGAGATTGTCAAGCCCTTTTCGGTGATTTTCCGAAAAGATTTTTGATTTTTGGGGAATAAAGCCGCAAAAATTTCCTTTTCCCCCTTGCGCTCGGGAAGAAAATGTTATATACTGATATAAACCATATCCAAAGGAGGCGCCGCGAGTGAACGGCTTTCGCCACGAAATAAAGCTTCTGCTGTCCCCTGCCGAAGCCGCTGTGCTCCGCACAAAGCTTGCGGCCCTTCTGCCCCTCGACCCCAACTCCGGCGAAAAGGGCGAATATTTTATCCGCAGCCTTTATTTCGACGACCTCTCCAAAACCTCGTATTTCGAGAAGCTCGCCGGTGTGAGCGACCGCAAAAAATACCGCCTTCGCGTTTACAACCTCTCCGACTCGGCGATAAAGTTAGAATGCAAGGAAAAGCGGGGCGACCGCATTAAAAAGCGCTCCGCCTCGGTATCGCGCGAATGCGCCGAAGCGATGACAAAGGGCGATTTCTCGCTCCTCTACGGCTATGACGACCCGCTCTGCCGCGAGGTCCTGAGCCTTGCGAGCGGAAAGGGGCTCAAGCCCTCGGTAATAGTCGATTACGACCGCGAGGCATATCTCCACCCCGTCTCGAACGTCCGCCTTACCTTCGACAAGGCTCTCCACGCCGGAATCGAGAGCACCGACGTCTTCGACGAAAATCTTATGAGCATACCCGTCTTTCCCGACGGAAGCGTTATTTTTGAGGTGAAATACGACGATATCCTGCCGAAGTTCTTGCAGCAGGTAATCGCGGGAGCAAGAGGTCAGCGCCTCGCCCTCTCGAAATTCACCCTCTGCCTCGACGGGTTGCACTGCTTCAAACCGAAGCTTCAGCATAAATAATTTTTAAGAGCGATTTTATGGACACATTAGACATCGCCGTTGCGGCGATAATAGGATTTATCTTGGCGTTTATCCTGCAAACGGTCCTGCTTTCAAAGGCAAAAACCCGCATCGTTAAGCTTCTTCCTGCAATCATATCCGCGGTCGCAGCGCTGCTGTCCGCTTGCGCGGAGGCGATAAGCCTTTTGACCGTCGGAAGCAGCAACTTTATCCTTGCGGCGGCATTTTTCGCGGCGGGGCTTCTCGGCTGCGGAGTTGCGGCGCTAATCGGCAAAACGATGACGACAAACGCCGCGGTAATAGTTCCCGTCGCCGCAGTCCTGCTCGCAGTGGGAGCGGTGTTTGCCGCCGAATGGCGGAACGGGCGCTACAGCAATAACTGGGATCTTCAGGTAAGGATCGATGAGATCACTGCCTCGGAAAACGGCGACCTCAGCGTTGCGGCAAGCGGAGTAGGGAACGGTGCGGAATTTGACGGCGCAGATTCCGGCATCACGGGCGACATATACTGCGAAGATGAATTTTACAGCCTTTTTATACCGGCAAAGCTCGCCGAAAAATATAACCTCTATGAGGGAATGGTCCTCAACTGCAACGTAAAAGAGGAAAGCGGCAAAACTACCGTCACAAAAATAGACGGTTCTTATAAAAAATAAGCCGTAAACCCGGCAAAACCCATATGAAAGGAAAATAAAAATGCAATCCATCCGTTCAGTCCTCCGCGAATCAATCGAGCAGCTCGGTCTTGTCGAGCACCTGACAGTAGCCTATATTTTGGTGTCGCTTATATGCGCCGCCCTCTGCGGGCTGATAATCTATCTCGTATATAAGATATTCTACCGCGGCGCGGTCTACAGCGAGAATTTCGCTGTTCTCATCGTCCTTACAACGGTGGTAACGGCGTTTATCGTCATCACCATAGGCTCAAACCTCGTGCTGTCGCTCGGTATGGTCGGCGCGCTCTCGATAGTTAGGTTCCGCTCGGCAGTCAAAGACCCGCTCGACGTGGGCTTCCTCTTCTGGGGGATAGCCGTGGGCATAACCTCGGGCGCGGGGCTCTATCCGTTCGCGCTCATCGCAACCGCCGCCATCGCGATAGTTTATATCCTCTTTACCGTTCTGGGAAGGGGCAGGCGGACCTTTGCGGTCGTCGTAAGATATGAGGACAGGGCGGAAGAGGATCTGAACAAGGTCCTTGCCGAAGTTCACCCGAAGATCAGGGGGCGCGCAAGATACAAGGACGCAAACGAGCTCACCGCCGACGTTAAGATCAAGCGCGACAGCGACCTCGTCAAAAAGCTCAACGCCGTAGAGGGAGTTATCAGCGCGGTAATGGTGGAATACACCGGAGAGTAAAGCCGTATAACTTTAAAGACCGCAGACAAATAAATGTCTGCGGTCCTTTTTTACTCAGAAGTCAATTACTCTCAGTAATGCCTCTTTGGGCTTATACTCTTCGTCGAACAGAAGCGGAAGGTTTTTCCTGCCCTCGCGGTTCTTGAAGGAGCTCAGCCAGGAATGCTTATCCGAAACGCCCCAGAGGGTAACGCTCTCGATAATGTCCTTCATTTCCCTGAATATTCCGAAAACTTCGCCGTAAACCTCGGCGACGCGCTCAGAAAGATGCTCGGGCGGAAGGGCGTCGGGGTTCTTCCAGTCGATGCAGTTTACGTCCATTTCGGTTATATGGAGATTCAGCCCAGTTTCGGCATACATCTCGAGCGAGCGCTTTATGTTGTCGAGCTGCTCTTGCTTCATCAGCGCGTTTATATGGCACTGACAGCCGATAACGTCGACGAGCCCGCGCTCCTTAAGCCCGTTCACGAGCCGAAGAATGCTCTCCCTCTTCTGGGGGACGTATTCGTTGTAATCGTTGCAGACGAGCTCCTGATTCGGGAAATACTTCCGCGCAAGGGCGTATATCTCGTAGAGATAGTCCTCGCCGAGCTTGTTTTTAAAGACGGTCTCACGAAGATATCCGCCGTGATCGTCGACGGCTTCGTTCACAACGTCCCAGCAGAAGCATTCGGGGAAGTGCTCCGAGACCATTTTGAAATGCTCTTCGGTGTTGATGCGGATTTCCTCGGGGGTGAGCTGCTCGAATATGCCCCAGGGGTAGTTGCCGTGCCACATAAGGGCGTGACCGCGGACGCCGAGCCCGTTTTCGAGCGCGAAGTTGTAGATTTTATCGGCGGGAGAAAAATCCGTCTCCATAGAGGGGTGGACGAACCTCTCGCGGCGGGTTATCTCTGGCGGCGGCGGGGGCTCGCGCTTTTCGCCCGGCTTCGGGGGACGCATATGCCTGAAATCCGGCTTGGGGTAATCGTGAGGGTGAATGAGGTTATACTTCATCTCGTTCTCGCAGGTGACGGTGTCGAAGTGGGTTTTCAGGGTCTCCGCCGCCTCGTCGAGCCAGTGCGCAGACACCGCCGCACCGACCTTGAAGTAGTTTTTATAGGCTTCTTTAAAGGTCTTCATTTTGTCTCCTTTCGGGTCGTAACGGTTGGTTTGCGGGTGGAAATATGCTTTAGCTTCCACACCCCCTAATCCCCCTCTCCCTCAGAGAGGAAGAGGGTGTTCCCCAAACTTAAAGACTCACAACCAATTCCCACGCTTACAACAGGCAAACCAACACCACCGACAATGCCGGTGGTGTTGGTTGGCAAAAAGTATTCGGTCTGCCTTTCAAAGACAGCCGAAAATTTTCATGCGGTGATATGTTATTATCCTCCGAAATCAGTTAAAATCAAATTATACTGACTGAGGAGGTAATAATATGAGGTCTGTTTTTCTCAAGCTTTTCTGCGCAGCAGTTGCACTTACGGTGATTTTCAACGCCGCGGGCAGTCTTCCAGAGCCCGGCAGCGGACCGGCAGACGATTCTGTTGTGCAGGCAGAAGAAGGTTCCGGCGGGGTATCGCCTCTTAACGACGATGATCCGGTTTATATTGATACAGACTGATGATCTTTATCAAAATTATTGCGGACTAATTCTTCTAATCTCGCGACTGTATTCGGACCGGTTTTGATGTATTTTGCAAGTACACAGGCGTCCAATGCATACCGTTCAGCCGATTCCTTATCAAGGGGTCGGCTTCTTTTCAGTAAATCATACGACAAATTATACATTGTCTGCACAAGCACGCTGGCTTTGCCGGTCTTCTTTGCAATGTCTATACCTTCTTTGCAGATTTCTATCGCTTCGTCGTATCTTTCCGCAAGACCGAGATATTTCGACAGATTATATAATATCATCGGGAGAACGCGCATGGCTTCGGTTTTATCGAAAATATCGGAATTGCAATGCTCGCGCAGGTAATACAGCACATTTATTGCATTGTCTCTGTCACCGACTTCATCGGAGAATATAGCGATATTATTAAGCGCCAAGATTTCCTCGTATGTCAGCAAATGCGGAAGATTCTCCTTTGAGTAATTCGGGTGGGTAAGCCTGAGGGCGGATTCAAATCTGTTTAACGACTCGGCAGGCTCAAATTCTTTCATATGTACTATAGTATACATTATTTCGTAAAACTGCCTGTCGGAGGGCGAAAAGTGTTCCGAATATTCCGAAAGCTCGCAAAGATATTCCTCTGCCGCTTTAAAATTATTGGCAGCGTATGCCATACGCGTTTTAAGCTGAAGGTCGGTCATGTCAAGTTCAATAGAGCCGACGGCAAGGAAAAAAGCCGAGGCTGAATACCCCAGCCTCTGCAAAAGCGCCTGAGCGTGAGCTCTTGTCGGCGGGTGGGCGCCAGTTTCTACCCGCGAAAGGGTCGCGACCGAGCATATCCCCTCGCTGAGCTCTTCTTGGGTGAGCCCGAGCTCGCTGCGGCGGTATTTTATAAACGCGCCTATATTATAGACAGACAAATTTATTACCCCCTATTGACTTTGGCGCTTTTTTGTGATAAAATAATATCACAGTTCAGAGAAATTGTCAACGGCTTTGCGGTTTTTGGCTGTAAATTTTCATGCGGTGATATGTTCATTGGAAAAAATCCATGATATAATACCGTTGACGAAAGAATCTTTCGACCCTTTACTTACAAAATCCAACCCGAAAGGAGCATAAAAATGCATCCGATAAAGCAGCTTTTGCGCCAGCCTGTGAGAGTTATAGCGGTGATGATACTGCTTGCGTTCTCGTCTGCGTTCCTGAGCGTCGGCTGGGGGCTTTACAGGTCGGTCGAGGCTACTGCCGAAAACATCGAGAGCAGCTTCGTTACGAGTGTTTCCTTCTCTTCCCAATACCGCCCCTATCTTTGGAATTTCATAGAGTACGACCCGGTGACCTATATAGTTACGAGCAGCGAATACGAGGAAGTTATTTTGGACCCGAATATACAGGTCAACTCCGACGGCTCGATCGGCTTGAACGGGCTGACGAAAGAAGAAGCCGAGGCGAGCATGCCGCGCGTATCCGACTTTTTGGATGCGCTCGCTGCCTGTCCCGCAATAAAGGGTATCTACCGCCAGCATTTTTCGAGCGCCTATTGCCCGCAAATAACCGCGGCGATCTCTTATTCCCGGTCCGGCGACAGCTACGACCCCGCTCTTGATGTTCCCTATAACAACGCCGTCGCCGTAATTAAGGTAACGGATATTCACAGAAGCACTCACACATACAGCGGATATACTACTGCGTTTGACCCGATCTCCCAAAAGATGCAAAGGTTCCAGAACGTCTATTACGACGTTCGCGGAGAAATAATCGAGTTTCCCGCAAGATCGCCGGGCTATTCTTCGTCGATATGCACCGATGTGGTGTTCTCGGTCGCTCAGCAGCTTTACGAAAACGGCGATGTTTTAAACGAAATACCCTGCGAGGTCGGAAAGACCTACGCGGTCGTTCTTCACGAATGCGCCGATAAAGACCTCCTGCTGCGGAAACAAAAGGCTTTTATGATCAACAATAGCCCTAATTTTGCGCCCGCCGAGCCCGTCACTGCCGAGTCTTTAAACTGGGACGAGGTGCCCTTCGTCCTTTCTGCCTCGGAGCGCGAAGATATAAATGCGTTTTACGGCGAGCTTATTAACCTCACCGACGTTTACGAGATGACGGGCAGCCTCGAAGAACTGCTTGCCGACCCCGCAAACAAAGGCTTGGCAGACAACATCGAAAATTATAACCGTCAGTATCACTGCGTTTCGGTGATCGGGACCGATGAGCTCGACAGCATACATATCTTCCATGACAACACCGCCTTCGTCTCGGAGGGCAGGAGCTTTGAACCCGAGGATTACACCGAGGGCAGAAACGTCTGCCTTATTTCCGAGTCGGTAGCCCAAAGCAGCGGGCTTTCGGTCGGGGATAAGATCGACCTCGAATTTTACGGAATGTACGACTCGAACGCCGAGGAATTCAGCCAAAAAACCGGCGACGGCGACAGGGCTGACCTCTACATCTCCTCGGTCAGGACAGAGAAAACTTCGGAATACGAAATAATCGGCATTTACCGCAACACGAGCCAATGGAGAGCCTCGGCATACGATTTCCTGCCCAACTCGGTGTTTGTCCCGAACGGCTCGCTCGCGGGAGTAACGACCGGTACAAATTCCGGAAAGATGCTGAGTATGGTCGCCGAAAACGGCAGGACCGACGAGATAGTCTCGTTCCTCGAAGAAAACGGCTGGAACAGCGAAATGCTTGTATTCGATGACGAAGGCTACGCCGAGATCTCGGGCGCGTTAGCCGCTATGAAGGAGAGCGCAATTCAGATGCTCGCGGCTTCTGCGGCTACGTTTATCGTAATAGCCGCCGCATATATAGCCCTCTTCGTTATGAAGCAGCGCCGAAACGCCGGACTTATGCTCTCGCTCGGTTCGGGCAAGAGCAGGACCTCCCGATTTGTTCTGACCGTCTCCCTGATACCCGCTCTCATCGCCTCGGTCGCAGGCTCGGTTGCGGGAGCCCTGCTTCTCGGCAGAGTGGTAAAAAGCGTGTATGCAAACGTCGCCGAGAGCTCCGATTCCTTAGCCGAAGGGGTATCCTCGACGGTAGGAAGCCTCGGCGAGAATCTCGTTATAAACCCGCTTTCGGTTATAGCGGTGTTCGCGGCGGCAGCGGCTGCATATCTTATTCTGCTCTTAGCAGTTTCGGCGGTACTTTCGCGCAAAAAGCCGCTCGCTCTTATGAAAAAATAGCGCGGTGATCAATATGATGCCTTTTATGTATCTGAAAAGCAGGTTCACCCGCTCGTTTACGGGAGCTGCTATCATGCTGCTTTTGGCTGCCCTCGGGTGGTTCTCCTGTCTGTATGCCGGTCTGATAAAAAGCAAGGAATCGGAAAAGCAGGCTGCCTATTCGCTGCCCGTTGAGGTCACCGTCTGCAATCTTCAGGGTACCGCCACTGACGGGCTGATGATAGTGGGGCGCAGTTACGAAGCTCTCACGCAAGACGCTTTCAGCGACCTTTATATATCCGCCGACCCCGAATACGAGACCGTCAAGCCCTATGTGAAGGACGTTAAGATGATGAGCGTCCCGCTTTACTACAGCATTTCCGAGGACGGCGAAATGCTCCCCGTATCCGACCAAAAAAATACCTTCATCGGCATAACCTGCCTTGAAGCCGTCGACGATTTCGACCCCGTTATCGGCAACGCCAAGGCGACGCTTATCGAAGGCTCCGACGGCGAGGGCGTGATCGTCCCGCAGGCGGTATATGAAAAGCTTGAGCCCGACGAAAACGGCGAGCTGAAAATAAGCCTCAGGATAGCCCGCTCGACTTACGGAGAAAGCCCCTTCTATGACCTCGAATCGGTCGTTTCGGGGTATTACTCGGGCGGCGGTTCGAGCGCAATATACTGCCCCTGGGAGCTTTACGAAAGCATCGCCGCAGACAGGCTTCCCCTCAACGGCTCCGGCACACCGGGCTATGCCGCCGCGCAGAGCTTTTCGGCTACGGTCGCCGATAACACCCGGCTCGACAGATTCAAAAAGGTATTGAGCTATACCTTTTCCGACATCGACCCTTCGGGAAAAGGAGCGGTAAACCCGAATTCCGGCAGCGGCGAGCGCTACACCCTTGCGGCAGTGGTCCACGACGAGACCCTGCGCGATACCCTTGCGAGCATCAACCGCAGCGTCGGGACGATGAATAGGCTCAGACCGGTGATACTTCTGCTCGAGCTTGTGATTTCGGCTGCTGCTTCGTATTTTTACATTCATACGCGCAAGCGCGAGCTCGCCGTCGCCCGAAGCCTCGGGACCCGCAGGTCGGCGATAATCTCAACTCTCGCGCTTGAAATGCTTATCTGGGCTGCATTGGCTTTCGCAGCGGCGTCGCTCGCCTCGGCGATAACTCCGCTCTGCGTTTTCAGCCCCGCTTATATAGCCGCGGCGGGTCTCGCCTCTGTTGCCGGAGCGGTAATATCCGGAATTCAGGTCACGGGGCGCGCGGGAATACTCGGACTTAAGGAGGAAAACTGATATGAAACTGACCGTTGACAACGTTTCTTATTCGTACCGTACAAAATACCAGACCGTGAACGCGGTAAAGGAGGTCTCCTGCGCCTTTGAGTCGGGAAGCTTCTACGCGCTCATCGGCAAGAGCGGCAGCGGAAAATCCACGCTTCTGTCTATGCTCGCGGGGCTCGAAACGCCCGAGAGCGGCTCGGTTTTTATCGACGGCGCAGACCTTAAAGCCCTCGACGTCGACCGCTACCGCTGCGAGACCGCAAGCGTTATATACCAGAATTTCAACCTTTTCCCGCTTCTAACGGTCCTCGAAAACGTTATGTACCCGATGCTTCTGCAAAAGAAGCCGAAGGCAGATGCCGAAAAGCGCGCTCTCGAAACGCTTGAGCGCGTAGGGCTCGGCGAAAGTTACAGCCGCAGGCTCCCCGCGATGCTTTCGGGCGGAGAGCAGCAGAGAGTCGCGATAGCGCGTGCTCTCGCCACCGACGCCGATGTTATCCTTGCCGACGAGCCCACAGGCAACCTTGACGGCGAAAACACCGAAAACATTATCGGTCTGCTCGGCTCGCTCGCCCACGAAGACGGTCGCTGCGTTGTGGTCATCACCCACGACCCGAACGTGGCTCAGGCGGCGGACAGCATTTTCAGAATGGACAGCGGAAGGCTGGAAAACGGCGAAGCTGAGTAGCCGCTCCGGCAATTATCGAAAAAAACCACTGGCAGTACCGGTGGTTTTTTCGTGGAAATTAAAACAGATTCCTGTTCGTTTAAAAGCAAGAATCTGTTTCCGTCTTGAGAAAAATAAAAGCGAAATAAATCATCATAAATGCTGACGATGATAAGTTTTGAAAATGTTTTGCGGGATATGCATAAGCAGCATTTTCAGAGCAAGATTCTACCGCGGGACCAAATTTCGCAAGTATGCTCATTTTGTCTTGAGCGGAATCTTGTTGGGGAGTAGCCTTCCCCAAACCCTGCTTTATATAAAAATGATACCAACGTGCCAAATTGATACGTTGGTATTTTTATATTTAAATTCTTTCCACGTCAGTTGCTTTTTCTCAAATTTAAGTGTTACTGAAACAAAAACAGCCACTAAAAATTGCACAACAAGCTGATTGCAAAAATCTCAGCTTTTGTATTAAACGGAGAAATTTTGAATTTTCGGCAAACTTTTTTGAAAATTACCCAGAAATTTGCTTAAAAAATGTCCGCTTAGGGTGATGGGGCATATAAAACTTGGACGTTGTGATTTATCTGGCGGAGAGAATTCACATAAAATTTACATTTGCCACCCCATATTTTTTCAAGAAAATGTCCGTTTAGTGTGAAAGAAAAAATTATTTTGATTGGATACCTGCTTTTTGAAGAAAAAATGTACGTTGTAATATGAAAGGCGTTTTTTCATTCACAAAAAATTTACAAAGTTGCATATGGTCATTCGATGAAAATTTGTCCGTTGTAAAGTGAGAGGGGGATAATTTTTCAGCATTAGTGGACAAACCCGCCTTGAAATGTCCGTTATAAAGCAGAAGGATTTTTCTGATGAGATTGGCAAAAAATAATTTTTCGGTGTGGAAGGAACTGAAGGCTTGGCAAAATCGAAAAATTTGCGTTTGGGGTAATCGGAAGAATGTTGTTCACGAAAATTTTACAATTCTTATACCGATCATCTGCCAAAAAAATGTACGTTGTATTGTGAGAGGAATGTAAATTAAGTTCATATAAAATTTACATTTCAAGTGTCACCAATCGCGCAAAAAATGTACGTTGTAAAGTGAAAGGGGGCTTTATATGTCAAAGAAGTATAACACGCCCAAACGCAACATCGTTGTCAAAACCAGAATGACCGTTGAGGAGTACGCAGACTTCACTGAGCGCGCAAAGTTTTGTGGGATTAGCCAGTCTGAATTTATCCGTCAGGCCATCGAGAACGCTGTCATCAAGCCGATTATCACCGTCTCACCCGTCAATGAAAAGTTTCTTTCGGCTGTCGGTCAGCTAACCGCACAGCTTGGCAAAATCGGCGGGAATCTAAACCAAATCGCACGGTATCTCAACGAAAACGGTGTGCCATATAACACACTTTATGTCGATGTGCAATCTGCAATTTCCGACCTTGCCGATTTGAAATTTGAAATCCTGCGAAAGGTAGGCGATGCGGTTGGCGACGTTCAAACACTTAAGCTCTAAAAATGCAGATTACGGTGCCGCGGAGAAATATTTGGTGTTTGAACACGATGAGTTCACAAACAAGCCTATTTTCGATGAAAGTGGTAGGTTGATTCCGCGAGTAAACTGTCGCTTCACTACTCTGAATTGCGGCGATGATGATTTCGCGATCGCCTGTATGAAGTCGAATCTGCATTACGGCAAAAACCGCAGTCGGGGCGACGTTAAGTCGCACCACTACATAATCAGCTTTGACCCGCGCGACGGCATTGAGAACGGTTTGACAGTAGATAAGGCTCAAGAGTTGGGCGAGCAGTTTTGCCGTGAGCACTTCGCAGGACATCAGGCGATTGTCTGCACTCATTCCGATGGTCATAATCATTCGGGCAACATTCATTGCCACATAGTTATCAACAGCTTACGAATTGCTAACGTGCCACTCCTGCCGTATATGGACCGCCCTGCCGACACACGCGCAGGTTGTAAGCACCGCTGCACCGAAGCGGCTATGAATTACTTTCGGGCAGAGGTTATGGAGATGTGTCAACGTGAGGGATTACATCAGATTGTCCTTTTGGGTGGAAGTGGCGAGCGAGTTACCGAGGGCGAATACTGGACAAAACGCCGCGGTCAGGCAGAATTGTCTGACAGCGGCAAACCGACAAAGTTTGAAACAGACAAAGAAAAGCTGAGAAAAATAATCCGCTCGGCTCTTTCCTCAGCAAATGATTTTGACGAGTTTGCAGAGCTTTTGTCACAGCAGGGTGTGACAGTCAAACAAAGCCGTGGACGGTTAAGTTATCTAACGTCAGACCGCACCAAACCTATCACTGCCAGACGGCTGGGCGATGATTTTGACCTGCCCGCAATAAATGCCGTTTTTGAGCAGAAATCGAGACAGTTGGCGCGAAACGGAGAGCAGGGCGTATCATCTCGGCCGAGTATCCTCAAGCGTTTACAAGGGGCAAAAAATGCGAAAATCGACACTTATCACGACAGTATTTCGCACATGATCGATGTAACGCCTGACAAGGGCGCGAGGTTTGAGCATTGGGCAAAAGTTTTCAACCTTAAGCAGTCGGCAAAGAGCCTTGCAGAGCTTGAAAAGTACGGATTCCAGTCGCTCGAAGATTTGCAGAATGCTATTGCCATTGCAAAAGCAGATGAGCGTAATTGTAGGGAGAAGCTCAAAGCTGTCGAGACTGAGCTTTATGGCAAAAAGGGGCTTCAAAAACGAGTGCTTGCGTATGCAAATACAAGGTCAATTCGGGACGAATATAAGGCGTTGAAGTCTGACCGAGCGAGGGAGAAATTCCGAAAGCAGCATGAAAGCGAATTTATCATTATGGAGTCTGCCCAGAAATATTTCAAAGAGCATGGTGTTACCAAAATACCGAGCTATAAGACTTTGCAAACCGAAATTGAACAGCTGACATCACAGCAGAATGACTTGTATGAGGAGTTGAATGAAAAGCGCAGTGAAGTTAAACGATTAAAAACAATCAAAGACAACATTGAACGAACTTTGCATGAGGAATCAAACAAAATTAAAAACAAAGATTACGAAATTTAAGGAGGACAACATGAACAATCACGACCCTATCGACCTTTGCGAGTGCTACGAACCGCTGGACTACCCTTCCAAGGAGATTTTGAGAGAATGGAAATTGGGCAGTAAGCCAAAGCGTGAGCCATATTACGGCACCGAACCCGACGGTGAAATGTTCTTTTACGTCGGAAATTCCCGCATTAAGGTTTCGGAGCATTTCGCAAAGGATGGTAAGCCGTTAGAGAATTTGCTCGAAGATGTAATAAAATATTCTGCAAAATCATCGCTTTAAAGCTTGAAATTGTGCCGCGTTTGTAATACAATACTCTTGTATTGTAAGCGTGGGCTGTTTCCGAAAAGGAGGTAAACATGAAGCAACCCAACAATGCAAAATATTCAGCAGCGCTCTATATGCGCCTTTCCAGAGATGACGAAAATTTCGGGGATAGCATTTCCATAGAGACGCAGAGAAAAGTCCTCAGACAATATGTAAGTGAGAATAACCTTGTAGTCTATGACGAGTACGTTGATGACGGTTGGAGCGGGACAAACTTTGAAAGACCCGCATTTCAGCGGATGATGTCGGATATTGAAGCGGGAAAAGTCAACTGCGTCGTGACAAAAGACCTCTCCCGCTTCGGGCGTGAACACGTCACTATGGACTATTATCTCGAGTTCGTTTT
>CANQXS010000025.1 GCA_947627875.1 uncultured Clostridia bacterium
CTTTGCCCGATTTTAGATGTCCATTGTTGAAAATTTCTTATCATCGCACTATTGACATCACACCATTAGACTTTCAGATCAGTGGTGGAAGAGTCTCATTCCGGTGAACGCCATAACCATATTGTATTTGTTTGCGGTCGCGATGACTGCGTCGTCCCTGACGGACCCGCCCGGCTCGGCAACATAGCATACTCCGCTGCGGCGGGCGCGCTCGATGTTGTCGTCAAACGGGAAGAACGCGTCGGAGCCGAGCGAAACGCCGCTTATCGAGTTGAGGTATTCTCTCGCTTCGGCGTCGGTAAGGGGCTCGGGGCGTGTGGTGAAGTAGCGCTGCCATACGCCGTCGGCGCATACGTCCTCTTCGTTCTTATTGATATACCCGTCGATAACGTTGTCGCGGTCGGGGCGCTTTATCTCGGGCTTGAAGGGAAGGTTCAGAACCTTTTCGTGCTGCCTTAAGAACCAGGTGTCGGCTTTAGTTCCGGCGAGGCGGGTGCAGTGTATCCTCGACTGCTGCCCCGCGCCGACCCCTATGGCCTGACCGTCGTAGGCGTAGCAGACCGAGTTTGACTGGGTGTATTTCAGGGTAATCAGCGAGATAATGAGGTCGCGGGCGGCTTCGTCGCTGAGGTCCTTGTTTGCGGTTACGATGTTGTTCAAAAGCTCGCGGTCGATCTTGAAGTTGTTCCTGCCCTGCTCAAAGGTTATGCCGAACACCTGCTTATGCTCGACCGGCTCGGGAACGTAGTTCGGGTCCATCTTGAGAATGGTATAGTTGCCGCTCTTCTTCGATTTGAGTATCTCAAGAGCTTCGGGCTCATACCCGGGGGCGATAATGCCGTCCGATACCTCGCGCTTTATCATCGAGGCGGTGGTCACGTCGCACACGTCCGAGAGCGCAACCCAGTCGCCGAATGAGCACATTCTGTCGGTGCCTCTTGCCCTTGCATAGGCGCAGGCGAGCGGGGAGTCGTCGAGCCCCTTGATGTCGTCAACGAAGCAGGCTTTTTTGAGTTTCTCGGGGAGCGGGATACCTACGGCAGCCGAAGTCGGGCTGACGTGCTTAAAAGAGGTCACCGCCGGAAGACCGAGCGCCTCCTTGAGCTCCCTGACGAGCTGCCAGGAGTTGAAAGCGTCTAAAAGATTGATGTAGCCGGGCTTTCCGTTGAGAATCTCAAAGGGAAGGTCCCCGCCGTTTTCCATAAACACCCTCGAGGGCTTCTGGTTGGGGTTGCAGCCGTATTTTAACAGCACTTCGTTTGCCATAAGAATTCCTCCTATTTATTGTATTTGTTAATGATTTTCTGTTCGTATCTGCCGCTTTCGAGGTCGGTGTATCTCACAAACAGCGAGATCCTGTTGTCCTCGTTGAGCGCGTTCCAGATCTGCTCGGCGAAGCCGTCGAGGCTGTTCGGAATCTTGACCCTCTCGGGCTCCCCCTGGAAGGTCGGCAGGGGATTGCCGTCGCCGACGTAGGTGTGAATAAAATGCCCGAGCCCGTTAATAGGCTCATAAGCGAAGGTATACCTTGCGCAGGCGCTTCCATTCGGGTCTTCGCTCTTTAGGATATTCATTTTATAGCTGAAGCCGCCGTTAAAGTCGAGCTCAGCGCTTATCCTCGGGGTGAGGTTCGGGGCGTCGGGCTCGAATTCCCGAGTTTCGAGAGCCTTCTCAAAGGTCGAGCCGAGGCGTATTCCTTCAACCGCGGTATCGGTCTGGTCGCCGTTGGTGACTATGAGCTTATTTCCTATCTTTCTTACAGCCGCATAGATGATGAGCGACGGGTCCTCTACCTTAGAGGCGTCGAAAGGCTCAGTGAATACGGCTCCGTCGTGCTCGGCAAATACGCGGTTGCGGCTGTTGGCGCTCCTGCCCATAATGAAATACGCCGAGACCGCGCTCTTTCCGTCCTCCGACTTTCCGACGATGATTCCGCGCCCTACATAAGGGTCGTGGGTGAGCTCCTCAATAGTGTTGATTCTGTAAATGTCCATTTTATTCTCCTTTTGTCAGTCCGTAGACGCAGGCGTTGTAAACCTTGCCGTTCTTTATATACGCGTTTTTTAGGATTCCCTCTAACTCAAAGCCCGCCTTTTCGAGGACTCTTCTGCTCGCCATATTCGGCTCGAAGGTCCTTCCCTCGATCCTTATTACTCCGAGCTTTTCAAAAGCTTCTGCGCATATTTGCTTCGCGGCTTCGGTCATAATTCCCTTGCCGTAATACTCGGGCAGCAGGAAGTAGCCGATGACCGCGCAGCGTTCATTTAAGCCGCCGCTCTTTTCAACCGAGATGTTTCCGACCGTCTTCCCGCCGACCGTGATTTTTGAAAAAACGCCCGTCTTTTCCGCTTCGCCCTTTTGCGCCGTTTCGGTGATGAACCAAACCGCGTCATTTTCGGTATAAGGGTTCGGAATACGGTCGGAGAGATATTTTCTGTCGATCTTTCCGATAATTTCGGCGAGCGTTTCCGCGTCCTTCCGCTCCCATTTCTCGAGGACTACCTCCGGCGTCTCCGGCTTTTTTTCACCCAATATCCTTCGGCAGAGCTTTTCCGCCGCCTCGGGCAGAAGCTTCCATTCCGCCTGCTCCATAATTCTGCGCTGGAGTGTCTCGGGCGTGTCACCGTCCTTTACCTGCACCGCTTTTTGCGCGAGTATCTCGCCGCCGTCGCAGACCTCGTTTACGAGGTGGACCGTCGCGCCCGATACCTTAACGCCCTTTTTCAGCGCCTCTTCGTGGACCTTAAGCCCGTAGTAGCCCTTTCCGCAGAACGAGGGTATCAGCGCCGGGTGGACGTTTATTATCCGGTCGCTGTAGCGGCGGGTGAAGTCCTCCGAGAGTATCGACATAAACCCCGCGAGTATAATTACCTCAGCGCCGTGCTCCTCAAGAGCCTGTACGATTCCCGCCTCGAAATCGGCGAGCGTTGCGCAGTCCTTCCGAGCTACGGTAACGGCGTCTATTCCCGCGCTTTTGGCGCGCTCAAGGGCATAAGCCCCCGCCTTCGAGGATATAACGCAGACTATCTCTCCGCTTGCGATTATCCCCGACCTTTCGGCGTCGATAAGCGCCTGAAGATTGGTCCCGCCGCCCGAAACGAGCACCGCGATTTTAACTTTTCTATCCATTCAGAACCTCGGTCATTCGATGACGATTTTGTCTTCGTTCTTGATTATCTCTCCGATGATATAGGCGTCTTCGCCGTTGGCTTTGAGTATTTCGAGCGACTTCTCGGCGTCCTCCTGCGAAACCACGATGCTCATTCCCACGCCCATATTGTAGGTGTTGAACATATCCCTCTCGGGAATGTTTCCCGCCTTTTGAATAAGCCCGAATATCGGCGGTATCTTTATGCTCGACTTTGTTACCTTCGCGCAGAGCCCGTCGGGAATGCTCCTCGGGATATTCTCGTAGAAGCCGCCGCCGGTTATGTGCGAAATTCCCTTTACGCTTACCTTTTCGAGGAGTGCGAGAACCGGCTTGACGTATATCCTCGTCGGCTCCAAAAGCGCCTCTCCGAGGGATTTTCCGCCGAGCTCGGCGACGGGGGAGGTGAGGTCGGCATGCTCGATGTCAAACACCTTTCTCACGAGCGAAAATCCGTTGGAATGAACGCCCGAGGAGGGGAGCGCGATGATAACGTCGCCCTCGCGCATCGTGTTGTTGTCGATTATCTTCTTTTTGTCGACTATTCCGGTGCAGTATCCCGCGAGGTCGTATTCGTCCTCCGGCATCATTCCGGGGTGCTCGGCGGTCTCACCGCCTATAAGCGAAGCCCCCGCCATAACGCAGCCGTCGCATACTCCCTTTACGATAGCCGCTATCCTCTCGGGGACGTTCCTTCCGCAGGCTATGTAGTCGAGAAATACGAGAGGCTTTGCTCCGCAGCAGATAATGTCGTTCACGCACATCGCAACGCAGTCGATGCCGATGGTGTCGTGCTTATCAAGGATAAAGGCGATTTTGAGCTTTGTTCCTACTCCGTCGGTCCCGCTCACCAAAACGGGCTCCTCATATTCCTTTAAATCGGGCGCGAAAAGCCCGCCGAAGCCGCCTATCCCGCTGACCTCGCCGCCGGTGGCGGTGCGCTTTATATCGGCTTTCATAAGCTCAACCGAGCGGTATCCGGCGGTGATGTCTACTCCCGCCTGCTTATAGCTTTCAGAAAAACTCTTTTCCATTTTTAAAACCCCCGGTCAGTTGTCGTTGTCCTTCTTTGCGAATTTCGGGTTGGTGCTTATCTTGCGCTCAAACCTGCTCTTTTCCGAGTTGGTGGGCAGCGCGGTCGGGTAATTGCCGTCGAAGCAGGCGTAGCAGAAGCCCTCGCCGTCGGTTCCGGCTATCTTTTTAACGTCCTCAAGGCTCAAAAAGTTCACAGAATCCGCGCCGATTATCTCTGCGATCTCCTGCTTTGTATGGTTCGCGGCGATGAGCGACTCCCTCGAATCTATATCTACTCCGTAGTAGCAGGGGTTCATAAACGGAGGAGCCGACGAGAGAACGTGGACCTCCGTAGCTCCGCCCTCGCGCAGGCGCTTTACTATCTTCGCGCTGGTGGTGCCTCTTACTATCGAGTCGTCGACGAGTATTACCCTCTTGCCGCTTACTACCGAAGGCACGACGTTTAGCTTTATCGAGACCATTTCCTCTCTCACTCCCTGCCCGGGAACGATAAAGGTCCTGCCGATGTATTTGTTCTTAATCAGCCCTATGTCGTAGGGGATACCCGAGCGGTGGGAATATCCTATAGCCGCGTCGGTGCCGCTGTCGGGAACGCCGACGACTATATCCGCGTCGATAGGGTAGGCGTCGGCAAGAAGCTCGCCGACTCTGAGCCTCGCCCCGTGAACGCTGCATCCCTCGCAGACCGAATCAGGTCTCGCGATGTAGAGGTATTCAAACACGCAGAAGGATTTTTTCGCGCCGCAGTGGTCGCGTATCGACTTTATGCCGTCCTTGGTGAATACGACTACCTCGCCCGGCTCGATGTCGCGGATAAACTTCGCGTTTACGGCGGCAAGAGCGCAGGTCTCGGAGGCTACGATATATGTGCCGTCCTCGCGCTGACCGTAGCAGAGCGGTCTGAACCCGTGAACGTCCCTTACGGCAATAAGCTTCGAGGGCGACATTATCACGAGCGAATATGCGCCGTCGAGCCTCGGAATCGAAGAAGCAACGGCGTCCTCGATATTTTTGGAGTGAAGGCGCTCCTTGGTTATCGTATAGGCTATTACCTCTGTGTCTGATGTTGAGTGGAATATGCTGCCCTGGTTTTCGAGCTCGGTCCTGAGCTCGTAGGAATTTACGAGGTTGCCGTTGTGCGCAAGAGCCATATTGCCCTTTAAGTGGTTCACAACGACGGGCTGAGCGTTTCTGCGCTCGCCGCCGCCGGTAGTTCCGTAGCGGACATGCCCTATCGCCATATTTCCGAGACCGAGCTTAGCGAGCTTTTCGGAATCGAAGACCTCTCCGACGAGCCCTACGTCCTTGCGGTATGTAAAAACTCCGTCGTCGTTCACGACTATTCCCGCAGATTCCTGACCGCGGTGCTGCAATGCAAACAGCCCGAAATACACGAGCGAGGCGACGTCCTGAGTATTCGGCGCGAAAACGCCGAACACCCCGCATTCCTCATGAATCAAATCTTCCATAAATCCTCCGGTTTCTCGGCATTTATTCGCCGAAAACTCTTCTCATCATTTCGTTGTATGCGTCTTCAACTCCGCCCATATCGCGGCGGAAGCGGTCTTTATCGAGCTTCTCGTTGGTCTTAGAATCCCAGAAGCGGCAGGTGTCGGGCGAGATCTCGTCCGCAAGAACAACGGTGCCGTCGGGGAGCCTTCCGAATTCGAGCTTGAAATCTACGAGGGTAACTCCGAGACCCTTGAAGTATTCCTTCATGACCTCGTTTACCTTGAACGCCATCTTCTTTATAGTATCTATCTCCTCTTTGGTCGCAAGACCGAGTGCAAGAGCGTGGTAGCTGTTTATGAGCGGGTCGTGGAGGTCGTCGTTCTTATATGAGAACTCGATCGTAGGCTCGGCGAAAACGATGCCCTCTTCAACGCCGTAGCGCTTTGCGAAGGAGCCCGCCGAGATGTTGCGGATAATTACCTCAAGTGGAACTATCGAGACCTTTTTAACTACGGTCTCGCGGTCGTTGAGCTCCTCAACGAAGTGGGTCGGAACGCCGTTTTTTGCCAAAAGCTTCATAATGTAGTTCGACATGCGGTTGTTGATCGCGCCCTTTCCTGCGATGGTTCCCTTTTTGAGACCGTCGAGCGCGGTCGCGTCGTCTTTATAAGAGACGATAACGAGGTTGGGGTCGTCGGTCGCGAAGACCTTTTTTGCCTTTCCTTCATAGAGCTGAACGGTTTTTTCCATAGTTTTTTCCTCCTGTATTAAAGTAAAGCTGAATTTTATTCTTCTATTCTTGCGGCAATGGCTGCGTCCTTTTCGAGGACTGCTTCGGCGTCTTTGCGGCGCTTTTCGTCGAGCTTTTTCGCGAGCTCGGGCTCGCCGAGGGCGAGTATCTGCGCCGAAAGAAGCGCGGCATTGACTCCGCCGTCTATCGCAACAGCAGCCACCGGTATTCCGGAGGGCATCATGACCGTGGACAGAAGGGCGTCAATGCCGTCTAAGTTATTCGACTTGCAGGGTATCCCGATAACGGGCAGGGTGGTATTCGCGGCTATGGCTCCGGCAAGGTGCGCCGCCATTCCCGCCGCGCATATCAGAACTCCGAAGCCGTTATCGCGCGCGTTAAGCGCGAAGTCTCTTGCCTCCGCCGGAGTTCTGTGCGCCGAGTATACATGGGTCTCGTAGGGTATGCCGAGCGAGCGAAGGGTGCTCGCGGTCTTTTTGAGGATCGGCAGATCGCTGTCGCTTCCCATAATTATTCCGACCTTTTTCATAACTCTCCTCCTGAAAAACAGTATATTTTTGCCGAAGACTTATCTTATGCGGTTCAAACTAAAAAAGGGCGCTATTTCTCCGAACCGGTAAACGCGCCTCGCGGCGCAGCCCGAAAGGTTTCGCCGTTGTAAAAGCGTATATCCGCCGCCATAATCGGCGCGGTAACGCTATATACAGAGTATAACACCGAAGAGCGTTAAAGTCAAACCAAAAAAAGCGGTGAGAACGGCGCTTAAATTGGCATTTTTGTCAAATCGCGGCGAAAAATTTTGTTGACAATAAATAATTGCTATTCGTTTTCGGGCGCTGCCTTTGTTTCGCAGTAAACGCAGCGGTATATCCTCGTTTCGGCGTTCTCAAGGCGAAAGACATGAGCGAGCTCCTGCTCGGTAGAGGTGATGCAGCGCGGGTTCTTGCATTTTATCACGTTTGTGAGTATCTGCGGCAGACCTATCGACTTCTTCTCGCAGAGAACTCCGTCGCGGATTATGTTTATCGTTACGTTCGGCGCCACATATCCTATAATATCGAGATTTACCTCAATATCGGCGTCTATCTTTATTATATCCTTCCTGCCCATCGCCGAGCTGTTGGCGTTCTTGATTATCGCAACGGGGCAGTCGAGCTTTCCGAGCCCGAGGAGCTCGTAGAGCTTCATTCCTCTTCCGGCGGGGATATGGTCGATAACGATGCCGTTTTTAATGGAATCTATATTCATAGCCTGTCCTTTCTCAGATGGTTCCGGCTTCTTTCAGAAGCTTTAATATCAGCGCCATTCTGATGTATTTTCCGTTCAGGACCTGCTTGAAGTAGCAGGCGCGGGGGTCCTTGTCTATTTCAACGCTTATCTCGTTCACTCTCGGCAGCGGGTGCATTATCGCAAGGTCGCTCTTTGCGGTCTTAAGCTTCTGGGGAGTGAGGATATAGCTGTCCTTGAGCCTTAAATAGTCCTCCTCGTTAAAGAAGCGCTCGCGCTGTACCCTCGTCATATAGAGTATATCGAGCTGGGGCATTACTTCCTCTAAGTTTGTAGTCTGAACGTATTCTATCCCCGCAGGAGCGAGAATTTCGCTTTTAACGTAGCTCGGGAGCTTCAGCTCAACGGGGGAGATGAGAATTACCTTCAGCCCCTTATAGCGCGAGAGCGCGCCGATGAGCGAATGGACCGTCCTGCCGAACTTGAGGTCGCCGCAGAATCCGACGGTGAGGTTTTCAAAGCTTCTCTTCTCGCGCTGAATGGTAAGAAGGTCGGCAAGGGTCTGGGTCGGGTGGAAATGCCCGCCGTCGCCCGCGTTGATTACCGGAACGGTCGCGTTGAGCGAAGCCACGAGCGGCGCGCCCTCCTTGGGGTGCCTCATCGCGATTATGTCCGCGTAGCAGCTGACGGTTCTTACGGTGTCGGCAACGCTTTCTCCTTTGGCAGCCGAGGAGCTCTGCGCCTCGGAAAAGCCGAGAACGTTCCCTCCGAGCTCATACATAGCCGCTTCAAAGCTGAGGCGGGTCCTTGTAGAGGGCTCAAAGAAGAGCGTCGCAAGCTTTTTGCCGCGACAGCGCTCCGAATAGTCTGAGGGGTGGGCGATAATGTCGTTCGCAACTTTTATAAGCTCGTCTATTTCCTCGACAGAAAGGTCGAGAATATTTATAATACTTCTCATCTTTTCGCTCCGTTCACGGCGAGATAGTTTTTGATGCGCTCAACGTTTTCTTCGTTGCCGCCCTCGGCTTCGAGGTATTCGATTATGTCGTAAACGTTTACAACTGAATAAACCTTAACGCCGAATTCCTGTTCTATCTCCTTCATAGCCGAAAGCTCGGTCTTTCCCTTTTCTCCGCGGTCGACCATAATAAACACCGCCGACACCTTTACCCCTTCGAGCTTTCCGAGTATCTCCATACTCTCTCTTATCGCGGTCCCCGCGGTTATCACGTCCTCTACGATAACGATCTCTTCTCCCGGCTTCGGAACATACCCGACAAGTGTCCCGCCCTCGCCGTGGTCCTTGGCCTCCTTGCGGTTGAAGAAGAAGGGGACGTCTACGCCGCTTTCCGCAAGAGCCGAAGCCGCCGAAACGGCTATCGGAATGCCCTTGTAAGCAGGACCGAAGAGCACTGCTCTCTTTTTGCCGAGGTTTTCAATATACGCTTTTGCGTAAAACTCGCCGAGCCTGCGAATCTGCGCGCCGGTCTTGATGTCTCCCGCGTTGATGAAATAGGGTATCTTTCTGCCGCTCTTGGCGGTGAAATCCCCGAATTTCAGCACTCCCGCGCTCTCCAAAAACGAGATGAATTCCTTTTTGTAGCTTTCCATTTTGAGCCTCCTGTATTTATCCGACAAATTCCTTTACGCATCTTTCATAAGCCGCGACGGGGTCCTCCGCTGCGGTTATCGGGCGCCCGACCACGATGTAGTCCGAGCCCGCTTTTTTCGCCTCTGCGGGGGTCATAACGCGCTTTTGGTCGCCTATATCGCCGTCGGCGAATCTCACTCCCGGGGTAACGGTCAAAAATCCCGCGCCGCACCGAAGATGAACCGCCTCCGCCTCAAGAGGGGAACAGACGACGCCGTCGAGCCCCGAATTCTTCGCATTTTCTGCGTAGCTCATAACCGTCTCCGCCATCGGAGTTTCGATAAGAAGCTCGTTCTTAAGGGTGTCGCCGTCGGTCGAGGTGAGCTGGGTCACGGCTATAAGCAGCGGTCTCGTCCCGTCGGGGCGGATAAGCCCCTCGAGCGCCGCGCGCATCATCTTCGAGCCGCCCGCGGCGTGAAGATTGCACATATCGACGTCGAGCCGCGAGAGAACGCTCATGCTCTTTTTTACGGTGTTGGGAATGTCGTGCAGTTTAAGGTCGAGGAAGATTTTATGCCCTCTTTCCTTTATCTGCCTTACTATTTCTGGACCTTCGGCGTAAAAAAGCTCCATTCCGATTTTAACGAAAGGCTTTTTTTCTCCGAACAGCCCGAGAAATTCCATTGTCTTCTGCCCGCTTGAAAAGTCGCAGGCGATGATAACGTCCTTGCCCATTAAAGTGAACCTCCTATTATATCCGAAAGCTTTTCTATCCTGTATTTTTCCATAGCCGCAGGAAGCGACTCTATTATCTTCTTCGAGGCGAACGGGTCGACAAGGTTTTCCGCCCCGACTTCGACCGCCGTCGCTCCGGCGAGCATCATCTCTATAACGTCCTCCGCCGAGCTCACGCCGCCCATTCCTACAATAGGAATCTTAACGGCTTTCGCGCATTGATACACCATTCTCACCGCAACCGGGAACACCGCCGGTCCAGAAAGCCCGCCGGTCACGTTTTTAAGCAGCGGTTTGCGGGTCTTAAGGTCTATCCTCATAGCGAGCAGAGTGTTTATAAGGCTTATGCCGTCGGCTCCGGCGTCCTCGCAGGCCTTTGCAATCTCGGTTATGTCGGTCACGTTCGGCGAAAGCTTTATTATAACCGGCTTTTTGACTGCCTTTTTCACCGCTTCCGTGACTTCAAACGCCGATTTCGCGCTCGTCCCGAAGCTCATTCCGCCTCCGTGTACGTTCGGGCAGCTTATGTTTACCTCGAGCCAGCCGACCTGTTCGCAGCAGTCGAGCCGCTTGCAGGTATAAACGTAGTCGTCGAGCGAGAATCCGCTCACGTTCGCCATAGCCTTTTTATGAAACACCTTTTCAAGCCTCGGAAGCTCCTCCGAAATAACCTTTTCTACCCCCGGGTTCTGAAGCCCTACGGCGTTGAGCATTCCCGAGGCGCATTCCGCTATCCTCGGGGTCGGGTTTCCGAATCTCGGTTCGCGGGTGGTTCCTTTAAACGAAAAAGTCCCGAGGATATTTATATCGTAAAGCTCCGCGAATTCATATCCGTAGCCGAAGGTCCCGCTCGCCGGAATAACGGGGTTATCGAGCTCTGTGCCGCAGAGGGTAACTCTTGTGTCGGTCATTGTTTTCTCCTTTTCAGTCAAAGTTTATCTCCTCTTTAAAGAGAACCGGTCCGTCGCGGCAGATCCTCTTATATCCCGCGACAGTCTTGCAGGTGCAGCCCATACAGGCTCCGAAACCGCAGCCCATTCTCTCCTCAAAGCTGAACTGCCCCGAGGTGGTAATGCTTTTATAAACCGCTCTGAGCATCGGCTCGGGACCGCAGGTGTAAACGTGGGTATAGCTTATCCCGCCGAGCGCGTCGGTGACGAACCCCTTTATCCCGTAAGAGCCGTCCGCCGTCGCAACCTTAACCTCGCAGCCGAGCGCTCCGAATTCTTTCTCATAGAAAATCTCGCTCTTAGTGTTGAAGCCGAGTATCGCCGTCGCCTTTTTGCCCTGATTTATCAGCTCTTTTGCCAAAAGGTAGAGCGGCGGGACTCCGACTCCTCCGCCTATGAGCAGGGGAGCGCTCCCCGATTTTTCAATGTCATAGCCGTTGCCGAGCCCGCTGAGAATGTCGAGCGTTCCCGCTTTCATCAGCGACATCTTTTCGGTGCCTTTGCCGACTACCTTATAAATAAGCGTGAGCCTGTCGCCCTCGGCGTCGCATACCGAAATCGGGCGCCTCAGATAAAGCCCGTCGAGCTTAATGTTCACGAACTGCCCCGGAGCGGTTATCGCCGAGCAGTCGCCCTCGAGCGTCATTTTAAAAACGTTTTCCGTCAGCGGGATATTCTCCCTGATCTCAAAAAATCCCTGTTTCATAGCGTCCTCTTTATTTCAGATTTTGATATACCGGTTTTCCGCCGCAGACCGTCGCCGCGCAGAACCCGTAAAGCCTTTCGCCTTCAAAGGGCGTCGCCCTGCCCATGGAGAGAAATTCCGACGGGTCGACGGTAAAGCTCTCGCCGAGCTTCCATACCGAGAAGTCTTCTTCCAAAGGCAGCCCGAAGCGCTCGCGCGGGTTTATGCACATCAGCCTTATCAGCTTTTCGAGCGTGATAATGCCCGTTTTAACAAAGTGAGTATACATCGCCGCGAAAGCCGTTTCGAGCCCGACTATCCCGAAGGCGCTCTTTTCGAGCCCGCGTGATTTTTCCTCGGCTGAATGCGGCGCGTGGTCGGTAGCTATCATATCAACGGTCCCGTCGAGCAGCCCCTCTATAAGCGCTTCGCGGTCGCGCGGGGAGCGCAGCGGGGGATTCATCTTAAACCGCCCGTCCTCAATAAGGTCTGCATCGCAGAGAATCAGGTAGTGCGGTCCCGTCTCGCAGGTTATGTCGACTCCGTCGGCTTTTGCCTTTCTAATAAGCGCAACGCTCTCCGCGGTCGATATGTGGCAGACGTGATAGGCGCAGCCCGTCTTTTTCGCAAGCCCGATATCGCGCTCTATCTGCCGCCATTCGCTCTCCGAGCTTATCCCGCGGTGACCGTGGTTTTTTGCGTATTCTCCGTCGTGGATATATCCCCCGTGGAGCAGCGAATTTACCTCGCAGTGAGCGGCTATTATCTTCCCGAGGCGCTTTGCCTCGGTCATCGCCCGCTCCATCATCTCCGCGCCCTGAACTCCCTTTCCGTCGTCAGAAAAAGCGACGGCGTCGCGAGCCATACCTTCAAGGTCCGCGAGGGCTTCTCCCTGCTCCTTAACGGTTATCGCGCCGTAGGGGTGTACCTTTATAACGGCGTCTTTTTTTATAATGTCGAGCTGAGCCCGAAGGTTTTCGGGCGAATCCGGCACGGGGCTCAGGTTGGGCATCGTGCATACGTCGGTATATCCTCCGCGGGCAGCCGCGAGGCTTCCCGAGCGGACGGTTTCCTTATACGAAAAGCCCGGCTCGCGAAAATGAACATGCACATCGCAAAAGCCGGGTAAAAATGTATATTCGCAGGAGTCGAAGGAAAAGCCCCCGAGGGCTTCCGAAAGCCTCCCCGAGAATTTCTCTTTTAAAAGGATGGGGTCGTAAACGCTTCTCATTCTAAATACGTCCTTTCCCTGAATTACGGGACATAAAAAGCCCCGCCGATGCCGGCAGGACAGGTCGAAAGCGCGGGAAGGACCCGCATATTGATATTTCCGACTTATCGACCTCGCCGGGTCGCCTTAAAGCTCTCAACGGAAAGACGCTCCGCCTTTCCGACACAAAATACTATACCACACAGTCTTAAAAAAGTCAACCGTAAATTTGCCCTCCCGCGCGGAATTGTTAATATTGCGCAAAAGTATTCCCCCGATGCCCCGGGGGATATACTTTTCGTAAAAAGAGCAGTCAGGGAGCTTGATATCCTTATTGAGAGCAAGGGCAATGGAAACCTGCCAAAGTGTTTTCAAGGAACCCTATTACCCCTCCCCTCGAGGGGAGGGGTCGTGTCGTTCGCCGAATGGTGAACGACCAGGGGGTAGGGTGGAACCCCCTCGCCCTCTCTGAGGGAGAGGGGGCAGGGGGTATGGAAGCAAAAAGGCTTTGGCGTCCGCCGGAATTAACCCGCCGAAAGGCGGCTATCTATTTATTTGCCTCGCCCTGCTCGGCAAACAGGGGACCCCCGGCGAGGGTCCCCTACGCCAAAACAGTCCACCGGACTGTTTTGACTACCCTCCTGCGCTTCGCTGCGCAAGGGATTCCGCGCCTGCGGGCGCGGCAGTGGCTCCGCCCCTTGACCCTGCAAGCCTTTTGAAAAAGGCTTGACCGAAAACTTTTGATATCATCTCATGAGCCCCCTCTGCCCTTGACATTTCCGAAAATTTCTGCTATACTTTCGCGTGCTGCTTTCAGCAAAGAAAGGAATCCTTTGACATGTGGTTTGTTTTTACGCTTCTTACTACCTTCCTCTGGGGCGCCGCCGACCTTTTCTATAAGAAGGGCGCGCGCGGCGGCGAGGAAAAATACAGCCATCTCCTGACCGGCATAACCGTCGGTCTCGTAATGGGTGCTCAGGCGATATTTATGCTCCTGTTCACCGACGTCGGCTACAACCCGATAAATATCCTGATCTATCTGCCGGTTTCGCTGTTCTACATAATTTCGATGGTCGTAGGCTATCTCGGTCTTAAATACCTCGAGCTGTCTATCTCATCGCCTGTCCAGAACAGCTCCGGCGCAATAGTCTGCATTCTCTGCCTCATATTCTTAGGGCAGAAGCTCGACCTTCTCTCCGCTTCCGCCGTAATAGTTATAACCGCCGGCATCGTCCTTCTCGGCTGGATAGAGCGCGCAAAGCCCTCCGAAATAAAGCCCGAGGACAAAAAGTATTCTAAGAGCGTTTTCGCGCTCATCTTCCCGCTCATCTACTGCGTCCTTGACGCTATGGGAACCTTCTTCGACGCCTTCTATCTCGACGACATCGAAGCGACCCCGCTCGTCGGCGTCACCGAGGAAAACTTCGAGAACGTCGCAAACATATCCTACGAGCTAACCTTCCTCATCGCAGCAATACTTATGCTCATCTACATTCTCGTTATCAAGCGGGATAAAATCGAGATACCCAAGCAGGGGAACAAGCTCGCCGCCGCCGTATTCGAGACCGCCGGGCAGTATTTCTACGTCTACGCTATGAGCGGAAACGCCGTAGTCGCCGCCCCGACGATAGCCGCCTACTGCGTTGTGTCCGCGCTCCTTGCGGGAATTTTCCTCAAAGAGAAGCTCAAGCCTCTTCAATACGTTGCGATCGCGGCAGTCATCGTCGGCATAATTCTGCTCGGCGTTTCGGAGGGTCTTGCAGAGGCGTAAAGCAATTTTACATTACAGCGCCGTTCCTTTGCGGGAGCGGCGCATTTATATCGGAATCGGTCTGTAATGGTGCTTAGCTTTACAGACCGATTTTTGCGTTTCGGTCAAAATTCCGCCTGTAAAGCGCGCATGGTTACGGGAAGCTTACCGCCTTTACAAAACACAAGTTTTTGAAAAAATTTTTCGCAAAACCACAATATTTTGTGTTTTGCCTATTGACAAGCGCCGAAATATGCGCTATAATCAGCTTACATTCCGCAGAGGGCAGGTGATGAATAATGCAGATACACGGCTTTCAGAAGATGACTCTTTTAGACTATCCCGGGAAGGTCGCGGCAACGTTTTTTACGGCAGGGTGCAATTTAAGATGTCCGTTCTGCCATAACGCGCCGCTCGTGACAAAAATCAACCTTGCCGACTGTCTGGATAAAAACGAGCTCATCGAGTATCTTAAAAAGAGAAAGGGAATACTCGACGGCGTTTGCATAACCGGCGGCGAGCCGCTTCTTTCCGACGACGTGTTCGACCTTATGAAGGAGATAAAGGATATCGGCTATCTTATCAAGCTCGATACCAACGGGACCTTCCCCGAGCGTCTCCGCAGAGCGGTATTCGGCGGACTTGCCGACAGCGTCGCGATGGATATAAAGAATTCCAAGCAAAAATACGCCGAAACCGTGGGCGTCAAGGGCTTCGACATCGCTCCCGTAGAGGAAAGCGTCGAATTTCTTAAAAGCGGAGCGGTAGACTTCGAGTTCCGGACCACCGTAGTAAAGGAGCTCCACACCGAGGAAGATATAAAAGATATATGCGAATGGATAAGGGGCGCGCCGCGATACTACCTCCAGCGCTTCAAAGACTCGGGGAACCTTATAGGCGAGGGCTTCACCGAGCCGAGCATAGACTTTATGGAAAATCTACAAAAAATCGCGCAGAAATATATTGAAAAGGTAGAATTGCGCGGCGTTTGACCTTTAAACCACAATATCTTGTGCTTTGCCTCTTGACAAGCGCCAAGATATGCGATATATTATAAACTGTTCGGCACTGAGCAGACATCCGAAATAAGCAAATTCAATCAGCAAAGACAAGGAGAAGAAAAAATGTACAACGTAATCAAAAGAGACGGCAAGATAGTAGAATTCAACATTTCCAAGATTTCCAACGCCATAGTTCTTGCCTTTAAAGCCTGCGAAAAGCAGTATAATCAGGACGTCATTGATTTTCTGGCGCTCAAGGTAACAGCCGATTTCGAGCCCAAGATAAAGGACGGCAAGATAGCCGTTGAAGATATTCAGGACAGCGTCGAGAGCGTTCTTATAAAGGCCGGGTACGACAGCGTCGCGAAGGCTTATATCCTCTACCGCAAACAGCGCGAGAAGATAAGAAACCTCAATCAGACCGTCGTCAACTATAAAGACGTCGTCGACAACTATCTCAAAATCAACGACTGGCGCGTAAAGGAGAACTCCACCGTCACATATTCCGTCGGCGGGCTTATCCTCTCCAACTCCGGCGCGATTACCGCCAACTACTGGCTCTCCGAGATCTACGACCCCGAGATCGCCAACGCCCACCGCGACTGCGATATCCATCTTCACGACCTCTCTATGCTCACCGGCTACTGCGCCGGCTGGAGCCTCAAGCAGCTCATAAAAGAGGGTCTCGGCGGCATCGAGGGCAAAATAACCTCTTCTCCCGCCTCCCATCTTTCGACCCTCTGCAACCAGATGGTCAACTTCCTCGGCATTATGCAGAACGAATGGGCGGGCGCTCAGGCTTTCTCGAGCTTCGATACCTACCTCGCTCCGTTCGTAAAGGTCGACAACCTCTCCTATAAAGAGGTCAAGCAGTGCATTCAGTCCTTTGTCTACGGCGTGAACACTCCTTCCCGCTGGGGAACTCAGGCTCCGTTCTCCAACATCACCCTCGACTGGACCGTTCCGAACGACCTCGCAGAGCTTCCCTGCATAGTCGGCGGCAAGGAGATGGACTTCTGCTATAAAGACTGCAAGAAGGAAATGGATATGGTCAATAAGGCGTTCATCGAGATCATGATCGAGGGCGACGCCAACGGTCGCGGCTTCCAGTATCCCATTCCCACCTATTCGATAACCCGCGATTTCGATTGGTCCGAGACCGAAAACAACAGGCTCCTTTTCGAGATGACCGCGAAATACGGCACTCCCTACTTCTCCAACTACATCAACTCCGATATGGAGCCCTCCGACGTAAGAAGCATGTGCTGCCGCCTCAGGCTCGACCTCAGAGAGCTCAGAAAGAAATCCGGCGGCTTCTTCGGAAGCGGCGAGTCGACCGGCTCCATCGGCGTCGTCACTATAAACATGCCGAGAATAGCCTATCTCTCGAAGGACGAAAAGGAATTCTACGAGCGCCTCGACAGGCTTATGGACCTCTCCGCGCGCTCCCTCAAGGTAAAGAGGACCGTTATAACCAAGCTCCTCGACGCCGGTCTTTACCCCTACACCAAGAGATACCTCGGCAACCTCGACAACCACTTCTCGACAATAGGTCTCGTCGGAATGAACGAAGCCTGCCTCAACGCGAAGTGGATAGCCTGCGATCTCGTCAACGAAAAGGCTCAGAAGTTCACCAAAGACGTTCTCAACCATATGCGCGAGCGCCTTTCCGATTATCAGGAGCTCTACGGCGACCTCTACAACTTAGAGGCTACCCCCGCGGAGTCCACCGCCTACCGCCTTGCGAAGCATGACGTCGAGAAATATCCCGACATCATCACCGCCTCCGACGGAACTCCTTACTACACCAACTCTTCGCATCTTCCCGTCGGCTATACCGACGATATCTTCTCCGCGCTCGACATTCAGGACGAGCTCCAGACTCTTTATACCTCCGGCACCGTCTTCCACGCCTTCCTCGGCGAGAAGCTGCCCGATTGGAAGTCTGCCGCTAACCTCGTCCGCAAGATTGCCGAGAATTACAGGCTGCCTTATTACACCCTCAGCCCGACCTATTCCGTCTGCCGCAACCACGGCTACCTCACCGGCGAGCAGACCGTCTGCCCGCACTGCGGCGAGCCGACCGAGACCTACAGCCGCATAACCGGCTACTACCGCCCCGTCAAGGCTTGGAACGACGGCAAGGCTCAGGAATTCAAGGACCGCAAGACCTATGACATCGCAAACTCCGTCCTCCGCAGGAACGGCGTAGAGTCAAAGGTCGAAATGGGCGAGGCTAAGTCCGAAGCAACCGTCTCTGACGGCGCCTATCTCTTCACCACGGCGACCTGCCCCAACTGCAAGGTCGTAAAGTCTATGCTCGACAAGATGAGCTATAAATACGAGACCCTCCTTGCCAACGAGAACCGCGAGCTCTGCGAGGCATTCGATATCCGCCAGGCTCCCACGCTCGTTATCGTCAAGGACGGCAGCTTCGAGAAATACGCCGGCGTGTCGGATATCAAGAAGCACGCCACCGTCAGCGCGTAATAATTGAAAATCCGGCGGGAGACCTTCTTTCGGGGGTCTCCCCGAGCCGCGTTTTTTGGGCGGCGCAAAAACTTCTTTCACGGGTGAAATTATGTACGATATCATTGTCATCGGCGGAGGACCGGCGGGGCTTACCGCCGCGCTCTACGCGCTTCGCGCCGATAAGAGCGTTTTAGTGCTCGAAAAAGCCGCGTTCGGCGGTCAGATAACCTTTTCCCCGAAGGTCGAGAATATCCCCGGGCAGCCCGCGATCTCGGGAAACGACTTCGCCGCGGCGCTCGTCGATCAGGTAATAGAGCTCGGAGCAGAGCTCGAGCCCGCCGAGGTAACGGAGATTCGCGACGGGGGAGAAGTTAAAACCGTTGTCGCCGACGACGGCGCGGAATACGCCGCCAAGGCGGTAATAATCGCGACTGGCGCAAAGCACCGCAGGCTCGGTCTTGACAACGAGGAAAACCTCATCGGCAGCGGAATATCCTTCTGCGCTGTCTGCGACGGAGCCTTCTATCAGGGCAGGACCGTCGGGGTAGTCGGCGGGGGAAACTCCGCGCTCCAGGAGGCGCTGCTGCTCTCAGAACTCGCCGAAAAGGTTATAATGATACAGAATCTTCCCTATCTCACGGGCGAAAAGCGCCTTCAGGATTCCGTCTTAAATAAGCCGAACATCGAAGTAATACTCGGCTCGGTCGTCGCCGAATATAAAGGCAGAGATAAGTTAGAGGGCATAGTCGCCGAGAGCGAATCCGGCGAAAGAAAAGAAATCCCGCTCGACGGTCTGTTCATCGCCATAGGTCTCGAGCCGCAGAACGCCGCTTTTGCGAACGTCCTCCCGCTCGACGGCTTCGGTTATGCCGCCGCCGACGAGTCCTGCCGCACCGAAACTGCCGGAATCTTCGTCGCGGGGGACTGCCGCGCAAAGAAGATACGCCAGGTCACCACCGCCGCCGCCGACGGCGCCGTAGCCGCCCTTGCCGCCTGCGACTATATCGACGGCAGGTAGTTTAAATCAGCAACCCACGCTTCATTTACTATATTGAAAGCGCTCCATTTTAAAAATGGAGCGTTTTTCATGTTATTTTCTTTTCGTGAATATCAGCCCGAGTATCCCCGCCGCGAATGGTACCGCCGCCGCGAAAATAAGCGATGGCAGGAACATAGCGGGCGGCAGGGGAGCGGTCTGCATTACCGCCGAGAGCGGCTGCCACCAAACGCAGGCCGCAGTTGCCGCAGCGGAGAGCAGTACGGATATCAGAAGCGCGGGGTTGCCGAACGGGTTCAGGGCAAACACCGACCTCCGCTCGCTTCTGCACTCGAAAACGTGTATGAGCTGAGAAAGAATTAGCGTTATCAGCGCCGAGGTCCGCGCGGCGGGGAGGTCGTAACCTAATTTCAGTGTATAAACGAAGCACCCGAGCGTGCAAATCCCTATCAGCGCGCCGCGAAGGGCTATCCTCGCCCAAAGCCCGCCGCTCGCAAAGCTCCCCGAAAAGTCCTTCGGCTTCATTTCCATAACCCCGTCCTCCGGCTTTTCGAGCCCGAGGGCGACCGCAGGCAGACCGTCGGTAACAAGGTTGACCAAAAGTATCTGCGTCGGAAGCAGCACCACCGGCAGTCCGAATACGATGGACATAAACATCACCGCGACTTCGCCGATGTTGCAGGAGATAAGATATCTCACCAGCTTGCGGATATTCGAGAATATCGTCCTGCCCTGCTTTACGGCGAGGCAGAGGGTAGAAAAGTCGTCGTCAAGAAGGATTATGTCCGCCGCCTGCTTGCATACGTCGGTGCCGGTCCTGCCCATAGCAACGCCGATGTCGGCGGCTTTTACCGCCGGAGCGTCGTTCACTCCGTCGCCGGTCATCGCTACGATATTACCCCGCGATTTTAGGGCGTTTACGATCCTCAGCTTATCCGACGGGCTCACTCGCGCATAAACCGAGATGTCCTGCGCGGCGTTCGAAAGCTCGGCGTCGGTCATCGCGTCGAGCTCGGCTTTGGTGACGGCTCTTCCGCCGCTCTTGAGTATGCCCGTTTCGCGCGCGACTGCCTTTGCGGTCAGAAGATGGTCGCCGGTTATCATCACAACCCTTATTCCCGCCTTTTTGCACTCGCGTACCGACTTAACGGCTTCCTCGCGCGGGGCGTCCTGCATTCCCGCAAGACCGAGAAAAACCTCTCCCTCGGGCGACGACCTGCTGAACCCGAGGACCCTCAGCGCCGAATTAGCCATCGAATCGGCGGCGCCCGAAATTTCGCTCTTTTTCTGCCTGTCGAGCCGCTTTCTCCCCGACTCGGTGAGAATATGCGTGCAGTCCTCAAGGATAACGTCGGGCGCGCCCTTCGTATATGTATTTTCACCGCTCCCGAGGCGGACGGTAACGCTCATCCGCTTGGCATCGCTGTCAAAAGGCAGTTCCGAGATCCTCCTGCCGCCGTCTATAACACCGTTTTCGGTGACTCCGCATTTTTCCGCGGCAATCAAAAGCGCCGCTTCGGTCGGGTCGCCGATTATATCGAACCGCCCTCGGTTTTTGCGCTCTCGGGTGCTGTCTTTATATACCGGCGTGATTTTGGCGTTGTTGCAAAGCGCCGCGCATATAAGCGCCTCGCGCGCGGGCTCCGTAAGCTCGGCAGGGGAGCCGTCTGCGGCGAGAAGCTTTCCCCGCGAGGTATATCCCGAGCCCGTAAGCGTGAATTCGCCGCCGTCTGCCCAGAGCTTTGTGACCGTCATCTTGTTTTCGGTGAGGGTCCCGGTCTTGTCGGTGCATATAACCGTTGTGCAGCCGAGCGTCTCGACGGAATGAAGCTTATTTACGAGCGCGTTCTGCCTGAGCATACGCCTGACCGCGAGCGCGAGCGCGATAGTCACTGTCGCGGGGAGCCCCTCGGGGATCGCCGCTATCGCGATGGTTATGCCCGTCATAAGCATATCGAAAACCGGCTCGCCGCGAAGTATTCCCGCGAGGGCGACGAGAACGCATACCGCGAGGCATATGGCGCAGAGCGCTCCGCCCAGCTTAGCGAGCTTTTTCTGAAGCGGAGTTTTTCCCTCCTCCTCCGAGTTTATCAGCCCCGAGACCTTTCCCATCTGGGTGTTCATTCCCGTAAGCGCCGCCTCGCATACCGCGCTGCCCCGAGTTACCGAAGCCCCCATATAGACCATTCCGTCCTGAGAGGGCAAAACGGGGTCTTCGCCGGAATACGCCGCCTTTTTGACCGCTCCCGATTCCCCCGTGAGGATAGACTCGTCGCATCTGAGGTCGCTAAGCTCGAGAATCTTTCCGTCGGCGGGAACTCTGTCGCCCGCTTCTACGGTGAAAATGTCGCCCGGAACGATTTTCGCCGCCTCGATTTCCGAGAGCTTTCCGTCGCGAATTACCTTCGCCGTAGGCGCAGTCATCTTTTTGAGCGCTTCGAGCGTCCGCTCGGTGCGGTATTCCTGAATAAACCCGAGGACCGCGTCCAGAAGCACTATCGCGATTATCGTAAGCGCGTCGTAAATTTCGCCCATAAACGCCGAGACCGCCGTCGCCGCGAGCAGAATAATTACCATAACGTCCTTGAACTGCCCCGCGAAAATTTTAAGCGCACCGGGGCGGCTGCCGCCTTCGAGCATGTTTTCGCCGTGTTCCGCAAGCAGCTTTTTCGCCGCCTCTTCGGTAAGACCTGTGTATTCCCGCATAAAAAAACTCCCTTCAAACCCGTCCTTTTTGGACATGCTATGAGAGAAGAACGGAAAATATGCATGAGAAAGGGAGGCATAAATGCACAGTTTTAGAGTCAGTTAATTTGCCTCGCCTTGCTCGGCAAACAGGGGACCAATGCGGCGTCCGAGTTTGTGCAAACCGTACTGCCTGCACGCCGCATCTGTCGTTCGCTTCGCTCTCGACCCGAATGCCCTGCGCCTTGACTCCGCCACCCGAGATACGCGATTATTTCTCCGCAAGCACGAGCGGGCGGGCGTTTATGCCCGCGAAGTGCGAGCGGCAAGAAATAACGCTTATCTTTTTGAAAAAGGGTGGACCGAAAACTTTCGGATTTCCTTACCCGAAGCTTTGCGCCGGACTACTTGACATCGCCCTCTCAAGGTTTATAATAAATATATCCGAAAGGAGGCAGGCTATGAAAGAATTTACCGTCGGCAAAAACGACGCCGGTCAGCGGGCGGACAGGTTTATCTCGAAAGCCGTCCCTAAGCTGCCCAACGGGAAAATGTATAAATTCCTCCGCGAAAAAAAGATAAAGCTCAACGGAAAGCGCTGCGAGATCTCCACCCGCCTCCAAGAGGGCGACGTTCTGCAAATGTATATCTCCGACGAATTTTTCGGGAGCGTTCCGAGGTCCGATTTTTCCGACGTCTCCTCCGAGATCCAAATAATATATGAAGACGCTAATATTTTGCTCGCATATAAGCCGCAGGGGCTCGTCGTCCACGAGGACGACCTCAACACCCGCGACACACTCATCAACCGCATTACTCGGTATCTCATCGAAAAGGGCGAGTACGACCCTGCCTCCGAGCAGAGCTTTGCGCCGGCTCTCTGCAACCGCCTCGACCGCAACACCGAGGGGATAGTTATCTGCGCGAAAAACGCCGAGAGCCTGAGGCTCCTCAACGAGGCGATAAAAAACCGCGCCGTAAAAAAGACCTATCTCTGCGCCGTTGTCGGACGCCCGCGCGAGAGCGAAGGCTGCATTAAAACCTACCTCGAAAAGGTCGAGAGCGAAAACACCGTCTACGTCAGAAAGGAAAAGACCCCGAATTCCAAGACGGCGATAACAAACTACCGCGTTATAAAAACCTCGGGCGAGCTTTCCCTCTGCGAGGTCGGGCTCGTCACCGGCAGGACCCATCAGATCAGGGTGCATATGGCTTATATCGGCTGCCCGATACTCGGCGACGGCAAATACGGCAGGAACGAAGTCAACCGCCGGTACCGCGCTAAATCTCAGGCTCTCTGCGCCTTCAGGCTCGAATTTTCGGAGGGTGGTCTGGGCGAGCCGCTGAAATACCTCGAAGGCAGGAGCTTCGAGGCAAAAGAGCCCTCTTTTGTGTCGGAATTTTTCGGTTAAACTATTGACGGCGCCGAAATAAAGTTATATACTGAATACAGAATATATCCGAAAGGAAGATGTAAAATGCAGATAGAATACAAAACCCAGGGTACCTGCTCGCGCCAGATAAACATCACCGTTGAAGACGGCGTCGTTCAGAACGTAGAGTTCTTCGGCGGCTGCAACGGCAACCTAAAGGGCATTTCCCAGCTCGTAAAGGGAATGAAGGTCGAAGACGTCATCGCGAAACTTGAAAACACCAAGTGCGGCTTCAAAGATACCTCCTGCCCCGACCAGCTTGCAAAGGCTCTTAAGCAGGCGCTGTAAGTGGAGCTTCGCCGAAGCTTTGATGAAGACGCCCTGAATTACGACAGATACCGCCCGGGATATCCGCAGGCGCTCTTTGACGATGTTATAGCGTATTCTCATATCGGAGCGGGCAGCAGGCTTGTTGAGATAGGCATAGGGACCGGTCAGGCGACGAAGCCGTTTCTTGAGCTTGGCTGCCGTGTGACCGGGATCGAGCTCGGAGAAAACCTGAGCGCTTTTGTCGCGGAGAAGTTTAGAGACTGCGGCGGCTTTAACGTCGTAAATGCGGATTTTATGTCCTGCCCCGTTGAGGAAAACAGCTGCGATCTGATATACTGCGCCACTGCTTTTCATTGGCTGCCGAAAGAAGCTGCATATTCGAAGATAATGCGCTCCTTAAAAAGCCGCGGAAGCGTCGCCCTGTTCTGGAATCATCCTTTCCCGAATCACGACGGCGACCCGAGCAATACGGCAAGTAAAAGAGTTTACGCAAAATTCAGACCTTCCGGCAAAGTGCTGAGGGAATTCTGCGAGGAAGACTGCGCCGTCAGGGTGAAAGAGCTTAAAAGCTTCGGATTTGAAAACGCGGAGTATAGGTTATACAAGCGTGTGAGAAAGCTGAGTACCGACGAATATATTCATCTGTTGAATACCTATTCCGATCACCGCGCGCTGGAGCCGTCTCTTAAAGAAGCGTTTGAATCCGAAATGCGAAAGGCTTTAGACGAAGTCGGCGGCTTTATCAATATTTACGATACCGTAGATCTTTATCTTGCGCAAAAGCCGTAAGGGATGCGCCGCTATGCTCCCGCCCGTATTTAAGACCGTATATGCGGGAATAAGTCAAAAAAGTCAATGTTCGGCATTGACTTTTTGTTTTGAATGTGTTAGAATATCTTGAACGTTTGTTCGATTTATTGTTCGGAGAGATATTATGGATAAATTCGTCCTGAAAAGTGAATTCAAGCCTACGGGAGACCAGCCTCAGGCGATAGCCGAGCTCGTAAAGGGGATACGCGAGGGAAAGAAAAAGCAGACCCTTTTAGGCGTGACCGGCTCGGGCAAGACCTTTACTATGGCAAACGTTATAGCCGAGGTAAACCGCCCTACGTTGATCTTGGAGCCCAACAAGACCCTTGCCGCGCAGATATGCTCGGAATTTCGGGAGTTCTTTCCCGACAGCGCGGTAGAGTTCTTCGTATCTTATTACGACTATTACCAGCCCGAGGCGTATATCCCTTCGACCGACGTTTACATCGAGAAGGATTCCGACGTGAACGACGAGATCGACCGCCTGCGCCATTCCGCAACTGCGGCTCTTTCAGAGCGCCGCGACGTTATAATCGTGGCGTCGGTGTCATGCATATATTCCCTCGGCGACCCCGAGGAATACAAAGACCAGATCGTTTCGCTCAGGCGGGGAATGACCAAATCCCGCGACGAGCTTCTTTCCGAGCTCGTCGAGATACAGTATGAGCGCAACGACATAGATTTTCAGCGCAACCGCTTCCGCGTAAGAGGGGACGTAGTCGAGATCTACCCCTCGGGCTCGAACGACAGCGCGATACGCGTTGAATTTTTCGGCGACGAAATAGACCGCATAAACGAGATAAACGTAGTTACCGGCGAAGTATTGAGCTCTTTGGCGCATGTCCCGATTTTCCCCGCGTCGCATTACATCACTTCAAAAGACAAGCTCCACGACGCGATTGAGGATATCGAAGCCGAAATGCGCGAGCGCGTGGAATTTTTCAGGTCTCAGGATAAGCTCATAGAGGCTCAGCGAATCGAGCAGCGAGTAAAATACGATATGGAGATGCTCGAAGAGGTCGGCTTCTGCAGCGGAATCGAGAACTACTCGAGAGTGCTCGCAAGGCGGGAGCCGGGGGCTGTTCCTTATACGCTCCTCGACTTCTTCCCGAAGGACTTCCTTCTCATAGTCGACGAGTCCCATGTCGCTCTGCCTCAGGTCAGGGGAATGTATGCGGGCGACAGGGCGCGGAAGAATATTCTCGTCGACTACGGTTTCAGGCTTCCCTCGGCGCTCGACAACCGCCCGCTCACCTTCGACGAGTTCTATTCGAGGATAGACCAGGCGGTGTTCGTTTCTGCAACGCCCGGACCTTTCGAGCGTCAGGAATCCGAGGCGATAGTCGAGCAGATTATCCGCCCGACGGGGCTTTTGGACCCGCTTATAGAGGTCAAGCCCACTCAGGGGCAGATAGAGGACCTCATTTTAGAGATAAACCGCCGAACCGAAAAGGGGGAGCGGGTTTTGGTAACTACGCTTACCGTAAAAATGGCGGAGGACCTCACGGCTTACCTTCAGAACGTCGGGATAAAGGTAAGGTATATGCACCACTCTATCGACACAATCGAGCGAATGGAGATAATCCGCGACCTGCGGCTCGGCGAGTTTGACGTATTGGTCGGAATAAACCTTCTCAGAGAGGGTCTCGACCTGCCCGAGGTCTCGCTCGTAGCCATTCTCGACGCCGACAAGGAGGGCTTCTTAAGGAGCGAGAGCTCGCTTATCCAGACTGTCGGGCGAGCAGCGAGAAACGCCTCTGGAAAGGTTATCATGTATGCCGACAGCGTTACCGGCTCGATGGAACGCGCGATAACCGAGACCGAACGCCGCAGAGAGATACAGAGCGCATACAACGCCGAGCACGGCATCACCCCGAAAACTATAATAAAAGGCGTTCGCGACGTTATCGAGATAACTACTAAGGAGACCGGAAACAAGGAGCTCAAGAAGTATTCTCAGCGCGAGCGCGCCGAGATGATCGATAAGATGTCGAAGCTTATGCGCGAGGCTGCGAAGCAGCTCAACTTTGAGCAGGCGGCATATTACCGCGACAAGATAGCGGAGCTGAGAAAGCTCGATTTAAAGGGCGCAAAGATAAAATAACGGAGGCTCGCTGAGGGGCGAAGCCCCCGCGCTCGGCTCCGCCGAGCGCGCGGCCGCCCTTCGGGCGGCGCGGGCGCTGCGCGCCAGCGGGCTTCGCCTCGGTTTCCGCAGGAACTCATATACAAAACCAAGGAGAGAGCATATGTCATCAAACGAGATAGTAATAAAAGGCGCGCGGGAGCATAACCTCAAAAACGTCGATTTAAAGCTTCCGCGCGATAAGCTTATAGTCTTTACGGGGCTTTCCGGCTCGGGAAAGTCGAGCCTTGCGTTTGACACCATTTTCGCCGACGGTCAGCGCCGCTATATCGAGAGCCTTTCCTCCTATGCGAGAATGTTCCTCGGTCAGATGGACAAGCCCGACGTCGATTCGATAGAGGGGCTTTCTCCCGCCATATCAATCGACCAGAAGACCACCTCAAACAACCCTCGCTCTACCGTCGGGACCGTGACCGAGATCTACGACTACTTAAGACTCCTTTACGCGAGAATAGGCATTCCCCATTGCCCCGTCTGCGGCAGAGAGATAAAGCGCCAGTCGGTCGACCAGATAGTAGATCAGGTCCTCGCGCTGCCCGAAGGCTCCAGAATCCAGCTTTTGGCGCCTATCGTAAGAGGCAGAAAGGGCGAATACCAAAAAGACCTCGAAAACGCGAGAAAATCCGGCTTTGTCCGCGTCCGCGTCGACGGCGTAACCTACGACCTCTCCGAAAAAATCACGATGGACAAGAATAAGAAGCACAACATCGAGATAATCGTCGACCGCCTTGTTATCAAGCCCGAGATACGCTCCCGCCTTTCCGACAGCATCGAGACCGTGACCGGTCTTTCGGGCGGGCTCGTCGGGGTCGATATAATCGGCGGCGAAGAGCTTCTGTTCAGCCAGAATTATGCCTGCCCCGACCACGGTGTTTCGGTCGAGGAGCTCGCGCCGCGAATGTTCTCCTTCAACAACCCGTTCGGCGCCTGCCCCGACTGCACCGGTCTCGGCGTATTCCGCAAGGTCGACGAAAGGCTCGTCATTCCCAACGAAGAACTCACTATCCGCGAAGGAGCCATTCGCGCCGACGGCTGGAACACCCTCGAGCCCGGCTCGATGACGATGATGTATTACGACGCCATATCGAAGGAATTCGGCATCTCGCTCGATACTCCCGTAAAGGACCTCGACCGCGACGCGATAGAGATTTTCCTCTACGGAACTGGCGACCGCAAGCTGAAGTTCAAGCGCCCCGAGGAATGGGGCGGGGGATACTGGATAACCCCGTTCGAAGGAGTGATCAACAACTTAGAGCGCCGCTATAAGTCCTCAGACAGCGACGTTACCAAGGCTAAGATTGAGGAATATATGAGCGACGTCAAGTGCCGCACCTGCCACGGCGACAGGCTTAAAAAAGAGTCCCTTGCGGTCACCGTCGGCGGGATAAACATCGCCGACTTCACTAAGATGTCGATTTCCGAAGCCCTCGATTTTGTCGATAAGCTCGAGCTGAGCGAGCGCGAAAAGCTCATCGGCGCGCAGATTTTAAAGGAGATACGCTCGAGGCTCAACTTTCTGAAAAACGTCGGGCTCGACTATCTCACTCTTTCGCGTTCGAGCGCTACGCTCTCGGGCGGCGAGAGCCAGCGTATCCGCCTCGCGACCCAGATAGGTTCGATGCTTATGGGCGTGCTCTATATCCTCGACGAGCCCTCGATAGGTCTTCATCAGCGCGACAACGCCAAGCTCATCGACGCCTTAAAGCGCCTCCGCGACCTCGGCAACACCCTTATCGTCGTCGAGCACGACGAGGAGACGATGCTCTCGGCGGATTACATCGTCGACGTCGGACCGGGCGCGGGAATACACGGCGGAGAGATAGTCTGCGCCGGAACCCCCGAGGAGATAATGGCTTGCGAAAGCTCGATAACGGGGCAGTACCTCAGCGGAAAGAGGTGCATACCCGTTCCGAAGACCCGCAGACCCGGCAACGGCGCGTTTTTAAAGGTCATCGGCGCAAAGGAAAATAACCTCAGAAATATAGACGTTTCCATCCCTCTCGGGACGTTTACCTGCGTTACCGGCGTTTCGGGAAGCGGAAAATCGTCGCTCGTGAACCACATCATTTATAAGGAGCTCGCCAACAAGCTCAACCGCGCGCACACCGTTTCGGGCAGCTTCAAGAAGATAGAAGGGCTCGAAAACCTCGACAAGATAATCAATATCGACCAGTCGCCGATAGGCAGAACGCCGCGCTCCAATCCCGCGACCTATACCGGAGTGTTCGACGATATCCGCAATCTCTTCGCGATGACCGCCGAGTCGAAGATGCGCGGCTACACCGCGGGAAGATTCAGCTTCAACACCCGCGGAGGGCGCTGCGAAGCCTGCTCGGGCGACGGCATAATCAAAATCGAAATGCATTTTCTCCCCGACGTTTACGTTCCCTGTGAGGTCTGCAAGGGCAAGCGCTACAACCGCGAGACCCTCGAGGTCCGCTATAAGGGCAAGAATATCTCCGAAGTCCTCGATATGACCGTCGAGGAGGCGTGTGCCTTCTTCGAGAATATGCCGAAAATCTATCGCAAGATAAAGACCCTTCGCGATGTCGGTCTCGGCTACATCAAGCTCGGTCAGCCATCAACGACTCTCTCTGGTGGCGAAGCCCAGCGCGTTAAGCTCGCAACCGAGCTCTCCCGCCGCGCCACGGGCAGGACGATCTACGTCCTCGACGAGCCCACGACAGGTCTTCACGCCGACGACGTCCTGAAGCTTATCGATATGCTCGAGCAGCTCTGCGACGCGGGCAACACCGTCCTCGTTATAGAGCACAACCTCGACGTTATCAAGTCCGCCGATTATATCATCGACCTCGGACCCGAAGGGGGAGTGCGCGGAGGGACCGTTATAGCAACCGGAACCCCCGAGCAGGTCGCCAAATGCGAAAACTCGTTCACGGGGCAGTATCTAAAGCTCGCCCTCACCAAAACCGGTACCCCCGCGAAAGTCCTCCGCAAAAAGTGATACTTTCTGTATACGAATATTAACCGCCGGACGGGAAGCCGCAAAGCCTCCCGCCCGTTTGTTTAATATCTCGGATCTCGCTTTAGAGTATTTCCATAGCAAAAAATCTTCCCAAAAGTATGGAAATTTCCGCGCGCCTGTGCTATACTTATCTCGGCAATGGGCGGCGCTGCCGTCTCTAAAATTCAGTCCGAAAGGGGATAATAATATGACCGAAGAATTTTCCGAACTCGACCTCATCGAAAGGGCGTTGACCGACGAAAAAAGCGACCTTGAGGCTTTCAGGATATGCAGGCAGAACTTTGCGCGGCTTTTTTCGCGCAGGCTCGTCGATACCGAGCAGCAGGACGGCTTTGATATCTACAGCATTAAAAGCGAAGCGCCCGGCGATTTGTGCGGCAGCATTAAAGCGCTGGAAGAAAAAGTCAAGCAAAGGCCCGAGACCTCTAAGAAGCTCGCCGCGGTAAAACCGCTGATGATCCATCTGCTGATACTTCTGCCCTACATAGCCTTCGCAATACTCTGCATCGCCGCGCCGGAATACCTTTTCTCCGAAAGGTCGGTGTTTATGTGGATAATCGGGTTTGTGTTCTTTATCGAGATGGCGGCGCTGGGCGTATGGCTCGCAAAAAAGCTCGGGCATTGGTGGATATTCCTTATCCCGTTTGCGATCTTTACCGCCGTCCAGACAGCGATCGACGGCTATATTGAAACCCTCGAGCCCGATAAACAGATAACCGCGAACCTTATCGTCAGCGCGGTTATAGGCTTCCCGCTGATAATCCTGCTTCTTTATACGCTCTATAAGCTGCTTTTCAGCGACATTAAGCTCGCGCTCAGTAAAAACAGCATCGAGCGCTACTGGGCAGAGCTCGAGCGGGAGAGGGCTTCTCTCGAAAGCCGCTGCGGCGCCGCCTACCGCCGCGCCCTGAAGCTCAGAGATATGACAGAAGCGGACGACAATGAGATCACCCGCGAGATAGAAAACGTTTATGCCCCCGAAACGGCTTACGACCGCGAAACCGCCTTTTGGAAGGAAAGGGCTCAGATGCAGGCGCTCCAGGAATACTTCGCCTCGCTCTCGGACCGCGCCGCCTCGGCAAAGCCCGCCGTTGACGTCAATCCGTTTGAAGACTGAAAATATCGAAAGGAGAGCGCAAAACTATGGACAGCAACAATACCGAAGAGATACGCGCGCCGAAGTTCAGCGATTTTTATACCTTCGACGATTCCGAGCGCTCGTTCGGCGACCTTATCAACGAGCAGGTGGAAACGCTCAATAAAGACATCTACTTTCCCGAAAAAAACACCGGCTTCCCCGACAGCGATATAGAATCAAACCTTGTAAGAATCTTCTGGGACTGGGTAGATAACCACAATACCCTCAACCACAACCGCCCCGTCGAATCCTGCACCCGCTACGAAGCCAAGGAAACGAGCGAGGGCGGCTATTATCACGCCAAAGAAAACCTTCCTGAATATCAGGCGATCGTGAACAAAATGAAAGCGGAGCTTCTCAAGCTGAAACAGAAATACGACAAGGCGAGCGACCGCTACGAATCGACCGCTTCGGATATTCTCAACAGAAGCGGAGTTTACGACGCCCCGAGCGGGTCTCTCTCGGACGAATACTGGAACGACAGGCTTTTAAAAGCGTACAAAGAGGGTCAGAGCGCCGTTTCGGGCGCATATTCCGAAGCCGAGGAAGCGATAGTGCAAAAGTATGAGGCGAAGCTCGAAGAGATCGTATTTCCGGTTTACAATGACGACGACGTAAGGCGGCATCTTTCCGACCGCACTATGATCCCCGTAAAATTTGAAAAATACGACGGCACCGAGAGATATGTGATATATTCAAAGAGCTATCTGAATTTCGACAGCTTCATTTCAAAGTGCATAACTCCGCTGCTCAATAATCTCGAAAGGCTCTCAATAGCCCGCAGCCACGCAAAAGCCGAGGAAGCCCCGAGGAAAACCAAAGAGGAGCGCCTAAAAGAGAACGCCGGCTATAAGAGCGGCAAGCCGATAAAGATGCACCTTAAAACTCCGCTGAATCTCTGCATAATCGGAGCGGTTGCGGCGCTTATAGTGTTTATGCTGCTGCTCCCTCTGGCTCAGGAAAACGTCTTTACAATAGGGACTTACCCTGTTCGCTATATACAAATAATAAGCGTTGCGGCGTTTTTGCTGCTCTCGGCGATAATGTTCTGCCTGTATCAACGCGGCGTAAAGAACTCGAAGACGATAAAGTATTACGATTACGGAAAGGGCACCGAAGACGCCGTGTTTTTGGGCGCGATAACCGCTATGCTCGTCTTTATTCAGATATCGAGCCGCGCTATGCGCACTCTTGACATCTTTCTCACCCTTGCCGTAATCTTTGCCGAGCTTGTTATACTCTGGAACGTAATAGAAGCCCTTAGCTCCCTGAAGCCAGTAGCCGCCGTTCTTCTCGGCGCACTCGTCACCGTCGCCATAGGAGTGATGATACCCCTCGGGCGGGTATTCGCGGCGATGATCTTAGGCTCAGCCGCTGTAGTATATATCTGTGAGAGGGTATACTTCGGCGCGTCGTGGCAGAAAAAATACCGCGATATCAAAGACGCGATGATCGAGGAGCAGACCGAGAAGACCGTCCGCACCGACGAGGAAGCCGGAAAGCTGAACACCATGAAGATGCGCGTTATTCAGGCGGAGGTAGACCGCTCGCTCGCTGACGAAAGCGAGGTAATGCGCTCGTATAAAGTCCTCGCGCTTCTCGGGTATTGGTTCGGCAGCGAAAACTCCTACGGTCATATAAGGTGCGACAGCCTCGAAAAGATGCTCACCGACGAGCGCCGCAGCTTCGCCGAGAAAAACGGGTGACCGATATATCGTCATATATTTATAAAAGGACTGCTGTTTTACGCAGTCCTTTTTGTGTAATGCAAGTCTTAGACGGGCATTGTCTCAACCCCCGCTTGTATTCCTAAATGCAGCCTCTATTGATTCAAACCGGCATTTGGGATATAATTTAGTCACAGC
>CANQXS010000026.1 GCA_947627875.1 uncultured Clostridia bacterium
TTATCAAAAGACCTCTCGAAAGTCTGCAAACCCGCATAAATACTGGGTTTTTACGACTTCTCAACTTATTCCCACTCAATCGTTGCCGGGGGCTTGGTGGTGATGTCGTAGACTACGCGGTTGACGCTTCTTACCTCGCCGACGATGCGGCTTGCGGCGCGCTCCAAGACCTCATAAGGTATCTTCGCGAAGTCGGCGGTCATAAAGTCGCTCGTAGTGACCGCGCGGAGCGCAACGGTATAGTCGTAGGTCCTGCCGTCGCCCATAACGCCGACCGAGCGCATATTCGTCAAAACTGCGAAATACTGGTTTATCCCCCTCGCGACGCCGCTCTTTTCGAGCTCGTCGCGGAAGATATAATCCGCCTCGCGGAGTATGTCGAGCTTGTCCTCGGTTATCTCGCCCAAAATCCTTATCGCAAGACCCGGGCCCGGGAACGGCGGTCTCCAGACGATATTTTCGGGCAGACCGAGAGTAGTTCCGAGCGCGCGTACCTCGTCTTTAAAGAGCAGGCGCAGCGGCTCGATTATCTCCTCGAAATCGACGTGATCCGGCAGACCGCCGACGTTGTGGTGGCTCTTTATGACCGCCGCGTCGCCGGCTCCCGACTCGATTATGTCGGGGTAAATGGTCCCCTGCGCGAGGAAATCGACCTTGCCTATCTTTTTTGCCTCGTCTTCAAAAACGTTTATGAACTCCTCGCCGATGCGCTTGCGCTTGGTCTCTGGGTCGGAAACCCCGCGGAGCTTTTCGAGGAACCTGTCCGCCGCGTTCACCCTGACAAAATTGATGTCCCAGTCCTTAAACGCCGCCTCTACCTCGTCGCCCTCGTTTTTGCGCATAAATCCGTGGTCGACGAATATCGCGGTAAGCCTGTTTCCGACTGCTTTCGCAAGGAGCGCCGCCAAAACCGAGCTGTCGACCCCGCCCGAGAGCGCCAGCAGCACCCTCTTTGAGCCGACCTTTTCGCGTATCTGCTTTATCGCGGTCTCGGCGTAGCTGCCCATAGTCCAGTCGCAGACGCAGCCGCAGGCTTCGGTCAAAAAGCGCTTTATCATATCCGTGCCGTTTTCGGTGTGGTTTACCTCGGGGTGGAACTGAGTAGCGTAGAGCTTCTTTTCGCGGTTTTCCATAGCGGCGACGGGGCAGACGTCGGTGTGCGCGGTGATCTCAAAGCCCTCGGGGACCTCCGCGATATAGTCGGTGTGGCTCATCCAGGTGACAGCCTTTTCGGGCAGACCTTTAAACATCAGCGCGTTTGAGTTGAATTCCGTTTCGGTCTTGCCGTATTCGCTCGCAGGAGCGGTTGCGACCCTTCCGCCGAGGGTATGAGCCATAAGCTGAGCCCCGTAGCAGATTCCGAGAATAGGTATCCCGAGCCCGAAAACCTCGGGGTCGATATGGGGAGAGGTCTCAAGATAAACGCTGTTCGGTCCGCCGGTGAAAATTATTCCTGCGGGCTTTTCCTCTTTAAGCCCGCCTGCGGTGATTTTTCTGAACGGCACGACCTCGCAGTATACTCCGCATTCGCGCACTCTCCGCGCTATGAGCTGGTTATACTGCCCGCCGAAATCAATGATCACGATTTTCTGATACGACATAATACCCTCCGAATTAAATTATTTTCTATTCAGCCGCCTCGGGTCCCTCCGGCGGCGCGACATACTCCGTCATATTCCCCTCGCCGTCGAAGGCGAGACCGTAGGGGTTGCAGAGGCTGTTTAAAAGCTCGATTATCTGAGGATATCTTGAGCCGAACTTCCCCTCTCCCTCTTTAAGATAGTAAACCTTGTAATTCTTTATGAACAGCGGGTGGAGTTTTAGGCTCACGAACCCGCCCTTGTCGACGGTTATATCGAATATCGCGGTAAGACCGTCGATGTCGTCGTCAATATGCCAGAAGATGAGGTTGCCGATGCTGTAAAAAATCGGCTTGCCGTTGTAGAATTCTATCGGCTGGAGAGTGTGGGAATGCCCGCCGACGACGATATCCGCTCCCGCGTCGATAAAGCTCCGCGAGACCTTCTTCTGATAGTCCGAGACCTCGAAAACCTCCTCCTCGCCCGCGTGGAGGAATACTATAAGAACGTCGCACATCGAGTCGTACTCTCTGAGCTTTTCTATGTAGGCAAGGGTCGAGGCGCTGTCAGCGCCGCCTATCTGGTTCACTCCCGCGTGGTCTTCCCGCGCGGCGCAGTCGTTGGCGAGATAGACCCTGTTTGCGCCGGTAAAGCCTATTTTAACGCCGTTTTTCTCTATTACGAGCAGCCCCTGAGCCTCGTCGAGGTCGTTACCCGCGCCGAAATACTCTATCCCGCTGCCGGCGAGGTTTTCAAAGGTGTCTAAAAGCGCGTCGTAGCCGAAATCGCGGGTGTGGTTGTTGGCGAGGTTCACGGCGTCGATACCGGCGTTTACAAAGCCTTCGAGCATTTCGGGCGGCGTTCTGAAGCCGTAGCCCTCCCTTTTTTCGGAGACTCCCCCGTCGCTGACGCAGGTCTCAAGGTTTACTATTGCTATGTCGGCTTCGCCCATAACTCCCGATATTTCTTCCCAGGGGTAATCGACGCCCTTTTGCGCCGCGAAGTCGGCAAACTCGCCGTCTATCGATGTGTCTCCGCCGATGCAGATCCTGACCGTCCCGGATTCCTCCGGCTCCGGCGCGGGCTCGGTCTCAGCGGGTGTTGTTACCTCGGGCTCGGTCTCAACGGGCGCTGTTGTCTCGGGCGGCGGTGCGGTTTCGGTCGGGGCGGTCGATACGGCGACCGTGTTCGCGGGGGCTCCCTCGGGCAGCTCCTCGGCAGAGGTCTGCGGCGGGGCGGATATCTCCTGCTCCCTGTTTTCGCCTTGGACGGCGAACCTCAGCGTAATACCGGCGGCGACGGCAATAAGGAAGACCGCCGCAAACGCCGCAATAAGCCATTTATGCTTCAAAAAACTCACTTCCGCGGGCTCTCCGGCTCGGAGAGCTTTTTTAAAATTATCTTACCGCTATTCTACCACATTTCCCCTCGGTTCGTCAACAGAAAACGCAAGAAATAAAATTCTCGGCTTTCGGCAAAGCCGAAGCTCAAATCTCTACTTGACAAATTCCCCGCGTCGTGTATAATTGTTTGTGAGAAAAATACAACTGTTTTCACAACAGAAACTCAGGAGGCTGATTATGTCGGAAAAGGAGTTTGTAATCGTAAGCTCCGATGTCTTGCCGGAAGTGGTTCTTAAGGTCCTCGAGGCGAAGCGGCTGCTCGCCCAGGGTATCTGCCGCACCTCGACGGAGGCGTGCCGCGAGGTAGGCGTTTCGCGAAGCGCTTATTATAAATACAAGGATTCGGCGTTTATATATTCCGAAAAGATGAACGAGCGGATAGTTACCTTCTGCGTCGTTTTAAGCGACCGCCCGGGGCTTCTTGCCGAGGTACTTAACGAATTTTATCATCTTGACGCGAATATTCTCACGATAAACCAGAACATTCCCATCGACTCTGCCGCGACGGTTATGATAACCGCTCGCTTCAACGACGCCGCCGAAGACCTCTCGGAGATAACGAGGGCGGTGCTGAGAATATCCGGCGTGGCGAGCGCAAAGGTGATATCGGGAAAATAAATATTGAAATGAGGAAGAATATGAAAGTATCTAAAATAGCGGTTATGGGCTTCGGAGTAGTCGGAAGCGGGACCGTCGAGCTGTTCTATAAGAACAAGGATATAATCGAGAAGCGGAGCGGCAGGAGGATGGATATAAAATATATCCTCGACCTTCGGGAATTCCCCGGCAGCCCCTTTGCCGACAAGATGACCGACAGCTTCGACGACATCATAAACGACCCCGAGGTCACAGTCGTAGCCGAGCTTATGGGCGGAAAGACCTTCGCATATGACTACACAAAGCGCCTTTTGGAGAGCGGAAAGAGCGTTGTCACCTCTAACAAGGAGCTCGTTGCCTACCACGGCGCCGAGCTTATCAAAACCGCCAAGGAGCACGGCTGCAACTATTTCTTCGAGGCTTCCGTCGGCGGAGGAATACCGATAATTCGCCCGCTCCATCAGTGCCTCGCCGCCAACAGAATAGAGCGCATCGCGGGAATACTCAACGGCACCACCAACTATATTCTCACAAAGATGATATTCGACCAGGTTTCGTTTGAGCAGGCTCTTGCCGACGCTCAGCGCCTCGGCTATGCCGAGCGCGACCCCTCTGCCGATATCGACGGAGCCGACGCCTGCCGAAAGCTATGCATTCTCGGCTCGCTCGCCTTCGGAAAGCAGATCTACCCCGAATACGTCCACTGCTCGGGAATACGCAACATCGCCCTTGAGGACGTTGAATACGTTGCAAACGCGGGCTATGCCGTTAAGCTCATCGGGCTTATAGACAAGACCGAAAACGGTCTTGTGGCGACGGTCTGCCCGAGGCTCGTGAGCGTAAACAACCCGCTCTCGGGCGTAAACGACGTGTTCAACGCGATAATGATACGCGGCGACAGCGTAGGCGACACTCTGTTTTACGGCAGAGGCGCCGGCAAGGAAGCTACCGCCTCGGCGGTCGTGGCGGATATAATCGACGCCGTAAAGCACGAAAACGCCGATATAGCCTCTCTGACCTGGGAGGACAGCACCGACCGCAGCTTTATGGTCCCCTATAAGTCGGCGAGCGTCAGGGTTTATGTAAGAGTAAGCTCTCAGGAGGCGGATTCGCTGAAGGGGCTCATCACAACGCTGTTCGGATATGTCGACTTTATACCGAGAAAGCAGCGCACCAGCAGCGAGTTAGCGTTTATAACTCCGGCTATCGAGGAATACCAGATAGACCGCAAGCTCGCCCTGCTCTCGGAGCACGCCGAGGTCAAGAGAAAGATAAGGCTCCTATAACCAATAAACATCAAAAGGCAGAAGGCGCGAACCGCTTTCTGCCTTATTTTTGTATGAAAAAGACCCCGCGCCCGACGCTTTCGCGCCGGACGCGGGATCCGCTCCGAAAGGAGGGGAAACTGTTATGAAAAAGAATCGAAATTGTCAGTTGTTTGCGAAAAACGCGGCGGCTATAGCCCCGGGACCTGCGTGCGTCCCGACTACGCTGCCTATCTCGGCGATATTGAGCTCGACGTGACCCGCCCAGAGGGTCGAGAAGTCGTCTATGTATCTGTGGAGCATAGTGCTGTCGGTGCCGGAATATCCGAGGAGCACCGGTCGGCCGAAATCAACGCCGCCCGCCTTTTTTATCTCCTGCTCCAAGAGGTTGTTGCCGTTTTTGGCTCCGCGGGCTTTTCCGAGGAGCTTTATTTCGCCCTCCTCGACGCTTATGACCGGCTTGAACGAAAGAAGCTCCCCCGCGAACGCGACCGTTTTTGAAATTCTGCCGCCTTTTTTGAGGTATTCGAGGGTATCGACCATAGCTATAAGCCTGACCCGCTTTTTGGCGCTCTCAAGCTCGGCGGCGACCTCTTCGGCGCTCATTTCCGAATCTGCAAGCGAAAGCGCATATTCCGCAAGAACGCCCGCGCCTATGGTGACGGTGTCGCTGTCGACGACGAACACCCGCCCTTTGTAATCCTCGGCGGCTATTACCGCGCTCTGATATGTCCCCGAAAGCTTCTTCGAGATTGTCAGAACAACCGCGTCGTCGCCCGCGCCGGTCACCTTTTTATAGACCTCGGCGTAGTCGTAGGGCGCAGCCTGACTCGTTTTCGGGAGCTGCTCGCTGTTCTTTAACCTGTCGTAAAACTCGGCGTGGGTGATGTTTACTCCGTCGATGAATTTCTCGTCGCCGAAGAATATCGGCAGCGAAACAAACTCGAATCTGTTCTTTATTTCCGCCGCAGTGTCGGCAGAGGAATCCAGTATTATTCTTACGCTCATATCTTTGCTCCTTATGCTGATGCCGGCGCAGTTTCGGCAGGAAAAGCGCCGCTTCCCGGCTCTGCCGCCGGTTCTTCGTTCGGGATGCCGGTTTTTGAAAGCTCCTTCAGATTCTCGGTTATCTTCTCAAGGGCGGAATACATTGCTTCGCGTTCGCCCTCCGAAAGCCCTTCGCCCGCTATGTTTTCGGCTATTTCCGCTTTTTTCACGATGCTCTCGGTCATAAGCCTGCCCTCGTCGGTCAGAAGAAGCTTCGCGCGGTAGAGATTCCCCGAGCCGGACTCCTTCTTTATCAGCCCCTTAGACTCCATTACCGTTACCGCGCGCGAAACGTCGCCCTTATCGCGCGAGCAGAGCGACCCGAGCTGCGCTGCCGTTATCCCCTCGGGGCGGCGGTGCATTACTATCAGGTAAACGAGATACGAGCCCTTTAAGCCGTAGGCGTTCATCTCTTCCGAGGCTATTCTCGTCCAGGCGCGCTGCACTTCGTTGACTGCAAGCGTAAAGCGTTCAAATCTTTCGAGCATTCCGTGAGACCCCCTTCAAAATAAAGTTGTTGACTTGTCAACATCTGAGATTATACACCCGTGATGTTGATTTGTCAACAACTTTTTGAAAAATTTTAAAAAAGAGCGAATTTATAATTATCCGCCGATATCGCCGTTGAAATAAAGCTCGTCGCAGGACAGGTCGATTTCGTCGTTCCAGCTTATTCCGTAGCCGCCTGCGTCCACCTTGACCTGATTGAAAAGCCCCGTGACGTCTGAAAGAGCCCTGAACGCCTGCCATTTGTCAAGCAAAGGTCTGACGTTGTAGCTCCGCCGCTCGCCGCTTTCAAACAAAACGGCAAGCCTGAAATCCGATAGAGGTCTGACCTCTTTTACTCTGTGAAACATAAATTCTCCTTTACTTAAGCGGCGGAATCTCAACAAATTCCTGAGTATTCCATATTTTCATAAGCTCGTCGCGGTGCTGTTCTGCCCATTCTTTCACGAGCGCCAGTGCCTTTGGCGGCAGGTCGCCCTCAATCATATTGAGCGTTTTTATATCGATGACTCCGACGTGTTCGCCGTAGACGACGTGAAAGTGCGGCGGATTGTGCTCCGCCTGCTGAAAATACATCTTGATGACTAATCCGTAAAATCTTGAAATAACGGGCATTTACAGTTCCTCCCCCATTCGGCGCCGCGGTGAAAAATCTGCGGCTTTTATTATAATAATTATATCATAACCAACGGCGGTTTTCAAGCCCCGACATTATCGGAAACGTAAAAACGCATTACGAGAAATTATTTCCCCGCGACGGTGAGAACGTGGTCTACCAGCCTGTCGCCCTCGTATTCCAATTTGAGCAGGAAGAACCGCGGCTCGGTCCTCAGAAGCTCTAAAAATATCCTGTCGCCCTCCCAGATCGGCAGCTTTCCGACTTCTTCTATCGGCACCCATTCGAGGTCGCCTTCGTCGCATCGGCGCAGCTCTCCTTCAAAATCCGTACAGGTGAAGAGGTGCATATGCTCGGTAACGGCTTCGCTGCCGTCGGTGTAGCAGAAAGTAACTATTCCGCGAAAGCGCGGGTCGGCGAGCTTAAGCCCGGTCTCTTCATAGGCTTCACGGATAACGCAGTCGAGCGGCGACTCGCCCTCTTCAAAGCCTCCGCCGACGCCTATCCACTTGTCGCGGTTGACGTCCTTCTTTTTCTTTACGCGGTGGAGCATCAAATAGCAGCCGTCCCGCTCGATATAGCAAAGAGTAGAATTTCGCATAAATGTCATTCCTTTCATATTAGAGTATACCACGCTTTTTCGGGCTTGACAAGCGCCTGCGCGAGTATTAGAATATTTTCGACGGGAGGGGTTTGAATGAAGGCTCTTATAGCGATGAGCGGCGGGGTCGACAGCTCGGTCGCCGCAAAGCTTACCATTGATATGGGCTATGAATGTATCGGGTGCATGATGAAGCTCTACGAATCCGAGGAGGGCGAAGATATCGGCGGCAGGACCTGCTGTTCCCTCGACGACGCGAGCGACGCCAGAAGCGTGGCTTTTTCCCTCGGTATGCCGTTTTACGTCTTCAATTTCAAGGAAAGCTTCAAAGAGCAGGTAATAGACCGCTTTGTGAGCGAATACCTCGCCGGAAGGACCCCCAACCCCTGTATCGACTGCAACAGCTTTATGAAGTTCGACAGGCTGCTCCGCCGCGCCGAAGAGCTCGGCTGCGATAAGATAGTTACCGGTCATTACGCAAGAATAGAGAAACGCGGGGAGAAATTCCTGCTGAAAAAGGCTGCTGACCTCTCGAAGGACCAGAGCTACGTTCTCTACAGGCTGAATCAGTATCAGCTTTCGCATACGCTGTTCCCGCTCGGGGGAATGTCGAAGCCCGAAGTCAGGAAGATAGCCGAAGAAAACGGCTTTGTCAACTTCAATAAGCGCGACTCGCAGGACATCTGCTTTGTCCCGAACGGGGACTATGCTGCGGTGCTCGAAAGGCTTACCGGAAAGGTATGCCCCGAGGGAGATTTTTTAGACCCCGAGGGAAGGGTCATCGGCAGGCATAAGGGGATAATCAGGTATACCGTTGGGCAGCACAAGGGCTTAGGCGGGAATTATCCCGAGAGAATGTACGTCCTCGGGAACGACCCCGAGAAAAACACCGTCACCCTCGGCACCGAGGAGGGGCTTTACAGGCGTGAGCTCACGGCGGGGCGGTTCAACTGGATATGCGGGGAGCCGCCGCAGGGCGAAATAAGGTGCTCCGCGAAGATAAGATACCGCCATTCCGAGCAGCCCGCGACTGCAAAGGCTCTGCCCGACGGCAGGGTGAAGCTTATATTCGACGAGCCGCAGCGCGCGATGACGCCGGGGCAGTCTGCGGTGCTCTACGACGGCGAGACCGTCCTCGGCGGAGGGATAATTGAGGAGATCGGGGAATAGCAAAAGCCGTCCACCGCACTCTTTTAATGCGCCTGAGTCGGACTTTCTCGCGCAGAGTCCCGATATTCCGAAAGCCCTTTACTTTTTCTGTGCAAAGTGGTATACTGTATTTACCATCAAGGCGGGAGGCTCCCCGCCTTTACCGAAAGGATGAAAAGTATGAGGCTGAAAAAAATAGTCTGCGGGATTATCGCCGCGGCGGTGTCGCTTTCGATGCTTGCCGGCTGCGGCTCAGAACCCGCCGACGGTACCAAGGAGGAAACCGAAATGGAAGTCAATAACTCCGCCGAGGAGACCGTGAACTGGGTGGCGACCTGGGGCGCGGCTATGCTTACGGCGGGAGCGGATCAGACGCCCACAAAGCCCGCGCTCAGCGGCAGCACAGTAAGGCAGCAGATAAGGGTGTCGCTGGGCGGAAAGAAGCTCAGGCTCGTTATATCAAACGAATACGGCGCGACCGACCTTGAGCTCGAGAGCATAAAGATAGCCAAGATATCCGACCCGAGCAACTACAGCGTAGAGCTCGACACCGAGGCGGTACTCACCGTCGGCGGAGAGGAGAGCTTTACAGTCCCTGCGGGCGAAAGAGTTACCACCGACGAGCTCGACTACGAGTTTGCGCCTCTTGAAGACCTCGCGATAACTATGAAGCTCGGCAGCGCGCCCTCAACGATTACCTGCCACACCGCTTCGAGGTGCTCGACCTGGGTCGCCGAGGGTGACCACGTTTCGGACAACGACTTCGGGACCTATCAAGAGATGACCGCTTGGTACTTCATAGCCGAGCTCGACACAGTTGGCTATAAGAGCAGCAGCGTTGTCGTCTGCCTCGGAGATTCGCTCACCGACGGCGCGAGCGTTACGACAAACGGCTTCTCGACCTATCCGCAGGAGCTCGCAAGGCAGTTCCAGGACGACAACGACCTCTTCGACATCGGCGTTATAAATATGGGAATCGGCGCAACGGCTCTCTATGCCTACGGCGGAGACATCGCCGGCACCAACAGAGCCAACCGCGACGTTTTGGGCGTCCCGGGGGTAAAATACTGCGTCCTGCTTATGGGAATAAACGACATAGGCAGCGCTCAGAGCGACATCTCGGAGAACATAATAAACGAATATAAGTCGATAATCGACCGCTGCCATAAAAACGGGATCACGGTCTTCGGCTGCACTCTCACTCCGATGAAGGGCAACAGCTATTACAGCGAGCTCCACGAGCAGATAAGGCTAAAGGTCAACGAGTTCGTCCTCTCGGAGGATTCCGGCTTCGACGCCTGTATCGACCTTTCCTCTGCGGTCGCCTCGGAAAACGACCCCGCTCAGATGGACAGACAGTATGTATCGGTCTGGAACGACTATCTCCATTTCAACGACTCGGGATATAAATACGTCGGTCAGACCGTTTTTGAGCATATCAAAGAATACATTGAAAAGGAGAACGCAAAATGACGCTTTTAAAAAGAATAGCCGCGCTTCTGGCGGCTTTGGTCCTAACGTTTACCCTTGCGGGCTGCGGCGAAAAGGAAGTCGTTATACCCGACGAGGACGGCTGGGTATCGACCTGGGCTTCGGCTCAGCTTGCCGCGGGAACGAACGAGACCCCGATCAACCCTCCGCTCAAGGAGAACACCCTTCGTCAGCAGATAAGAGTGAACATCGGCGGCGACAAAATTCGCCTCACCCTCTCGAACGAATACGGCTCTATTCCCGCGCAGTTTGAATCGGTGCATATCGCCCACCTCGTAAACGCCGGCGAGAACGCCATCGATACCTCGACCGACACCGTCGTGACCTTCAACGGCGGCGAGACCTCGTTTGATATCCCCGTCGGGCAGACCCTTACTTCCGACGAGATCGATTTCAGCTTTGAGGCTCTCGACGACCTCGCGATAACCATAAAGTTCGGAAAATTCGCGGGAAGCACCCCGACGAGCCACACCGGCGCCCGCTGCTCGACCTGGATAATCTCGGGCGACCACGTTACGGACGAATCCTTTGAAGCCGAAGAAGTGATGACGAGCTGGTATTTCATCAGCGAGCTCGACGTATGGGCGAAGGCGGGAAGCGGCACTATAGTCCTCCTCGGCGACTCCATCACCGACGGCTACGGCACCACCCCGAACCGGTTTGAGCGCTGGAGCGATGAGCTCACGAGGCAGCTCCAAGCCAACCCCGACACCGCTCACCTCACCGTAGCCAACGAGGGCATCGGCGGCAACTCGGTATTCGGCGGTCTCGGAACGGCAGCCCGCCTGAGATTTGAAAGAGACGTTCTCAACGTAGCAGGAGTAAGGTACTGCGTTCTTCTCATCGGCATAAACGACATCGGCTACGCCAACGAAGACATCTCGGAGTCGATAATAACCGAGTACAAGAGCATGATAGACCAATGCCACGAGCGCGGGATAAAAATCTATGCGGGAACTATCCTGCCCGTCGGCGGAAACAGCTACTACAGCGAGCTCCACGACCAAATACGCGTTACGCTGAACGACTGGATGAAGTCTAAAGACGCCAAGTTCGACGGAGTTATCGACTTCGACGCCGAGCTTGCCGACCCTGCCGACCCGTCCCGCCTGCTGCCCGAATACAGCAACGACAACCTCCACCCGAGCATAGCGGGCTACAAGAGAATGGGCGAATTCGTCTATGAGCGCCTGCTCGAAATCTGGAGCGAAGAGAAATAAAAAAGAGCAAGAAAAAGCACGGTTCACACCGTGCTTTTTTATCATATTCAGAAGCTTTTGAGCGCCTTTTCGAGGGCAGAGAGCGCCTCGTCCAGTTCGCCGTATGTTATTGTGAGCGGCGGCAGCAGCCTTACCTTTGCCTTTGCCGTTAAGAGCAGTACGCCGTTCTGTATGCCCGCTTTGACCACGTCGGCAGACTTTATGCCGTCTTTAAGCTCTATCCCGAGCATAAGTCCCATACCGGCTATTCCCGAAACGTGGGGCATTTTCAGCACCCGCCCCCTGATATATTCGCCCTTTTTGACCACCTCGGCAAGGAAATCTTCGTCGAGGCGGTTTATTATCTCAACTGCTCCCGCGCAGGCTATCGGGTTGCCGCCGAAAGTCGTGGCGTGGTCGCCGGGGGAGAAAACGTTTTCTACCCTTTCTCCGAAGAGCACCGCCGCGAGCGGAAGCCCTCCGCCTATTCCCTTTGCCGAGGTAACGAGGTCTGGCTTTATTCCGTACTGCTCGAAGCAATAGAGGCTGCCGGTTCTGCCGACTCCGGTCTGGACCTCGTCGATTATCAGGAGAATGTCGTTCTCGCGGCAGAATTTCTCGGCTTCAACGGCAAATTCCCTGTCTACCGGCAACACTCCGCCCTCGCCCTGAATAAGCTCCATCATCACCGCGCATACGCCCTCGGAATTTGCCTTTAATCCCGCGATGTCGCCTGCTTCAACGAAACCGAAGCCCTCGGTGAAGGGGAAGAAGTAGTTGTGAAAAACGTCCTGACCGGTCGCCGAAAGGGTGGTGACGGTGCGCCCGTGGAAGGAGTTTTTTAGGGTGAGAATTATATTCCTCCCCTCGCCGTATTTCATAAAGGAATACTTTCGCGCCGCCTTGATTGCGCCCTCGTTGGCTTCGGCGCCGCTGTTCGCAAAGAATACCTTTTTCATTCCGGTGCGCTTGCAGAGGAGCTCGGCGAGCTTTCCGCAGGGCTCGGTGTAATAGAGGTTCGAGATGTGCTGGAGCTTCCCGAGCTGCTCGGTAACGGCTTTTATCCATCCCTCGTCGCAGAAGCCGAGGGAGTTTACCCCTATTCCGCTCGTCATATCGATGTAGCGCCCGCCGTCGGCGTCGAAGCAAACTGCGTTCTTTCCCGAGGTTATCGCAACCGGAAAGCGCCCGTAGGTATGAGCGACATATTCGCTGTCGCGGCGCTGTATAATGTCAAAATTGCTCATAACGTCACCTTGTGAAAAGAGTTCCGATGCCCTCGTCAGAGAACATCTCGATAAGTATTGAATGCTCGATTCTGCCGTCTATCATAACGGCCTTTTTTACGCCGTTCTCAAGCGCCTTTACGCAGCTCTGGACCTTCGGTATCATTCCGCCCGAGATTATCCCCTGCTCCGTGAGCCCCGGGACTTCGGAGAGCTTTACCTCGGGTATCATAGAATCGGGGTCGTTTATATCGCGCATAAGCCCGCGTATATCGGTAAGAGTAATCAGGTTTTCGGCTCCGAGGGCTGCCGCTATCTCGGCTGCCGCGGTGTCGGCGTTGATGTTGTATACCTGACCGCTGTCGTCGGCTCCGACCGTTGCGATAACGGGAATATAGCGGTTATATATCGCGTTGGCGAGAGGCTGAGGGTCGATATCGACAATTTCGCCGACAAATCCGAGGTCTTTGCCGCTGTCGAGCTTTTTGGTCTTTATCATTCTTCCGTCGATGCCGCAGAATCCGAGAGCCTTGCCGCCGCACTGCCCGATGAGCGAAACGAGGTCTTTGTTTATCTTCCCGGCAAGTACCATCTGGACGACCTCGGCGGTCTCGGCGTCGGTATATCTTAAGCCGTCGATAAAGCGGCTCTGCTTGCCGAGAGCCTTTAAGGTCTCGGTAATCTCGGGACCTCCGCCGTGGACGAGCACTACTCTTATTCCGATGAGCGAAAGAAGCACGATGTCGCTCATAACGGCTCTTTTGAGTTCGGGATTTATCATCGCGTTGCCGCCGTATTTAACTACGACCACCCGCCCTGTGTATTTCTGGATATAGGGCAAAGCGCTGATAAGCACCCGCGCCTGCAATCCCGTAGAGATATTGTCGCTCATAATGCTCTCTCCTTTTTATCAGGTCCTGTAATCGCCGTTTATTTTAACGTAGTCATAGGTCAAATCGCAGCCCCAAGCCTTTGCCGAGGCGCTGCCGTCGCCGAGGGAAATGTCGATCTTAATTTCGCTCTCGGAAAGCAGTTTTTTGGCTTCGTCCTCGTCGAAGGGAACGCAGAAACCGTTTTCTACGCCCTTTATGCTCCCCGCCGCGCTCGACATAGATATCGAGACCTTCGAGACGTCGAACTCAGCGCCGCAGTAACCCATCGCGCAGAGGAGCCTTCCCCAGTTGGCGTCGGCGCCGAAGAACATCGCCTTTACAAGGCTCGAAGCTATTACCCCGCGGGCTATAGTCTTGGCGGTTTTAATGTCGGCGGCTCCGCTCACGCTGCAAATAAGGAGCTTTGTGGCGCCCTCGCCGTCGCCTGCTATCATCGGAGCCATATAGTTGCCTATAACTCTCAGCGCCTCGGTGAAGCTTTCAAAATCCTCGCCCTCGGAATCTATCGGGGAATTTCCCGCAAGCCCCGAAGCCATTACCGCGACCATATCGTTGGTAGAGGTGTCGCCGTCGACGCTTATCATATTATAGGTGTCGTCGACTACCGCCTTAAGCGCCTCCGAGAGCATCTCGGGGGAAATCGCGGCGTCGGTGGTTATAAACGAGAGCATCGTCGCCATATTGGGGTGTATCATTCCCGAGCCCTTGGCTATCGCCCCGAAGCGGACCGCCTTTCCGCCTATCTCGGCTTCAAAGGAGATCTCCTTTATCTTGGTGTCGGTGGTCATAATAGCAAGCGCGGCGTCCTCTCCGCCCTCTTTTGAAAGCAGCTTCGGGAGCTCCGAAATGCCGTAGGCGATAGGCTCTATATCGAGGCTCTGACCTATTACGCCCGTCGAGGCTACGATAACGTCGCTCGGGCTTATTCCGAGAGCCTTTGCGGTGAGCTCGCACATAGCCTCCGCCTTTTCGACTCCGTCGGCGTTCGAGGTGTTGGCGTTGCCGCTGTTGCAGATGACCGCTCTCGCCTTTCCGTCGGCGATATTGGCGCGGGTAACGGTTATCGGCGCGCCGTAGACCTTATTCTGAGTATATACCGCGGCGGCGGTGCATTCGGTGTCGCAGAATATCATCGCTATGTCCTTCTTGGAGCGGTTCTTTCTTACTCCGCAGTGCATTCCAGCAGCAGTGAATCCCTTGGGCGCGCAAACGCCGCCCGTTACGTTCTTTACCGTCATAAAAGCTTGTCTCCTTCATTCAAATAAGCAGTCTCGGGCAGCCCGAGCGCGATATTCATATTCTGTACCGCCGCCCCCGAAGCGCCCTTGCCGAGGTTGTCGAAAACTGCCGTAAGCGTCATCATTTCGTCGTTGCCCATAACATACAGGTCGAGCCGGCAGGTCTTTTCGAGCGCGTTCGCAGCCAAAAATCCGCTCTCGGGGGCTTTTTTCACCCCTATAAGCTCGGAATCGCGGTAAAACTCCGAAAGCGCCTCAAACATTCCCTCGAGGGTAATCTTCTTTTTCAGAAGCCTTGTATATATCGGGACGCTCACCGCCATACCGCTGTAAAAATCGGCGACTATCGGATTGAAAACCGGCGCCGAGGCTATTCCCGTGACGGCCTGCATCTCGGGCAGATGCTTATGCGCAAGCCCCAAGCCGTATTGCCTCGGGCTGTCAAATCCGCGGGGGCGGTCCTCCGACTCATACTGAGCTATCATCTTTTTGCCGCCGCCGCTGTAGCCGGTTATGCTGTGGCAGGTAAACGGGTAGTCCCTCCCCGCTATTCCGAGGCTGACGAGCGGATAAACGCTCGCGATAAAGCCTGTCGCGTGGCAGCCGGGGTTGGCTATTCTCTTGCCCTCGGCTATCGCCCTTCTGCGGGCTTCGCTGAGCTCGGGAAAGCCGTATGCCCAGCCCGGGGCGGTCCTGTGGGCGGTTGAGGCGTCGATCACCACCGTATTCGGGTTTTCGACCAGTCCAACAGCCTCTCTCGCGGCGGCGTCGGGCAGGCAGAGGAACGCAACGTCGCTCTGATTTATAAGCTTTCTGCGCTCGTCGGGGTCTTTTCTGAGCTGCGGGTCGATCTCAATAAGCTCGATATCGCGGTGCGCCGAGAGCCTTGTTCTGAGCTGGAGCCCCGCGGTCCCCTCAGCGCCGTCGATAAACGCCTTAAAACTCATCTTCTCACTCTTTTCGGGTATATAATTCCGGTTCAGAACTATTATATCAACTTGCGGGGAGTTGTCAAGAGCTTAAAACGCAATTCGGAAAATTTTATGAATATTATGCACAATATACCGCCTTAGTTGCATAAATATAAAACAAATTGCCGATATTATGCATAAATTCTGCATATATACAGAATAAAATCCGCCCGTACAACCTGCACAGGCGGATTTTACTATTGATACTGTGGGATTATTCCTGAATTCAGGCGGCGAAGCTTAATCCTCGTCGACCTTGTAGTTGGCGATAACGTCGTCTACGAGCATCTGCGGGAGCTGATCGTAGCGGAGCTTTTCGAGGGTGAATTCGCCCTCGCCCCTCGTCATCTGCCTTACGAGCATCGCGAAGTCATGGACCTCGCTCTCGGGTATCTCCGCCTCGATGGTCGTTAAGCCCTTCTTCTTGGCGGGGTTCATTCCGAGAACTCTGCCGCGGCGCTTGTTGAGCTCGCCCATCATATCTCCGGTATTGGCGTCGGGAACGGTGACGGTGAGCATATCTATGGGCTCGAGGAGGACGGGCTGAGCCTGCTTCATACCTTCCTTGAAGGCTATCGAAGCCGCGAGCTTGAAGGACATTTCGGAAGAGTCGACAGGGTGGTAGGAACCGTCGACGAGAGTAGCCTTAACTCCGACGACCGGGAAGCCCGCGAGGACGCCCTTCTTCATGCAGTCCTGAAGACCCTTTTCAACGGCTGGGAAGAAGTTGCGCGGAACGGCGCCGCCGAATACGTTCTCTTCAAATACGAGCTCGTCGGAATCGCAGGGCTCGAATTCTATCCATACGTCGCCGTACTGCCCGTGTCCGCCCGACTGCTTTTTATGGCGACCCTGGACCTTTACCTTCTTGCGGATAGTCTCTTTATAGGAGACCTTCGGGACGGAGGTAACAACGTCTACTCCGAAGCCGGTCTTGAGCTTAGAGAGGGTGGACTCGATATGCTGCTCGCCGAGACCCGAGAGTATCTGCTCGAAGGTGGTGTCATCCTGAGCATAGCTGAGGGTCTGGTCCTCTTCGAGTATCCTCTGCATAGCGCCCGAGATCTTCTGCTCGTCGCCCTGAGACTTCGCCTTTACGCAGACCGAGTAGCAGGGGTGAGGGAATCTGAGCTTTTCAAAGCTTATGACTCTCGAAGCGTCGCATATGGTGTCGTTGGTGTTGACCGACATCTTCGTCGCGACTACTATATCGCCTGCTCCCGCAAACGGGACCTCTATCTGCTTCTTTCCGACGAGGTCAATGAGCTTGCCGACCTTTTCGGTGCCGCCGGTGGTGGCGTTTACTATTTCCTTGCCGCTCTCGAGCTTGCCGCTCATAACCTTTATGAACGACATCTTTCCGACGAACGGGTCGGCAACGGTCTTGAATACGAAAGCGGAGAGCGGGTCCGAAGCCTCGTAGGTGACCTTAACGTCGTTGCCGTCGGAATCCTTGCCGACGATGCCCGCGGTCTCGTGAGGAGAGGGCAGGAGCTTTTCTATCTGGTCCATAAGGAGGTCTGCTCCCTCAAGACCGATGCTCGAAATGCAGGTGACGGGGGTTATCATTCCGTTGATTATGCCGTTGTGAACGCCGTTTAAAAGCTCCTCGTGGGTAAGGGGCTCGCCGTCGAGGAATTTCATCATAAGCTCCTCGTCGGTCTCGGCGACAGCCTCGGAGACGGCTTCCATAAGCCCGTCGATGCGGTATGTCGGGTCGGGCTCGCCGGCGTCTACGCGGTTGCCCTTGGCGTCGTATTTATAGTTCTTTCCGGCGAGAACGTCGTAATAAGAGACTATCTTGCCGTCCTTGATGAGCGGGGAAACGAGCGGGCAGACGGAGGAGCCGAACTCGGTCTTGAGCGAGGTCAAAACATTGGAGAAGTTGGCGTTTTCGTCGTCGATCTTGGTTACGACGAACATATGAGGGGTCTTGTGCTCTACGGCGGCGTCGTAGGCCTTCTTGGTGCCGACGTGTACGCCCGACTTTGCTGATACCGCGATGAGCAGGCAGTCTGCCGCGAAAACGCCCTCGACGAGACCGCCCGCGTAGTCAAACAGACCGGGGGTGTCGAGAATATTGACCTTCATTCCGTTTCTCTCATAGAAAGAGAGCGAGGTGTATATCGAACATTTCTTTGCAACCTCTATCGGGGTGTAGTCTGAGACGGTGTTGCCGTCAAGGGTCTTCCCGAGGCGGTCGGTTGCGCCAGCTTTATAAAGAAGCGCTTCGACGACCGAGGTCTTGCCCGAGGCGGAATGCCCTGCCAGAGCTATGTTTTTGATGTGTGAGCTGTCGTAGTTTTTCAATGTGATCTCTCCATTCGGGTATGTTATAGTGATTGTGATTTATCGGATTTCTACAATTAAATCCAACGTTCTTTTTAATTATATATCATTTTGTCACAAATAGCAATACCAAAATTTAAACAACACTCTTGTATATATTGTATAAAAAACAGCCCGCGAAGTGGCAGAAAAATCCCGCCCGAGGCAATTTTTACCCCGAGCGGGCTCAAAAGAGGTCAAACGGTGAGCTTTCCGCCGTCCATTTTCAGGAGAATGAGGATATCCTCCTCCTCGCCGGTCATCGCGTTGACGTAAACAAGAACGTCCTTTCCGTCATCAGAGCGGCAGAGAAATTCATAGCAGAGCTTTTCCTCGACCGAATCCGTCGGGATAACGGCAAGGCTCACCTTTTTCGGGGTCAGCGAGGGGCTTATCTCCTCGGCGGCTTCGCTCTCGGCAACTTTCGGCTCGCCGAAATCCCTTTCGCGGTGGTTCACAAGGAATCCGCGCGCGTCGAAGCTCAAAATCTCGCCGTTGTCGAGCGCCACGGCTACCTTTATAAGGTCGGTATAGCAGGTGATCCCGCCGTCGTTATAGGCGTAGTTTACAGTGCATACGTTGTTGTAGCATTCGTAATAGGTCCGCTCCATATCCTTTATTCCGAGGCTCTCGAGGTATTCGTCGGCTTTTTGGGCTGCGTTCTCGGCGGTAAGAGCGCTTTCTTTAACGCTGCGGCTCTTGATGCAGTAAACGATATATCCTCCGTTTTTCGAGACCGCGCAGCGCCCGCCCTCGCTGTAAAAGCAGTATGACGGCATTCTGCCCTCCTCGGCGGCTCCGCATTCCAAAACTCTGAAGCTGTCGGTCCCGAGAGCGGCGGACGCCTTTTCAAGAGCGGCTTCCTTGGTCACCTCATCGGCGTCCTTCGTCATCAGCGGGACGCGCTCAAGGATGTGGTCGGAAAAAGGTCCGTCGTAAATAAGCTTCGGCATTTCCGAAAGGTTGTCCTCGATTCCCGAGAAGCCGTCGGAAATAAGGCAGTCGGCGTTTTTGCCTATCTCGGCGAACATCTCGGACACCGATTCGTCGCCGGTCAGAAGCTTTGTGCGGAGCTCCCAGAGGCTCTCGCTGAGCTTTTCGGCGCATTCTCCGAGCTTCTCGACGTTTTTGCGGTCATCGTCTGTGAGCTTTTCGCCAGCAGTCGCCCTTCGGGAGAGCGACGAGGCGTAATTTCCCACCTGAGACAGGAATTTTTCGAGGTTGTCTATTCCCATTCCGTAAACCGGAAGGCTTTCGAGCGCGGATTTAGCCTGACCCGACTGCTCCATCAGCTCGTTCGAGAGCTTTGTCATCATAGCGGGAGACGAGGCGTATCTGCCCTTTGTCAGCACAGCGCTGATGCGGTCGGCGCTCTGGGCGAGTCCCTCGACCGCCGAGCTGTAGCCCGCCTCGACCGAGGTCTCGAGGCGCTCTATCTTCTGCATATATATGATATTTGCCGCGGCAAGAACGGCTATTATCGCCCCTAAGAACGATACGAGCCTTACAAGCCCCCGACGTGAAATCATGGTTTTCATTTTGCGTTCTTCCTTTCAAGGTTAAATTCGGTATTATTTTTCCTCGGTTTTCGGATAATACCCAAGTTAAATTTTTACATAAAAAGAGAGCCCCCGAAAGAGGCTCTCTGATATTCGGTTTTGCTGGAATCAGGCTTTGCCGATGCAGCCGAAGATTTCCATCTTTTCCCTGACGGTTTCCTTGATGGCTTCGCAGCCGGGAGCGAGGACTTTTCTCGGGTCGAAGCCCTTGCCGACAAGGTCTTTGCCTTCCTCTATGTACTTGCGGACAGCGGCGCTGAAGGCTATCTGGCATTCGGTGTTGACGTTGATCTTTGCAACGCCGAGGGAAATAGCCTTTTTGATCATATCCGCCGGGATACCGGTTCCGCCATGGAGGACGAGAGGCATATCGCCGACTTCCTTCTTGATGGCTTCGAGGACGTCGAACCTCAGACCGGGCCAGTTGGCGGGATATTTGCCGTGGATATTGCCGATTCCGGCGGCAAGCATAGTTACGCCGAGGTCGGCTATCTGCTTACATTCCTTCGGGTCGGCGCATTCGCCCATACCTACTACTCCGTCTTCTTCGCCGCCGATAGCTCCGACCTCTGCTTCAAGAGAGATGCCGAGGATATCGCAGGTGTTTACGAGAGCGGTGGTGAGCTTGATGTTCTCTTCGATCGGGTAATGGGAGCCGTCGAACATTATCGAGCTGAAGCCGGCGTTGATGCAGGCCTTTGCGCCCTCAAAGGTTCCGTGGTCGAGATGGATAGCGACGGGGACGGTGATGTTGAGACCCTTTATCATTCCCTTTACCATTCCGACGACAGTGTCGTAGCCGCACATATACTTGCCCGCGCCCTCGGATACGCCGAGGATAACGGGAGCCTTGAGCTCTTCCGCCGTCTGGAGTATGCACTTTGTCCACTCCAGGTTGTTGATGTTGAACTGACCGACGGCGTAATGACCGTCGCGCGCCTTATTTAGCATTTCCTTTGCCGATACGAGCATAGTTGATACCTCCAAGAAAAATTTCTGAGACCATTATAAACCATTTCTCCGCGGATTGCAACAATTTTTTCGGAATTTTTGCTTTTTTGTTAGCGCCGTACCCCTCCCCACCTGCGGACGCGCCGCAAATTCCCGAGCCCGAGGGCTCGGGGGCGCATACGGGGCTTCGCCCCCCGTATGCGCAGCCCGCCTCCCCCTTTCGGGGGAGGCGGGCATTTGCGGCGCGGGTCGCCGAAGCGCTTTTGTCAGTATGTAAACGGCTGCACGGGCTCGTATCTTATCCTTACCGCAGGCAACTCGGATATGACGGAGTAGTTGTCAACGCTGCCCGAAACGTCGTTTTCACCGCTTGCCGGCGGCGCGAATATCTTAAGCGTAAGATCGGTCTCGCCGCCGAGACGGTTTTCAAAGAACGCCGGCATAAGGTCGACGAATTTCGTTCCCGGAGCCTTGTAGAACCACATTCCGTTCAGCTCTAACATAAGGTTGTCGTTTCCGTTAAAGCTCAGCTCGCAGAATACCGGATCGCTTTCAAAATGAATCGGGAGCGCTATTCCCTCGGCGTCCTCCGCTCCGCCCCAGCGAAGCCTTGCGGGAAGCTTTATCTCCTCCCCTAACGTCATCTCGGGCTTGAACCAGTCCTGTGAGATTATCTCTTTGTATTCCTTAAGCATCGGCAGCTCAACGCCTACGTTCGGGTCGTTCGGGTCCTCCCATTCGAGACCGAGACGCCCCTGATCGCGGAACTGATAGAAGGTAAACGCCGAGAGCCATTCCGCCTTTTCGTTCACTATCCTGTCGCAGAAGGCGCGCACCATTTTCGCCTGGTCGTAAGGCCCGGTAACGTCGCCGTCGGTGTTGAGCTCGCTCATAACGAGCGGCTTGTCCTGCCCCGTCACCTCGCGGTAACGCTCAACCGTCGCCTTCGCCGAATCCCAGACGGGTCCGTTGCCGTTATAGGTGTAGGTCCCGCAGCCCTTTTCGGCTATGTCGTTGGGATAACCGTAGTGAAGGGTGAAGTATTTGTCGAGCGACCAGATATCGGTCTCCTTAGCGGCCTCAAGGAACAGCTCCTCCATTTCGAGCTTGCCCTGAGTATGGCGCTCAACGCACCCCGCGCAGAGGATCGTCTTTACGTTGGGGGCGTGCTTATGGATTATCTTGGCAAAGCGGGTAAAGAAATCGGCGACCTCTTTATAGCTGCACCTCTTGTTGAAGCTGAACCAGCTCCCCGTCGCCTCGTGGTTTATCCTCATAAGCACCCGCCCGAAGGGCCTGAGGTCCTCGGCTATCGCGATAAGATGCTCGTCGGAAACGTGGGGGTCGACGGTCAGGGTAAAGATAACGTCCTGCCCGTGGCGGCGGATATCGCGCATCTGCTCGAACACCTCGGCGTTTTTGTCGCCCTGAAGACCTCCGCGGTAGGGGAAATAGTCGTCATAGGGGTAGCCCCAGGCGTTGGTGGAATCGGTCGAGGGGAACGCGACGCTTGCGCGCTCGGGCCAGCCCTTGTCGAGAGGATAATAGCAATACATAAGGTTTATCCCCCTGTGGGGTCTGCCGAGCTTGCGGAGAATGTAGTCCTGACCCACATATCCGCCGCGCTCGCTGCCGTCGCCGAGGTCGACCGCGCACTTTGCCTTTCCCATATGAACGGAATATATTTTTTGCTCGCTCATACCGTTTGCTCCTTTCGGAAAATATTCGATGACATAATAATAGAACAAGCATTACGATTTGTCAATAATCGCTCCGATTTTTGCGAAAAACAATACCGCAGCGAGCAGAAAATGTGTTAAATTTATATTAAAAGTTTTCGGTCCACCCTTTTTCAAAAGGGTGGCGACGAGTCCAGAGGCGAGAAGCCTCTGGTCGCGCTCCGCAGAGCGCGAAATCCCTTGCGTAGCGAAGCGCAGGAGGGTAGGCAAAACAGTCCGGTGGACTGTTTTGCCGTAGGGGACCCTCGCCGGGGGTCCCCTGTTTGCCTCACGTTAAGCGAGGCAAACAAAACAGTCTGCCGCTTCGAAATTTTCAAAGCATTAAAAGCATCTATTCCAAGTCCCAGTTTTAGTTAAAGCACAAAACTTTGCATTATATCGCCCCATTGTTTGACAGTTTCGGAGAATGTCGAAAAACCTATTGAAAACCGCAATATAAAAGAGTAATATACACTTGATATTCTTTTTAAAGAAGGCTGATTCTTTGAAAATCTCACTTACGGGTCATTCTTCGCGCACGATGGATATGACCTCGGGTCCGATATTCCCGAATATAATCCGGTTCACGATCCCTCTGATACTCACCGGCACCCTCCAGCTCCTTTATAACGCCGCCGATATCATCGTGGTCGGCAAGTTCGGAAGCGACACCTCTCTCGCCGCCGTAAGCTCAACCGGCGCGCTCATCAACCTCATAGTGAACGTTTTTATGGGGCTCTCAATAGGCGCGAGCGTGCTCGTTTCGCAGTGCTTCGGCGCGGGAAAGATGAAAGACGTAAGCGACGCAGTGCATACTTCCGTCGCGATAGCGCTTTTAAGCGGAGTTATCGTCGGCATTTTCGGCTTCTTCGCCTCACGCGGAATACTCGAACTTATGGATTCACCCGACGACGTTATCGACCTTTCGGCGCTCTATGTAAAGATATTCTTCATCGGCACGCCATTTAATATGCTCTATAACTTCGGCGCGGCGATCTTAAGAGCAGTCGGCGATACAAAGCGCCCGCTATACTTTCTGATGTTCTCGGGGATAATCAACGTTATACTCAACCTCGTTTTCGTTATCAGCTTCGGTATGGACGTCGCCGGCGTAGCGCTCGCAACGATAATCTCTCAGGCTGTCTCGGCGATACTCGTAACTATATGCCTTATCCGCACCGACGGACCCGTTAAGCTCCACCTAAGAAGGATAAAGATTCACTGGTCAAAGCTTGTGAAGATAATCGGCGTAGGGCTTCCGGCCGGTATTCAGGGCTCGGTCTTCTCGATATCCAACGTTATAATCCAGTCGTCGGTAAACGCCTTCGGCTCAGCGGTTATGGGCGGAAACGGCGCCGCCGCGAGCATCGAAGGGTTCATCTACACCGCGATGAACTCGGTTTATCAGGCGGCGATAACCTTTGCGGGGCAGAATTTCGGCGCAAAGAAGTTCAAGAGGATAAAAACCACCGCTTACGAATGCCTCGGGATAGTTATAACCGTGGGCTTCGGGCTCGGAGTCCTTGCAAAGCTCTTTGCAACTCAGCTTCTTTCGATATATACCGACAGCGAGAGCGAGATCGCCTACGGAATAGTGAGAATGAACGTTATCTGCCTCACATATTTCACCTGCGGAACGATGGACGTTATGGTCGGAATGCTGCGCGGAATAGGGCGCTCGCTTATCCCGACGATAGATTCTATCCTCTGCGTCTGCGGCTTCAGGATTTTATGGATATTCACCTATTTCGCGTCGTATAAGGCGACGGGGGCGAGCGTGAGCGACTGCTTAACCACGCTTTACATATCCTACCCGATATCGTGGATCATGGCGACGGCGGTGCATATAATCTGCTTCCTGATATTCTTTGCGATGGCAAAGAAAAAAACCGCCCGCGAAGAGGAGCCCTCTGCGGCGGAATCTGCGGCTGAAAGTAAAACGGTTTAAAGGAAAATTTTAAATGAGCAAGGAACCGATAATCGAGACCGAAAGGCTTATCCTGCGCCCCGTTGCCCTTGACGACGCGGAAGCCTGCTACAGCTGGAACAGCGACGAAAGAGTCACAAAGTATATGTCGTATTCCACATATACCGACATCAGTCAGACCGTTGAGTGGATAAAATCGACTCTTACCGACGAATCCGAATGGAATTGGGCGTTCGTTCTCAAGGAAGAGAACAGGGTTATAGGTACGGGCAGCATAGGTCCGAGCGCCGTAATGAAAGGCTATTGGGGCATCGGATATAATCTCCACTACGATTATTGGCACAAGGGATACTGCACCGAAGCTATGCGCGCAATTATCGATTTTGCGCATAAAGAGCTCAGCGTGAACAAAATTTGCTCGGAGCACGCTGTCGATAATCCGCGCTCAGGCAGGGTTATGGAAAAATGCGGGCTTAAATTCGACCGCTACGCAGAATATACAAAGCTCGACGGGAGCCAAACGTTTAAGGCAAAGCTTTATAAAGCGGAGTTGGAATAACCCCGCCGCCGCTTTGGATTTTACCGCCTTTATTCGCCGCCCTTTGCGGGGCGGCGCTTTTTTATGCCGAGGCAGAAAGAATACATCTTCGCTTCGCGGGATATTTCGGAAAGCTCCTCGCAGGAAAGCCCGCAGAGGTAATTTTTCTGCTCGTCGGCGGTGTAAACTCCGGCGAGGCGGGAGCCGCCGGTGAGCTTTTTAAACTCGGAAAGCATAGCGTCAAGGGCTTCTTCGGGCGGGGCGCCGTCGGAATACAGCGCGCAAAGCCTTAGAAACGCCGCCTTATGGACGTAATTCAGCCGGAGCTTTTCGCTCTTGCCAGCCTCGTCTCCGCCGAGATATGCATATCTTCTGAGACCGTCGCCGCCCTCGAAGAAATATGGCAGCGTAGGGAGCTCAAAAATCCTGCTTGCAAGTTCGTCAGCCGTTGTCAAGCCGTCACCGCCTCTGCTCTTCGGTCGAGCCGCGATTGCCCGCGCCGCCAGACTGAGCGTATATTTCGGCAATGTCGCTGTCGGTGAGAAGTCCGGCGTCGTAAGCTATGGAAATGCTGACAAAGCTGCCGTCCGAGGTGTGAAGGTCGATGCTGTAGCCCCCGCTCGAAAGCTCGAAATCATACCCCGCCACGCTGAAATACTTCATATCCTGGGTATAGCCGAGCTCGGTGGAATATAGGAACACAACTTCGCCCGCGTCAAAGCTGCCGTAATACTTCGCGAGCACCACAGAATCGGGGCTTACGCCCTCTTTGGCGGCAAAGTCGGAGATGATTTTTGCCTTTAAATCTTCCTCCGAGGGCTCGGAAGGAGTGAACAGAGTTCCGCTCATCTCGGGGAGGTCGGTCGACGGGTTTTCGGGCGGGTTCGGGTCTTCGTCGGTCATATAGTAGCCGCTTACAAAGCCGTAGCCGTCGCGGTATTCAATCAGATACCAACCCGTTTCGTCGACGAAGCCGACTGCGTCGACCGCCTGCTCCTTCGCGATGGCGCCTATCGACTTATAATCGACCGAAGGTCCCTCGCGGACGTTCAGCGAAATGGTAGAATACAGCGTCTCGGCGCTGTCGAAGTAGAGGATATCGTAGTCGTCGAAATCAAATTCCGGAGGCTCGGGCTCGGGCTCAGCGGGAGCTTCGGTCTGTGCGGGAATATCCGGCTCGTCGGCGGGCTCGGCGGATTCGGTCTCCTCGGGCTCAAAAGGCGGGGCAACGGTATCTTCGACGGGAAGGGTTACCTCCTCGTCCGTCACCGTCGGGGGCTCGGGTTCCTCAACGGGCTCCTCGGCCGTAACGGCGGGAAGCTCCGGGGTAATATCTTCCGATACGAGGATATCGGCGCCCTCTCTCGGACCTACACTGCAGCCGCAGAGAAGCAGAAGCGCCGCCGCAGCCGCCGCGATAATTCTTTTCATAAAATCACTCCTCAATGCTTTTACATCTAACACGCGCAAGGCGGGCAAAAAATTGCATCACGGAATTATTTTTCCGTCCAAAAGCTCCGTAAGGCTCTTAACGGTAAAATCCTGCCCGAATTTGCGCGACTCTTCGGAACGGTTCACAAGGACCGAGCGGCAACCGAAACGCCTTGCCGTCTCGGGGTCTTTTTTCTCGTCTCCGACAAAAATCATCTCGTCGGGCGAAAGGCGGAATTTTTCCGCGATGACCTCAAGTCCGCGCGGATTCGGCTTGCGGAAACCGCAGCTGCAAGAGCTGACATAAATGTCAAAATAGGGCAGAAGCTCCGAAAAATAGCTTTTGTGCATCTCATCCGGCATACCCGAGACGACGTTGGTATAAGTCCCGACTATCAGACCGCGCCGCTTAAGCTCCTTAAGCACCTCCACGCTCTCGGGGTAGATAAGCGCTTTCAGATCCATTGCGCCGAAAAAGCGCTTTATTATATCCTTCAGGGGAATATCGGTGTTCCATCCTGCGATCACGTCGCCGAAAATCTTCTCGGGAGGGTAGTCTTCCTCTCGGTAGTTTATTCCGGGATTGTAGTCTTTGAGCACCTTCAGCGAGCGCTCGATTTGGGCGCTGCCGAGACCTAAGGAGAGCTCCGCATTCAGGCGTTCAAAAGCCGCGGCATAATAGTCGAACCATACATAGGGCATATCGCGGTATTCCATAAGGGTTCCGCCTATATCGAACACCACCGATTTAACGGGCGCTCCCGCGTTCACAGATATTCCACCGTTTCGCCGAGCTCTGCGCGAAGGGCGTGACGCTCCGAGGGGGCGGCGTCGGCGGCGGGATAGCCTATCGGCAAAAGCGCGGTTATCCTTATGTTTTCGGGCAGATCAAGCGCTTTTGAGACCTCGTCGGCGCTGAAAAATCCGACCCAGCAGGAGCCGAGACCGAGATCGGCGGCTTCGAGCATCATATGAGTGCAGACTATCGCGGCGTCGGTCTCGCCGGAATGATAGGGCGGCATAAGCGGGTTCTTCCAGTCGCGGTTTTCGTCGTAGCCGACGGCGATTACCGTCTTTGCGCCGAAGATGCAGCGGCAGACGGAATTTATCTTCTCAATGGCGCTCTCGCTCCGAAGGACGTAGATCTTCTGCGGCTGACCGTTTTTAGCCGTCGGGGCAGCCCTCCCCGCCTCGAGTATCTTTTCAAGCTTTTCGGGCTCTACCTGCTTCTCGGAGAAGCTTCTGACTGAATACCTTTTCTTTGCAAGCTCATAAAAATCCATAGTTATACCTCCTGTAAAATTCAGCCGAGCAGCGCGGGGCGCCACTCAGAAATCAGCCTTTCGAGCGAAAACGAAGCGTTTGCGGGGCTCGTTGACGGCAGACACACCGACGGCAGAGAAATGCCGGATTCAAACTTAAGAAACAGCTTCCCCGCGGTCCTGCCGTTGAGGATCACCCGCCTGACGGAAGTCTCGGCAATAAGCGCGGGGATATCCGCAGGCAGGACGTCTTTTATCGAGGAGTCGCTCGAACCGGTTATCTCGCAGCTCTCGATAACGTCCCAGAGGGCGATCTTATGCCTCAAAAGAAGCTCCTGCTTTTCGGAAAGGCTCTCGGGAACGCTCTCGCCGAAGCTCAACGCGATCACCCGCCAGAAGCGGTTCTGAGGGTGTGCGTAATAAAACGCCTGCTCGCGGCTCTTCACCGAGGGAAAGCTCCCGAGGATCAAAAGCTCGCTTTCGCCGCAGTAAAACGGTCCGAATCCGTGTTCAGCTCTCATAACGTCCCCCAAATCGCTGCATTTTTATTATTGTATCACACTTTTTCGCGAAACTCAATATTTTGAGGAAAATTCCGCGCGGCATTGCATACGCGCAAAAAATGTGCTACAATCGCGGTAAGGAGGCGGAGATATGACCGAACTGACAGAAATACTTTCCCGCCACGCCGAAAAATACCCGCTTATGCGCCCCTGCGACGCTGTAAAGCTGATTTACCAGAGCGAATTTTTGGGCGGTCACCTTATATAAAGCCCAGAGCAAAGCCTTTTTCGGCTCACCGAGGAGTTTGAGCAGACGGAAAAAACGCCGGGCGCGCAGCTCTGCGAATCCATCGGCAACGGGGTGATGCGAATCAACCTTGCGGCGTTCGATACCGAAAAGTGTTCGCTTGCCGAGCTCAACAGCGCCTTCTGCGAGTCGGCAAACCTTTGCCGCGGCAGCTTGGACGGCTTTCTTAAAAAGCTGAATGTTCTTGTCTCCGAGCTTCCGAGACTCGGATTCGGCTTCACCGCAAAAGAGCTCGGCGAATATCTTTTGAAATACCGTGAGGCTGGATATCCCGCGGTGTCGCACAGCGAGGAATATAGGCTGGCATACAAACCCGCGTATAGGGTCGTCCTCGAATCCGAGGCGAAGTTTTTGCGGCAGACCGACGGTTGAATCCCCAAGACAGCCCCGTTTTATCCGACAAAGCCATATCCGATTTCTCGGGTATGGCTTTGACTTATGCTGTTATCTGCTTCGGAAAGGATATTATCCGACCTTGAATTCTGCAAGTGTAATGCCGTCGAGACAGAGCGTCAGCGGCTTTATGCCGTTTCGGGGCTTGATTTTCAGCGTCAGATATTTAAACTCCGTTTCGCCGGCTGTGGCGGGGAGAATCTCCTCGCAAATTGTCTCCTCTCCGAACAGGACCTTTAGCCTGCCGCTCCGTCCGGTGGTCGCATATCTCAGCTGAATGATTTTTCCGCCCGATAATCTTGCTCGGTTGAATACGAGCTCGCCGCCAGACATATACCAGAATCCGCCGTATTTTGAAAACTTCATCTTCGAGCCGCGGCTTTCGTCATAGTTTATCGCCTTGGTCGCAAGCCCGAGATCGCGCGGAGGAATCACCTCGCCGGAGATACCGACTTCTTCAGACAGCGGGAAATCTTCGCTCGACGGCCCGACAAGGAACAGATATTTACCCTTTTCAACTGCGAATCTCTCGCGCGTTACGTCGTAAAATCTCAGTTGGCTGTAGTTTATTTTGATTCTGAACTCGGCCGTTTCTCCGGCTTTTATCAGCCTTCGTTCAAAGCCGCAGAGCTGCTTTTCGGGGCGCTTTACGCTCGGCTCAAGGGCTTTGAAATAAACCTGCGCGGTCTCCTCGCCGTCGCGCCGAGAGGTATTTCTGACCTTAAAGGATATCTCGACACCGTCCGAGAGCTTTTTTAAAGACATATCGGAATAGACAAAGCCGGAATAGCTGAGCCCGAAGCCGAACGGATAGAGCTTTTCGCCCTTGAAATAGAGATAGGTGGAGCCGTTCGAGATTATATCGTAGTCAGTTATCGGCGGAAGGTCGTCCTCGGAGAGATACCAGGTCTGCGGAAGCCTCCCCGCGGGGTTGTACTTTCCCGATATTACCTCCGCGAATGCGCTGCCGAGCTCGGGACCCGCGTGTGAGGACCAGAGGACCGCAGAGGCGAGCTTTTCCTCTTCGCATACAGCAAACGGATACCCCGAAACTATTGCCAGAACGGTGTTTTTGTTGGCGCTTGCCGCCGCGCGGAAGATATCGGTCTGATGAGGGGCGAGCTTAAGGCTGCTTCGGTCGTAGCATTCCCTCGCTATTATCATCGGGTTGTTCCCGAGAACGGCTATAACGACGTCGGCTTTTTCGGCAAGCTCTTTTACCCTCGACGCGCCGTTTGAGATAACTACTTCCTCAAACAGGGTCTCGGGCTTGGAATTTTTGAGCGGCATCTGAACGAGCTTGCCTGCGCCGTCGATGCCCAATACCGAGCGCTTGAAGTATGTGACATACGTCCTGCCGCCCTCTGAATCCTGCGGTCGTAAGATCTCTTGATTGAACCAGCGGTATGTAGTGTCGCTGTCGGCTTTCATCGTCTCGGTGGTGAAGAATTTTCCGGTCGATTCGACTTTATAAGTGACCTCGCCGCCCCAATCCGCCTTTATGAACACCGAGCCGCCGCAAGGCTTATCGCCGGAAGCAGAAAAGCTTTCGTCTTCGCAAGCAAAGAGATATTTGCCGTTGAGCTTTGAGCGGACGGCTACTCTGTCGTGCCCGTCGTCGTAGAGGACGTTTTCCTCGCCGAAAAGCTCCTTGAGCCCGTCGAGCACGGTTATGTTATAGCTCGACCAACCCGTGTACCAGTCCATATAGTTGTGAGAGGCGATATCGCCTATCACCGCGATTTTAACGCCCTTTTTCAGAGGCAGCAGTCCGCCGTTTTTAAGCAGCACAAACTGCTCGAGCGCGGCTCTGTGATTCGTAATGCGGTGAGCCCCGCAGTCCATCTCGGACGGGTCGGGCGAGGAATAGGGGTTCATTTCGGGCGGGTCGAATTCGCCGACCTTGAACCTTGCGCGGAGGCTGTTTTTAAGGGAGCGGTCGATGTCCTCCTCGGTAATAAGCCCCTTTTCGAGCGCGCCGTATGCCGCCGCGGAGACGGTCTCGGCGCCGTCGGTCATGATGTCGGTCCCCGCTTTGAGGGCGAGGGCTATAGTTTCGGCGTTGCTCGAGGAGTATTTATGAGCGGTGACATTCTGCGAGAAGTCGCCGCCGTCGGTCACGACGAAGTCGAGCCCCCATTTGTCCTTTACCACCGTCTGAAGGTCGGGATTCAGCATCGCCGGAACGCCGGATATCTCGTTATAAGAAGCCATCATCGAGCGCACCCCGCCTTCCTCTATCGACGGGCGGAAGAATTCGTAGTAATATTCAAATTTGCAGCGCTGAGTGATGTTGGCGTTGCAGCGGTCGCGCTGAAATTCGTTGTTGTTGGCGAAAAAGTGCTTGAGGGTCGGCACCGTCCGCATATATTTAGGGTCTCTGCCCGCCATTCCGAGGGTATACGCCTTGCTGAGCGTTCCGGTCAAAAACGGGTCCTCGCCGTAGCCCTCTTCGTTTCTTCCCCAGCGCGGGTCGCGGCAGGCGTCGACCGTCGGTCCCCAGAGCATAAGATTTGTCTTCGGGTTCTGCGAATGGAGTATCCGCGCCTCCTTGCCGGCGATCTCGCCCAGCTTTTCCAGAAGCTCGGGGTCAAAAGTTGCGGCAAGACCTATCGGCTCGGGAAAAACCGTTGTAGGCTTTTCGGGGTTGCGGGAGACATAGCCCCTTGCGACCTCGGCGCCGATATGCCAGTCGTCGATCCCGAGGCGCGGCACTGCTTTCTGCCACGTCGTCAGCATCGATATTTTTTCGTCAAGCGTGAGCCTTGACACAAGGTCGTCCACCCTCTCGTCGAGCGCGAGCGACGGGTCTCTGAACGGATATTTCATAAAATCTCTCCTCGTATAATAAGATTTGCAGAAAGTTTTAAGTGCATCTGCATAGCACACTTGGATTTAGGTCAACAGGTTTT
>CANQXS010000027.1 GCA_947627875.1 uncultured Clostridia bacterium
TGACGGCGTGGCTGCTCATCAATTCGCAGCAGCGCTATTACGCCTATTGTCAGACCCGCGAGACAAGATTTTTGGAGGGCAAAGCGTAGACATCTTCTCAAATTCTTTTCATATGTACCTGCAAAAGGCTCCCGTCAAGGGGGCTTTTTGCCCGAACATTGAATTTTTTCATCGAAAAAACAGCAAATATTACCTCAAATAATGCGGCGCTGCGAGGCTATAATATCTATGCAGGCGAAAAGGAACCGAAAAGGTCAGATTTTGCTGCGGACCTTATTCCGGCTCCCTATCACCTCAGTGAACGACACAGTTATATAATGAAAATGCAGAGCATTTTTAATAAAGGAGTGTTACAAATGAAGGGTATAACCAGTGATCAGGGCAGACAGACTCTTGAAAAGTTCAAGATCGAAGCTGCCAATGACGACTGAGTTCCATATACCTATCGAAAATAATCAGACCGACCCTACATAAGTCTTGCTTTGCAAAATATCCCGTCCGGTTGCCCAGGCGGGATATTTATGTCTATTCTGTCTCAACGTGTTCATCCTTTAAGATTTCCTCTACATCGTCTAATGAGCCCCGACCTTTTTCCTGAGCGAACATTTTGCCTTTTGACAGTTCCGACAAAAGTTCCCTAAACAGTTGCTTTTCCCGCGAAAGTGTAGTATAATAACCTCAGAAAGCGAGATGATACCATGTCCGACAGAATTTACACTTTGCAGGAAATACAGTCCATTCTCAGTCCTGTCTTTTCGAGCCACAACGTCAGAAAAGCCGTTTTGTTCGGTTCATACGCCAAGGGTCATGCCGAGCCTAACAGCGATGTGGATATTTTTGTTGACAGCGGATTGAAAGGACTTGCGTTTTTCGGTCTTTTGGAGGACGTCGTAAACTCGCTTGATAAGGACGTGGACTTGCTCGATACGGCTCAGGTTATCCCTCATTCCGACGTGCATAATGAGATTGAAAGAAGCGGAGTGGTGATTTATGAGCAGTAAAGATAAACAGGTTATATGCAAAATCCACGGTCACATCGTTTCGGTTCTGAAATACTGCGATAGCTGCGACACTCTGGAGAGCTTTCAAAGCGACCCGATGCGCGTTGAAGCCTGCATTTTCAATCTTATGCAGATAGGCGAGCTTGCGAAGTTTTCGCTTTCCGACGAACTGAAATCGGAAATAGTATCAATCCCATGGAATCAGCTTTACGGAATGAGAAACCGAATCGTCCACGGCTATTCTGGTGTAAATATGCAGGTCGTGTGGGATACGATTCAATGCGATCTGCCGAAGCTTAAAGCCGAGCTTGAAAGGTATATCTGAATATAAGTCGGAAGGAAGTCTCTTGTGGGCTTCCTTTTAGTTTGCACTTGTATTAAGACTTATAGATTGCTCTAACCAAAAGTCCGCTCCCGGTTGACGACAACCGTCGCCGAGAGCGGTATAATTATTATGCATAAAAGACCGCCCCAAAGGAACGGCAGAAAGGACATAAAAATGAATAACAAAAACGAAATGCAGGACTTTGCCCTGCGCATTACAAACAGCATGCTCTACGACGAGCTGCATCGGTACGCAAGGGAATATTCCCTGCCGGTCGAAAGGCTGACAGAGCTTGCGGTGAAAAGGTTGGTAGAGGATATAGAGCTTTTCCGAAGCCTGCGAACCGCTCACTTATCCTCAAAATAGGCAAACACTGCCCGCAGGACGTTTATTGCCATCTGCTTGCGTTCAAGCGGCTGGCCGTCCATTATCTGCTTGAACTGCTCTAAGATGTTCATATCGGTCTCGGGAACGGAGTCGGAAAGCAGATAGTCAACCGTCACGCCGAGGCGGGAGGCAAGAGCGACAAGGGTATCGAGCGACATTCCGCGCTCGCCGCGCTCAATGGCACCCATATATGTGTCGGAAATGTCAACCTCCTCGGCAAGCTGCGCCTGAGTAAGTCTCAGGTGCTGTCTTTCCTCGCGGATACGCTCGCCAAGCCGTGTATAATCAATGGTCATAGTTATCACCCATATTATTATACCTTAAAGCGATAATGCTAAAAATTATCTGCAAGGGGTTTTTATATTGACAAATAGAGGTTAATGTGGTATAATAATCCAGCTTTAATATATTAACAGGGGAGATTTATTATGTTTTGCCATAAATGCGGTACGCAGTTAGAAGACGGCCAGACGTTCTGCCATAAATGCGGAACCAAGGTGGTTTTGGCTCAGAAGCCGATTTCCGAGGAGACTGTAAGTAATCCGGCGGCAGCCGTAACGGTCGAAGCTGCCGAGCCCGAACTGCCGGTCGTAACGCCAAAGCAGGCGGAAGATCTGCCTACTGTCGCAGAAAACGATGAATCGAAAAACGCCGCAGCCGAGTCCGAAAAAACCGAGGCTGTGCCTGTCAACGCTACTGCTGAACCGGAGAACGCCTCGGCGGAACCGACCAACGGGATTATTTGCAGCTCCGAAAGAGCAGAAGCTCTTTTAGACCTTGCCATTGCCATTGAGGATATTATTCGCCTGAAGCGTCCGTCATGTGGCGCAATCAACGGAAATAATGCAAAGTTCTGCCACATATGCGGAACAAAATTAAACTCAACCTCTCCTGCCGAGCCTGTGACTCCGTCTGTAAAGCCGGAGGTGCAGCCCTTTGTTCCTCCTGCGGTGATTTCTCAGAGTGCGCGGGAAGCGCCGCCTCAAAGCAGCACTGTCAAAGGAGGCAATAATGTTGTAATGACAAATGATATTTGTCCGTACTGCGGCTCAAACGACTCCGTTTCGTTCACTAAGAATTTTAAATCGGAATATAATAAGAATTTCGGATTAAGCGAAGCCTGCTGAGGCTCAATTATTTTCGGACCGATAGGTTTGCTCTGCGGGCTGTGTGGCAGGGAACACACCGTAACCGAAAGAAACGAAAACTGGCAAAAATGCAATAGGTGCGGGAAGGAGTTCCGAACGCGTTCCGAGGCAAGCAATCAGGTCAGCGGATTGGCAGTCGGTACGTTATGCATATCCGTGATACTTGCGTTTCTGTTGTCAATGCAGTTCTGGTCGGGCTCGCTCAACATCTTTACTGCCGTAATGGTTCTGGGGCTTATCGGCTGCTGGGTGTGGCTGTTTTACAGAGCCTGTACATACGACGCTTACCCGATAAAAAGCCTTTATTCCGAACTAACGATAAAAAGATTTCTGATAGCGGCTGCAATATCTACCGTGGTCGTACTTGCCTTTGCGGGAGTGCTGACTAAGCTGTGAAAGACAGTACATACAGCGCCCTTATGTATTGGGGCAGAAGGCTCGGCTGCCACCAGAAGCCGGAGCGTAGCTTTATGATAAAGGGCAGACAGTTTCCGGTCTGCGCGAGGTGTACCGGAGTATATGCCGGAGGCTTTGCCGCTCTATTAACTTTTTGGCTCATAACACTGCCGCTTTGGCTTACGGCTGTCTTTTGTGCGCTGATGTTTGCCGATTGGCTTATACAGTATCTCAAAATAAAGGAATCAACCAATATAAGACGGCTTGTTACTGGCTTTCTTTGCGGATACGCTCTTACGGGCGTTTATATACAAATCATAATCAAATTATTGGAACTTTAGGAGGAAAAATTATGTTTTGTCCAAAATGCGGAGAAAATTTAATCGACGGAGCTGAGTTCTGCCAGAAGTGCGGAGCGCAGATCAAAAAGAAAGGGGAGCCTGCTCCTCAGCAGGCGTAGGTCTATTCCCAGCCTACGGCTGCGCCGGCAGCGGCGGTCGCGCCGAATCGCAGCAAAACTCCGATTTGCCGGAATTCTGCTGAAAGTATAACGGCGGTGTACTGTATGCAACTTCCTATGTCAACGAATACTTCGGCTTTAAGGTAAATCTCGATTTGTCGTGGTCATTTGCCAATGATAGCCAGATAGCGGAAGCCCTCTGCGCAGAAACTAAGAGCACGGTTGACCTTTCCAATCTTGATTTTGCTGCTGCTTTCACAGACATGGTCGCGACAGATGCCAATATAGATAATCCGATTTGTGTACAGTTTTTGTATTACGGCGGCACTGCGATTGATCCTTTTGCGGAATACAGCAGCGAGGATGAGATCATGGCTGATATCCTATCCGGGTTCTGCTCAAATTATTCCGAAAGCAACGGTGAATACATCGATTATTCTACATATGGAAGCAAGGCTTACTTGGGCGGCTTAGAGATGACTACGGTTTCTATTACATACTATTACGATGACGGAACGGTATCATATGAAAAAAATTACTTTATGCGGAAAGATGACGTAGTGATTTTAAGATCGAATGATTCAACGGATGCGAACGGCATACCCGCTATTGAATCCATGTTCTCACCGGCGTAAACCGTTAAACGGTTTTACATATATTTTTGAAAGCGAGGCATTAAAATGAGCAAAAATAGAACCTGTCCGAGGTGCGGATTAGAACTTGATAACGGCGAGACGACCTGTCCGAGCTGCGGGTGTCAGGTGCCGATAGCGAACGAAGTGTGCCGCTGTCCGAAGTGCAGGCAGAAGCTCGACCCCTTAGACGACGTCTGCCCCTGCTGCGGCAGCAAACTAAATGCCGACAGCGCGTTCTGTACAAGCTGCATTTATGCATAAATTCAGGAGGGCGGCAACCCCGCCCCCTACTCTTTGTATTTGAGGCAATGTTATGTCAAAAAGAATAATTTCACACAGGCCTGCCTTTTATGGGCAGACCTGCTTTGAACCCTTTTTTATTTGTTTGTATATATCTATTCAACGAAAAAAGTAGCCGCAAAGCTCCTTTTTCCAAATTCTTTTGATTTCTAATTGTGTTTTCCCAGCCACTCAAAAAGCACATCTGCCGACATATTGCCCGACGCCAAGGACAGCCCTACTTCTACAAGCTCAGCTTGTGTGCAGTTGATCTCTACGCCGTTAAGCTCCAGAAAAACAAGCGTAGTGTGAACGCCTATTCGCTTATTGCCGTCCACAAACGGGTGATTCGACACGATTGAAAACCCGAGCCTTGCCGCTTTTTGAAGCAGTGTGGGATAAATGTCAGCGCCGCCGAATGTCTGAAACGGTGCTTCGAGTGCGGATTCTAAAAGTCTCTCGTCCCTGATTCCGTCCGAGCCGCCTGTAGCTGAAATCATCGCTTGATGCATTGATATAACCTGTTTTTTCGTGCCTGATCATTTTGCAAGCTCCTTATATGTCTCCGCATACTTCGCCATAAGCCGCTTTGAAACTACCTCAACGTCCTCATCAGCCGCAGCCTGCATTTTCTCTACCTCGGAAAACTCCATCAGAATATACCTCGGCACGTTGTTTTTAAGAATGACAGCCGCTCCCTTCTCGTCCACGAGCCGCGCAACTTTTGAGAAGTTCTGGTTAGCCTCGGTGATTGATACGAGGTTGTTGGTGTCAATGGTCATAATATCGCCTCCGAATATAGTATAATACATTTTTAGGCGAAATTCAACCTATTTTGAAAAAATTTTGCATATGTCATTGAAGCAAAAAAGAAAAAGCAGGTCTGCCTTTTATGGGCAGACCCGCTTTGCTTTTCTGTAAATCTTCCTCGGATTTAAATTCAGCTTTTTAATCGCTTCGGCTGCTGTAAGCTCTTCCCGCTTCTACGCCGGAAGAGGGGAGCCGCTCCCTCCCCATTTTCCTCCATAGCGGGATAAAGAGGAGAATACCGACGAGCATCGCCCCGCAGTCGGCGATTGGAGTTGCCCAGGCGATGGCGTCGGCGCCGCCGAGAAAATCAAGCAGGAACATAAACGGAACGTCGAGCCCGCCTTTGCGGAGCATCGACAGCACCAGCGGCTTTCCCTTTTGCCCGACCGACTGGAATATTGAAATAATGACGGTAGTAATTGCCGTGAACGGACCCGTGATACATATAATTCTCTGGAACATACTGCCGTAGCGCACCGTCTCGGCGTCGTCGATAAACGCCCGAACAAGCGGGTTCGCGCAGGTGAACAGCAGCACCGCGCCGACCGTTGTGACCGCAAGGCTCAGAAGAAGCGTCACCTTTATCGCCGAGCGCATACGAGTTGTGTTTTTTGCGGAGTAATTATACCCAATCAGCGGGATAACTCCCTGAGAAAGACCGTTGGCAATCGCAAACGCCAGCATATCTATCTTCTTGGCGATGCCGATCCCCGCGACCGCCGCGTTTGAATAATTGACCAGCAGCTTGTTGAGGGTAATGTTCGAGAAGATACCCATTACGTTCATAATAGAGCTCGGGAGCCCGACGAGCAAAACCTCTTTCGGTATTCCGCCCGAAACCGAGTAATATTTCGGGTTGAGCGTGAGGTGGAACCTGCCGCGCTTGATAAGAATCAGCGCGATAAAATAGAGCGTCGCAATCAGATTCGAGAGCATTGTCGCGACCGCAGCGCCGGTGATTTCAAGGTGAAATCCGAAGATAAATATCGGGTCTAAAACGATGTTGAGCCCTCCGCCGAGAGCAACGCCGAAGCTTGCCTGACCGGAATACCCTTCGGCACGGACGAGATGAGCAAGAGCCGCATTTAAAACCGTAGGAACGGCGCCCACGGTCAGAGTCCAGAAGAGATAGCTTGCGCAGAAATCGTATGTAAATTCGTCTGTACCGACGGCGGGCAGAATCACCCCGCGCAGCGCAAAAATCGCAAGCCCGTACAGCAGCACCACGGCGGCGGATGTCCAGATACAGAAAGCTGATGTTTTTCTGGCCTTTTCGGTGTCGCCGAGCCCGAGGCTCCGCGATATAAGGCTTGCGCCGCCTATTCCGAAGAGGTTTGCAAGCCCTGTCGTCACCAAAAACAAAGGCAGCGAAAGAGAAGCCGCCGCAACCTGATTCGGGTCGCCGACCTGTCCGACGAAAAACGTGTCCGCCATATTGTAGATGACTGTAATTATCTGACTGATGACCGTAGGGACCACCAGCGCCAGGACCGCCCGTGTTACCGGCGCTTTTTCAAAAAGTTCCGTCTTGCTTGCTTTCATATTTCTGCCTCTTTCTCGGAATTTTCAATCAGCAAAATAAATCCCCGAACCGCCATTCGGCAGCTGTCACCGACGCCGACAGGATATTGCCGGAAGCAGCCGGCTTCCTCCTGAGAGATAAAACCGTGCATAATGCTGCGAAAGACGCGCTGCAGGTGCATCTTCTGTTCCTCGGTCAGCCTGTATCCGCCGAGGACAGTCATTATCGGCTCGACGATGTCGAATCCCGCCTTATGTATCGCGTCGTTTTTAACCATCGGCAAAGACAGTATGACTTTATATATCTCGGGGCGCTGTTTTCCGAAGCGGTAATAAGCGTCTGCTAAAGCTTCGACCGCCTCAGAGCGCACTTTTCCGGCTATGGCGGACAGCTGCACCTTTTTGAGTTCCGAAATGGCGTAATATCCTATTTCGGTGTAAAGTTCGTCCGAGCTTTGGATATGGTTATAGAGCGACGCCGCCTTTATATGCAGCCTGCCCGCCAGCTCGCGCAGTGAAAAGCTGTGCAGTCCCTCTGATTCGATCATATCTATTGCTGTCTGAATAATGTATGCGCGGGTCAGACCTTGCCGAGCCATAAGTGCCTCCTTAAGTAAAACTAACGATGTTAGTTTTATTATACGCTGACGTCGTTAGGTTGTCAAGAGGGGATTATTGCGGGGAGTGTCCATTTCCACCACATTATAAAATTTTTTTGCTGGACAATTCGCCGTTACTAAACACTTTCCACTTCTCACATTTCAATTAAATGTGGTCGTTTCGGACACTCCCTTATTGCGCTGCCAAAAGAATAAAAGCCTGAGTTCTTATCTCTATCTTTTACTATCTGTTAAAATGCTTGCAGGTGTTTCGTGATTCCGAGGCGCAAAAAGAAGGTGAGTGTTGACGCTCTCCTTTTATATTGCCAAATTCCGCTGGATATGCTATACTGAAAACTCGGGAGGTGATACGCTTGGCAGCCGCTAAAACCTACATCGCTATAGATTTAAAGAGCTTTTATGCCTCGGTGGAGTGCCGCGAGCGAGGGCTCGACCCGCTTACGACTAATCTCGTCGTCGCAGACGAGAGCCGCACCGAAAAGACCATCTGCCTTGCGGTATCTCCCTCGCTGAAAGCTTACGGAATTCCGGGCAGACCTCGGCTGTTTGAAGTTGTTCAGAAAATCAAAGAGGTCAACGCCGAACGGCAGAGAAGGGCTCCGAGGCGGAAATTCACCGGCGAAAGCAGCTTTTCCGATGAGCTCAAAGCCAACCCTGCGCTCTCGGTCTCGTATATCGTCGCGGTCCCGCGGATGGCGTATTACATCGAATACAGCACGAAGATCTACGAGGTTTATCTCAAATATGTCGCGCCTGAGGACATTCACGTTTATTCCATCGACGAGGTATTTATCGACGCGACCGACTACCTGAAAATCTACGGTCTTTCGGCGCATGACTTTGCGGTGAAGATGATTCGCGATGTTCTGGAGACCACGGGCATCACCGCTACGGCGGGAATCGGCACTAATCTCTATCTCTGCAAGATAGCTATGGACATCGTCGCGAAGAAGATGCCGCCCGATAAAGACGGCGTGAGGATAGCCGAGCTTGACGAAATGAGCTACCGTGAAAAGCTCTGGGAGCACACCCCGCTGACCGATTTCTGGCGAGTGGGAAAAGGCTATTCTAATAAGCTTGAGGCCAACGGAATGTTCACTATGGGCGACGTTGCGAGGCGCTCGCTGACCGACGAAGACCTGCTTTATAAGCTATTCGGAATCAACGCCGAACTGCTTATCGACCACGCCTGGGGCTGGGAACCAGTCACTATTGCCGACATAAAGGCGTATAAGCCCGAGACCAACAGCATAAGTTCGGGGCAGGTCCTTACCGAGCCTTACCCGTTCGACAAGGCAAAGCTCGTCGTCAGGGAGATGACCGACCTGCTCGTTCTTGATCTCGTTGACAAGGGGCTCGTGACGAGTCAAATCGTCCTGACGGTTGGATATGACGTTGAGAATCTCTCAAACGGCTACAGGGGAGACGTCACCACCGACCGCTACGGCAGAAGGATACCTAAGCACGCGCAGGGGACAGCCAATCTCGACAGCCCTACGAGCTCTACCAAGCTCATCACCGAGGCGGTAATGAAGCTATACGACAAAATAGTCGGGAAAAAGATGCTTGTACGGCGGATAACCATAGCCGCCTGCAACATGATCTCGGAGGCGGACGTTCCCAAGGAGCAGCCCGAGCAGCTCGACCTTTTTACCGACTACGAAGCCCTTAAGCGCGTTCGGGAGCAGGAAAAGACCGCTCTTGAAAAAGAAAAAAGCCTTCAAAAGGCAGTGATAGGCATCAAGAAAAAATTCGGCAAAAATTCGGTGCTCAAAGGTATGAATTTCGAGGAGGGCGCGACCGCAAAGGACCGCAACCGTCAGATCGGAGGGCATAAGGCTTGACATATAAAATCATAAGGAGCCGCAGAAAGACCCTCGGACTTGAAGTGACCTCAGAGGGCGTAACAGTCCGTGCGCCGCTGAGGATCAGAGCGGCTGAGATCGAGAAGTTTGTCGGTCAGCACACGGGCTGGATAGAGAAAAACCTGAAAAAGATAGAGGAGCGAAAGCGTGCTCTCGCAGGAATCGAGCCTCTTGGCAGCGAGGAAATCAAAGAGCTCGCCGAGAGAGCGAAAGAGGTTATCCCCGAGAGGGTAGAGCATTACGCCAAAATGCTGGGCGTTACCTACGGCAGGATAACTATAAGAAATCAGCGCTCGAAGTGGGGGAGCTGCTCGTCTAAGGGCAATCTGAATTTCAACTGCCTTCTGATGCTCACCCCTACCGAGGTAATAGACAGCGTGGTCGTACACGAGCTCTGCCACCGAAAGGAAATGAACCATTCTGAGAGGTTTTATGCCGAGGTTTTGCGGGTGCTTCCGGATTATTATAAATGGAACAAATGGCTCAAGGAAAACGGTTGCGCGATAATGGCGAGAATGAGGGGATAAAATGGGCAGGTATGACGATATAATCGATTTTCCGCATAAGCAGTCGGAGAAGCGGGCGCATATGCCCAACCGCGACCGCGCGGCGCAGTTCAGCCCGTTTGCGGCGCTTACCGGTCACAGCGACGCCATTGAGGAGACCGCCCGCCTCACCGACGGAAGGATCGTTTTGGGTGAATACGAGGCGCAGCTCCTCGACGAAAAACTAAAAAGGCTCATCGGCGAGCCGAGGCAGAAGATCAGGGTGACGTATTTTATTCCCGACGGTAAGAAGCAGGGCGGGAAATATGTCGCCGAAACAAAAGACGTCCGCCGTATAGACGAAATGGAGCGAAAAATCGTCTTTGAAGACAGAAGCGAGACCGCTTTCGAGGACATAACGGACATTGAATTTATCGGCGAGGTTTGAAATGTTGATCGAAGAATCAAATTGGAGCGGGCTCACTCCCGAAGAAAAGAAAAAGGAGCTGTATCTAAGGCAGAAGCGCACCCTCGACGACTTTTTGGAGCACGGCGCGATAACCCGAGCGCAGTATGACAAAAGCCTCGGGAACCTGACCGAGAAAATGGGGATGGAGGAAATTCTGAAAGAAATCGGTTTCAAAATTTGACGATGCAAAATCGCAGGCCTGCCTACTGGCAGACCTGCATTGCTTTCGCTGTCACTATATTACAGAATAATACCCGATTTGTTTCCAAAAGCGGGTTCAAGTGATCATGTACGCCATCATCTCTCCTCAAGACTTTCAAAAAGTTTATCAACGCTGTCAAAAGCAGGCAGCTCTCCTGAGGCGATTTTTGCCTTCGCTTCGTTTATCTCTGTGCGCAGCTCGTCAACGTATTTCTTGGGATAAACCACAACAGGAACGATGTGGATCTCGCCGTCTTTTTCAAAGATCTCAACCTTGTCACCTTCGGTAAGACCCAAGCTCATAACAATTTCTTTGGGAATGGTAATCTGCGACTTTGTTCTGAATTCTGCTATCATGGTAACATCTCCTTGTTGGAAAGTTAGAATTTCTCACTGACAGTATATCATATACTTTGAAAAAATGCAATACCCAAAATTGCAATCACGTTGCTGTCGCGCAAAAAAGTACAGGTCTACCTACTGGCGGACCTGCTTTGCTTTTCTGTAGAACGTCCTCGGCTTCAGGTTCAGCCGCTTCATCGCCTCGACTGCTGTTATTTCTCCTCTGCGCCACTGACCGACAACAGCTTCAATCTTAGGGCAGTCTATAGGCTTGCGACCTTTGTAGATACCATTTTCTTTGGCGATGGCTATTCCCTCGCGTTGGCGTTGGAGAATATACTCGCGTTCGAGTTCTGCGACGGCTCCGAAAATCGTAAGCATAAACTTGCCGGTCGGGGTGGTCGTGTCGATTGCCTCTTTCTTCGACACGAACTCGACCTTTTTCTTTGTGAGCTGCTCGACTAAATCCAGCAGATCTCTTGTGTTCCTCGCAAACCTGCTTATAGATTCAACGATGACGGTATCACCCTCCCTAACGAAAGACATCATCTTCCTGAGCTGCGGTCTATCCGTGTTCTTCCCACTCATCTTGTCGATGTAAACCTGCTCGAAGCCGAGCTCTCTCATCAGAACCTCTTGACGGGCGGTATTCTGGTCAGCGGAACTGATCCGTATGTAACCTACTTTCATCGTTACTCCTTTCCCGATAGGGTCGCTGAAAAATTTGGAACGTTCCAAAAGGGCAAAACCGACTTATTTGGAACGCTTTTTTGGCGTCCCGTTTAAGTGTACCCAAACGGGACTATATGGCGAATAGAAACTCCTCAATCTCATCGAGGGTATACCCGTCCTCATAAAGCTCCTCGATGTCCTCTGGCATATACCCACAGTGACAGGCGACGCCTTTGAGATCCTCGAAGTATTGCTTCTCGGCAGGATCCATTTTGCCCGACGTTGTTTTTGCTGATGTCCACCAGTCGTCGTCCCAACCGTGACGGTATGGGAAGTAGTAGCTGTAATAAAGCCCGGAATCGTTGAACTCTGACCTTGTTCTGTAACCCGAGCTGTCAATTCTCAGAATCTCCCCGCTCTCGATTGAAATCTTTTCGCATTTGCCAAAGTTGAGATACAGCTTCTTCAAGCCTGCCTTCAAAATCTCTTCGGTAGAGGCGTAGATATACAAACCTCGCTCCGGATAATGGTAGATACACAAAGGGTTGTCGCCTTTCACGACATACAGGTTGTCCGCCGAATCCATAACCGTTATGGTCATACTCCCTTGAAGCTGCTCAGCCATATATTTCAGGCTCTCAAAGTCGAGCTTTTTCTTATTTTCGATGAGCTGCACAGCGATGTATGAATCTGTCTTGATGTGAGTACCCGGGATACGTTCAACCTCTCTGACCCGCTCATCGTTGTAGATGACCCCATTATGTGCAAGTGCAAAAGGAACATCAGCTTTGCCGTAGAACGGGTGGTTGTTGAAGTTCAGCTTTTCAGACCCCTGAGTAGTCATTCGCGTATGTCCCATAACTGAGCTCACGCCATCAGGGACATTAAACCGCATCAGATGAGCAGGAATTGGGCGCTTATAAATTTTCAACTTGCCATTATGGTTGTACGCTATGCCTGTCGCATCTGTTCCACGGACTTCGCAGGTGGTGGAAAGTACGTTGAGAACGCGGTTCATTTGACGCTTGCTGAGTGATCGGTTATAATCCAAAACTCCGAATAAGCAGCACATAATTAAACCTCCTCCTCGATAGCAACTGGCTCGTTGACGTATATCTGTCGCTCTTTAAGATACTGGACAAGCTCGGGAGACGTGCAGGACTTAGCAAAGGTCGTCCAAGATACGTTCTGAATTTCGTCATCGGAAAGACATGTCGCGAGGTCACAAATCTTGTTCACGAGTTGGAGCGTAGCGAGCAGGGTATTTAGCTTTAGTGTTCCTCTGAATATGCGAAACTCTACCGTATTGAAGTTGAGAAGGTTTATGCAGGCATAGCGTCCCCTGTTTGAACCCTTTTTGGCATGTTCCAATTACCGCAATAACAGCAGACGTGGGTTGTTGTTTGGGTTGGTTCGTTTGGTTTCATAGTAATACCTCCTAAAAATCTTTGTAATGGTCAAAGCGGCAGGGCGCAGATCTCGCCGTTTATGCGGATAAATTCCTCTAGGTGTTTGAACATCTCGGAGAACTTCTTGATATTGGCATCGCTGAGGGAGCAGAAGTCCGCATCGCTTTCTATATCCTCTGAAATGAGAATATATAGGCGAGGCGCGGGGTGATGCGATGGGATTCAAATAGCAGTATTGAAATGACAAGGAAAAGACCGCATAAATCAGTCTGACGGCAAAAAACAACCCCGCAGACCAATTTGCCCGCAGGGTGTTTTCTATATAAATCCATCTCACCTTATAGGAATATGGCAAAGTATACGGTTCTTTATTCCGTAACCGTTGGATTGCTCCATAATTCACATTCATCTATCAACTAATCCGAATCGCCCGACCCACTTCTCCATCTCTTCCTGCTCCTGCTCGCAGAGCTTCAAAAGCCTCTCTCGGCTGTGTTCCCACTCCTCAAGCCCCTTGTAATAGAACATCTTTGTGTCATCGCCGATGATGAACGGCATAATGCCGCCCCGCAAACATTCCTTAAACATTATAAGCCTGCCGACCCTGCCGTTACTGTCTTGAAATGGGTGAATCTTCTCAAACCTATAGTGGAAGTCGAGTATATCCTCAAGGCTCTTTTGAGGTTTAGAGTTATATTCTGCAATCAGCTGCCGCATACGGATCGGCACGTCCTTTGGCGCAGTAGTTTCATGCCCACCGACCTCATTTGCCATCTTTTTGTACTCTCCTACCGCAAACCAATCCTTACGGCTGTCGGAAGTGCCGTTTTTAAGCGTTCTATGAAGCTCCTTGATAAACGCCTCACTGAGCGGGTAGTTTGCGTTGTCGATGACAATATCAACACAGCGGAAATGATTTGCCGTTTCAACGACATCATCAACATTCACCGCACCGCCTTCAACGCCGACAGTGTTTGTCTCAAAGATGTATCGGGTCTGGTCGTGAGTAAGCCTGCTCCCCTCAATGTGGTTCGAGTTGTAGGTCAGCTCGATCTGGATTTTGTGATAGATACCGCCGGACAGACCCATAGATTTTTCTTCCTGCAATATCTCCAAGAGCGAACGGGATTTTTTGTTCAGACGAGCAGGCTTTTCGGCATCCTCGGGTATTTGCCACGTCTTGCCGTTAAGAACAGCCCTGGGAATCCTGCCGCAGGCGCAGTAATTCCTAACGCTTCTCTCCGAGATCTCCCATCTTTTTGCCGCCTCTGAGACCGAAATGTACTCCATATCACCGCCTCCTTGAGGGTAGTATAACACATTATCGGCAATATTTCAAGCTTTTAAAAGATATTTTATAAATATTTTGCCGATACAAATTCAGAGGTACTGCTGCAACGGACGCGAGAATAAAGTTGTCCTTTTCTCAAAAGAACGATATGCTCAGATGGGAAGACCTCGAAGATCATAACGTAATTATGGGACCGCGAGAGGATAAGCTCGGGCAATGGAGGGTGCTATAACAATGATGCTGACCCAGCTAATCAGAACTTTGGAACGCCGCGAGGAAAAATATTCAAAAAATTACAATTCTTAGCCGATTATGTTGATGCTCGACGAATTTGCACGTCTTGGAAAGCTCGACGTGATTCAGAGTGCTACATCAACGCTTCGCAGCAAGAATGTGACGACCTGTGTTATTGTTCAGAATATAGCTCGGTTAACTGTACCGCTCTATGGATCGCTCAAGATGATCCCGTATCACTTGAATTTAAAGTTACATATTCTCCCACTAAGGAGGTATAACATATGTTTTCATCAACCACTTTCACCAACCATTGTATTACAACTCTGAGGTTTGTCAAGCACAGGGGCTTCCCTGCGCCCGGCTCCGCTACTGCACCGGCTTCCGCCCGTTTTTCCGCATCATTTCGGGTTCGCATATCTGCGGCTTTCAAGAGAGAAAGTCCAGTCCGGCGAATCCACAAGCATCACCAACCAAGATGTAATATGTAAAGGGGACATTCTCCCAAAAATATTACATCATAGCTGACGGCTCATTTGCGGAAATAGCGAGTTATGAGGAAAGGAGCAGAAAAATGGCGAAAGGAGGGGCTATGTCTTTCGAACTGAACGGTAGAGATTATACCGCTGCTGGCGACTATCTTCTGCCAAATATCGCGTATTGTGATGATACCTTGCATTTTGGTCGCTACTCTCGGCTGCGGCAGAAGTTTCTGAAAGAAAATCACGGCGGCGTTTATAGTGAGATGCTGCTCGGCGGTTCACTTTGGAAACATCTTGCGGAGATTGAGGCTTCTTGCCAAGCACGTCTGGAGCGAATAGTTTCGACGCTTGCCGAAAGCGATGGCGTGACGGAATAGTTAAAGGCATCAGACCAGCTTGAATGGGTCTGCAAGATGAACAGCGTTCGCGACCGAGCCGAAGAAATCGTCTTGGCAGAGTTAATTTACACACTTTAAAAACTGCCCTCAGGCATAGGCTTGAGGGCGGTTTTTTATTTATCCTTGTTCCTCGACTTGTAAACGTTAAACCTGTTCTTGCACTCCGCGCTGCAAAAGAGATTGTCGGGGCGTTTCGCCTCAAAGACCTTGTTGCAGTGTTTACAAAGCCGCAGCGGGTTTTTGCTGTCGGTCAGCATTGTGCTGAACATCATCTGAATCATAAGCAAAAGTGAGTGGAAATCTCAGACGGATTCAACTCCGTGCTTTTGTCTATCAGCTCTTGACATAAAAATTTTATTGATTTATGATTAAACCGAGTTGACGGCAGCTCTTTATTCTATTTAAAATAAGGAAAGATTTTATGTATCATTCACATTTTAAGGGAACGCACTACGAAGCCGGCTTCCGGTGGGGCTCCCGACTTTTGAAAAATCAAAATTATATATTGAAGAATCTTCCATATGAAATTACACAGGAAAGAACCGACTTCGCCGAGTCCTGTCTCACGATTTACAGAGAATTCTATCCTGAAATTTTGGAAGACATTCAAGGTATCGCTGACGGACAGCAGTGCGATGTGAATATTTTGCAGACTGTATTGTTCGGTATGTACGCACTGCCGCCGACATGTAACTGCTCGTGCTTTGCAATTAATTCCGGAAATGAAATTTTGCTGGGACGAAACAGCGATTTCCGGACCGAACTTGAAAAGCTGAATATGAACGTGATTTATAGGCTCAAAGGGGCATACTCTTTCACCGGTAACACGACTGCATTTTCGGAGATCGAGGACGGCGTAAACGAACACGGGCTGGCAGCGGGTTTGACGTCTGTTTATCCTCGAAAAATCAAGCCGGGATTTAATGCCGGAATGATTCTTCGGTATCTGCTCGAAAAATGCAAAAACGTTCCGGAAGCCGTTTTGTGTTTGCAAAGTCTGCCTATTGCCTCCGCGCAAACCATAATTCTGGCCGATGCTGCGGGTAAAATCGCACTTGTTGAGTGCAATTCGGACGGTATTGAAGTCGCGCCGTCAATGATTGACTGCGGCAAATTTGTTTGCGCGGTGAATAGGTTCAATCTTGAAAAAATGGCAGAGCATAACCGCGTCGGTATTGATGATTGGCATTCGGAGGCACGGTTTAAGACTATGTTTTCAGCCTTCCGAAGCAGTATCGTCAACGACCTGCCGACTTCGATTAAGCTTTTGTCCGGCGATTACGGATTTATCTGTCAATATGACAGAAGCGAAGGAAAAGATACGGTTTGGTCGGTAGTTTATGATTTGAAGCGGCATAAGATTTACCGTTGCGAGGGGAATCCGAGGCGGCGCAAGTTTAAAGAGGATTTGAGATTTGAGTTTTAAATAGGCTTTAGATTTGAAAATGCGGAAAGGTCTGGAAAATACTGCAAAACACAACGTATGCTCACACCCCAGATGATTTATGAGTTTGTGGATAAGATCGTGGTACATTCTCCAATCAAGGTTGACGGCGAGCGCGAACAGCAGGTTGATATTTATCTGAAATTCATCGGCAGGTTTGAACTCCCACCCACCGAACTTACTCCCGAAGAGGAAAAGCGGCAGGCAACTCTTAAAAGGCATCGGATCAAAAGCCGAGAGCGTTACCGAATGATAAAGGCGGGAGAGCATAAAGTCGGCGAACCGTTCAGGCTTACCTGTAAAAACTGCGGAAAAACGTTTGAATCAATGCGGTCAAACGCGATGTTCTGCGGAGCTGATTGCAGGAGGAAGTTTTACAAAAAAGAGCGTGCAAGCAAACCTCTTTTAACGCTGCGCTGCCAATTTTGCGGGAGCTCTTTCAAAGCAAAAAGAAAAAATACAAAGTTTTGCAGTGATTCCTGCAGACACGCTGCGAACAACCTAAAGAGAAAAAATCTAAAAGAATCCGAAAAACAGAAATCGGCATAAAATTTAATGCCCGTGAGATTTTTAAAAATTCTCGCGGGCTTTTTTATGCAGTCTTACAGCCCAAAGGGCAGAAAGGAACGACAAATTATGAACTATACTAACAATCCAATCATTATCGGCATAGACCATGGATACGGAAATATCAAGACCGCGCACTGCTGTTTTAAAACAGGTGTTGCCGTCTATGACAAGGAACCAACTTTCAAGAGCAATATGCTCGTCTATAAGGGGAAATATTATATCGTCGGTGAGAATCACAAAGAATTTATCTCGGACAAAATGACCGACGGCGACTACTATATCCTTACCCTTGCGGCAATAGCAAGGGAGCTTAATATTCGCAAGCTGACCTCTGCCGACGTTTACATCGCGGCAGGACTTCCGCTTACTTGGGTCAGTGAGCAAAAGGACAGCTTTAAGGCGTATCTTTTGCAGAAAGAGAACGCAGACTTCAGCTTTAAAGGTACTGACTACCATGTCAATTTTGTCGGCGCGGATATTTCAGTCGCGGACAAGCTGCGGGATTTTAAGGGCATAAACATGCTTTGCGACATCGGCAACGGAACGATGAACGTCATGTATATAAACGAGTGCAGACCGCTTTCGCAGAAATGCTTTACCGAAAAATACGGCACAAATCAGTGTATGCTTGCGGTTCGGGAAAACATGATGAAACAATTCGGCGTTTCGGTCGATGAGCCCGTTCTTGAACGGGTGATTCGCCACGGTACGGCAGACATCAGTGAACGGTATCTGACAGCCATTCGCAACACCGCAGCCGATTATGCCGGGGGAATTTTCCGCAGGCTTCGGGAACACGAATACAATCCCGAACTCATGCGGCTTTATGTAGTTGGCGGTGGGAGCTGCATAACTAAGGCTGCACCGCACAATTACCGGCTGCGCCTTTGCCGCACATCTGCTTGCATATTTTCCGCCATACTTTGCCAAAATGCTCGGCAATACACAAAGTATTACCTCCGCTTTTGGCTTCGTCTGACGAAAAAACTGACTGCGCATCTGTACGGCAATAATTGTGCGTTGCAGCCTTAAAACTTCGGAAGCTATGACAAAGACCGCGTTATAATCAATGACGATATTTGCGCAACCGCAAAGGGATATGAACTTCTTGCCGAGCAGAAACAGCGCCGAAACGGAGGCATTGTATGAAGAAAATATACACTACCACCCTGCGGCTCAACCTTGAGGACGAGAACGACAGGAGAGCTTATGAACGGCTTAAAAGCGCAGGTAAATCTGTAAGCAAGACGGTCGTTTCGGCGGTCAACGGTTATTTTGAACGGCAGGAAAAGCTGCTTAGGGATCCGTACCTTGAAACCCGTGAAAAGGAGGATGCTTTTTTGAAAAGCATAGTCGAAACCGTTGAACGGGCTTTGCGCTTCGCTCCTGTCGGAACGATTTCTCCTTCTCGATACGTCCCCGAAATTGCACAGTCTGCCGAAGATGATGAGAATATTTCGGCAGCTCTTGACTTCGCCAGCAGCTTTTGATACTGCTTTTGCCCCTGATTGGTATTACTATGATACCAATCGGGGGCGATTTTAATATTACATCGGCGTTAGTAAATGTCGTGATACTAAATAAGCAAATATTTAATATCTAATCAATACCAAAATCCCATAATTTTAATACCAAAAGGAGCTATATATGACCGAAAATGACAAAAAACTTCTTCAAGCCAAGCACCGCCTTGAAGAAGCCGAGATGCGCGACCGCCAAAAAGAGCGAAAAGCACGCACGAGAAGATTGATCCAAACAGGGGCGATTCTTGAAAAAGTATATCCCAAATCCAAATCAATGAGTCCAACCGAATTGGAGGAGAAATTGAAAGAAATATTTGAAAAAAATAAGGCAAAAGCGTCCTGAAAACGGACGCTTTTCTTATTTTTATCCCAAAGGGCGCACTTACTCACCACCGCCCCGAAAGGGGCAGTGGCAGTATCTTGAACAGGAGTTCAAGACCGGCGCTCTCCGAGAGTAAAATCGGCTCAAAGCCGAGAAAGGAATCCTAAAATGCCAATTTATCATTTAGAAGCAAAAGTAATCAGCCGAGGTACAGGACGCTCGGCAGTCGCAGCTTCGGCATATATGAGCTGTTCAAAAATCTTGAATGATTACGACGGCGTTCAGCATGATTACACCCGCAAGCACGGTCTTGTCTGGGAGCAGGTTTTTCTTCCCGAAAACGCTCCTACAGAGTGGAAAGACCGCGCCAATCTTTGGAACGCCGTCGAAGAAGCAGAGAAAACCAAAGACAGCCGCCTCGCGAGAGAGTTTGTAGCAGCTCTCCCGATTGAACTTAACAAATCCGACCGGATTGCCCTGCTCACAGAGTTTATCCAGAGCAATTTTGTGACCGAGGGAATGTGCGCAGATGTTGCGATTCACGATACAGACGGACACAATCCCCACGCCCATATTATGCTGACCGTTCGCCCGCTTGATGAGCGCGGCAAGTGGCAGTACAAGACCGAAAAGGAATATCTGTGCGTAAAAGACGGCGAGGAGCGCGGCTTCACCGCTACCGAGTTTGAGGCAGCACAGGCTGACGGTTGGAAGAAGCAATATCAATACAAGGTGGGCAAAAAGAAAGTTTATATGGTACCGTCAGAAGCGGCGAAGTCGGGATATGAGCGGCTGTCAAAATATCCGAAAGCCACAAAGTTTGGTAGGCAGAATCCCATTGCCGCACGTTGGAACAATGATGAACAGCTTGTATTATGGCGGGAAGCGTGGGCGAACGCCGTCAACCGAAGCCTTGAGCAGAATGAAATCGCCGAGCGGATAGACCACCGAAGCCACGCCGAGCGCGGGCTGACCGAACAGCCGACCGTTCACGAGGGCGTGATTGCAAGAGCGTTAGAGAAAAAGGGCGTCGTTTCCGACAGGTGTGAGCTGAACAGGCAAATCAGGCAGGATAACGCCGAGTTGCGGACAATACTGCAAGAGATTGAAAAGCTGAAATCTGCGTTTTCCGACGTCGGTGCAACGCTCGAAAATCTCCGCGCAAGGCTGATAATACTGATGTATCAGCTGCTGAACATCGGCAAGGGTAAAGCGGAAACAAAGGAATATTTAAGCGGCACAAAGCCGAAAATTGCGGGGTTTACGTCGCTTGTCAACAAAATAAAAGCTGTTGAGAACGAGTGCAGGGCGGTCGCAAAAGAAAAGAAAAATACTCCCGCTTGGCAGATTTTGAAACATCAGGAGCTTAACAAACGTCTGACCGAGCTGACCGAGGAATTAGAGGAACTGCGCTCGGAAAAAGCGCGGCTTCTGGCAGAGTTTAGCTGCTCGGAGGAGGATATTTCCGCTGCAACAAAGAGCGTAACATCGCAGGAATCACGGCTTGCCGAGCTTGAAAACATGGAGAAAAAATACCTCGAAGAATTTGAAACCGTGAAAGGCGAACATGCCGAATTAAAGGGCGGCGTTCCCGCCGAAGCCTTGTCAGAAATCCAAAAAGTCAGTAAGCAAAAAGCCGCCGAAAAAATCCGCTATGCCTATCACGACAGGGCGGATTATTCTTTACTCGAAAAAAGCAGGAATGAGGTGGACGATGCGCTCGGAGAAGCACGGGAGAAAGAGCCTGTTATTGACCGGCTTGCGAAGGCCACAACAGAGCACAGAAGCGGCAAAAGCAGAGAAAAGTCGGCTGAGCAAGACCTTTAATCAGCTTTACAGCCCCCTTCCCAACTCATATGCTCTCGCCATATATTCCGTCCTCTTTGTCATCGCGGGAGTGCCGCAGCCTTTGCCTAAAATCATGCCTTGGTCGCTTAGATTAAGATACTTTACCAGCGTTTTGTAATGCGCTTCGAGAGCGTCAAACGTCTAGCCGTCGCTGTTCCACGCGGCGGAAATGAGCGCGGACTTCATATGCTTTCTTTGTAAACTGCCGTTGAACGCGCAGAAGCGGTCGACAAGCGTTTTGAGTTGTGCGCTCATGCCGTAATAGTAAAGCGGGGTGACGAAAACGAGCATATCCGAGCCGAGGATCTGCCGACGAATCTCTTCAACGTCGTCTTTCTGAACGCAAGGTCCGTCGTAGCCGCAATGAATACAGCCGATGCAGGGGTGAATGTCCGCACGGGCGGTATCGATCACCGTGACCTCATTACCTGCCTCTTTCGCGCCGCGGATAAACTCGCCCGCAAGCATATTCGACGAGCCGTTTTTGTTGGGACTGCCCTCTAAAACCGCGATTTTCATAGGCTCTCCACCCACGCCTTAAGCCCGTTTTCCGACAGTTTTCCGTTGAGGATTTTGCCCTCGATTATTTGCGCGTCTGCCGAGACCGAGCCTTTCAGACCCTCGACGGTCTTGCCGAAGCCGCTGCCGCCCGACGTCGCGAAAAGCACAATTTTCTTGCCAGAAAAATCATAGCTTTCTAAGAAAGTGTTGATGATCGTCGGCGCGACGTACCACCAGATCGGAAAGCCGAGCAGAACCGTGTCGTAATTCGCGATATTCGCGCTTTTGTCCGCAAGCTCGGGGCGGCTCGATTTGTCGCTCATCTCGACCGAGCTGCGGGATTTTTTGTTCATCCAGTCGAGGTCTGCCCGCGAGTACGGAACCGCAGGCTTTATCTCGTAAACGTCCGCGTTTGCGGCCTTTGCAAGCGCTTCGGCGACCTTTGCGGTCGTCCCGCTCGCAGAAAAATAGGCTACTAATGTTTTAGTTATAACAATTCTCCTTTCAGAAGTTTTGCTGCGTTTTCTTGATAAATCTTTTTAATTAAGTTTGTATACTTTTTGTTCCCCTCAAAATGCCTTTTCTTCGCGATAATGACCTTCGCCGGCGAGTGCGGGAAATCGCTCCCAAAGACGATTTTATCATCGTCTGCAACCGCCCGAAGCATATCCAGCGCGACGGGTTCGGGGTCGCCTGCCATGTCAAAATAAAGGCGCTTAAATTCTTCTTTCGCGTCCACCGTTTCCATCATGCCGAGCTGCGAGAGGATTCCCGAAACGCCGACGAACCGCTGAAGCATATACGGCAGGAACGAACCCGTATGCGGCACGACAAATTTGATGTTCGGAAACCTCGTCATTACGCGGTTTGCTATCATATTCAGCACCGCGCGCGTCGTGTCGGCGGGGTATTCATAGAGCGCGGCGACCTTGCCAGTGATGACGTTTTCGGGGCGAAGCCTTGCGCGGCAGGGGTGAATGATGACGAGCGCGCGGCGGCGGTCAAGCTCCTCCATAAGCGGGTCAAAGCTCGGGTCGCCGAGGTAAACGCCGTTTGAGTTGGTCACGACCTTGACCCCGACCGCGCCCAAGTTGTCTATCGCGTAGGCGGTTTCCTTAATTGCTTCCTCCACGCAGGGCAGCGGCAAAACCGCCGCGAACGCGAATTTATCGGGGTTTTCCGCGCATATTTTCGCGGTAGATTCGTTGATTTTCCGTGCGGCCGCGCATGCATTTTCATCGTCGCCGTTGTGGATATGCGGCGTGGGAACGGTGAGCACCGCGAAGTCGATCCCTGCCTCCGACATAAAGTCAAGCTGCGATTTTACGCTCCACTCGGGCAGCGGGAAGCCGTCCTCCGCGAGTACGTCTATACCAAGATTTTCGATTTCACGGCGAAAAACCTCATCAACCGGGTGCGCGTGAAAATCGACGGTTTTGTTAGTTAGGTTCATGATTTACTCCTTTTGTTTCAATGACGCTCGGCAAACAGAGTCGATGGTTATAACTGCGGCGGGATTGACTTTTACGCATGAATTTGGTACAATATATTTATAATTTAATTGGGGTTTAGGTGGTAAACAATGAAGAAAAGATACTGTATAATACCTCAAATATTGCTTCTGTTCTGGTTTTTCCTTGATATGACAGGTGCCCGTTTCGGTAATACTTATTTAGTGACCTGCTCATATAAGGATGACGGGATATTTTTTCTTATTTATTTAGTAGCGGTGCTATTATTCATATTTAAGGAAAAAATAGGAAAATGGGCTGTTGCGGTATGGACGTCAATGTGGTTTGTGATCCAATTTTTATGTCACGAATGGTATACTGTTTTTGGTAAAGGGATAATGGGCTCGCTTGAAGGTAAGATAAAGTTTTTTTCAGGGACTGTAAAGTGGCTTGAAATTGACGGAAGATATATACCCGACGTTTATCATACTGTTTTGCATATTCTCATTTTAACGGTTGTTATAACGTCGGCAATTTATATCGGAAATTCTAAAAAAGAAATATAAATTATCGTTTATCTGTCAGCTATACCCCTGCGCCCTGTCAATCACGGCAGGGCGCGGTTTTCATACAACAGTCATGATTACAAAAATTTCCTCATTTCAAGCCTCCGTATTGCTTGTCGTCGACAGGCTCCAACCACTCATTCGAGCCGTTTTCCCCGGGCACTTCAATCGCAAGATGACTGAACCAACTGTCGGGAGCGGCTCCGTGCCAGTGCTTCACGCCCTCGGGAATGTTGATGCAGTCGCCGGGGTGCATCTCGACCGCCGGCTTGCCCCACTCCTGATAGTACCCGCGCCCGCCGACGCATATGAGAATCTGCCCACCGCCCTTTGTCGCGTGGTGAATGTGCCAGTTGTTGCGGCATTTCGGCTCAAAGGTGACGTTGAAAATTCCGACCTGCGCGGTCGAAATCGGCGCTAAGTAGCTCTGCCCGATGAAATACTGCTTGAAGCCGTCGTTCGGCGCGCCTATCGGGAAAAGAATCGTGTTTTGATAACGGTCTTTTTCGGTCAGCTCGTCGTCCTTCCAGACGTCCTTTGCCATTCTGAACACCGCCCAAGCCTTCGGCCAGCCGACGTAGAATCCGACGTGTGTGACGATTGCGGCGATCTCCGCGCGGGTCACGCCGTGCGCCTTCGCGTTTTCGAGATGATAGACGAGCGAGCTGTCGGTGATCCCCGAGCTCATCAGCGCGACGACGGTGATTATGCACCGCGTTTTGAGGTCGATGTCGCGGTTGTTCCAATTCTCGCCGAAAAGCACGTCGTCGTTAAAATGCGCGAAATCGGGCGCGAAGTCGCCGAGTTGATTTCTTCCTGCTGTCTGTGTGATTTTTGACATAAAAATTCCTCCTAAAATATTATAAATCATTTGTTGATTTAACAAAAAGCTGCTCTGTAGTGCCGTATACCGTTTCGCACTCACCTATCTTCACAAAGCCGTATTTCTCATACAGCCCGACTTCGCCGCTCATAATGTATATCTTTTTATATCCGAGGTCGCGTGCATATGAGACAGCATTATTTATCAATAATTGAGATAATCTTTTGCCGCGATGCCGTTCGTCCACAAAAACAAAGCCTATAAACGGAGTGAAATCGTATTTTTCGGGGAGCTCATCCTTCGCGGTCAGAGTGCAGAAGCCGACCACTTCGCCGTTTTCGACGGCACAGTAGACTCTTTCCCATTCTTCGAAGTCATTGCTTGCCATTTTTTGAGACAAAAATGCTCCGGCTCTCCACGAGCATTTTGCCGCCATTTGCAGCGCTTTTTCCCAGAATTTATGCCCTTGGGTCATGGCGTATATCTCGGTCATAAGCTCCTCCTCAAACCACATTTCCTGCTTTTTGCTTGCCGTTCTGTGCCATCACGCCGACCAGCGCGTGAGGCACATAAAGTTCTTCAAGATAGTTAATTTCCTCGTCGGTCAGCGCGAGGTCAACCGCCCTTGCCGCGCCCTCGACATGCGAGATTTTCGTTGCACCGACGACCGGCGCAGTCACCTTTGTGAGCAGCCATGCGAGCGCGACTTCGGTCATCGAAACGCCGCGATTATCGGCGATTTCAGCCACTTGCGCGATGATTTTGCCGTCGGCTTCGGCGGTGGAGTCGTACTTGAATTTCGCGTAGGAATCCTCGACCAGCCGCTTCGACGTTTCGCCCGGGTGCTTCGAGAGCCGCCCGCCTGCAAGCGCGCTGTACGGGGTCATTGCGATGTCCTGATCGCGGCAAAACGGCGCCATTTCGCGCTCCTCCTCGCGGGCGATCAGGTTGTAGTGACCCTGAATCGAGACAAATTCAGTCAGGCCGTGCTCCCGCGCGTAGAAATTTGCTTTAGCAAGCTGCCACGCGAAGCAGTTCGAGATGCCGATATACCGAGCCTTTCCTGCCTTGACGACGGCGTTCAGCCCCTCCATTATCTCCTCCATCGGAGTGTGGTAGTCCCACATATGGTAGATGTAAAGGTCGACGTACTCCATATTCAGATTTTTGAGGCTCCGGTTCAGGTAGTTTTCGATGTGCCGCTGCCCCGAAATTCCGCCGTCGATTTCCTCCTGCGTGCGCGGGGTGAATTTCGTCGCGACGACGACCTCATCGCGCTTTGCGAAGTCGCGGAGCGCGCGCCCCAAAAACTGCTCGCTCGTGCCGTTTTGGTAGACGATTGCGGTGTCAAAAAAGTTGATGCCGAGTTCAAGTCCGCGCTTGATTATTTCGCGTGATGCCGCCTCGTCCACCGTCCAACTATGCTGCCCTGTCGCGGCGTTTCCGAAGCCCATGCAGCCCATACAGATGCGCGACACGTTGAGGTCGGAATTGCCCAATTTTGTATATTTCATATAGCCTCCTTAACTTTTCAGCAAGCCGATAACGCAGTTGTAGGTTATCTCATAAATCGTTAAAAATACATAGTTCACGCCGGCTTCTTCCATCGCTGCGCGCTGCTTTTCTGTGACGAACGTGTAGGGGTAGATACCGAACATGAACGGGAAAAAGTTGTAGATAAAATCGTCAGCCTGTTTAGCTGTCATCTCGGGGAAGAATTTTTTGAGGCAGTCCCGAATCACGCTTATAGAGCGTCCATAGGCTATTTTCATTTCGACCAAATTCTCGGGGCGGCTGTTTTCCTCCATATCGTAGTGATTCATCGACATGATTTTTAAAAGCTGCGCGCGGTTCTCCAAAGAATGAGCAAGCGCCTCCGCAAACTCCTCGCGGGTCATTTTTTCACGAATGAGAATAGATGACAATTCATCAATCCAGCGGTTGTATTCTCGGGTCAGGAGCGCTAAGAAAATCTCCTCTTTCGTCTGAAAATAGTTGTAGATCGACGTGCGCGTGAAGCTCGTCGCGCCCGCGATGTCGCGCAGCGTTATCTCCTTGAAGCTCATCGTCTGATAGAGCTTTTCGCAGGCGTTTATGATTTCTTCGCGCCGAGCCTCGGTAAGCTCAGGTGAACCTTTCGGCATATTGCCGCCTCCTTTTTAAATAATTATGTTTACAATTATCCCCGCCGCGAAGGAAAACGCCATCACGAACAGAAGATAGATTATAAAATTCTTGATTCCCAGCACGATTTTCAGCGCGCCGAGGTTTGTGATTTTGGTTGCAGGGCCTGTCAGCATGAACGACGCCGCACTGCCGAGGGTCATGCCCTCCGAAAGCCACATCTGCAAAAGCGGTATCGTGCCGCCTCCGCACATATAAAGCGGTACGCCTACCGTCGCGGCCATGAATACCCCGAACGCCTCGTTGCCGCCGAAGAGCGCGGTCATCGCCTCGGCGGGAACGTATCTCTGAAACAGCGCGGAAAGCGCGATCCCGATGAGAAAATACCCGCCTGTCGCCCTGATGTTTCTCCCCAAATTTTTCAGAAATCGGAGCAGAATATTCGGGTCAACGTCGCGGCTTGCAGGTTCGTCAAAACCGTCAAAGTTGAAAAAATGCTTATTCTTATAAAATATTTTTATCAGCAGACCCGCCGCGATCCCGCATATAAAACAGGTCGAAATTCTCACGATTAAAGCCGTTGTGCCGAGCGCCGCGCTGTAAATTATAAGCTGCGGATTCAAAAGGATCGACGACATCATGAACGCCGCCAGCCAGTCGTCGCTCATGCCGCTTTTTGAAAACGAGGCGGCAATCGGTATCGTTCCGTACATGCAAAGGGGCGAGGCGATCCCGAGCGCGCTTGCGATAATTATTCCCAAAACGCCCAACTTTTTTGAGCCGAGCGAGCGGAAAAGCCCGTGGATTCTGTCCTTCGCGAACACCGACACCGCCGAGCCGATGACCATGCCCAAGACCCAGTACCAGAAAATCTGCCAGAGCTGCACGCTGAAATAGTACCAAAGATAGACCGTTTCGCGGTGCAAAACGTCAATCATCAATATTCTCCAGTCGGTATTCGCGGCTTCCGAGCCCGATTTCCTCGGCATGTTCGAGAGTGTGCAAGCCGTTTCGCGATTCTATTCGTTTGATGAGCGATTGATCGTCCTCGGCGGCATAAACCAAATCAATACAGGCTTGGTCGAGCGCGACCGGGTCGAACGACGCCAAAATTCCGATGTCGTGCATATCGGGTTCGGCAGGGTTACTGTCGCAGTCGCAATCCACCGACAGACGGTTCATCACGTTAATATACAAAATATTTCCGTCGAGAGCGTCGACGACCGACTTTCCCGCCTCAGCCATAGATTCCAAAAACGGGTCCTGCTCGGCGCTCCACATGCTGCCGCCCTTGCCCGCGGTGTGGATATGCGACTTGCCGTCCGCGGAGGCGATACCTATTGAAATATTTTTAATCGCGCCGCCGAAGCCCGCCATCGCGTGACCCTTAAAATGCGAAAGAACGACGAAATAATCGTAGTTTGAAAAGTGCGAGCCGACGTAGTTTTCGGTGAGATTGCTGCCGTCCTCGACAGGCAAAGTCATCGAACCGTCCTCGTCCATAATGTCAACATCGGCGATGTCGGTGTAGCCGTGGTCCTTCGCAAGCTGATAGTGCATTGCAGTGTTAGCGCGCTGTCCGCCGTAAGCGGTATTGCACTCGACGATGGTGCCGTCAAGCGACTGCACAAGTTCGCCGATCAGGTCGGTGCGAAGATAGTTGCTGCTGGGCTCGCCCGTCGAAATCTTGACCGCGATTTTACCCTCGGGATCAGCGCCCAAAGCCTCATAAACCGCCATAAGACCGTCGGAACTGATGTCGGAGGTCATGTAGACGACCGGCAAAGAGGATTCCGGCTCGCCGTCGGGTAACTCTTCGTCGGCTAAATCAGTGGTGCTTTCCGATTCATCAGTCGGTGTAGTTTCGGCTTCATTTGTTTGAGCCTCCGTTTGCGCTTCGGCAGGGTCTGCCGTGTTTTCGTCGTTTGGCTTCGTTTCGGGATTATTTCCGACTCCCGCAGGCCCGCAGCCGACGAGCATCAAAGCCGCTAAAAATGCGAGCAATAGGCGTTTCATGGGCGTTCTCCTTTCAGATTTGTAAGGTGTAAAATTATTCTGACATCTTGTCAGCGTAATCAGTATAGCACCATTCTGACACAATGTCAATAGCTTTTTGAAAAAGTTTTGCTTTCGGGGCATGGAGGGAGAGGGGTAATGACCAAAAGCCTGATATAGTATGTTTTGAAATAAAAAATTCTTTTTTGGCAGAAAATACCCTTGACAAATCACGTCTCAACGAATGATAATCTCCAACTATTTCAAGGCAAACGGCATCGTTCTGGCAGGAGAGTTCTCCGACGAAGGCTGGTCGGGCAGCGATTTCAACCGCCCCGGCTTTCGAGAGATGCTCGAAAAGCTCAGGCTCAACCCGAGCGTCAGTATAGTGGCGACTAAGGACCTTTCCCGTCTCGGGCGCGATATGCGCGAATCAAGCTTTTACGCCGAGCAGTATTTTCCCGAGCACGGCATACGATATGTCGCCGTCAACGACAATTTTGACACCGACATCGGCTCGAATATGCCGGCTCCTTTCCGGTTCGCGATGAACGAAGTCTATCTTCGGGACTGTTCCCGAAAGATAAAGGAGAGGATACTCAAAAACAGGGTCTGCCTCGTAAATACCTATCTATATCCGAATATAAACCGCCGGACGGGAAGCTTCAAAGCCTCCCGCCCGGTTTTGATGTTCCGGTGATTTTTACAGAGCGTTTGCAACGGCCGTTTTTACCTCCTCCGGCGTTTCAACTTCTTTTTGCTCAGCGTTTACCGTCATGACAACCTCGGTTCCGGAAATTCCGCCCCGCCCGACGGTCTCCTTTAGCTGCGAGATTGCCTTTGCGAAGCCCTTTTGCGGCTCCTCTAAAAGGATAAAGAGCAGCGCATGGTTATCGCGGGTTTCGGCTTTAACGGCGCAGAGCCTCCCGCCGTTCGGGTCTTTCACCACCCCGTGCGTCAGGATATATTCGACGTTCTTGCGCTCGGAGATGTCCGCCGCCTTTTTTACCCGCGCGACATATTTTTGATACTCCGGGTCGTTCTTATATCTTTTGAAATTGTGCCAGCGGGCGTCGATGATAATATTTGCGTAGTTCGTCGGATAAAAGTTCCATGTGTGTATCGGGCTTTTCTCATCAAACGGCAGGTTTTCGTAATTTAAGAATATCGCAAGCCCGTTGTATGAATGGAGGCAGTCGCTGCCGCCGTAATACACCACGCCCTTTTTGGTCACGCAGTCGAGTGCGGAAAAGATCGGCGTGCCGCAGGTGATCTTCGTTCCGTCGGTAAGACCGATGAAGTTTTCGATGAGCGTTACCGCCTGATCGAGAGCCTCGAAGCCCTTTTCGCGCTCGTCAAAGAACAGACAGTTGTTCGAGAGGCGCAGGAGCGACATAAGCTTTGTGTTTGCCCACATATCCGGTTTTGTGAGGTCTTCATTCCGAGACAGCTTCCTGAGAAAATCGAGAGACAGCTCGCAGCCCTCTATCGCTTTTCGCACGTCGCCTACGTTGCGGTAGGAGGTCAGAAAGTTAAGGACATTGTCTGCCTGATCAAGCATCCGATACTGATAAAGAGCGTGCCACTTGCTTTCGTCCCGCCCCTGATAATAGTCGCCCATCAGCGTGAGCTTGCTCACGTCGGTCTCCGAGCCGTATTCGCCGATAAAGTCGAGCGCGGCCTTTTCGTCGTCCTCCGATTCGAGATATCCGAAGAGCAGTTTGTCGTGCCAGGTGGGGTTGGTGCAGCGCTTGAGCGCGTCTTTGGCGATCTGGCGCAGCGCGTTCATGTCGCGCTTTTCCTCGGGAAGCTTGCCGATAGCGAGCATGGTATTATAAACCGCAGGCCATTCCTCGGGAAATTCGGCGCGCCATTTGTTTAGGATCTCAAGCTGCGCCTCTGCGCCGTCCGCAGTCCTGAAGCGCGAATAGTATTCGTTGCGGCGGGTCTGGCTTTCCTTTACCGACACGCCCAAAAGCGAATCGACGGTAACTCCGAAATAGCCGGCAATCACCGGCAGCATCTCGATGTCGGGGTAGCCTGAGTTTGTTTCATAGCGGCTTATCGCCTGAGTTGAGAGCCCGAAAGCCTCGGCGAGCTCGTCCTGGGTCATATCGCGTTCGCGGCGAAGTCGTTTGAGATTTGCTCCGAAATTGAGGTTCATAGTAATTCTCCTGATAAATTATTCCGGTCCGGTGAGTTTATTATATCAGGATGCCCGTTTTATGTAAACATCACGTTAAAAGAGATTTTTTCCAGTGAAACGGGAATTTTGTTTTGCACAGGCGGATATGCTCTGTTTTTATGCAAAACAAGTATATATACGAAAAACTGCGGTATATATTAAATCTCAACCCCCGCTTGTATTCCTAAATGCAGCCTCTATTGATTCAAACCGGCATTTGGGATATAATTTAGTCACAGC
>CANQXS010000028.1 GCA_947627875.1 uncultured Clostridia bacterium
GAGGGCTTTCAAATCGACCAGGAGTCCGTTGATCTTTGCCGCAGGCTTCTGAAGGACGAGATCACGTTGGAGGAATACATCTCAGCCGTTACCGGGAAGAAGGCGGTCTGACTTTGGCATATAGTATCGACTCCATAACGGATGACTGCTATGAGGGCACGACCTGCCTCATCAACAAGCTGGACATTCATGACGAGGGCGTTCTTGCTCAAACCGAAGCGGCTGTTGTTTTGGCCAAGCTGAGCTATCTGGACCTGCACCCCATCGACGGGAACTTAGACTTGAAGCACCTGTGCGACATCCACCGCTTTCTGTTTTCGGATTTGTATGCGTGGGCCGGACAGCTGCGCAAGGTCAATATCTCAAAAAAGGGTACCGCCTTTGCGCCGGCAGAGCAAATCGAGACGATGGCCAGAGCCTGTTTTGGCCGCATCAGCAGAATCGACTTTTCGTCGTTGAGCAGGTCCGAGTTTGTTGCTGAGACAGCGGACTTTTACAATACGCTCAACATCATCCATCCCTTCCGTGAGGGGAATGGCCGCGCCCAGCGCGCCTTTTTTACCGTGTGGCTCCGTGCCCACGGATACGACATCAATTTTGCCGACATGGAAGAGGATGAATTTATGATCGCCACCATCCGTGCCGCACAGGGGGTCATGGATGACCTGACCGGACTGTTTGATGACAGTATTGTTCCATACGCAGCCACAGATTTTGGGTTCAACATGCAACAGACTATGTGAGGTCCACTTAACTTTTCAGCCCGCGCGGGGGAAGATTTACTTCCTCCGCGCTTTTTACATACCCTGGTACCCCTGCATCTGTACATCCTCGTGGTCGTCCGGCTTGTGGCCCATGGCGAGGCGCTTGTCCATGAGCTCGCGGCGGCGTTTGCGGTCGATGCCGAAGCCGGGGCCGTGAGAACTTTGCTCTGTGCTGTTGCGGATGATGCGGCTCAAGTGATAGAGCAGACGGGTGATACAGGCGGCGAAGGTGGGCGAGGCGTGTTGGCCGAGGGCACGTTGGGCGTAGGGGTTGCCGTATGAGGCGGATTCGCGCAGCCAGTAGTCGGCCCGCTTGGGGTCGCGGTCGTAGAGGAGCTTGCCCAGCATGTACATGGCGTTGGGGTTCTCAGCTTCGGCGGCCTGGGTGAAGTATGACTCAGCCTGTTTGCGGTTGCCGGTCTTCAAGTACTCCTTTCCCAACTCGTAGGCCGCGTAGGGACTGCCGTTCCTCGCGGCTGTTTGGAGCCAGCGGATGCCGATGTCTTGGTCGTGTACCTCTGGGTCGTCGGATAGGAGCAGCTTGCCGAGGGCGTACTGTGCCGGGACGTGGCCTTGGCGAGCAGATTTTTCAAACCAATCTCTGGCCTTCACAGCGTCAGGCATGAGCAGACCGCCGTCGCGGTAGAGGACGCCCAGTGCATACTGTGATGTTGGTTCTCCATCTTCTGCGTACTTTCGCTCCCGTTCCACCGCCTCGTCACGTTCATCGAGGGGTGTTGCCTCATCCAAAAAGAATGTGTTGATGTAGCTCCGATTACGCCAGTCGCACTCGTCCACCGGGCCGGGTGGCACTTCCTCAACCGTGACCTCGCCCAACCGCAGACGCTTGGCTTCTTGTATGACTGCGTTCTTCACGGAGCGGAACTCTTTTTGCTCGGACAGTCGTAGGCGCTCTCGGCGCTCGTCCTTGTAGTAGCTGTCCACCTCGTTTTGCAGGTCGAGCCACTTGTTGTAGCACTCATGCACCGCAGGGACTGTCTCCAGCTCATCAACGATTTTGTCCACCTTGTCCTTGAGGTTCTTCTTAAGGTAACCATAGGACTTCTTCCCCTTGACCGTCCCCAGCTCCACGGACAGCTTCATCAGCATCGGAGCTATCTGTGGACAGGCACACAGTCCGTCGCGGATTTCACTGACCAACTCTTGCAGCGATTGCCGTACCTCGTTGACCAGCTCGTCTCTCATTTCAGACTTCTGCTCGTATGTGTGCAGCAGTTCCTGCTTGAAGATGTCGTTGACCAACCCGGACTTGATTTTTCGTATCCCATCACGACTGAGGTACCCCTCACCGCTGGCGGACCACGCCATCATGTGGACGTGGGGGTGGATGCCCTCATTGTGGAAGGCGGCGTACCAGCGGAAGTCGTTTGGCGCTATCCGCATGGCCTCGGCGATATCGTTGCGGTGAGCGCGAAGGAGGTTTCGCCATGAGCTCGCGTTGTCGTAGCCCAGTCGCTCCGCATCCTCGCGCTTCAAGGAGATAATGTGTGTCCACACGTTACCGGGGAATGTCTCCATCTCCGCGATGGCGGCGTCGAGATCCACGTCGTCCTCGTCACCGAAGAGGCCGTGGGTGCCCAGCTTCTCAACACGCGGACGGGTAGCGATGTACTTCATGTAGACATCGGAGTGTTGAGCGGTGTCCCAGTTTGCTTCGATGGTTGACGAGATGTAGGCGGAGGCTTTCGTCCGCGTCGGCGACTTGTTGTACTCGGTGTACTCGTCCAACTTCATCGACGCAGGAAAGTCCCTTGTGAGTTTACTGATGAGTTCCGCCTGCTTCTTCGTGGGAGGCCGGCTGTCAGGTAGTCTCTCAACATTTTCTCGCGTCGCAATGTACCTCATGTACTTTCGCGCGCCGCTGGCTTTGATGTACGGTGACTTCAAGATCAGCCCTGCCATTCAGCTTCGTCACTCTCCCTCACCGCGTTCGCCAACGACACGCGGCCGCTTGTTTGCTTCACGTTCTTCACGCTGTCCGAGCGTAGCTTGCGGAGTGCGGTGTCGTTGAATTTGTATGCGTGCGCGATGATCTGCACCAGCATATCCAGCTCCACCGAGTTGTTGAACTGCAGAGCCGAGAGCCGGTCTTCCAGCATACCGAGCCTGCCGTCGATGGCGCTGCTGATGGCTTTTGGTAGCGTGGTTGACTTTGATATCAGTATCTGGTCGATGTATCGGATGACCGCGTGTTCGATGAACTCGTTCATGCTCCGGCTGCCCTCATCCCCCATCAACTGCTCGATGGCGGACCTTGTTTTCGTACTTGTCCGAAATGTGATCCGTTCTTGTCCTTCCTTGCTCATATTGTCCTCCTTTTCCTGCTTGACACCGCAAAATGCCCGTGTCCGTAAGCGTTTCGGTGCCATGACGTCACTCTTTCTCATTCCTCCATAATTTGATGTCACTTTCGTCCTCCCGAAACTGCCCGCACTGCGGGCAGATGTGGGACAATCGACGCTGGTTGTGATGTCGGTTGTTTATCCTGCTTCTCGTTTTCCCTCCCCTCCGGGGTCGGAAAAACCTCGAAAAGCGGCCCACGTGGGCTTTCGCTTGTCTGACGTGTAAGCGCCCCATGTAGAGCCCAAGAACCGCACACGCCTCGACACACGGCCTCAAGGCGGAGGCTGTGGGGTCTCGACCTGTCTGTACCGTTTTGCGGGGTCTGGCGCGGCGGAGATTCGCACCGGCGGCAGGGTGAGAATGTGATAGGTGTTGTTCGTCTGACGGCTGTGACCGTCGCTCCAATCCTCATACGTCGTCACCTTCCGAATGAACTTCTTCCTGACGAGCGAGGTCACTGCTTTCCTCGCCGTATTCTCCGAGCAGTTGCAGTTGACCGCGATTCTGCGCATACTCGGCCAGCACATACCTTTCCTCCCCGCGTAGCAGACGAGGTAGCTGTAGACCATGAACTCCGTTGGTGTCAGGTCGTAGCGGAAGATGGCGTTGCTCATCTGGTAGAAGCGTTCTCCAAGTATCATGTGTGTATCCTCCTTTCTGAAAATATGTACGCCCACTATTGACTATCCGCCTGTATTAGTATATAGTCTATTTGAGATGAGGCTATCATAACACACGACTTTGAATTTGTCAATACTCCTATGTTTGCCCATAGTCTATTTTCGAGGAGGCTTCTCACATGAATTTTGATTCGATGACCTTTCCGCTTACTGTCGACGTCTCTGGCAATCAGTATTGGATCAGTGACGAGGGGCCTTACAAGTTAGGCATGGCGGCAACGGAGTTTATGGCTGACGGTAGTGACGGGGAGATGATGGAGGAGCTGACGAGTTTCCTGCGTAGCTTCGGCGGAGTGCTGGACCCGTTCGTCGCTGACGACAGAGCATCGGAAGAGGAGTTCCGCAGTCTTCAGGAACGGACGATCGGATGCACCATGAGCTACGGGTACCATCCCATCCCCGGCGGCATTTACCTCGTGGAGCGGTACACCTTCACCTCTCTGCGTGACTTCCTCCTTGTGGAGTTGGGGAAGGGTATCCTCTACGGCAACGCGCCACGCCAGTGCAGGCTTTGCGGGAGGTGGTACTTCCATGAGAAGGGTGACCGGACGATTTACTGCGAGCGTGTCGCTCCCGGTGAGACGGAGCGCACCTGCCGGGAGGTGGGCGCGCGGGCGGTGTTCGAGAAGAAGATCCAGGAAGAGAACGCCTGGAAGATATACAAGCGCGCATACAAGAAATACTACGCGTGGCTGATGAAGGGCACTATGACGCAGGAGGAGTTTAAGTTCTGGGCGGACGAGGCGGCTGCGGAGAGGGACAAGGCGCTCCGAAAGCTCCAGGGGAACAGGGTCAGAAGGGCAATAGCGGAGGAGATATTCAGGGAGCTGAGGGAGCGTTTGAACAGAAAATAGGTGTGATACACAAATATGAGTGGACGGGCAAAGTCACTTAGAGACAAATAACTTGTCGAAGAGATGAGTAAGGAAACGGTGTTGAAAATCATCAACGGGGTATAAAAATGTCCAGGATCCGACGTAAATCGGCTCCTGGACATTTTTTAGTTAAGGATTGGTAGGATCAGCATGGAGAAACCTTGATTTTTTCAGCACCCTGCTTGCTGTGGGAACCGATTTATTCAACCGCATCCGTCCGATAGATGAATTTCACCTGACCGTCCATGTCCTCGCTTGCTCCCGCAAAGCTCTTATAGCGGTGAGACACATCTATTGTCGCGCGGAGTCTGGTTGTAAGTCCATTGAGATCACCGTCCACCGCATCCACCAGCTTTTGGATACCCTCTTCGTAAAATTCGTTCACTCCATCGTAGAGCTCCGAGGCTCCGGCAGAAAGCTGGGAGGTACCGTCCTTCAAATCATCCGTACCTGCTTTCAAGGTCCCCGCCCCCGCCGCGGCGACGGCCACACCGGCCGTGTAGCTTTTGAGGCCGAGATAAAATGTGTTGTAGCTGTCAAGGGAGGCTTTGAGCGCAACGATTGATTTCAAGCCCTCCCCGGCGGCGGCAATCTGTGCCTGCACCTCATCGGAGGCCATTTGTTCCGAGACGATCTTCTGGATCTGCAGCTCCGTCTGCTCCGCAATCGTCTCAGCTATAGCTTCACTCTGCATTTGCTCACGGGTCTTTACGGAGATGGTATCCTGGATCGGCTGGGTTGCCATCTGCCCCTCTACCTGCGTCTGAATCTGCTGGAGTATCTGCTCGGACTGCATCTGCTGATCTATGGCCGCCTCGATCTTTTCCTGCGTCTCTTGATCGATTTGACCGGCGCTGACAGCGGCGTCATAAGACGATTTATCTATATGTAGAGCTGCCTCTATGACCTGCTGCGCCACCGTATTCCTGACGACCAGCGTAACCTGCGCTGTAACCTCCTCCCTGACGGCGGCTGTGACCTGTGCGGTCACTTCCTCCCGAACAGCCGCCGTGACCTGCTGTTCAACCACGTCTCTCTGCGCCTCCACGGCTGCTGTCACCTGGCTGCGTGCCTGCTCTGTTACGGCGTCCTCATCCAGTGTCGCAATGACGCCGTTCAGAACCTCGGCGTAGTTTTCCACCGTCAACGCCGGAACGTCCAGTCCCGCGGCGGCAAGCTGGGTATTTGCTGTGGCAAGCAGCGTGTCAAATACCTGTTTGGCTCCGCCGTTTAAGGTGTCGTTGTTCGACGCGAGGGTGTTCAGCCCCTCGCTGAGCCGCGCCGCGCCGGTTTGAAGCTCGGTCGCCCCGGCATCCAGGCTCTCGGCTCCGCTTTTGAGGCTCTCGGCCCCGGCAGTCAGCTGATCCATCGCGTTTGTCAGTTCCTCCATGGAGGTACTGAGGTCTGAAACGGAACCAAAGCTGTCCGTGTCAAGCTCATTGAACACCTCATTTGTGGCAAGCGTCACCGTCATGTCGAGCCGGAAGCTATTGGCATCGGCTGTGATCTCCACGAAGTCCGGGATCTCCAGCTTGTCTTTGGCGATTCCAAGGTTTTCCTGGAGGCCCGAAAAAGCGATCCCAATCACGACGGTGCGGCTGCCGTCATTGATGAGTTTTCCGTTTGTGACCTCCACATTTGTAAAAACGTCGTCATCTAAGAGAACGCCGGTCAGCATAGCAAACGGGACATAGATCTTCTCCTGCTTGCCGTCAATCTCCACCGTCTCATACTGCTTGTTTTGATAGTCAAAGCGAATTGTCACCCTGCCGCTCTTTCCGACGAGATCGCCAGCCGAAATTGGCTTTCCGTCCAACTTGTAGGAGACAGACAAATCGACCGGAAGTTCTTTTTCGATGTTGCCCTGATAGTAAATGTCATTGCCCCGGGCATCCCATACACGCATATTGCCGCTGTTCATGGTGTAAGATTCGTCGCCCTTGACATTTTCTACATCTGTCAGTTCAGATCGGTCGCTCACCGTGGCACTGCCGAGGGAGTTGCGAAGCCAATCGCTGACGATGATTTTCTGAACGGTTCCATCCGCTCCGGCCAGGACATAAACGGTTTCATCCTTGGATACGCCGGCATTGTCGGCACCAGATACGGATACGGTTTCGGGCTTCTCCTGATGATCCGCTCCATTCCCGTCGGAGTTTTGGGCGAACGCGGTCATGGCAATCCCACTCACCGCTAAAAGGACACCGAGGCAAAGCGCAATGATTTTTAAAGATGACTTTTTCATTTCAAAAGTACCTCCTGTTTAGTCTGTTCGATTTTGTGTTTTCTGTTCATTCCCAGCGTAGTCACGCAAATGAGCTTATCCAGCAGCAAGAGAAGCGCCGGAAGAATCAAAATGACGCAGAGCATACTGATGACAGCGCCACGGGCAAGCAGCATACAAATGGAGCTGATCATATCGATTTTTGAGTAAAGCGCCACGCCGAAGGTGGCGGCGAACAATCCGAATCCCGAAACCAGGATGGATGGGATCGACGTGGTCAGCGCCGTCCTCACAGCCTCCTTTTTGTCCTGCCCACGGATTCGCTCGGACTTATAGCGTGTCGTCATCAAAATGGCGTAGTCCACCGTCGCGCCAAGCTGGATGGTGCTGATGCAGATGGGCGCGATAAACGGCAGGCTTTGCCCCAGGTAATGGGGTAATCCCAAGTTGATAAAGATAGCCAGTTCAATGACCGAGATCAGAATAAACGGCAAGGAGACGCTTCGTTCTACCAAGGCGATGATGAGAAAGATCGCAACGATGGAAATCGCATTGACGACCTCAAAATCGTGAGAGGTGACGTCAATCATATCCTTCATGCAGGGCGCTTCTCCGATGAGCATTCCGGTGGGATCGTATTTTTTCAAAATGGTATTCAGAGCCTCAATCTGCGCGCCGACCTCATCGCTTGCTACGGGATATTCGGAGTTTAAGAGCAACAGTTCCCATTTGTCGCTCTTCAAAAGCCCGGTAATCGATTCCGGCAGGACTTCCTCCGGCACGCGGGGACCGATCACCGATTCCAGTCCCAGCACATATTTGACCCCGTCCACCTCATCCATTTCCTTCATCATGTCTCGGACGGATTTGGGCGAGAGATTTTTGTCAACAAGGAGCATATGCGTCGAGGCAATGTCAAAATCCTCCGACAGCTTGCTGTTTGCGATCACATATTCCATATCATCCGGCAGGGACTTTGCCAGATTGTAGTACGTCTCATTGTTGGTTCGGTTGTATCCGTAAAGGGCGGGCGGGATCAGCAGTACAAACAGGCAGAGAAAAACCGAGAAAGCCTTCACCGTACCCCGGGCTACTTTGCGCATATTTGGAATCAGCGACTTGTGTTTTGCCTTTTGCAGCGGCTTATCCAGTATGAGGATCAGAGCCGGCAGCACGGTCACGCAGCCGATCACGCCCAGGATAACGCCTTTCGCCATCACAATGCCAAGGTCGCGGCCGAGGGTAAAGGACATGAAGCAAAGGGCGATAAATCCGGCGACAGTCGTGATGGAGCTGCCAACGATGGAGGTCAGCGTCTCCCGAATGGCGTTCGCCATGGCTTCCTTATGGTCGTCGAGCTTTGCCAGCTGTTCATTGTAGCTGTGCCAGAGGAAGATGGAGTAATCCATGGTCACGGCCAGTTGCAAAACGGCGGAAAGCGCCTTTGTTATGTAGGAAATTTCACCGAGGAAATAGTTGCTCCCAAGGTTTATGAGGATCATCATACCGATGCTCAAAAGGAACACAAACGGCGTCAGCCAGTTGTCCAGCAACAGGAGCATCACAGCCAGCGCCAGCGCCACCGCAATCCCCACATAGATGGGTTCCTCTTTTTCACACAGATCCTTCAGGTCTACCACCATGGCCGATAACCCCGAAACGAAGCACTGCTTCCCGGCGATCCCGCGAATCTGACGTACCGCGTCCATGGTGACATCGGAGGAGGTGGAGCTGTCGAAGAACACGGCCATCATGGTGGCATTCTCTGTGTTAAATTCGTTGTAGAGCTTGTCAGGCAGCAGTTCCATGGGGATGGAAAGGTCGGCGACAGAATCGTACCATAGGACGGTGTCCACATGATCGACCTCAGAGATTTGCTCTTTCAGCGCCGCCACATCCTTATTCGGCATATCCTCCACAATGAGGAATGCGAAGGCGCCCTTGTCGAAATCCTCTAATAACTCGTTTTGCCCGATAACGGTCTCCATATCCTCCGGCAGATAGGTCAGCATATCGTAGTTGATGCGTGTATGGGTCATCCCCAAAACCGATGGGATCAGGAGAACCAAGGTCAGAATCAGAATCGGAACCCGGTATTTTACCACCGCTTTTGAAAATTTCATGTCTTTCACCTTTCCTTTCCGTCAATTTCGAATGTCTCTACTTCAATCATATCGGGCGCTTGATTTTTGACGATCAAGACGGTGCTGATGACCGTATACAGGTTCAAAACGCCCTCCAAAAGAAGCGTGAGTCCCAATAAAACCGATAGAGCCCGCGATCCGATGACCGAATCAAAAATCAGGAAAACTCCGGCCCCCCCGGCGATAATCGCCAGGGCCATGATCAGCCACCAGCTTTTGATGCCAAACTGTTTTGAATCCATGGCAATTCGTATTTTAAAAAGGCCGTCAAGCAGGATGGAGATCCCAAGAGCAATGCAGATAAATACCATCAGGTTTTTCGGGTTAAAAAGGACGATCACGCCGAGTATGATCATCAATATCCCGAATTCCAGATCGAACTGGAATGCCAATCGGAATAGATCCTTTGAAAAATAGCCGATCAGCTTGACAATGCCGAAAAGGATCATTGCGACGCCGATACAAACGCCGATGATTTCCGTTGAGATTCCGGGCTCGGCCATAAAGAGAATGCCTGCGGCGCAAAACAGGACGGACATAACGATGTATCCGGTTTTCGCGATTTTCATGGGTGCTACAGATCGCATCTTCATAGAAGCAAACCTCCTTTGCTCGTTTGTCTCTATTGTAATCCGGCTTATTTGATTTGCATACAGACATAAAAAGTCCCGTGTCCGATAATCAGACATGGGACATAAAAATGACCGATTTTCAGGCAAACGGTTCCGTTTGCCCTATTCCTCAACACAGCGCGAGACCATCTCCTCGATCATCCCTTTTTTGAGCTCCATAAGGCGTGAAAGCATACCGCGAATGTCATCGTTCATATCGTTTTTCAGCCATCTGGAAAAGAGGCCGAAGGCGAGGCTCGCAAGATATTCCTTGATAATGAAAAGGTCGCTGTCCCGAACGCTTCTACCGCGCAGGACAGACGTAATGTAGGCGTTTATCGTGTGATCGCAGATTTTCCAAAGGTACATCTCATAGATCTCCCGGCTCGCCGAGTGATAGATATGTAATACCGCGCATTTTTTCGCAAGCGCCAAATCGACGACCGTTTCCAGGCAGTCCTCAAACTTTTCTACGGTAGGATAGGTCTCGATAATCTTTTCGGCATCCTCCTCGACCATACTTTCGATCAGCTTTGGTATATCTTCAAAATAGTAGTAAAAGGTATTTCGATTAATACCGCAATCCGCCACAATATCCTTTACCGTGATTTTGGACAGGGGCCGTTCCGTCAGTAATTTCAGAAAGGATTCCTGAATCGCTTTCTTTGTAAAGTTAGCCATTTTTGATCTCCTTCAGGATGTCTTCCGTCGCAGCTGCCTTACGACTGTCGGATATAGTATACCACAGATATTCGCAAAAAAGAACTCCCCACTTTATTATTGCGCAGGGGGTTCCCCGCAATTATTTAGGGACGGAGGCCAGTATTTCAACCATCAACCTTGCTCCCAAGCTAAACTCCTTTTGGAAACGTCTTTCACCTATTGACCCAGATGCAGCAAGGCAGTTGTCTTTTATCATGTCGAGGATGGCTTTTTCTCCTGCTCATCAAGGGTCGTCCGCAGTTTTTCCTTGTTTTCGTGTATCCGTTTTATAATTTCCCTTTCCTTCGGCGTTAGCCAGCCCATTTGCTCAACAGGACAGATGCTGCTATAATATAGTTCGTTAATTTCGTTAATTAAATTCTCCATGTTCGCCCCTCCTTGGCAAGACACAATACCGTAAGTGAGCGAAAAAGTCGAGGAAAACCGTGTTGAAAAAACAGAGAAACTGCGTGGTGCAGACCTTTTGGAAGGGCGTTATATTTGTTGCTCTTCGTATTGTTAACACTATTCCCCTCCCAAAAATTGCAGGGGGTCCCCCGCAATTATTGAGGGCCTCCTGTGAGGATTTCAGCCATCAATCTTGCCCCAAGGATAAAGGCTTCGCGGAATCGTTTTTCCTCGATGATGCTGGCGACTTCAAGGCGGTCATCCTGGATGGCGTGAAGAGTTCCTTCTCCTGCTTGTCGAGGCACGCTTCCAGCCTGTTCTCGTTCTTGTGTACCCGCTTCATAATAGCCGCCGCCTCCGCCGTGAGCCCGCCCATTTGCTCGACTGGACGGATGTTGTCATAGTAAAGCTCATTGATGATGCTGTCCATTTTCGTCTCTCCTTTCGGCAACACACAATACCGCAGAGGGGACGGAAAGTCGAGAAGAAGTTGTTCGGCAGAAGGGAGAAAAACACTTGTGCGAGCACTATGAATTTGTGTCATCAGTGGCGGCAAAAATTCAAATTCTGAATGGGCACCAACAGTGATGGACTGACCCACACGGGGAAATCACGGAGTGGAAACGGTGGACCGGGTAGCACTCTTGGCACCATTCTCTTGGACCAGAAAGGGCCAAAAACCGTTGGGGCGCAAGGGATTTAAGGCTCCAAACCACTTGGATTCGATGAAGAACTCAAAACCGAGGACCACAATTTCGTCCAAGCCGACGCCGCCGAGGCGTCCAAAAGCGGAACACCTCAAGAGCTGGTGGATAAGCATTTTGAAAATCAAGAAAGCTGCTGACAATGAATGGGCAGTCGAGTGCGTTTTGTGTTGGTCCCTCATGGGAGACATGTGGGAATGGGACGAAATAGATTTGTGTCACCGCGGGTGACAAAAAGTAACGGGGCACAGCGTTCACAGCTCCGGAATACCAAGGAACGGGTTTTCCGTTTTCAAGAGGCGGCAGGCGTTTGCCCGCTTATTTGAAGAATCAATCGCAGCAAGGCTGCATTGAGGTTTTAATATGTTTATTGGACAAGATGGATGCGATTGACCGGATTAAACAGATTAAGGAGTGAAGTCGGGTGTTTAGAATCGATAAAGCTATTCTCGATACAAACGACGTAATATGCGATAATATCGCTTTGCTAAGTCCTGTCGATAGGGGGCTTCTAAGTCAGAATATTCTTGGCCAGATTCGTAACTTTGTGGAGTATATAGCAATCAAAGCATACACCAACGGCCAAGATGTCAATCCTAATGATTATGAGTTGAATGTGACTGCTTTGAAAGATATGCAACGCCGGGGCGATCTACGATTCCTTTATAGGTTCCACGAAATGCTCCAGAAATCCGTGTCGCACTATACCGTTGACAAGGATGGGTCGGAGCGCCTCATGCTCAAATACTATGAGCATCTACTAAAAATTAAGCTATACCTGAAACGAACTTTCAATTTGGACGTGCTGGAGAATATCAGTGACTTCCCTTTGAATACGGACACTGAGCTTTCGGATTACTATGAAAAGATTGTGGAAAGAATCGAATCTCCGAGTACACTTAGTTGTCCGGTTACTTATAACGACCGGTATTATGTGCAGAAAGTAAAGCCCTTTTTCGTTAACCAAAAGATATATTATGAAGTCACATTTACTGCAGCAAATGCTAATACAAGTAAGTTTGACCGGATTATTGCGTTTACGCAATTCGAGATTGTTGATAATTATGCAGTCAAATTCTCAATGCATAATGATATGATTCGTGTTCTGGATAAAGATATGTCCATACTCGTGATCGATGGATATGAAGTATCTATTCGTCCTTGTGAGTGGGATAATTTTTCTGAAATCTTTGGCCCAAGAGTGAAGCATAGTACAAACTCTAATGAGTACAGAGAGCTGATGAGGTACCTTTCGGTTGTTGGGATGTCGTTAACTGAGCTTGTGAGTAGCGACCAAGATTACTATGATTTTATTAAAGGGAAGATTACAGTCCGCGCTCAATCAGTCAAAATTTATGAGATGCTTGATCAGTGCCGAAATATAATCGTTGATAATAAACCAGGAGCAAATGTATTGAGATATTTGCTCTATAATATGAATAACCGTATCATCAAGTGGCAGTATTGGAATGAACAATGTGGTAAATTATCTAACCTTTACCTAAAATATGGCTGTATTCCGTTTGATCGTATGCCTTATTGTACTTCCCTCCGGCAACACAATCCGAGAATATATGATTTATTTGAATCCATTCCCGTTTCCGGTCATGAGCATGAGTTGTTTGCGAGATACATTAAGAACAACACTGAAATAGAGGGTTATCTATTTACACCTAAAGCCGAAATTGAAGGTTTTGAAGATATTGATGGTTTGATAAGGAAATACAATTCTTCCCTTTACTACAAACATACCGGACGTAGAATTGAAGAATATAAGGGTTATCTTTACATCAAAAGCTACGTCGAAGATAGTACCGAAATAATCAAAAAACTGCAGGAGTTGGCTTCGTCGGGCGTTTCTCAATATACGGCCTCCGTTGATTCATGGATATCAAGAGAGTCATATACAATTGATGATGATGGCAAGAAAAAAGCCCTTCGGCAGATGTTTGCCAATTCTCACGTCGCGCTAATTTATGGCTCTGCTGGTACCGGTAAATCTACGCTGATTAAACACATATCTAATTTCTGGGCAGATAAGAATAAGATATTCCTAGCTAATACGCATCCGGCCGTAGATAATATGCGCAGGAAGGTTACCGCCGGGAATAGTGAGTATAATACGATTGCAAAGTTCCTCTCCAAGCGGAACAATAATACGGATTGCGATGTCCTCTTTATTGACGAGTGTAGCACAGTTAGCAACGATGATATGCGGCGTGTGCTGGAGAAAGCGAACTTCAAGCTGCTTGTTCTTGTTGGCGATATCTATCAGATAGAGTCAATTTATTTTGGAAACTGGTTTAGTATTGCGCAAAAATTTGTACCGGAAACATCGATATTTGAATTGACCCATCCGTATCGCACGACTAATAATAATTTGTTGACGGTTTGGGATCGCGTGCGTAAGCTTGACGATGCAATTTTAGAACCGTTAGTAAAGTATGGCTATGTCACAAAATTAGATGAATCCATCTTTGAGCATAGCGAAGGCGATGAGATTATCCTTTGTCTGAATTACGACGGGCTATATGGAATCAATAATATTAACCGATTCCTGCAAAGTAGCAATCCGAACGAGAGTGTAGTTTGGGGAATCAATACCTACAAAGTAGGCGATCCAATTTTGTTTAATGAATCGAGTATCTTTTCTCCGCTGATTCACAATAATTCGAAAGGAAGAATTGTCGGTATCCGCCCGGAGGAGCAACAAATCTGGTTCAATATTGAACTTGAAGAATCAATTAATGAGATTGACGCCTGGGGATATGATTTTGAACTCATTGGAGAATCTGAGGCAGGAAAATCTATTATCTCTTTCGGTGTGAACAAATATCGGAGCACCGATGAGGACGATGAAGATAACAATTCTACCGTTGTTCCATTTCAGGTCGCATATGCAGTCTCTATCCACAAGGCGCAGGGCTTAGAATACGACTCTGTAAAAATCGTAATTACAAATGAAACTGAGGAAAGAATCACGCACAACATTTTCTATACAGCTATCACGCGAGCTAAGAACAAGTTGAAGATCTACTGGAGCCCTGAAACGGAGCAGTCTGTACTGGGGCGGCTTGAAGTTAAAAATTCTACAAAAGATGCGCACTTACTAGCTCGACTTTCTTCGCTCACGATGACGAATTAAAATGGACTAACATATTAAGTATCTTATTATCAGAACAGAAATTGCGGTTTATCGGAAGCGGAAGCTTTGGCGTACTGCTTTTTCGGAAGTATTATTTGACGTGTATTTGACATTCTGGTGGCGGAGATTGTGGAAATGGACGTCAATAATCTCAAGGACAACGCAATCAAGTATAATCACCCTGGTGGTAGTGTCGCCATTTTCATAAAGAATGAGGGGACGCAGATTGCCCTCACCGTCTCCGATACCGGCATCGGCACCCCCCGGAGTACCAAAGCCGCGTCTTTGAGCGCTTCTACCGTGTAGACAAAAGCCGCTCCAAGGCCTGCGGCGGTACCGGCCTCGGCCTCTCTATCGTCAAGTACGCCACCCAGCTCCACAACGCAAGCATCTACTTAGAAAGCTCCCCCTCCGGCACCACCGTCACCGTAACCTTCCCCAAACCAGAGGAATGAACGGCGCAAGGGGCTTTATATTTGTTGCTTTACGTATTGTTAATACTATTCCCCTCCCAAAAATTGCAGGGGATCCTCCGCAATTATTGAGGGCCTCCTGTGAGGATTTCGGCCATTAATCTTGCCCCAAGAGTGAAGGCTTCGCGGAAGCGTTTTTCCTCGATGATGCAGGCGAATTCAAGACGGTCATTCTGGATGGCGTGAAGCAATTCCTTCTCCTGCTCGTCGAGGCTCGCTTCAAGCCTGCCCTCGTTCTCATGTACCCGCTTCATGATAGCCGCCGCTTCTGCCGTGAGCCCGCCCATTTGCTCGACCGGGCGGATGTTGCCATAGTAAAGCTCATTGATGATGCTGTCCATTTTTGTTCCCCCTTGGCAACACACAATACCGCAGAGAGGACGGAGAGTTGAGAGAAACATTTTTGGCAAAGCGGAGAATATCTTTGATTCAACTTCGCGTATATTTTCCCCTGACCCACACTTTGACCCACACGGGGAAATTACTGGGTGGAAACAGTGGACGAAGCAGCACCCTTGACCTCGTTCTTTCGGACTAAAAAGGGCCAAAAACCGTTGCGGCGCAAGGGATTTAAGGCTCCGAACCACTTGGTAAGGATGAGGTCCCCAGTTCGAATCTGGGTAGCAGCTCCAAAAAGTCCCCGAAATCGCAAGATTTCGGGGATTTTTGTTATGTTTTTGCGCGAAAAGATATGGGTCAAAGTGTGGGTCAACTGGGCGACCTACACTTTGACCCACTACGGGACAAGAAATAACCGGGCAGGACGCGCCCAGTGCTCTTCGTGGATTTTTCTGACACGCTCAAGCATCAACAGTGTTCTCATGAGCCAAAACATACTTTGCCGTGTTTTTCCCCGCATCGCGGCCTACCTCGTTGTAGGCTTGCTGAAAGTAGTGGAATGGGTCTTTCATGAGCCCCCGTTCTTTCATCGTTTCAAAGAGACGTGAAACCATTATAACACTCTCATTCTCCGCGGCGATCCTATTCTGAAGTGCCCGCATCGGTGCGTAGCCGCGTCCCGAGCCGTTGAACCGTCCGATTTGAACGAGGAAGCACCGCTCAATGCCGCGCGAAGTCATGGCGTCCAGCATACGGGTGAAATCCCGCACATAGTCTGTACCCGTGTTTCCGATATCGGCGTCGGATTCACCCTGGCACCACAGCATGAATCGGTGGCGGACGGCAATTCCGCTGCCGCGCAGAAGCTCTAACGCGGATTCCAGCCGGTCAATGGCATCGGTGAGATACGCTCCGCCCGGCTGCCATTGAGAAATGACGCTGCCGCCCTTGGAAGCCGACACGCCGACCACGGGTACACCCGTGCAGGTATAATACGCGTTTACAAAGGCCGTGACCATAGAGCCGGTCTTCATATCCCCGTCGTCTATGCCGCTGTGCCGGTTCTCCCTCCGGCCAAATGGCTCGGAGATGGGAATAAGCTCTCCGGGGGCCGACGCCGCCCTGTACTCATACCCGGCATTTGGAAGAAGTTCAGGGGGGAGTTCCGGGTAATCCATAGTGACTATCCCCCGTCCGGCCATGTTGGACTGCCCCATAAACATAAAGAGGTCCACTGATTTTATATCCATATAACCATTCTCCGAGTCTTTTTTCAATTTATTATACACAATTCCACGGTTGGTTTCAATCCCATGAGTGAAGCACGAAAAAAGCCTGTTTGCAGACGTTCAGGGTCATGTTTTCTCGCCCGGGTCAGACCGGAGAAGGGCGACGAGTTCACTTTTGCGCAATCCTGTGGTCAGCTCCGGGAAGAACATCGCCACACGCACAGACGATGGATATTGACGGTCAAAAATCAAGGTGATATAATTGCATCATGCCTGTTTAATTAAAGGAGGGTCTTCATGAGAAAGATATTGGCCATTTTGCTGTGTTTGGCTTTGTGCCTCGGCGTCGCGGGCTGCGCGACGGATCCGAGCGGCCAGGGCGGCGCGGGATCTACTGGGGAGCAGTCCCCGGAGGATACGTCACAGCCTACCGAGGATACGCCGCGGCCCACGGAAAACGTGGTCGTCCCCGCGGGGGCTTACGACGCGAAGGCCCTGGCATGGGCGTCGGAACAGGGCGTGACCGACGATTCCTTTGCCCCCGATGAGGTCTGCACCCGGGCGGAGGCCATCACCTTCCTCTGGCGCGCCGCGGGGAGCCCCGCGCCGAGCGCCGGCGCCGGCCCCTACGCCGACGTTCCCGCCGGGCAGTTCTACACGGACGCGGTCCTGTGGGCCGCGGAGGCCGGAATCTCCGAGGCCGGTGCCGCCTTCTCCCCCGACGAGCCCTGCACCCGGGCCGCGGCGGTAAATTTCCTCTGGAAGAACGCCGGGAGCCCCGAGGCGCGGGCCTTCCCCTTCGCCGACGTGCCCGAGAGCGAGCCCTACACCTCGGCGGCGGCCTGGGCGGCGCGGCGTGGGTTCGTCGCCGGCGACACCTTCGGTCCCCAGGAGCCCTGTTCCCAGGGGCAGGTGGTCACCCTCCTCTATTGGGCCGTGATGCCCATTCCCACCGACGAGTACCGGCGGGCGGTGTGGTACCGGTTCCTGCCGGAGGACCTGGAGACCGCCGACCCGGACAGCGCCACCGTCACCTGGGCGCAGTTTTGCGCCATGCTGGGCAGTATGATCGGGCTGTATGACGCCTCCAAGCTCCCCGCGTGGGAGGAGCTGACCGCCGGGGCGCCGGACACCGCCATGAAGCGGGACGGCGCCATGATCGCCCTGACCTTCGCGGCGGAGCAGCTGGGGCTTCTCCAGGAAAACTTCCTCGACGTGGCGTATATTGACTCGGAAACCTATATGGAAAATATAGGCTCTTACGATTGGGGAGCCGATTGCACTTATGACTACCCGGTTTTCCCTTGGGATACGCAATGTCCCTTCGGTTTTTTGGAGGAGTCTCACAACTGTGTGTTCTCTGACTTTTACTACTTCACCCGCCGCTCGTCCTGCGTGAGCGGTCTTCCCATCAGCTTGGGCGGAAACGGGGACTTCCGACTGGACCAGCCCCTGACCCTCCGGGACGCTATGTTGATGACGGTCCGTCTCTACGAATCCGATAAAGAAATCGCGAAAGACGTAAAGGCCCAGTGGGATAAGCTGGACTACTCCCCGGAATACAAGCAGGTCCTGGCGGAGGCCGACGCCCTGCGGGAGTCCATCCTGAACGACACCTCCACCCCGGAGATCACGGGCACCACCTATTACGTCTCCAACAGCGGCGACGACAAAAACGACGGAAAAAGTCCGGAGACCGCCTGGGCCACCCCGGAGAAGGTGTCCACCACAAAGCTGAACCCCCGCGACGGCGTGCTCTTCGAGCGGGGCAGCGTGTTCCGGGGGCCCGACAGGATCGACCGGGAGGGGGCTTTTCTGGAGTGCCAGCCCGGCGTCACCTACGGCGCCTACGGCACAGGCCCCAAGCCAATCCTCATGGGCTCCCCGGAGAGCGGCGCGGACCCGGCGAAGTGGTCCCTCTACGGCGAAACCACGGACGGCGGGAAGGTCTGGGTCTTTTACCGGGATATGCGGGACTGCGGCACCATCGTCCTGAATGACGGTGATATTTGGACCCGGAAGGTGCGCCCCGGCTGGGACGGGGAGAAGTTTTTCAACGAAGACGGCAGCGAATTTGACGTGCTGGCCGGACTTGATCAGGACCTGACGTTCTTCTCCCCGGCGGACAGCCTGTTGCGGCAGCCACCTGTTGGACAAAACGTATTGGTCAGCGGCGATCCCGTAGGGATCACTTTGTTTGCCGAAGAATATCGAAACACTGTCGGTAAGCTCTATCTGCGCTGTGATCAGGGCAATCCCGGCGAGGTCTTTGACAGCGTCGAGTTCAGCGTTAACCCCACCCCTACCGATCCGCCGCTCGTCAGGCTGGCCGGCGGCGTAATGTTCTCCAACATAAAGGTAACAACTACATCGGGCTGCGGCTTTTTGGGCGGTGACGGGGAGGAAACCCGCGTGGTTCAGAACTGCGAAATTTGCTTCTGCGGCGGAGGGATTATCGCTTATGATTTGGACGGCACTTCCGGTGTCGCAGGAGATGGTATCGGCACACAGCAAGAATCTCATACGATCTCCCGCTGTTATATCCACGACAATAACGACAACGGGATCACCGTCGAGTGGGGCGATGCCGAGACTGCTGTCACGATCCATGATATTACGATCACCGATAATCTCTTTGAACGCAATGGATTTGGTATCCAGATCATATGCTATGTTCAAGGAGACGGGGACTATGAGGTCATCTTCCGGGATTTCGACATCGAGGGTAATTATATCTTGGATATCGCCGGCGGCTGGTCTGGGGAGTCTCACGGCTTTGGCGGGTCCTGTCTGACATACGGCGGCGGTGGTGTTTCCGCGTTGCATGGGGAAAACATGGTAATCAGGAACAACGTCATGGCATCCTTTGAATCCGACGCTTTGATCAGCGGGGGATGCGTGGGCTTTGATCCTCCGCTGTTTGAGAACAACCGTCTCTTTTTACCGCCCTTCTACGCGCTGGCAGAAAACCACGGGGATAATGTGGCTGTGGCTTGCTGGGTGAATGAAGACGGCACCGAGAACGGCGGCATTTGGCGATGGCTCTATACATACAACTGCGACGACTTCCTGAACGGCTGCCTGGGCTCCGGGAACACCGTCCAGACCGTCAAATAAGATCGCGTCGGACCCCGGCACAGCAGGCAAAAAAGCAGAATTCTTAACCAATTATTCCCACCCCCGAAATCTTGCGATTTCGGGGGTCGTGTTTCGGGCTAAAAGGTCCGCGTTTTCCCCTTAATTTACAAAAAATGCACTTAGTTGACATACACGAAACGACAGAAATATGCTATAATGACCATGTATTTTCGCCTTTCGGAGAGAGGATGTGAGCGCTTTGAAAATTGTTATCTGTGACGATGACGTCCGGGAGGCCGAAACCACCACCGCGCTGGTGGAGGAGTATATCGCGCTGCGTTCCCTGACCTGGAGCGCCTCGGTCTATACCTCCGCCGCCGCCCTGATGGAGGAGATGCCCCGGGCGGACGTCTACCTGCTGGACATCATCATGCCGGGGATCGACGGGATCGCCCTGGGTATGTGCCTGCGGGACCGGTATCCGGAGGCGGCGATCATCTATCTGACCAGCTCGTCGGATTACGCGGTGGACGCCTTCTCGGTCCACGCCTTCTCTTATCTGCTCAAGCCGGTGGAGCGCAAGCGGCTCTTCTCCGAGCTGGACGCCTGCGCCGCCCGGAGGGAGCGGCGGCACTGCGCGCTGGAGGTCCGCCGGGGCGACAACACCGTGACCGAGACGGTGTATATGGACGATGTGATCTCCGTGGAGTATTCAAACCACTGCCTGATCTACCGGCTTACCGGCGGGCGGCAGCTGACCTCTGGCTACAAGCGCGGCTCCTTTGAGAGCATCGCGGGGCTTTTCCACGCGACGCCCTCCTTCCTGAAGATCTCCACCAGCTTTATCATCAATCTCTATCACGTCCGCCAGCTCGCCGGGGACAGCTTCGCCATGAGCGACGGGAGCTCCTACCGCATTACCCGGAAGTATACCGAGGCCAAGAAGAAATATCTGGATTTCATTTTGGGATAGGAGGCGCGGGATATGGAAACACTGCGGAACATCTCGATCATCTGGGCAACCGCCCACTCCGCCCTGCTGAACTTTCTGATGGTCATTCCCCGCACCTGCCGGAGGACCTATATTATCCTCACCGCGGTATTCGCCGGGCTCCTCGTGGCGGTCAACTCCGCCGCCATATTCATTTTCGGCCCCTCCGCTGTGGCAAATCTCAGCTTTTTCACAGCGTCCATACCCAGCTTCATCTACTTCTTCCCCGTCTCCAAATACCGGGACGGGCGGCTTGTCTTCATCTTCTGCGCGGGGGACATCTTCACGCTGATCCTGCTCACCCTCACGGGTATGGCAGGCGCCGCGCTGGGGGACAACGTGTGGTTCCTCTTTTTCAGCCGCCTGATCCTGTACCCACTGGCGGTGGCGCTTCTCACCGTGCTCCTGCGCCGGTTCTATCTGCAAATCATCACGGAGATCAAAAAGAACTGGGGCATAATCGCGGCGATCTCGGTGGTATTTTACATCGAGCTGGAGCTTCTGCTCGTCGTGCCGACCACCATAACACAGCGCCCGGAGTATTACCCCGCGTTTTTTGGCTTCTGCGCGGTGGTCGTCCTCACCTGCGCCCTGTTCGGCTGCGTCATTCGGGACCAGCTGCTCATCAACCGCTTCGAGCAGACGGAGCAGCTGCTCTCCGTGCAGGTGCGCTCCTTTGAGAGCACCCTTCAGACTCTGGAGCGGGGAGAAAAGGAGATGCGCATTTTCCGCCACGACCTGCGCCACTACGAAACCAGCCTGCGGGAGATGCTAAGCGGCGGCGACCTGGAGGGGGCAATAAAAATACTGGGCGGCATGGACGAGGCCACACAGCGGCTCATTCCAAAGCGATATTGCGCCGACCACACCGTCAACGCCATTCTCCTCAATTATATAGCCCGAGCGGAGGAGCTGGGGTGCAGAGTGACCGTCAAGGTCGATCTGGCGGACACCCTCCCGGTGGATACGGTGGAGCTTTGCATCATGCTCTCAAACGCGCTGGAGAACGCGGTAAACGCCTGCGGGCGGATCTCCGACCCAAAGCGGCGGGAGCTTCGCATCACCTGCATAAGCCGCCCGGAGCTTGCCATCGGCATCTACAACACCTACGAGGGCACGGTGGTCATAGACGAGAGCGGACTGCCAGTCTCCCGCGACGACTACCACGGCTACGGCACCCAGAGCATCAGGCTCTTCGCCCAAAAGTACGGAGCGGTACTGGACTTCGACGCCGACGGCACCTGGTTCAAGGTCCGAGCAGTATTCCCACCACTCCCGCCCGATAAAAACCTCTGACGCACGTTATTGCCCTGACGTTCAGTTTTGATCTTAAAATTAAACATTTTTCCGACGACATGCGCGTCGGAAAAATCACCTTTTGTTTTGCAAGTGTGTGACCATATGGGGTCCCCACGCAATCATGATTGCGTGGGGAGAGGAGGAGCGAAGCCTGCGCCTGAGCCCTGCCGCTTGCGGCGGGGCGAGGTTAAGCGGCTTCCGCGACGACGAGGGCGCGCGCCGCGCGACAGCAGGAAAAATCCCTTGAATTCCGCAGAATTCAAGGGATTTTTCCGCACGCCCCCCCTAATCCCAAAAGGGCTATGCCCTTTTGGGATTACTATACTTGGTGAGTATCGCCGCCAGCATACTGCGCCTGTCGATGCCCTTCGGATCGAAGACGTTGCCGTCACGGGGCTCGATGACGCCGTTTTCACCGCACCACGCCACCGCCTCATATGCCCAGCCGCTCACCTTATCGGCGTCGGCAAACGACAGCCGGAGCTTCCGGTCATCGATGAATCCGCCGCCGCCAAGCTTTTGCTCATAGTGGTAGAGCATGGTTGCCATCTGCTCGCGGGTGATGAGGTCGTCGGGGCCGAACCGGGCCGCGCTGTACCCCTCCACGATGCCCTCGCAGGTCGCCCAGCGGACTGCCTCGGTGTACCACATACCGTCCTCCACGTCCTCATATGTCATTTGGTAATCGACGGCGGCGCCGCTCGCCAGGATCCACAGCGCCGTGACCATCTGCGCGCGGGTGGCTATGCCGTCGGGCGCAAAGGTGGTCCCGCCCACGCCCCGCATCAGCCCATTGGCGATGACGTAGTCGGTGTACCTGTGATACCACTCCTCCACGTTGAGGTCGGTGAACCTCCGGGACGGGCAGTCCTCGCCGCCGTCGCAGTCCTTGGACCGGAACGTGGCCTTTACCGTCACGTTTCCCCACGGCATGGTGAAGAAGTACGTCCCGTCGCCGTTGTCGGTGACGGGGACCTCCCGCTCGCGCCCGTAGGTGACGGTGAGCTCCCCGGCTTCATAGCCCTCGTCCGGCTTTACGGTCAGAGTGACTCTGGACCCGGGAATGGCGCTGGGATAGTTGGGGGTGACGGCGCCGTGGGGCGTTTCGGGGACGGTGACGCTGTACCAGGGATTTTGGTACCAGGTCAGCACGTAGGTGGAATAGTACCTGGCGTAGACCATGATCGCCGTGCCGTCCTTCAAAATCTCGATGCGCTCGCCGTCGCTGTTGGCGCCGGTGGTGATGGCCTGCACCTCCTCCTCGCCGTCGCCGTCCTCGTCGTGGAACCGGTAGACGGTGTAGCTGTCCTTGCCCTGTAGGCCGGCGGGAAGGTAGATGAGGTTGGCTATGAGCACCCTTGAGTCGTCTATATGCGTAACTTTCGAGCTTTCCACCGTGCCGTCGGGATTCAACCTCGTCACAGTCTTGGTGAGGCTCATGTCCAGCACCATGCCGATGTTATCCGCGGATACCGGCACATCCTTGAGCTTTTCCTCCATGCCCTCTGCCGCGCCGGAGTTTTCGACCTTCATCAAAAACTCCACCGTGCCGCCGTTATCCAGAGCGCTTTCGTCGGCGTAGTAGAGCTCCGAAGCCTCGCCGTCCGTGATGATGGGGTCAAGATCGACCACCACCGAGCCGGACCCGGGCGCCACCTCCACCACCGTGTTCAGTCGGCGGCCCGGGAGTACATACGTCCCGTCCTCCACGTTCTCGTCAACGATCTCCACCATGTAGGTCTTGACCACGCCGTTCCAGGTAAACACCAGGTTATAGGTGTTGGGAATGAGCCCGTCAAAGCGGAATATCCCGTTCCCGTCCGTGGTGGTGAGGCCGATCTGGTGCTCGCCCATCATAAGCGCCACGCTGACGTAGGGGAGGGCCGTGCCGTCACCGTCTGTCACAATGCCGGAGATGTGGTAGACCTCCTTCGACCACCTGGCCTCGAAGGTCACATCGGAATACGCCATGTAGAAATCCTCGTTGGGCTGATACAGCGCCCCGCCCCGGCTCCAGCCGGCAAATACGTACCCCTCCGGCGCGTTTTCCGGCGCCGGGGGCAGGGTGATCTCCTGGGTGGGAATGAGGCCCTCCATGGGCTCGGGGACCTTGACGCCGGTGAACCGGTTCCCCCGCTCGTCCCTGCCGGGATCGAAGGTGACGGTGTAGGTCGCCGGGTGTTCGTTTGCGGAGATGCGCAGGACGCCCACGTTATGGAAGCCGCCGTCGGCGGAGCCGGCGTGACGGAAGTTGGTGTTGGGGATACGCACCCACACCTGATATGTGCCGATCCCGGTGGGGTTGTCCACCGCGGTCCCGTTCTCCAGGCGGTACTCTATGTCCCCGGCGGTCACACCCAGATCCGTCAGGGTGATCCTTGTTCCCGCGCCGGGGTAGCCGTCGCCCAAAAAGGTGTCCGGTAGGTTGGTCACCTCGCCCCAGGAGGCGGTGAGAGCCACGTCCCGGTCCTGCTCCTCGTCCTCGTGATAGAGCCACTCGTTGTTCGCCACCTCAAAGACCACCGGCGCGGGTTGTATGACCACGGACGCGGTGGGGTTGGAGACGGTGTAGTTCCCCGCCTCGCCGCCGTAGAGTGTCACCGTCACGGTGTAATCGCCCGCGTCGGCGGATTCGGTGGCGGCATAGGCCATCAGGTCCTCGTTAAACGTCGCTGGATCCTTCAGGAACCCCTGCTTTTCCTCCTCGTCGGGCTGTTCGTCAGCCATAAACGCGTTCTCCACCCGCACTGTGGGGTGCATCTTGTGACCGTGGTAGACGAAGATCAGGTTTTGCCAGATGACACGCACCTCATAGGGCCTAACGGTGACGGTGCCGACGCACAGCGTCCGCACGTCCGGCTCCGCCCCCACAAACATGAAGTTTTCGGGCTCGTCCGTCAGGGTCACCCAAATCTCATATGTCCCGGCGTTTCGGAAGGTCTCCGCCGCGTCCTCGCTGACCGCGTTCCCGGCGGCGTCCGTTACCCGCTTGAAGCTAACGGAGAACATGCCGCCCATATCAAGACCGCCGTCCTGCCGGACGTTGGCGCGGTGCTCCAGGCTGTCGTAGGTCATGCTCAGGGCAAAATCGTTCCAAATATCGCTGTCTGCGTCCGCGTCAATGACATATCCTCCGGGGTTGGGGTCCTCATTGAGCTCCGCTGTCCAGTCGTGAACGGGCTTGATCTCCCGGTCAATTGTGAAGGTCACGGGAGCCTTACGGATGGTGTATTCCCGCGTGACGTCGTCGGGCAGAGCGTAGTTTTTATTGCTTATTGCCGTTATCTTCGCCGTGTACGTCCCGGCATTGGTCTGCTCGCTGTTCTCACCCACGGTGAGCTTGCACGTATCGCCGGGCACCAGATTCGTCGCCGTGGCGGTGACGGTGTACGCGCCGCCGGTGTAATAGAGTTCGTCCCAGTCATCGGCGTCCACACCGCCCTCGGAGATGTGCCAGTCAAAGGTCAGCACCTTCGGCGTCACGTCGGCGCTGGAGGGGGCGCTTTCGAGCGCGGCGGCGGTGAGCTCATAGTTGCCGCCCCAGTCGCCGTCCAACGTTATGCCGGTGACGTTGACGGGCTTGTTCTCGCCCGCTTCCTTAGTCACAAACTCCACCTGCCCGTGGGCGGTTGGTGTCTCGTCAAGCACCGCGCCGGTGAGGACTATTTCCCCGTCCGCGCTTTCGTGGCTGAACCTTGTCCCGTCGTATACCCCGCCGGGCACCTTATCCGCCGCCACGGAGGGCGTCAGCGGCGCTTTCTTGATGGTGTAAATCCTTGTGATCTCCGCCGGGAGCCTGTAGTTTTGGTTGCTTATTCCCGTTATCTGTGCCGTGTATGTCCCGGCGTTGGTCTGCGCGCCGTTGACGCCCACGGTGAGCTCGCACGTATCGCCGGACACCAGATTCGTCGCCTTGGCGGTGACGGTGTACGCGCCGCCCGTGTAATAGAGTTTGTCCCAGTCGCCGAAATTCTTGCCGCTCTCAGAGATGTGCCATTCAAAGGTCAGCTCCTTCGGCGTCACCTCGGCGTTGGAGGGAGCAGCCGTAAGCTCGTCGGTGGTGAGCACATAGTTTTTGCCCCAACTGCCGTCCAACTTGATTTCCGTGACGTTGACGGGCTTGTTCTTGCCCGCGTCCTTTGACACAAACTCCACCTGCCCGTGGGCGGTGGGCGCCTCGCCGCGCACCGCGCCGGAGAGGACTATTTCCCCGTCCGCGCTTTCGTGGCTGAACTTTGTCCCGTCATATATCCCGCCGGGCACCTGCTCCGCCGCCACGGAGGGCGTCAGCGGTGCCTTGAGAATGGTGTAGCTCATTGTGATTTCCGCCGGGAGCTTGTAGTTTTTATTGCTTATTGCCGTTATCTTCGCCGTGTACGTCCCGGCGCTTGTCTGCGCGCCGTTGACGCCCACGGTGAGCTCGCACTCATCGCCCTTTTCCAGATTCGTCGCCGTGGCGGTGACGGTGTACGCGCCGCCGGTGTAATAGAGCCCGTCCCAGTTAACGGCCTCCTTGCCGCCCTCGGAGATGTGCCAGTCAAAGGTCAGCACCTTCGGCGTAACGTCGGCGTTGGAGGGAGCATTTTCGAGCGCCGTGGTGCTGAGCACATAGTTGTCGCCCCAGTCATCGTCCAGCGTGATCTCCTTGACGTTGACGGGTTTGTTCTCCCCCACGTCCTTTGTCACAAACTCCACCCACCCGTGTGCGGTGGGCGCCTCGCCGCGCACCGCGCCGGCGAGGACTATTTCCCCGTCCGCGCTTTCGTGGCTGAACCTTGTCCCGTCGTATACCCCGCCGGTCACCTTATTTGCCGCCACGGAGGGCGTCAGCGCCTTTTTGTTCACCGCGACGGTCACATCAAACGTCACCGGCAGGTAGTTTTTGCTGTCCTCCGGCGTGAAAACCACGCTGTACGCTGTCCCCTCGGTGGCTTCGGGATACTGCCCCCGCACCGCCCAGGAGAAGGTCCCCGGAACAGATTTCCCGTTGAGGGACGCCGAGCCGCCCGTAAGAAGCTTATCGGTCAGCTCGTCGCCGTAGGTGAGCGTGGCGACCGTGGGCTTCGAGATGTCCGGCTTCGCGGCTGTGACGGAGACCGTGACCTCGTTTGAGGTCACCTTCTCCGAGGCAAGCTCGTGCCCGCATTTTGCGGTGACCGCCACCTTGTAGGTCCCGTTGTCGTCCACCGATTTGAGCAAGTATGTTTTGCCGCCGGCGCCCTCGACCTTCGCGCCGTCCTTGAACCACTCATAGGTGTACGTGACGGAATCTCCCGCGGCGTGGGAGGGATTGGCGGTCAGGACAATTACCGCCTCGCCGTTGTTGTACGGCGCGGTCATCGGCTCCGCGCTCAGCGCCACGGTGGGCGCGTCCAGCGTCCACCTCGCCTTGAGAGAGACGTTTCCGCTGACAGACTTGGCAAAGCCGTACTTCGCCCCCTCCGGGGTGTCCCATTCCACAAAGGCGTGACCGTCGAGGGCGGGGTCGTCCGGCTCCACAGCCTTCCCACCGCTCGCCACAAGCTGTGTGACGGGGCTTGCGGCGCCGTTGCCGTCAAAGCTTACGGCGTATATCTCCATCGTTGCCGACGCGGTGAGCCCGGAGCCTGACGTTGCGGTGAACTCATATGTCCCCGCCGCCGTGACGGTGCAGGAACCGCCGGAGACGGTCTCGGTGGAGCCGCCCGGCTTTTTCACCGTCACCGTGCCGCCGGAGACGCCGAAGGAGCTTGCGACGGTCAGCGTCTGCGTCGCGGCACCGGACATACCGCCGCTGACCTTAAGCGTCGGAGCCTGCTTGTCCACCATGATGGGCGCAGTCCAGCCGGCAGTCACGTTCCCGGCGTTGTCCACGGCCTCATAATAGATGTAGAACGTGCCGTTATCCGTGCCGCCCACGGTCACATTTCCGCCGGCGGTATCGAGCGGGGTAAGGTTAGAAGGCACAGACTTGTCTTTTACGACGGCGTACTTGAGACTCTTCACGCCCGCGTGCCCATCTGACGGGGTGAGACTGATGGACGGCGCCGCGCTGTACCAGCCGTCCCCGAGGGCTATAATTTTTGAGGATGATGAAATCGTACTTTTCTAAATGAAAAGAGACGGTCAAAGGCGGTTTCGAGGTTGCCGAAAATTTTTCAAAAAATTTTTTGAAAACAGTTCCGCTTAGACCCCCTGTTTTCTCCTATTGGTGAAGGGAGAGTAATCTATATAATCTCAAAACATATTACATAAGGAAAGGAGGGCAAAGGATGCCGAAAACAGCAGGAAAATCAAGGGTTACAGCACTCTATGAAAGGCTTTCGAGGGACGATGACCTTGTGGGCGAGTCGAACTCGATA
>CANQXS010000029.1 GCA_947627875.1 uncultured Clostridia bacterium
TCGCAAGGAACTTGGATGCCTATGAAGATTGAATTTATAGGTTTTACTAAGTGTTGCACCCTTGCGGTGCCATTTTTGTCACAGAAAACGAAATGACCTGCAGTTAATTAACTAAGAGAGGTAGGTCATGAAAATAACCACAAATTTCATAAAGCAAACTAAGCGTCATCTCAGTGCCAGCGGCTCAATACTTCTCCCGTTGGCACTGAAATGGCGCTTAGTGGGAGCGCTAGTCTGTGCGCTGTCTGGTATAGCGGCACAAAATGTGTCAGCGGCAACAATTACCCTGAGTATGCCAAGCGCTCTAACCGTCAATGTAACGCCGACAGCTGATGGCACTTTTGCCAAATCGAACCCGGGGAGTATTTCGGTGACGAGCGATGCTTACGCTGGCTATACGCTCACCGTAAAAGGCAAGACCGACAACGATGCGCTGACGAGCGGCGGCAATAGTTTGCCATCGATTACCGAGACTGCTGGTATTGATGAAAACACCTTCAATTCAGCAACGTACAATAATAAGTGGGGTTACAAACCAACCAAGAAAGATAGCGCCGATAACACTAAGTTTTTCCCGGGACCAAAGCTTAGCGGCGATACTATAGATGTAACAAAATCTGCTAATCCTAAAGTGAACACTTATTCTGTTGAATTAGGTGTTAGAGTTAATAATGAACAGGCTAATGGCACATATGCCGGAACGTTTATATTCGCCGTTACGGCTAATAATGTTCCTTATACAATTAATTATCATTCAAATGATGCTACTTCGGGCCCAGGAACTCCCCAAACTGGTAGTGGCGCCGAAGGAAGCACTGTGAACCTAGATACAGCTACCAAACGCGGCTATCTTTTTAAGGGTTGGTGCGACAATGAAACTAATAATACAACTTGTAATGGCACAACTTACCAAGCCGGTGAAACTTATAAGCTTAGGAATAATGCTAACATAGTAAATCTTTACGCATTGTGGCAACCGATGGGATTTGAGGATGCTTTTGCTTTCGCGGGTAAACAAAAGGAGGGCCAATATTACAAAATGCAAGACATGACGGCGGAGATCTGTGATTTGGTGACAGTGCCTAGTGCAGATTCGACTGCGACATTGATAGATATTCGTGATAATAATACTTATACTGTAGCTAAATTGCTTGACGGAAAATGTTGGATGACGCAGAATTTAAGAATCGTAGACAAGATACTCACAGCGCAATATAGCGACATAAATAATGCTTCTTTCGTTTTGCCCGAAAGCAATCTGGACAATTTCTGGATGTCAAATGAAAATCCTACAGATAAAGCGGCGGTATATGTGGCAAATAACACTGGTTATTATAGCTGGTTCACAGCAACAGCTGGACAAGGTACAGCCCAAAAATTATCAGGCGAAACAACGGAATCAATATGCGCTAAAGCATGGAAATTGCCAAGCTATGACGATTTTGATGAACTGGTTAAATCATATACGCTTGCATCCATACAACAAGCTCCAAGTAATTTTGACTTGGCTGGCGCAGTATCTAACAAGATTCCTAGTTTTTTTAATGAATGCACTTTTGCATGGCCGTCTACCGCATCTACAAATGCAAAAGCACGATACTATCTTCGAATATGCAGTAATAAACACCCTGGTACAGTCGGATTCAGCATCTACACTAATGCTAATAGCGAAGGTTTTCCGGTGCGCTGCATAGTACGCGAATAGACTCAAAAACTCTCGCGACCCCTAGCACGGAGCCTCGGGCGAGCCCAGTAAGAAAGCGTGGTTTCACGGTGCGAGTACACGAACTTGAGAGCTGCGGAGCGCCGCCTGAAACCGTAATTTCTTACATGGTGCGGGGATGCCCACTCCAAAGCCGGGGAGTGCGCGAGCGCACCATAGATGTAACAAAAAATGTCTTTCGGCATTAATAAACACTCAAAACCAACCAAGTCTACCCAATTTGTTTTGCAGTTTTTGGTTTAGATATTTATTTCCCAATGTTAGGATTCGGAACTCGAATCATAGTGACCCATGCACGCTCTCTGCAAGCCCCGCTGCATTACCCAAGAAGGAAATGAGTTAAAGCAATATAAACTTATCTTAAATAACTCCATTTTCAAAGATAACCTGATACGTTCAGCTCACGCTCAGAAAATAACTGATTTAAGAATCAAAATCCGCCAACATGGTTTTAATTCTGTGACCACCCATTTTTCTCAGAGCTTTAGCCTCAATCTGCCGGATGCGCTCCCTTGTAAGATTATATCGCTGCCCAACTTCCTCTAAAGTCATTTCTCTCCCATAGAACCCATATCGCAAGCGGATAATCTCGGCTTCTTTGGGCTTTAGAGTATCTAATACTTTTCCGACAATCTCAGAGAGCTGCGATTTGCATACCTCGGATAGTACCCCATCTTCATCGTCGGAAGTAATAGCCCGTAACGCCTCATCTGGCATATCTCGGTAATTTTCTATTCCCGTGCCCTCTTCATATTGGAGCAGTTCCTGTACAGAGCTAAATGGCATCATTTGAGAGACTATGTATTCGGCTTCGACATCGCTACAGTTAAGTTTCTCCATGATAAAATCTCGCAAATCAGGACATGAAATCATTTTATCGCAGCCTACACAGCCCCGGCTTTTAGCCAGAGGATATATTGTGAAATACCCTTCCTTGCGGTGAACCGGATAGTACATTAGGGGGCGCTGGGTTCCTTGTGCTCTTGAAATATCCTGCAAAATCCACAGAGAAGCATAGGACGCAAATGGACCAGAGGTATCCGGATCGTACTTGTCCACTGCATAAAGCAAGCCAACGCAGGCATCCCCGATAGTTTCTTCTATGTCCGCATCGTACATCTCGGTGCGGCCCAGAGCAATACGCAGCGCGATTCTTAAGTGCATCTCAATCATGCGGCTCCGAGCGTGGAGATTACCATCGACAATCTGATATTTCAATCGCGATATTTCCCCATATTGCGGCGGCAGAGTATTCCGCACCTGCGTTACAAAGGTTTCCATTGATGGGCATAGTTCGATAATGCGGCTGTATACGGCCTCGTAGTCGCTCTGGGCATAATCATCGTATTCCGCATCATCTGTGCTCTGCAGGTTCGGATTTTCACTATATACGAGAATGCCCCTGGTCGTGATCGCATTACTAAGCCAATCAAAATCCTGAATGGGGAGCGAATAGTCGTCGGCGCAGTCCATGATGTTATCAAAGGTTACATACCCCTGCTTTTCGGCAAGGGATACTAAGCTCTGATATGCATCCTGACGGCTATTCGCTTCCATTCATTTCACCTTCTTTACTGCGCACACAATTTCAAAAACTCTTCATCTGAAATATCTTCGTTGAATCTCTCGTTAAACTCCTCAATAAAATCAAAGAGGCGATTTACAAAGTCATCCGGGGAGTTTGCACCCTCAATAAGTTTTTCATAAAGTACATCAATTCCGCCGCGTACATAACTGTCAAACCGGGCTTCATCATTTGGATCTTCTCCCATATGGCGGAACGCTTTGTTGATCCGAGCCTCCTCGTCCGGTTCATAGCTTTTGTCTAACAGCATGATCAGCCGGAAGTTGAAGAGCAGTTCCTCCTGAGAATAGATCACTCTGTCGCCCATGACATTCTGGGAATAAACTTGATTGGTTTCCGGATTCTTGGTATCATCAACATCCGCAGTCCTGCCATATAAGAAGCCGATCAGCGGAGCATTAGCATACACGTCGACGTTCCTATCAAACAGCTTGGCCCTGCTTACGCTGTCAAAAACACTGGTTAGCGCGTCTACTCGGAGAGCGTGTCTCCCTCGAAAACGATATTGTTTGTCAAACATGCTGATCCCCCCTTAGTTCAGAACAGTCTCGAATTCATTTTTCTTATCGAAGGTGTGACGGCTTCCGATCCGATCACCCAGATACTCTTCCGCAATGCTGCCATCTGTGTCCTTGATAAAGATGATCACCTGCTCGGCGGTGTTGGGCAATGCCTCACATACAGTTGCAATTCTGCGCTTATCAAAGGCCGACAGCGGGGCATCCATGACTAGCGGATAAGGCTCGGACGAGAGTAGCTTTGCGTTTTCATCGGTAGCATTTCTGTTTTCTCGGGCCATTTTGATGATCCCGGTGATAAAAGCAAAGATCACAGAGATGCTCTGCGCGGTGGATGTCTCAACATCGCCGTCATAGTCGTTAGCATACACGGAAATATGATACTTGTCGTCAATGGTAAGATAGAGCCCGCCCTCATAAATCTGCTTAAAGATTTCATTGATCGTGGCCTGCAGGCGGCTTCTGATTTCTGCTTCGCTGGAAATATACACCTGCTGCAGCTCTTCATAGATCCGTTCTGCGTATGCCTTGTATACTTCAATCTTTTTGTTCTTATCATCGAGCAGCGTGAGATTGCGGCGCTCCGAGTCGGCGCGCTCGGCCTCCTGTGCCTTTCTGCCACGCTCTTGCAACAGAGTGTCCCTTTCGCTATTGCACTTGCTGATCGTCTGGTTACAGAGCTGGATCTCGCTGTTAATAGCGCGAACCTTTGCCCGGACATCACCGCCGCTGAGTTTCTTTTCTATCTCTTGGAGATCTTCGGTTTTATCCTCAATATCCTCATCCTGCTGGCTGATTACAGCCAGATTTTCGCTCACACTGCCATATAGATCGGTCTTGCTGTTTGCCCGTTTCTTGGCCTCTTTTTTGAAGTCACCGACAGTCGTGCTGATGGACTGCGGGGGAAGATAGTTTATCAACTCCTTCACCTTCTGATAGGGAACGGAGCCTTCATCGAGATGGGTGCCACAAATACAGACTTTTTGCCTCAAAAGATATTCAATGGTCTTGGTGTGCATATAGGGGATATCTTTTCCTGCAAAGTCTTTGTCCGCCAAAAAGCTCAAAGCCCGCACGATAAGGGATGCGGAAAAGAACGGACTCATGGCTCCATTGAAATCCTTGCAAATGGCCTTTACGACATTTGAACGCATGGCCTTGGCGTGTTCAATCGCCTGTTGGAGCTTTTCTTTCTGCCTCTGGAGTTCTTCGCCCTCGGCATACTGCTTGATCTCTTCGGACTTATCTTGTTTTCTGGCATTCGCCTGTGTGATCTGCTCCGCCAGCTCATCTAGGCGTGCGTCAATTTCCTCAATCCGCGCCTTGCAGCGTTCAATCGTGCGTGTGTATTCCTGCACTTTGGTGTTACTTCTCGCATCATAGCTGCTCTCATAGCTCCCGATGACACCATTTTTGGAACGCGGGTTAAAGTGCTGAATGGCGCTATACATTGCATTTAGGCCAAGTAGACCTTTGACGGCTTCGGCAAAATCCGTGGCCTTCTTCCCGGTGGAGATGTCCTTGCTCATTTTTTCAATTCTTTCTCCGTCAAAGAAGAAATACCTGGACAGCTCCTTGGGAAGAATGCTTTTGACCTCGCTCTCACACTGGGTTTTCTTGACGGGCACAGAGTTGCCAGAGGCATCTTTCCTCATAATATCAAATATGGTGTTATCGCCTCTGACCTTGCCGGAATAGTCCTTATGATACACCTGCTCTCTGATCAGCGTATACTCCACATCTCCGTGCCGGAGCTTCAACGTCACCTTGACCCTCTGCTCCTGGCTGGGTGTCATTTCTTGGGCAACGATCTTATTAAGCATATTTTTGTCAGAGAACTCAGTTTCTCCGTACATACACCAAAAGAAAGCCTGGGCAAAGGTGGTCTTCCCGGTACCATTCTCGCCAATGATAATGGTGACATTCTTTCCGTCTTTTCCCTGAGCGAAATCTATGGACTCGTGGCGGAACTGCCGAAAGTTCTCAAGCGTTATTGATTCAAGTAACATTGTGCTTCCTCCTCAATCTGCTTCTTAATCCACGCGACCATCTGCTGATCAGATTTCTCACGGGTTTTGAGATTTTGGTTCTCCTGCAAGATGATCTTGCGCTTTAACCGCTCAATGGCCTTGTCATTGATGGTAATCTCAGTCCTCTCCATAATTGAAACCGCCTTCCTCCGCATCTTCGTCGGTAATGTGATAAGCATCTTGAATATCCCAAATGAGATTGTTTGCATCCATAGAGTTCTGGGACAGCCGCCCGAACTCTTTAATGCGGGCCAACTCATTCTTCACTAGTGCCAGATCGCGCTGCGCTTGCTCTGTGGTCAGTGATGAGACCGCATCCAGAGGACGTGGCAGTGTGACAAAATCATATATAACCGAAAATGGCTTATTGGGGGCCTTGCGCAATACACGGCCTCGCCGCTGAATATACTCTTTCGGGTTCGTTGTGCTGGCAAGGATAAACGCTGTTCGGATGCCCGGTATGTTGACACCTTCATCAAGGCACTTGATGGCTACAATCGCCTGCAGGCGGTCACCGCGCTGGAACTGCTCCTTGATCATGGTTCTGACCTCGATGTTTTCCCTTGAGGTGAACTGCGCCACGCTCATTCCAAGCTCGTTGCCTAAAATGTTTGTGACAGCATCGATCTGCCGTATATCATCCGGATCTGAGGATGTGTAATCAGCGTTTTCCACGAGCACATTAGTGGCCCCACAGTACACCAGAATATTATTATCGTGGACATACGGTAGAATCTCTTGCCTTAGAGCGCCCAGCTTCTCCGAGGCCCCCGCGACTATTCTCGCCCGCCGCAGAGCCAAGATCTCCCCATGTTTATTAAGTTTGTATTTGCCGTTCTTGTCCTTGATGATGCACTTGGACATCTCATAAGACAGCTGCTCATACTGGGATAATTCGCTCTCTTCCAGATGGACAACAATCGGGTAATATTTATAGGGGGTCAGTTTTCCTTCCTCTATTGCCCGTGAAAGAGGGTACTCAATGCATTTCTTCCCAAAGAAGCTATACAGTAGCTGGGTGCCTTCTTCATCCCGGTGACGCTCAAGCGTAGCAGATAGAGCCAAACGGTATGTAAACCTGTCATCTAAAAGCCTTGCGTAAGAGGCCGCGCCAAAATTGTGCGCCTCGTCAACCACCAACAGTACAGGGGATTTTATCTTGCCGATCTGCTCTTGAACAAAGCTATTGGTAAAGGTCGCGTTCGTGCAGACAAAGCAAAAGAAGCTTTTATCGGACCGCAGTTTTTGATCTCGAACCGCCTTTGATAGCCTGTTTTTCCAATCTTTCTGCGGTGAACTGCTATATCCCACTATCGGTTTAATATTAAACCGGACAATGTCCTCAACCCACTGTTCGACAAGGTGCTGATAGGGACAAACAATGATCACCGCCAGTCGATCCGATAAATCCTCTGACAGCTTTGCAATCGCCCCAAGCCCCGTGTAGGTCTTACCGGTGCCGGTTGCCATATCAAAAATACCGCGATAATTCTCTCCGACCCAGGCAGCTATGGCCTCTTCTTGATAATCGTGCAGATGAATTTCGTCAGGTATCCTTGCTCCGACAGCGGATTGCATGTCCTTTCTCTCTGGTAAGGGCAAATCGTTGCCTCGATTGATCCGCGTGAACTGCTCCGCATCGACGCTGTAGTTTGCAGGAGCACGTTTATACTTTTCAATGATCGTCTGCGCAACGCTCGGGAACTCGACCACTTTGATGTTCGGTTCACTATCGTTCCAGATTGAGCTAAAAGCGTTTTTCTTCAAGGCAACACGCTCCGCCTCGTTTTCGTCGCCCCAGCTGCGGAAAACATCTATCGCCTCATAATTGACAGACATGGCGGTTGCAGACTCGTTCATAGAGCCGGAGAAGGCAACGACATTTCCGTCGCGGTCTTCGATAATGCCCATCTTTTCGTGGTACATGCCTATGCCGCTGCCAGAGTCTGTAAAGGCTATACGGATATCTAAGACACCGTCAGCGATCAGGCAAGCCAGAAGATTGAGTCGCTGCATCGAAAAGTAATCGAGCTTCTCGCCGGTGATCTCTCGCAGAACTGCTTTCTCAATGATCCGGTTCCTTTCCTCATATCCACGCTTAATGGCCTCTATATCCTCCGCCGATAAATAGGGCGAAGCCACGATTTGAATCTTGCCGCCGCTCTGCGCCATAGCCGCGATTCCTTTGGTGATCTCAACCAGAGAAGAGGAGGAGAAGAAACCCACGGCCCTCTTATAGACAGTTGCCTCTTGCAGTAGCGGGATATAGAAGTCCTGAATGACATTATCTATAAGGGAACGATATTCATTTTTTAGGGGCACATTCTTTAAGCTCATGACTACCTCCCTCAAAGATTATCGTAAATATCATCCAGCGCCGCTTCGAGTGTCGTGAAATCCTCGTCGTCTGTAAGGCAACTGACACTAAATCGAATCGTGCCCGCCGGATAGGTGCCAAGCTGCTGGTGCGCCAGTGGAGCACAGTGCAAGCCAGTTCTTACAGCAACATTCCGTTCCGCAAACAGCTGACCCGCCGTATCGCTACTAACGCCGTCCATTAAGCAAGAGACGATACCAACATACTGATTGCCGCTGTGATTGCCTACGATGGTAACGAAATCATAAGAACTTAGCAGCTCTATGAGCCTTTTGCGGTTTTCGCTCTCTTTTGAGTAAATATAGTCAATGCCCCTTTCCAAGATCCACTTGGTTGAAGCATGGAGACCCGCTACGCCCACTCCGTTCATCGTGCCAAATTCAAATCGCTCCGGTAGTGACAATGGCATGTCCTGATTCGCAGACTCAAATCCGGTCCCGCCAAACATCACTGCAGGCAGGGGGAAATCGGGCTTCATAACAAATCCAGAGATCCCGGTGGGGCCCAGCAATGTCTTATGTCCGGCAAAAACTGCGAAGTCGAAGATCTCGCTGCCAATGTTACAATCTATCAGCCCAGCGGTTTGAGCCATATCGACTAGGGTTACCGCATTGAACTGCTTGGCCATCTCGCATATCTGGCCAACAGGAGCAACCAGCCCGATCACATTACTGGCGTGGCTGACTATGACGAAATCAGGGGTATCATTTTCAAACTGGTATTGTATCCTTTGCAGGTCATACTTGTAGTCTTTTTGAACTGCAAGCTGCAGCACCTTTATCTTACCTGCCTTCACATAGTGATGCAGGGTTCTGGTCACTGCATTATGCTCAAAGGGACTGATATAAACGGTTCGTACACCTTTTTCGATAACGCCTTGAATGGTAATGTTCAAGGAGATAGTGGCCGTGGGTTCAAAAACGACTTGCTTAGAGGCACACTGTAAAAGGCGCTGGATGTTGCTCCGCGTTTCCTCTGTCAGCCCTCTTACATGGCCTGTTATGCCATAGTTTCCCCGGCCAAAACTACCGCTGGTATTCCGGTTGAACTGATCCATGCGCTGGTATACAGTTTCCGGTTTGGAAAACGATGTGGCAGCGTTATCAAAATAAGCCATCCTTCCACCTCCCTTAGCAGAGTTTCTTTAGAACCTCCATAAGAATTTGGCGCTTTTCCTGTTCGGATATGGAGTGCCCCATTGCATCTATGGACTGAACAATCTGATTATAAAGCAGCTTGCCGCGTCCGCCGTACTCAATTCTTTCAAAGGTTTTGGTAGTAGCTTTACCATCCGCATCCACAAAGGTAACGCGATAGTTGCCTGCGGTATCCTCCGATTCTTCCGGCCCCTCTGCCAAGTAGCTTTGGGCGGTTTCCTTGTACTGCTCAAGTTTTTGGCAGAACAGGTTTATCGTACCGTTATCCCAGTCTTCAACCCGTAGACCAGTACAAGTTTTAGCGAGTCGAGCAATAAACGACATTTCGTCGTTAGTGATGGTTTTGAACAGTTCCAGGCATTTCTCGGTTCCGTCTGCAAAAATGTGGCTGAAAGCGGTTTGATCAATCGCCTCGCACCATTCCTGCACCACAGATGCAAGGGACATCCTTTTGCTGTTTGCCTGGTTTTGCGGGAGCATAAAAATGTCCTTGGTCCTTTGGATCAGATCGAGCTTTAGTTCATCGATCAGATTATCGTAAAAGGCTTTGGCGGCCCGGATATTTTCTACCACGCCAGCTGAAAACTCATCTGTGTACCCGAAAGCCTTTGGCAGTTTGTCAAACAGCAGATCATAGCTGCTGGCGTTCTGCTTTAACAGCTTAAGCATAGCGAGATAACGCTTATCGATCCGCTTGCCATTTGGCCGCACGGTAACGTCCTTGGCATACTTAGAAAGGGACATCACCCAGCGTTTCATAGCGTTGATCACATAGTCATAGCTATTTGCGCCTTTCTCGGCTTCCACAATGTAGTCGCTGAATGTTGCAGAAAGCTGATCGACAAAGGTTTCTTTTTCAGTGTCCCAATCCAAGTAGGAGAGGGAGAACGCCTCCGGGTTGGCGTTGATCTGCAACAGGACATCTGCCGAAAGCGGTACCTCGCCATATTTGTCGAGTATAACAATCTGCTGTTTGTACTCGTGCATCACAGCTGCAAGGTAGATTGGAATGAGTCCTTTTCTTAGCCCTATATGGTATTCCGGCAGCATGAGGGTGTCGTACAGAATATCAAAACTCAGCCGGTCATTATGCCTCGCGCTCAATATAAAGTTTTCTATGCTTTCGAGCATATTAGAGATGAGCCTATCGCTTGGGCGTAGGTTGATCTGCGGGAGATCGTCCACCTCTGAAAAGACACCGGTTCTAATCAGAGTGCTACGCATAATAGATACTTCTTGCCCAGTACCAGAAAGACCGAGGTTCTTTTCTAACTGATTTCTGAGCAACGCCGCAATGATCTTTCCCCGGCTATTGCTCGCAATGCTTGTGATGACATCTCTGTTTACCGCCTCATTACTGATGGTCGGGGTCAGAGAAAAGACATTATCACAAATATCTGCCATCAACTCCGTCAAGGCAGCCTTGCGGCGGATCTGCTTGATACCTCCGTCAAATATGTATTCCGATAGATACTTTTCGGGATGGGTGTACTGAGCGATGAAGCCGTTTATAACTTCGCGCAGATCATCGTATACCACATCATATTCGTCAAAGAGAATGGCATCATTTGAGGCCGCTTCCCGCAAGAAGGTGACGGCTTCGTATTCATGCACGACCGAGTCGATATGGGTGAAGTGCTTTGGCAAGATAAAGATAATACGCTCACACCCGTTGCTAGTGGAGAGCAGCCGCTCTCTTAGTAGTGGTATGGTTTCTTCGCTATGGGGTATTACAGCATAAATAATTCCATCTGCTGCAATATCCTCACTTTTGATGACCCAATTTGTGTCCTCGCCAATCTCGCTTTCATCAATAAACAGAAATGCGAAAAATCTGGTCATTTCACGGTCGTCGTTGTACCGTGACGGGAACATATAGTTATCAAAATTCGCCGCATTCAGAGTCTCTTTAACAGATACTCGCTTGGCGTGAGACTCGGAATAGTCATGAATCTTTTGTTTTATATCAACCCCCGAAGTCTGCTTCAGTTTAAGGAAATCGTTGCTACGCTTCAGATAGATGACATACTCACGGTCTATCAGGTTATCAATCGCCTCGGTGATTTGCGGCACTGTGTACTCAGAGGAGTATATGCCTACAATCTCATCTTTGGTTGGCTTTAGCCGCTCGAACTGGCCAAGTGCATATATTAAAGAGAGCGTCTTGATGATCTTTGCCTCTAAAGAATCCTGTGGCAGCTTGCTGAGAATGGTTGCCGCGAGGATATAGTTGTCATGTATTTCCCCGGAGTAGACCTCCTTCTTAAACAGCGGCTCGAAATAATCATAAATCAAATCGGGCGAAATCAGCGCCATCTCTGTATCCACAGTTCTGATTAAAAACGCTGGTAGAGTCGCCGTTCCATCCGAGGACAGGAATGTGAACAGAGTCCGCTCGTTCTGAGCCACACGCTCGGACAACCGGGGCAGTATGAAGGTAGAGACCGGGTGAAGCGGATAACAGCCATATAGGGCAATCTCCAATTCATTCTGGTCCCCAGAAAACAGAGGGTGGGCCTTATACCGTTGGATCAGGCTCAGAAAATCCTCCTTGTGGGCTTCTACGAAATTTCCCCATAGGGAAGCATCTTTCTGTATGACTGAGGCGATGATCTCATATGTTTGCGAAAAATTGTTGTTGAGGTGAATGTGCCGGAATCTCTCGGAAACACCTCTCCAGCCATCCACTTTTTGCTTTGGCAGCTTGTCAATATAGTTGGCGATCTCCTTATGAGATATCAGCATAAGGTGGAGCTGTACTGCCCCGCTGCGGTTGCACTTCTCGGCAAAATCTTGGAGCATCTTTGTATCGCTCAATGATGCCTCGGTGATATTGGCCTCCAAATACTTGCTAAACTCGTCGTAGACGATGTACATCCCAGTATAGCCTTTGGAGCGAAGGCCCGATGCGACACTCTCGTAAAGCTCAACAACATCAAATCCCAAGAAGGGATTAAAGACGCTGCCGGAGGTTAATGTAGGATATACATGCTCAAATTTCTCATAAGCGGTAATGCTGAACGCAGCCAATTCATTGACAAACACATCAATTGGGGCGTCGATGGAGTTTTGGAACGAAGCATATGTTTCGGGAAAATCAATTTCCCATCTTTTGATAACAGAGATAGCCGCCCGATAGTTTGTCTCGGGCATAACATCTAACAAGCCATTGTCCGACAGCGTTCTCTGCAATGCCAGCAAGAAGGCTTGGGACAGGCTTGTATTACTGCCGCTTATGACAACGGGCAGGATTTTATTTGAGCTCTCATAGTAGTTTTGGACCAACTGGTATAGCCGCTGATTCTCCTTGAGTTTGGGCAGCATTTTGACAAACAAGGACAAATCCCTCTTCATCAACATCGAGAGAATCATCAAGACTATGTGAGATTTCCCCTTGCCATAAGCACCTATCAGAATCCGAGACCGATCCGTTGAGGTTTCGGATGTACTTAGCAGGATATCTTCAAGGAGACCCATCGCTGATTTGGTCGGTATGAAATTATTTAGCTTGTCGTCGCTGTTCAGGTCATACCCAATGTTGACGGAGTATTGAAATCCTGATGCGACAGAAATCATCTTACTCATCGCTTTTGTCTCCTATCAGCGGTCACTAATACTGTCATAGTACGCATTAACACAATCCTGAAACTCAAAGTCAGTCAGTATCTGTACCACATCCAAACCAGCAGTGCGGTTGATTTTGATCTTGCCGATGTTCTCAACCTGATAGAGCACATCTAGCATCGTGATCGCATCGAGGTTGAATGTCCTACCAATGTTCCTGGGAGACGTCAAAAGCTCATTGAGGCTAATTTCCTTTGATCCACCGGCTTGGTCAACGATCACGGCCAAGGCGATCCAGGGGTTGATTGTCTGGGCAGAAGGAATTGCCTTTCTGTAAGATTTCTTCTCCTTACTCAAAATGTCAATTAACCCCAGCTCACCAAAGGGACAATCAATGTTGTTTTCCGGAGCCACTCTGTTCGGATTGGTTTTATAGCGCGGTAGGTATGTATTAATAATGCAAGAGAAGTCGTCGTTCAAGGAGCGTATGGCCACCGGCGCTTCACCATCTTCCATACGGATTCTCCGTTGCAGAAAATCCACGAAATCGTCTCGCGTGAACTCTGTCATGTTAAACTCATTGAAGAATAAATACCAGGCGGTTGCCTCTGAGAAATTGGAGGCGAGGCGGTAATGGAGGAGTAGGAGTGTGCCGAGCTCTTCAATATATCTGTCGTTATTATAAATGCTTTCGCCCAGCGCCGTGAAAGTTTGAATGCGCTTCCCGCTATTGGGCTCTTGGGTGAGGCCGACGGCCTGCAGCCAATAGCGCAGAGCTTTAACCATATTCGCACCAATGCCAAGAACATCCATCGGATTTTCATCCTTGGACACAAAGACATCGGGCCTACTATGGACATATTTCATGCCCTTACTGAGCCAGCCCTTTCTTATAAAAAATGTATCATGGGCACGAAACTTCATTGCCATAACCTACCTCCACGCCTACTTCGTTCTTAGATACTTTTCCATCATGCAGCCGCCATCCAGATATTTGGCTGTCACACAGGCTTTACACCTCACGCACTTGCTAGCATCGATGTAATATCCGTCATTGCTGATAGATATTGCTCCCGAGCGACAAAGCGACTCACATTTTAAGCACTTGTGGCAAGCATTGAACTTACGGACCTGATAGCCAACCATGCGCTGCAAATCATCATGATCAGCCACATTCATCGTCCTTACTTTTGCCGCATACTCATATCCGTCCTGTGAAAACGGTTGTATGGAAAGGATCGGGACATTCGTCTTTATATCGAGCACGATCACTTCATGGAGCATCTTCTTGCCAAGCTCCGGTGCGATGCACCCAAACGGGACAAACAGCCCAATAAATTCATCATCTAGCGGACGGACCAGACGGTATATTTTGGCGTGGTCCTCCGCCGTACAGTTTGTAAATCTTATCTTCACATCTCTGGCAGAGGGCAGCCCGTTGCCACCTTGCCGCGCTTTCCACTTCCCAGTGTCAACATATACTTCCGGATCAGGCTTTCCGATCTTCTGCGCAAATCCAATGAGGAAGTTGCGCCAACGCTTGGACTGCTCTGGCATATAGAGCTTGGACAAAAACTGCGCCCGCTGATTATTGTTCGGGCAGCACCAGCACCCGACACGGTCGTAGCCCAGACGGTATGCGCTGTTAAAATCTATCTTTTCAGACAGAATGTAAAGCCAAATATCGATGTCCTTCCAAAAGAAGATCGGGGAAGCAACGGTCTGCTGCTGGATCTTTACGGCATCAGCACTATCCTCAATCCGGTTATATTTGCTTCTGCTTACCGATTCGGATTTCCTAATCCCGTAGAAGGTAAGAATCTGCTGACTCCGGTATAGGCTGTTGATCACCCTTGTAATCGGCCCCGTCTTGAACATTGAGCAGCACCATCTCATCATTCTGGCAGGAGGCCCTATCTTATCGCAAACCTCATAGAAATCTTGCTCATCATTTTTCGCAATCTGAAAGATTGCGTCCGGATGAGCCTTTCTGTATCTGTTGGCATATTCCGTGGTACTTGGAAACTCCAAGGTGGTATCTCCAAATATATGAACGAGGGACGGATTGCTCAGCGCTTTAATTGCGAGGTCTGCAGTTACCGTCGAGTCCTTTCCGCCAGAGAACGAAAGCACTATGCGCTCCTCTGGGTAGGTAGAAGCTGCCCTTTGAATAAACTCGAATGCTTCGTCTCTTAAATAGTTAAGCCGCCCTTTGTTTGCTTCTACGAAGCGAGCGATCATGCTATCAAATTCCTCATGAGAATTATCACTTTTGTGCCGCTCCAGTTCAGCTGCAAGGCGCTCAACATCCGCTTCAAGGTATACCGAGTTTGCAACTGCAACGGATTTTCCATCTATATAATAGCGGTTGTTGCTAGCCCAGACAGAGCTGTGGCGATAAGAGTTTGGCTCCTTGTGAAGTAATAACTCCATTAGCAGCCGCTCTTCCGGAAACACCGGACGAAGGTCAGCGGTCAGATACTTAGTCTTTCTGCCACAGCGGGGGCAAACACCTCTGTCAGATTGATTGGCTGTTTGGATGACAGGAATGCCGCAACTATCACACCAAAAGATTTCTACAGGGAGATCGGCAACAGTGGGGCTCCCGCAAACCGGGCACTCACTTGCGTTTGTTTCGATATTACAATTCTTGCACCACACTATGTCCGCCTCCTTCCTCATGTTTTTCTAAGCGCCACCAACAGAAATATCCTGTCAGAGGCACTTACTTTTCTGACGTACTTTCATTTTCATATATATAGACATAGGTCGGTTTCTTTGCATCTGTGGGAATCAAATAATTGGTTCCGACCCGCTGAACACCTTTAATTCTTCCTAGCTTACAGTGATTTTGCACCTGTCGAATTGAAAGGTTCCATTTTTCTGCGGCCTCTTTGGTAGTCATAAAGCCTTCCATGATCTGCCCTCCTATCTGGTTCACCGACAATAAGTACCACAAAACGTCATTTTATTATATCATCGTTTGAACGAAAAGTCAATGCGCCCAAACGAAATGCTCATGCGCAAGTATAGGCAGTATAGGCTATAAAAAAGACACGGCATTTTCGTGTCTTTTTTATAACTTGCCGGACAGTTGCCATATATAGCTAACTTAATCAGCCGAAATAGGACAGAATAGCTTCAAAATATGTTCCGCCCTGTAACATCTTCCGTGATCTTAACCATCTTGCGGATGTATAGCTCGGCCTTGTCGATATCGCATTTTGTTTCTTTACCCCACTGGCAAATCACACCGGTCAGGAGCCGAAGATAAAGATCTACGCGCTCACCGTTAATGGTCGGAGTTGGAGTTCCTGCGGGCAGCCACGTCAACCTTAGTTTTGGATATAAGACTTTCAGCATTCGGTACAATATGTCTTGGACCGCCATATCAGAGCATATCTGGTAAAACACCTCTTTGTTTTGCGCCATGAACACGAAACTGACAGTGAAATAGCCCCTGTTGATTGCTGCATCGGTGCCGCTTAAGGGGACGCTGTTCAAATGCAGCTCATACTCCTGATGTAGCCAGCGCTCACAGTCAGGAAGCACCTGATTGATGTTTTTGAAGTATCGAAAAAACTCTTGGCGTGGAAACCCGGCAGCTTTTGCTATCTGACTAACCGTAACACGACAGCGGTTTTTCCTCAACGCGATCAAAGTATTTAAAAAAAATGGCGGTCCTGCGCTTGTAGTACCGCCGATTATGTGATATTTGCTTACTATTAGAGTTTTCCATACTGAATGGGCATGTCCCACCCGGATGTGCCAAAGTAAATCAGTTGTACCACGACTTTCGCCCCGAAAATGAGCGCATAGAACTCCGCTGCAAAAGCAAGGCCGCTGAGGACTTTGATCCAGGCCAGCTTCTTCCAGCCGTGTTTGGTGGTGTGCAACAGTGGCGCGGTGTTGCTGTACCACTCCCCGGAGAAGGTGAACGCCAGCACGACGGCCAGATACGGCGCCAGCTTTGCGCCAGCCGATGGCAAATCATTTATGACATCTTGCCAGCCCCGCGTCCACTCGTATTTCCAAGGCTCCTCGATCTGGCTGTTCATATCCAGGAGCATCTGCTTGTCGGCCTCTGTCAGATACCCGTTCAGCCGGGTAGCTTCCAAAGTGTGTTCCAGAAGGTCCTGCCGTCGCTCATAAAAACCCTCTATTTTTGACGTGTCCGCGTAATGAAGCAGCGGCATATACTGATGGCCCTCCGGGTCCTCCAGTTCCGGGTAGAGATCACGGAGATAGCTGTATGCGAGCAGCCAGTCGCCCTTGGATTGAAGGCCCGGTATGTCCATAACGTCATAACTCTGATACTCTGCCACCATCTTTTGGAGCGTCTCGTCCGTCCAGTGGTCGCCGAATTGAGAAAACTGCTCTTGAAAATCCCGGATCGTGTAATAACCGTCAAAATTGTTGTCGTACATGTCGGTGCTGTCATTAAGGCTGCCGAAACCCGGCCACTGATACCATATCACGCTTCCCCAGATAACACTATACACAAAGCACAGCACCACGCATATCCGCACAATGGTTTTCCGCCACAGCCGTTTATGTTCCAAAGCAAACAGTTCCATGTTACGCCTCCTTCGCGCCAAAATGGTAGAGATATGCGTCGTCCAGTATGGGCTCGCAAGGCACAGCCTGATCTGCGGGCTTGCCGTCCGAAATGATGCGTAGCACCACGTTATCCCCCTCGTGGCGGTAATTTGCCACGGTGACCTCCTCCTGCCAGAACCGAGCCTGCTCCCGGGGTACCATCAGCTCCCAGACCTTGCCCCGGACACGCTCCGCAAGCTCCGGGACCGTACCGTGCATGATGAACTGTCCGGCGTTCATTACCAGCACCTGGTCCGCGATGGCCTCCACGTCGGAGACGATATGGGTGGACAATATCACGATCTTGTCCCCGGCGTATTCGGACAGGAGATTCCTAAGCCGCACCCGCTCCTTCGGGTCCAGCCCCGAGGTGGGCTCGTCCAGAATGAGTACCTGGGGATCGTTCAGAAGAGCCTGGGCGATGCCCACCCGCTGCTTCATGCCGCCAGAAAAGGTCCTAATTTTTTTGTTCGCCACAGGCGTGAGATCAAGCATCTCAAGCACTTCGTTGACGCGCTTTCCCGCATGATCTCTGGGGATGCCCTTGAGCGCGGCGATGTAGGAGAGGAACTCGGCGGCAGTGTAGGTAGGATAGTAGCCGAAGTCCTGGGGCAGATACCCCAGCACGTCCCGGTACTCCGGGCCCATGCCCACTATGTCCTTCCCGTCCAGCCGGACTTCCCCGGAGGTGGGCTCCAGGATGGCGCACAGCATTCGCATGAGGGTGGTCTTGCCCGCGCCGTTGGCCCCCAGCAGACCGTAGACGCCGGGCGTGAGCGTGGCGCTGACCCGGTCTACGGCAATCTTTCTGCCGTAGTGCTTAGTCAGCCTGTCAATCGACAATTCCATACATGTTTACCTCCTTGTTGGCATGGATTTGTAAAAAACTACGTTTAATCAGCGAACCCATACATATTGACCTCCTTGTTGGCATGGGTGATAAAAAAGGTGTACTGCTGAATTGATGGCGACCGGCCCCAACCAGCATAATAGAGCGCATTTTCTGTCAAGGGTCATAGCGGATATAGGGACATTGGAGCCATCCGGTCCAGGGGCGGTCGGCCACCATCGTTTTCACGACCCCGCCCGCGTGAGAGATGGCCTCGACGGCGTAGCCGTTGCCGACGTAAACGCCGATATGCCCCTCCGTGGAGTAGACAAGAATGCCCGGATCGTCCGGCATGGTGTCGATATTGCCCCGCACGGCGGCGGCCTCCCACATCCCGTCTGTACCCACATCCGGCATATCGCCGGAGGCGTACTCGATGGAGTTGGTCTCCGGGTCATACCAGCCGTAGCTTTTTATGAGGCCCACGCAGTCCACCACTCTCCGGCCCATCCACTTCTGACTGTATAGAAGCCCTGCGCATTATTGACGATGATCTTTTCCAGCGCGCACAGAACATCGCTCACGAGAGGACCCAGCCCCACGGGACTGTGCCGATGAATCTGAAAGGCCAATCGCTGCTCGTAGGGCGTATCTACTGCGCCCACTGTGGCAACCGCCTGACACTGACGTGCAGCGGCCATAAACAGAGGAACGAGGACGGGACGCTCAGTAATAAGTATCGTGCCCGTTATCAATGCCACTACGGTGTAAGGCACCCCAGCCTCTGCGATGGTCAAACCGTCTATTCCGTGGACAAGCTGGATAAAATCGTGGATCAAGCGATCTGCGAAATATTCAGCTACATCCAGTCTGTACCTGAACAAGAGCTTGTTTCTGCCCAGCATCAAAAAGACCTGGAACTGGCCCGGATAGCGTTAGATCAGGCTACGGCGGCCTATGAAGAAGTACAGCAGGAACTGACGGATTATCGCGCCGAGACTTTGCGAGTGATCCGTGGACAAAGCAATCTGAGCGGCGACCTACTCAATTCCCTCATCAAAGAAGCGGAAGAAAAGCAGGCCGCCGCAAAGTCCCGCCTTGATGCTGTGGCCGAAAGGTACGATGGTTTGATGGAAAGCTCAAAAAAGCTCCAGCAAGAGTACAAGCAGATAATGAGCTGGGCCGATCTCTATCGGAACTGTTCTTTTGACGCCAAAAAGATGATCGTCTGTCAGCTTATCAAGGCGGTTCATGTTGGACGCAACTATGATATTACCGTTGACCTGAACGTGTCCTTTGAATCGTTGCAATCATTCACCCCGAACTATTACGCGCCGGTAGTTTCACCTACCAGCGCAAGAAACAAACAAAAAAGGACACCTGCATTTCTGCAAGTGCCCTGAGATGGTGGAGACGAAGGGATTCGAACCCTCGACCTCTCGGATGCGAACCGAACGCTCTCCCAGCTGAGCTACGCCCCCATTTTTCCAATATTTACCTATTTTACCCGTTTTGGGATGTGAACCGAATGGTAGCCATTTGAGATACTATTTTGAGCTAACGTCGTACCGAATGTTCTCCCAGCTGAGCTACGCCCCCACATGTTTCGCTAGGGTATTATAACACAATTTCCGGATTTGTAAAGTCCTCTTGTGAAAAAACCTGCGGTTTCGCGCTCAGCGGTTGGCGTACATGCGCTCGTAGTAATCCCGGTACTCGCCGCTGACGATCTTCTCCCACCAGGGCCTGTTGTCCAGGTACCAGCGCACGGTCCTGGCGATGCCGTCCTCAAACTTTGTCTGAGGCAGCCAGCCCAGCTGGTCGTGGATGAACGTGGGGTCGATGGCGTAGCGCCGGTCGTGGCCCTTCCGGTCCGTCACGTGGGTGATGAGGCTCTCGGGCTTATCCAGGATATGCAGGACCGCTTTCACGATGTCGATGTTGTGCTTTTCGTTGTGGCCGCCGATGTTGTATACCTGCCCCACCCTGCCCTTTTCCAAGATCAGGTCGATGGCCGCGCAGTGGTCCTCCACATACAGCCAGTCCCGCACGTTCAGCCCGTCGCCGTACACCGGCAGCGGTTTGCCCTCCAGGGCGTTGGCGATCATCAGGGGTATCATTTTTTCCGGGAACTGATAGGGGCCGTAGTTGTTGGAGCAGCGGCTGATGGTAATGGGCATATCATAGGTGCGCTGATAGGCCCCGCACAGCAGGTCCGCCCCGGCCTTGGAGGCCGAATAGGGGCTGGAGGCGCGCAGGGGCGTTTGCTCCGTGAAGAAAAGGTCAGGCCGGTCCAGGGGCAGGTCGCCGTACACCTCGTCCGTGGACACCTGGTGATAGCGCCGCACGCCGGTTTTCCGGCTGGCGTCCAGCAGGACCTGGGTGCCCAGCACGTTGGTCTGCAAAAAGACGGCCGGGTCCTCGATGGAGCGGTCCACGTGGCTCTCCGCGGCGAAATTCACCACCACGTCGGGCTTTTCCGCCTCGAAAAGGGCGTACATAGCCGCCCGGTCCGCGATATCGGCCCGGACGAATTGAAAACGCGGCTGGCCCATGACGGGGGCCAGGGTCTCCATATTGCCGGCATAGGTCAGCTTGTCCACGCAGATAAGATCATAGTCCGGGTGATGCTCACGCATGTAGAAAATGAAGTTGCTCCCGATGAATCCGGCGCCGCCGGTGATCAGCATTTTCACGCGTCTTCCCCCTCGGCGATCGCCCGCAAATACTGGCCGTATTCCGTTTGCAGCATGGGCTCCGCCAGCCGCAGCAGCTGGGCCCGGTCAATGAACCCGCGCCGGTAGGCTATCTCCTCAATGCAGGACACATACATGCCCTGGCGCTTTTGGATGATGTTCACGAACTGGGACGCCTCCTGCAGCCCGTCATATGTACCGGTATCCAGCCAGGCCATGCCCCGGAAGAACTTCACCACCCGCAGCTGGCCCCGGCGCAGGTATTCGTTGTTCACGGCCGTGATCTCCAGCTCGCCCCGCTCGGAGGGACGGATATGCCTGGCGATATCCACCACCTGTCCGTCGTAGAAGTAAAGCCCCGGCACCACATACTTGGACTTGGGCCGACTCGGTTTCTCCTCCAGGGAGAGCACACGGCCGCTCTCGTCAAACTCCACCACGCCGAACTGGCTTGGATCGTGTACCGGATAACCGAAGATCACCGCGCCCTCCCGGATGGACACCGCCTGGGCCAGGAAGGAGGAAAAACCGCTGCCATAAAAGACGTTGTCGCCCAGCACCAGACCGACCCGGTCCCCGTCGATGAACCTCTCTCCTATCAAAAACGCCTCGGCCAGGCCGTTGGGCCGCTCCTGCACGGCGTAGGAAAACCGCATACCCAGCTGGCTCCCGTCGCCCAGCAGCCGCTCCAATATCGGCATGTCCCGGGGCGTGGAGATGACCAGCACCTCCCGGACACCCGCCAGCATCAGCGTGGACAGCGGGTAATAGATCATGGGCTTGTCATACACGGGAAGAAGCTGCTTGGACAGGACGTTGGTCAGCGGATACAGCCGCGTCCCCGAGCCGCCTGCCAGTATGATACCTTTCATCGTTTCGCACTCCTTCCGGGCGGGTTGAGCCTCTTTTGACGCGAAAAATGCGTATTATTATTCCAATCAGTATACCGCAAACGCCGCGCAGCGTCAACCTTGAAGCGCATGACGGGCATTATCACCACCCGCCGGCGCATGAGCCGGCGGGTGGAGGACTGGCGGATGACGGACGCCTCACGCGATGCCGCTCAGGTCGTACCCGTCCAGCCAGGCGCTGGCCTTTTCGCACACGCCACGCAGGCAGCTCTCCTCAAAGGGGCTCTCCAGGCCGGCGTTGGCGAGAAGCTCCGTGAAGACACGGCTGCCGCCCTGGCGGGTGTAGGCCATATATTTCGCCCACGCGGCCTTCTGGTCGCCTTGCAGCAGCGCCCAGAACTGCAGCGACACGGTCTGGGCCAAGCAGTAGTCGATGTAATAGAAGGGGCTGGAATAGATGTGGTGCTGGCGCTGCCAGCCCTCCCCCTCGCTGTAGAACGGGATATCCCCGTCCAGCTTCATCCAGGGCATGTACACGCCAAGCAGACGCTTCCACACACCGTGGCGCTCCGCCGGGGTCATGTCCGGGTGGTCGTAGACCTCGTGCTGGAAGTGATCGACCATGGTGCCGTAGGGGATGAACGTCAGCGCACCGGCCAGGTGGCTGTACCGGAACTTCCGGGCGTCCGGGCCAAAGAAGTCCTCCTCCCAGGGCCAAGCCATAAATTCCATGCTCATGGAGTGGACCTCGCAGCCCTCCATGCTGGGCCAGATGTACTGAGCCGGTATGCGGTCCCGGTTGGTCCAGGCGGCAAAGGCGTGGCCGGCCTCGTGGGTGACGACCTCCACGTCGTGCTGGGTGCCGTTGAAGTTGGCGAAAATGAAAGGCACGCCGTAATCGGCAAGACTGGTGCAGTACCCGCCGGCCTCCTTGCCCTCCGTGGACAGAACGTCCAACAGCTCCATGTCCAGCATGGTGTTGAAAAACTCGCCCGTCTCGGCGCTCAGCTCGTTATAGAACTTCTTCCCCGCCGCCAGAATATCGTCCGGCGTGCCCTGAGGCCGCGGGTTGCCGGAGCGGAACTCCAGGGCGTTGTCCGCAAAGCTCATGGGATAGCTCTTGCCCAGACGCTGGGCCTGCCGGCGATAGATCTTGTCCGCCACGGGCACAAGATACTTCACCACGGCGGCGCGGAACTTCTCAACGTCCTGACGGTCGTAGCAGTTGCGGCCCATGTTGTAGTAGCCAAGGGTGGTATAGCCCTCGTAGCCCATCTTCTTGCCCATGGCGTCCCGCAGGTGGACAAGCTTGTCGTATATCTCGTCCAGCTGGGCCTGGTTGTCCTTGTACCACTGGCCCTCCGCCTTCCAGGCAGCAAGACGGCGTGCGTCATCCGGGTCATTTTTATAAGGTGTGAGCTGGCTCAGGGTGTACACCTTGCCCTCAAAGGGTATCTGGGCAGAGGCCAAAAGCTTTTCGTACTCCTGGGTCAGGTCGTTCTCCTGCTGCATCTCCGGGATGATCGCCGGCGAAAAAGCCTTCAGCGCGATCTCCGCGTTGACGAACATCAGATCGCCGTACTCCGCGGTGAAGTCCGCCCGGAAGGGGCTTTGCAGCATGGCCATGGTCCACTGCTGCTGGTACTCCTGCAGCTCCGGCAGGGCCGTGTTCCAGAACTTCATCTCCCCGTCGTAAAACGCGTCCCGGGTGTCGATGGTGTGGCGGATGTGGGCAAGGTTGACCTGGGTGGACAGGTGCTTTTGCTCCTGCTCCTTTTGCAGAAATACCGCCTTGGCCGCCGGGTAGTCCGGCGCGGCCTTCAGCTGCTCGGTCAGCGCCGCCATCTCGCTCTTGAGCGCCTCCACATCCGGGCGCTCGTAGGGCATTTCGGAAAACTTCATGGGAACTTCCTCCTTCAATCACAGTAAAATTGATTATAGCAACGTCCAGGAATAATATCAAGTGCGGGGCCGTGGGGTCTGAGTCGGGACACAATAAAAAATGCAGCCAGCGGTCAAACCGCTGGCTGTGGTTTATTGCTACATTTTATTTTGCAAATACGGCAGAACGGCAGAGCAAATTTTGTCGCTCCAATCCGCGTGGAACCGGGCCATACGGGGCCAGTCCGCCTCGTTGGTGACGCTCACGTCCCGGAGGGTATAGGACAGCCACGACGACTTATACTCGTTGGCCCGCTCCCAGGTCAGGGATACGCCCAGCTCCGCCTCGATCTCGTCCTTGCGCGCATGGAGCAGGTCAAAGGCCGCCTTATTCTGCGCCGCGTCGGACTTACACATATAGAAGTCGATCCGGGCGCAGTCGTAATTGGCGATACAGCAGATGCTGAACCCGCTGATGCCGAAAGAACCGGCTATCGTGTTCGCGGTGATCGGATTGCAGTTGCCAAAAGTACCCCGGTGGGCGTTTCGCTCCTGCATGAGCGGAAGGGCGTACGTCCAGTAGCGCTTTCGTATCTCATAACGGCTGGCCTCCCCGGACCTCTCGCCGCCCGCGTCCTTCAGGTAGAAAACCAGGTCCGTCGGATCGGCGCCATACAGCGCGAACAGCCGGCGCAGGACCGATATCTTCATCACCGTGCTCGTATTGCGCTCCATATAGATGTTGTCGTCTATCTTCAACGGGTGGCGCAGCCCTGCCGCCGTGCCGCTCACATAGCTGGCAAGTCCCGTGGCCGCGTCGGGCTCATAGGCCAAACGGGACAGCACGCTCCCGTCCCGGCTGTGCAGATACTTTACCACGTGCTCGAACATATCCGCCCAACTGCTCACAGGCTGCTCCAGGTTCTGATAGCTGTACTTGGCAATGTCCCGGCCGGTCAGCTCCACGTTCTCGTCGTCCAGGGTGCAGGAGTCAAACTGCCTCTCCGCCGGGACGAAAGCTGTCTGCGGGTATGCCCAGATCTTAGTGGCCAGCGCGATCATCTGCTCGTTGCGCTCCTCCAGCTCCGCCAGGCCCCAGGACTGCTTGTCGGCGATCTTCTGGTTCATGCGCAGGCCGCTGATCCTGTAGCCGCCCTCGGCGTCGTCGCGCTTTTCCGCAAACGTCCTGTTGCCAAGATCAGGATTATACCCGGTGATCGTAAGGTTTGCCAGCCGGTGCAGCCAGGTGGCGTGTATCTCCGCGGCGTTGGCGCCCAGTGCCTCCGTCCACGCCGGCGTCAGATGCTGTGGCATGATGTGCTCGATGGAATACGTATTGTTGTCCAGGTGCGTATAGACATCTTTCGTCTCCACGGTCCCGTAGTTTTCAAAGCGCTCAAAGAGATACGCCTTATACTTGCCGCGCATCAGGTACACCTGTTTGCCCGCCAGCGCCGCGGTAAATTCCCCGTCGTCCGGGAACCGTCCGCTGTCCTTCTTCGACAAAAGCGCGTATATGAATTTCTGCACATAGTTGTCCGTGGTGCCGTCGTAGCGCAATATCTCCCTGTTCAGATTCAGAAAGATCTTATTCAGGGCATTCGTGGGCACCTCGCAGATATTCCGGCGGAACAGATAGTTTTCCGTTATCAGGAAGATCTGCAGCACGTCGTCGGCGGACAGCTTCTCATCCTTATGCAGCCGCAATACCTCCATCAGAAACGGCCTTGTGACGACTACCTCCAGCCGCGCCATACGGTACAGGCAGTCGTCCAGCTTCTTCACCCCCAGACCGCTCGTGCATGTGAGAAGCTTTTCGTAAAAGCGTGCGTACAGGCGAAGGTCGTCCAGAAGCGTTTCCATGGGCAGCTGTTTCTGTTCGGCGTAGTCCTTGAAGGCCCGGTAGACCTTGCTGACCGTGGGCGTGAGCTGCTGCTTGACGCTGAGATAGTCCCGGACAAAGCTGCTGACATCGTTTTCCACGCAGCGCTCGATGGTCGTCCAGTATGTATCATAGAGCCTGTTCTGCTCCGACGGACGCTGGCCCATCAGGATATAGTTTCTGATCTTATCCCCTTCTGTCAGGGCAAGGCCGGTGGAGTTGAGGCTCTCGAAGATCAGCTGGGCATTGTCGCTCTGATCCAGGGTGATGCTGATGATCTCCAGCTTGCCGATCGCACCGTACAGCTCATCGACCGGCACCTCCCCTTTCAGCAGCTGGGCGCAGAAAAAGCGGTAATTCAGCGTCAGATTGGAGGCCGGGTCATAGTCCTCCTCAGCACCGAACAGTCTGGCCAGCGCCGCCCTGTCCCCTTTGACCGGACGCAGCTTGATCTGCTCGCCATCCTCCGCCCAGGGGGAGACCAAAAACCGGTCGTTGATCTGCTCGTCCAGCCTGTTGGCCCGGGCGGCGATCTTTTTCTGCCGGATGAGGTTCCTGAGCGCCAGAAGCAGGAGCGTGACCGTGGTGAGGCGCTGCTGGCCGTCGATGATGTGATACTCCGTGACGGCGCCGTTGCCCACAACGGACGAGACAACGCTGCCGAAAAAGTGGCTCTCCCGGCCGTCCCGGACGATCTTTTTCAGGTCCTCGTAAAGCTGGCGGCAGTTGTCCTCTTTCCAGTCGTATTTTCTCTGGTATACGGGGATGATATAGCGCTTGCCGGCACCTTCCATATAGTCGATCAGTCTTGCCTCCGAACCCTTCATAACGAGCCGCCCTCCCTGGCATATTCGCACGCTCTGCATGCCGTGCTTCTGTTTCGATACGGTCTGACCGCATTATATACTTTTTGCCTGGATTTAACAATATGTGACAGACAGGGGACAGAACATAAAAAGCCCTGCGACCGGCATGGCCACAGGGCTTAAAGCGACGGTACTTGCCCCGTCCTTTTGGTTCAAATTAAACTGTTATCCCTGGCATTATCCTTGTGGCTCACTCGATGCATTTAACGGCTTTACTTGTGTTGTAGCCGCTGCCCAACAGGGTTTTGGTCGTGCCGCTCACGGTGCAGGGGCGGACCGTGAACTGGTAGGTCCGGCCGGCCACGCCGTGCTTCCAGGTGTAGGTCAGGTTCGTAGTGTGGCCTATGGCGTGCCACGCGCCGTCGTGCTCTCTGTAGTAGACCCGGTAGGTGTCCGCTTCCTCGACCTTCGTCCAGGTCAGCTTGATGCCGTCGGCCGTGTTCGCCACCGTTACCGTGGGGGCGGTGGCGGGGATGACGCGCAGCTCTTCGGCCAGCACATATGTTTTGCCGTCCACCGTCACGGATATGCGGTACAGGTCCCCGCCATCCGCCACGCCGGTGGCCGCCTGGACATGGGCCACAAAGGTCTCCTGGGCGGGCACGGTCATGGTGTGGGTTTGGTCATGCCGGCAGGCCAGCGTCGCCGTGAGCACGCCGTCCACGCGCTCCAGTTTGGGCGGGTTCGCGTCGTCCTCCGTGAGGGCCCAGGCGTGGCCCAGCGGGTCCACGCTCCGCGTCTTCTCCGCCTTTACCGCCGCGCCGTCCGGCAGCTGGGCCGTGGCCGTGTAAAGGAGCTGACCGCCGCTCTCACAGGTCGCCGCCGTGCCCGTCTTGGTCACCTGGGCCGTCAGGGTCTGCGTATGTGCCTCGTCCCGGGCGCAGGTCACCGTGAAGGTGGCCGCCGTCAGGTCATCCGACCACTTGACTTCCGGCTCGCCCCACTGGTGGCCAGCAGGGGCAACGTCCGCGTAGTCCTTGGTGTACGTCGCGCTCACGCCGCCTATCTCGACCGTGGCCTCGTAGGCCGTGGTGCCCGGCTTGTCGCACTCCACCGTGCTGGCCGTGGCGGTGGCCGTCACGGTCACCGGCTGCTCAAAGCGGCTGCCGTCGCTGCCGGTGCGGACGGCCGTCACCGTCACGGAGGGCGCCGCGCCCGTGGCCGGCTGGGTCCACTGCACCCGGCTCGTATCGTCCGCCGTCGGGAGGTCCCAGGTGTAGGTCACGTCGGGCGACACGGTGGGCTCTTTCGCACCGCACACGGCGCACACGTGGGCCGTGGTGTACCGGTGGCCCATGGCGGGGATCTCGTAGTCCTCTTCCTCGCCGATGGCGTAGGTCTGCCCGTCCAGCTCATACTCCATCTT
>CANQXS010000030.1 GCA_947627875.1 uncultured Clostridia bacterium
ACCTGTTGACCTAAATCCAAGTGTGCTATGCAGATGCACTTAAAACTTTCTGCAAATCTTATTATACGAGGAGAAACAAAATGAAAAAATTACTCGCAATTATTCTTGCACTCGCTATGGTCCTTTCCCTCGCCGCCTGCGGCGAAACCGCCCCTACTCCCGGTCCCGATTTGCCCGAAACGACCGCCGCTCCCGACAATGCCGAAGACCCCGCCCCCGAGGAGGCAGATGTGCCGGAGCAGGAAAACGCTCTCGAAACTCTCACCCGAATCTGGGACGCCTACCCCGCCGACGAAGAGGGCAACAAGTTCATGTCCTTCGGCGGCGACTACCACGAGGAAAACCAAGTCGAAAACGCCCCCGGGTGGCACAGCATAGATACCGACGAGGACGCGGAATCTCTGGATACAAACTTCGGTCTTCCCGCCTCTATGGTTTCGTCGGTCTCAAGAGTAGCCTGCATACGCCATATGCTCAACGCCAACACATTCACTTGCTCGGCTTATGAGGTCATTCAGCCCGAAAACGCCGACGTCGATAACGTACAGGCTGTTGCCGACGCGCTCAGAGACGGTCTTATGAACCGTGCCTATATGTGCGGCTGGCCGGAGCAGCTCGACATCTATTCGGTCGGAAACACCGTCGTCTGCTTCTTCGGCGCGCTCGACATCGTGAACACCTTTAAGGACGCGCTTGTAAGCGTCTACGGCGACGGCTGCACTTTGTGCTATGAAGAGGATATGTCCGAAGCCGGCGGCGACAATACCTTCGCCTTCCCCGTTCCGAACGGCGACGACCCCGCGTGATAAGCTTTTGAACACCGCCCCTGCCTTAGCGCGGGGGCATGATTTTAAAAAGGAAAACGACAATGGTATTTTCAAGCATACCCTTTCTCTATTATTTCCTGCCCGCGGTAATAGCGGTATATTTCATCGCCCCGAAGTGCCTTAAAAACGCCGTTCTGCTGATCTTCAGCCTACTGTTTTACGCCTGGGGCGAGCCGAGATTCGTAGTGTTTATGCTGATTTCTATAGCGCAGGGCTATGTCCTCGGTCTGCTCACCGAGCGCTTCCGCTCAAAAAAGCCGCTCGCAAGGCTTTTCACGGCGATTTCCTGCCTGATAAGCATCGGGCTTTTGGTATACTGCAAATACACCGACTTCTTTATCGCCAACTTCAACGCCATTACCGGACTTTCGGTTCCGCTTTTGGGAATAGTCCTTCCGATAGGCATAAGCTTTTACACCTTCCAGATTTTAAGCTATAACATCGACGTCGCCCGAGGGACCGTTTCGGCGCAGAAAAACCCGATAAACCTCGGCGCCTACGTCGCGATGTTCCCTCAGCTCATTGCCGGACCTATAGTCCGCTATTCCGACATAGCCGCTCAGCTTGAGAGCCGCACTCATTCCCTCGAAAAAATCGCCGCGGGCTCGCGGAGGTTCGTCATCGGTCTTGCAAAAAAGGTCCTGATAGCGAATCAGCTCGCCGAGCTCATAAGCGTTTTCAAGGCTTCGGGCGATAAATCGGTGCTCTATATGTGGATATACGCCGTCGCGTATTCGATTCACATTTACTTCGACTTCTCGGGCTACTCCGATATGGCGATAGGTCTCGGAAAGATATTCGGCTTCGACTTCCCCGAGAATTTCAACTACCCGTTTGTCTCAAAGAGCGCGACGGAATTCTGGCGCCGCTGGCATATGACCCTCGGCGGCTGGTTCCGCGACTACGTTTATATCCCGATGGGCGGAAACCGCGTTTCAAAGCCCCGCTGGTTCCTCAATATCTTTACGGTTTGGTTCCTTACCGGCTTCTGGCACGGCGCCGCCTGGACCTTTATCGTATGGGGACTGTTCTTCGCGGTGCTTCTTATGGCGGAAAAGCTCTGCTATCTGAAACACCTCGAAAAATCGAAGATCATCGCCCACATTTATAAGATACTTTTCGTCGCGGTGAGCTTCACGCTCTTCGACTCCGCTTCGCTCTCGGAGGCGTTTAAAAACATCGGCGCGCTGTTCGGCTTCGGAGGGCTCCCGCTCGTCTCGGCAGAGGCGGTCTACAACCTTCGCAGCTACGCCGTAATACTGATCCTCGGCATTGTCGGCTCGACCCCGCTGATAAAGAAGCTCCTCGAAAAATTCGCAGCGTCGCCGAAGCGCGAAAAGCTTCTTAACCTCGCCGAGCCCGTCGCGCTGATACTGCTTTTGGCGGTGAGCACGGGCTACCTCGCGGACGGCTCCTTCAACCCGTTCCTTTATTTCAGATTCTGAGGAGGCGGAAATATGAACCTAAGAATAAAAAGCATTGTTGTTACCGTCCTCTGCGGGCTCTGGATATTCGGCTTGGCTCTCTGGGGGCTTATCGAGCCCGACCGCGAGATATCGCTCAGCGAGCGCAGAAAGCTCGCGCAGATGCCGAAAATCAGCGCGGAATCGCTCCTCGACGGCAGCTTTATGTCGGGCTTCGAGAAGTATTCCGCCGACCGCTTCCCGCTCCGCGACAGCTTCAGAAGGCTGAAAGCCGTAAGCGAATACTTCGTTTTCAATCAGCTCGATTCAAACAACATCTACCTTCACAACGGCTACGCCTCTCAGCTCGAATATCCGCTTAAGGAGAGCTCGGTCGAGAACGCCGCAAAGCGCTTTTCGTACCTCTACGAGACCTATCTCAAAGACTCGGGCGGGAAGGTTTATCTCTCGGTGATACCCGACAAGAATTACTTCCTCGCCGAAGAAGGCGGCTACCCTCATATCGACTTCGGCGAAATGATATCTTCGCTCCGCGAAAAGACGGACTTTGCGGAATATATCGATATTATCCCGACGCTCGACATCTCGGACTACTACCGCACCGACACCCACTGGCGGCAGGAAAAGCTTGAAGACACCGCCAAAGCCCTTGCCGATGGGCTCGGGGTCGAACTCAGCCTTGAATACGAGCAGAAAAAGCTCGACAAGCCGTTTTACGGGGTCTATTACGGGCAGTCGGCGCTTCCTCTCGCGGGGGAGGATATGTATTACCTCGACAGCGAGCTCTTCGATTCGGTAAAGGTCTACAACCTCGAAGCTCAGGACTACACTCCCGTCTACGACCTCGAACGCGCCGAAGGCTATGACCCTTACGAGATCTATCTCAGCGGTCCGCGCTCGGTGATGATTATCGAGAACCCGAATTCCGACAATAATCGCGAGCTCGTTATCTTCCGCGACTCCTTCGGCTCCTCGATAGCTCCGCTCCTGATCGAGGCATACTCAAAAATAACCCTTGTCGATATAAGATACCTTGCGAGCCCGATGCTCAAAAACTTCGTCGATTTTGAGAACGCCGACGCGCTGTTTTTATACAGCACGCTCGTCCTCAACAACAGCGAGACCTTTAAGTGACGGCGAAAAACCCGCCCTCGGGTCACCAAGGGCGGGTGTTTTTTTATTTCATCATTCTGTCCGCAGCCTGCCGCAGCTTAACGGCGAGAGCCGAAGCGGCGGCTATTTTTATCGCGTCGCCTATAAGGAAGGGGAAAACGCAGGCGGCAAGCGCGGGGATTATCTCCGAGCCCGTAAGAAGGCAGAACCAAGCGGTCCCGAAGGCGTAGAGCAGGGCGGTCCCAAGAACCATTCCCACGGGGTAAGCCCAAATCTTTTTGAATTTGTCGGCAAACAGCCCCGTTATATAGGTGCAGAATATGTAGCCGACCATATAGCCGCCCGTCGCGCCGAAGAGCCGCTGTATTCCTCCCGTAAAGCCGGAGAACACCGGCAGCCCCGCGAATCCGAGCAAAAGGTATATCGCGACGGCTATCCCGCCGAGCTTTCTGCCGAGGACCGCTCCCGAAAGATAGACAGCGAAGGTGGCAAGGGTTATTGATATCGGTCCTACGGGTATCGCAAAGGGCGAAATTATACACATAAACGCCGCGAATATCCCCGCGGCGGTCATTCTTCTGAGCGCGGAAGCCGAGTTTTCTTTTGAGGTCATAACTATATCTCCGAATAATTTCCGAGGAATTTAAAGCTCTCGCAGGTCTGCTCGAGGCTTTCGAGCATCGCCGCAACTTTAGGGTCGCGGACGGAGCCCTGCATCTCGAAGAAGAACATAAACTGGAAGTCCTGACCGACTATCGGGCAGCTTTCGAGCTTTATAAGGTTTATTTCGAGCGCGGTCAGCTTCGCAAGTATCTCGTAGAGCGCGCCGGGGCGGTGCTTCAGCGCGAGGATAAGGCTTATCCTGTCGGCGCCGGGATATATCTCCGCCTCTTTCGAGAGGCAGATAAAGCGGGTATAGTTGTTGTCGCTGTTCTGGATTCGGGTCGCTATCGGGACGAGCCCGTAAAGCTCGCAGGCGGAATGAGAGGCTATCGCGGCGATGTCTCCGAATTCGCTCCTTGCGGCGAGCTCAGCCGCCATAGCGGTGTTGGGGCAGGGCTGGACCTTCACGCTGCTTCCGAGGCTCTTTATAAACTCCGAGCACTGCCCGAGCGCCTGCTCGTGGGAGCGTATCTCGCGGATATCCTCGAGCTTTACGCCCGGCTTTGCCAAAAGCTCGTGGTTCACAAACAGTCGTTCGCTCCTGACTATCCTTAAATTCTTGCGGTTCAAAAGCTCGTAGTTAGCCCTCACGGAGCCGTTGGAGCTGTTCTCTATCGGGACCACCCCGAAGCGGCAGAGCCCGCTCTCGACGGCGTCGAACACCGCCTCGAAGCTCTTGAAGAACATCAGGTCCCCGCGCGGGAACATTCTGTCCGCCGCCATCTGTGCATAAGCGCCCTCGACCCCCTGAACGGCGACCGTTCCCCTCTGAGGGAATTCTCCGCAGTTCTTTGAGAGAGCGGCGCTGAGCTCGGCGCGCACCTTCGCCCCGACGGGGTTTTTGCATTCGCGGTATGCCCGTCCGAGCTCGAATAGGGCGCTGTAAAACCTGTGTATGTAGGGCTCCATATCGCCGCTGCGCTCCTCCGCCCACCTCAGCATTTCGCGCTCGCGCGCCTTTATCTCGGCAGGGGAAAGCTCCTTTTCCGAAGCCTGCGCCGAAAGCTCCATTCGCTTTAAAATAAGCGGCAGAAGCTCGCGGTCGAGCTCGTCTATGCTTTTTCTTATTTCGTCAAGCTCCATTTTCAGACCTCCGTTATTCCGAATCCCTTGCGGCGCGTATTTTTTCAAGCCTGCGGCAGAGCACCCCGAAAGCCTCGGGCTTTAACGACAGCGGACCGTCGCACATCGCGTGCGACGGGTCGTTATGCACCGCTATTATGAGCCCGTCGGCTCCCGCCGCGACAGCCGCCTCCGACAGCGGAGCTACGAGGTTTGCCCTCCCCGAGGAATTGCTTGGGTCTGCTATCACGGGCAGATGCGAAAGCTGCTTTAAAACCGGCACCGCGGTTATATCAAAGGTGTGAGCGGTGTGGTTCTCAAAGGTGCGTATGCCCCTCTCGCAGAGGACTACGTTTCCGTTGCCCTCCGACATTATGTATTCGGCGCTCATCAGAAGCTCCTCATAAGTAGAGGAGACGCCCCGCTTTAAGAGCACCGGCTTATCCGACGCGCCGAGAGCCTTTAAAAGCTCGTAGTTCTGCATATTCCTGCCGCCGACTATTATCATATCGACGTCTTCAAAAAGCCCGAGCTGCGACATATCGGTCACCTCGGCGGCTATCGGCAGCCCCGAAGCTCTCTTTGCGGCAAGAAGATATTTAAGCCCCTCGCCCCGAAGCCCCTGAAACGAATAGGGCGACGTCCGCGACTTGAAAGCCCCGCCCCAGAGTATGCAGGCGCCGGCGTTTTTAAGCTCTTCGGCGAGGGAGCATATCTGCTCCTCGGATTCTACAGAGCCCGGGCCCGCTATCAGCGCGAGCCCTCCTCCGCCTATCTCGGCGTTCCCGACCTTAACGACGGTATCCGCGGGGTGAAATTTGCGGTTGGCGCTCTTATAGGGCTCCTGCACCCTTCGGACAGCCTCGACTATGTCGAGCGCCGAAATAAGGTCTATATCGAGCGCCGAGGTGTCTCCTACGAGCCCGAGGATAGTCTGCTGAGCGCCGACCGTCGTATGAACGCTCACGCCCTTCGACTCGAGCCAGGTCATCAGGCTCTTAAGCTGAGCCTTATCGGGATTTTGCTTTAAAATAACTACCATTTTTCGCTCTCCGCTCTATTCGTAGTCTACAACGTTTACCCATCTGAGCAGGAATTCGCGCTCGCGCTCGTTCCCCTTGACCGACTGCGAAGCCGCGACTATCGGCATCCACTTCTGGACGTATTGGCGCGCGGTGTCGCTCTTGCGGCAAAACAGGTCGAGATATTTCTTCGCGGTCGCTTCGTCGCCGTCGAGGCAGAAGAGCAGATAGGTCCTTGCGGCGTCGGCAGAGGCGTTGCCCTGAGTGGCGTGCGCCCAGTCGAGGATATATTTCGTTCCGTCGGAGGTCACAACGACGTTTGAAGGGTTGAAATCGCCGTGGCAGACCTTTTTGTGGTTGGGCATGCTCTCGAGGCGGGTGTGGAGCTCGTAGCGGGTGGTGGCGTCGAGAGAGGTCTGACTTATCTTTGAATTCATCTTGTCCTTAAGCTTGGTGAGCATCGGGCAGGTTTTCGACTGGACCTCTAACTGCAAATCGACGAATTCCTCTAAATATTCCTGCTTCTTTTCGGGGCTCTCCGCCATAAGCTCTGAGAGGGTCTTCCCCTCGATATATTCCGAAACTATCGCCCATCTGCCGTTTACTGTCGTTACCTCGAGTATCTTCGGAATATTGAGCCCCGTTTCCTCGATTCTCGCCTGATTCAGCGCTTCGTTGAGTATAAGCGCCTTTAAATAGCCCTCGCTGAAGAGCTTTATACAGCGGTCGCCGTCGCGGTAGACGGTCTTGTTCGCCCTTACGGCGACAACATTGTCAAGATTCATCCTGTTCAGACCTCCCTGTGTTCGCCGTAGTAGGCGTTAAGATACATCTGCTTTATCTCGCTCATAAGCGGATAGCGCGGGTTCGCTCCGGTGCATTGGTCGTCGAAAGCGTTCTCGGTCATTTCGTCGAGAGTTTTCAGGAACGCTTTTTCGTCGGGAACATAGTCCTTTATCGCCGGCTTAATTCCTATCCTTTCCTTTAGCCCGTCAATCGCCTTTATGAGGTTTTCGACCTTCTCGGCGTCGTCGCCGCCCGATATCCCGAGGCTGTCGGCAACTTCGGCATACCTCGCCGCCGCGTGGGGATAGGCGTATTGCGGGAAGGTCCCCATCTTGCGCGGAGTCTCCGAGGAATTATAGCGGATAACTTCGTCTATGAGTAGCGCGTTGGCGACCCCGTGGGGGATATGGTGATACGCGCCCAATTTATGAGCCATCGAGTGGCACACACCCAAAAACGCGTTTGCAAAAGCCATACCCGCCATCGTTGCGGCGTTAGCCATCTTCTCGCGGGCTGTTCTGTCGCCGCCGTTTTCATAAGCCCTCGGCAGGTACTCGAATATTATCTTCAAAGCCCGAATCGCGAGCCCGTCGGTGTAGTCGGTCGCCATAACCGAGGCGTAAGCCTCGAGAGCGTGGGTAACGGCGTCTATTCCCGAGGCGGCTGTGAGACTCTTCGGGGCGGTCATATGGTAATCGACATCTATTATCGCCATATCGGGCAGGAGCTCATAATCGGCAAGGGGATACTTTACGCCGGTCCTTCCGTCGGTTATAACCGCGAAGGGAGTCACCTCCGAGCCGGTCCCCGCGGAAGTCGGTATTGCTGCGAAATAAGCCTTTTTGCCGAGCTTTGGGAATGCGCATATCCTCTTTCTTATGTCGGAAAATCTCATCGAGATGTCGGCAAAATCGGTCTCGGGGTATTCATAGAGAAGCCGCATTATCTTGGCGGCGTCCATAGCCGAGCCGCCTCCGAGAGCGACTACCGCGTCGGGCTCAAAGCCTCTCATCGCCTCGGCGCCCGCTTCGGCGCTTGCAAGAGTCGGGTCGGGCTCAACGTCGTAAAATACCGTGCAAACCGCGCCGAGAGACCTCAGCTTATCCTCAACGGGCTTTGTATAGCCGTTTTTATAGAGGAAGCTGTCGGTAACAATGAACACGCGCTTTCTGCCCTCGCCGACGAGCTCCTCAAGAGCCGAGGGCAGGCAGCCCTGCTTGATGTAAATCTTCTGCGGAGCGCGGAACCAGAGCATATTCTCTCTCCTTTCGGCAACGGTCTTTATGTTTAAAAGGTGCTTCACGCCTACGTTTTCACTCACCGAATTTCCGCCCCACGAGCCGCAGCCGAGGGTGAGCGAGGGCGCGAGCCTGAAATTGTAGAGATCGCCTATTCCGCCCTGCGACGAAGGCGTGTTGACGAGTATGCGGCAGGTCTTCATTCTCTCGGCGAAGGCGGCGAGCTTTTCGCGCTCGGCGTCGGCGTCAAGATATATAGACGACGTATGCCCGAAGCCGCCGTCGGCAATAAGGCGCTCGGCTTTTGAGAATGCGTCCTCAATGTTCTTCGCGCGGTACATCGCGAGAACCGGCGAGAGCTTTTCATGGGCGAATTCCTCCGAAAGCTCAACGCTCTCGACCTCTCCTATCAGTATCTTCGTATCCTTCGGGACGCTTATTCCGCATATTTCGGCTATCTTCGGCGCGCTCTGACCGACGATTTTCGCGTTGAGCGAGCCGTTGATTATTATCGTGCGGCGGACGGCGTCGGTCTCTTCGGGGCTGAGGAAATAGCAGCCCCTGCGGGAAAACTCCGCCTTAACCGCTTCATATACGCCGTCAAGGACTATTACCGACTGCTCCGAGGCGCATATCATTCCGTTGTCGAAGGTTTTGGAGTGGATTATTGAATTTACCGCAAGAAGGATATCGGCGGAATCGTCAATGATTGCGGGGGTGTTACCCGCGCCCACGCCGAGCGCCGGCTTTCCGCTCGAATAAGCCGCGGTTACCATTCCCGCGCCGCCCGTCGCGAGGATTATATCCGCCTCGCGCATCAAAAGGCTGGTCATTTCGAGCGTCGGAACGTCTATCCAAGCGATTATTCCCTCGGGGGCTCCCGCCGCGACCGCAGCTTCGAGCACCGTTTTAGCGGCTTCTATCGTAGATTTTTTCGCCCTCGGGTGGGGGCTGATTATAATGCCGTTTCGGGTCTTAAGCGAAATAAGAGTTTTAAAAATCGCGGTAGAGGTGGGGTTGGTCGTGGGGATAACCGCCGCAATAACGCCTATCGGCTCGGCTATCTTCATCATTCCGCCGACCTTATCCTCTTCGATGACTCCGCAGGTCTTAACGTTTTTATACTGATTGTAGATGTATTCCGAGGCGTAGTGGTTTTTTATCACCTTGTCCTCTACGACGCCCATTCCCGTCTCCTCGACGGCGAGCTTTGCAAGGGGAATCCTTGCGCGGTTTGCGGCAGCAGCCGCCGCGCGGAATATCGCGTCTACTTGGGCTTGAGAGTATTCCGCGAATTTCTTCTGCGCCTCTCTTACCCTTTTTATAGCGGCTTCGAGCGCTTCAACGCTCTCGACCGCGGCGTATTTTTCGGTTTTCATATAAAGCCTCCAAAAGAATTATCTTTATATTATATTTCCGTAGGTTTGACCGAGTTATACCGCGCCGAGGAATTTTATCGGCGGCGCAGCTGCATAAATATACAGCTTTCCGACACTAATATAGCAGATACGCGGCTTTAAGTCAATCGACAGACAAAAGGTTTGGCATTGATTACAAAAATAACCGACTCCGCGGGCGCGAAGTTGGAAATTTTGATGTTATAAAGCGGTTTTGTGCAGCCGCGTCAGTATGCCTTTCCCCAGATGACCATGCACTTCGCGGGCTTCCCGCAGCATACGCATTTGTCGTCGATGTTCTCCTGCTCGAAGGGTATGCACCTCGAGCCTGCGCCGGTGAGCTCCTTTACCTTATCTTCGCAGGCTTCGTCGCCGCACCACATTGCCTTTACAAAGCCGTCGCCCTTTTCGGCAAGAGCCCTGTTTATCTCGTCTATCGACTTGCAGGCGTAGGTCCTGCGCTCCTGATTTTCGAGCGCCTTCTGATACATTCCGTCGTGGACGGCCTTGAGCCTCTCGTTGACCTTTTCGACGAGCTCGCCGAGGGGGATAAACGTCTTATTGCGGTTGTGGCGCTCTACGGCTACGCAATGCCCCTCCTCGATGTCTCTCGGACCTATCTCAATTCTCAGCGGAACGCCTTTCATCTCGTATTCGGAATATTTCCACCCGGGCGACTGCTCGCTGTCGTCGAGCTTTACTCTTATTCCGGCGGCTTTGAGCTCGTTATAAAGCTCGTTCGCCTTTTCGAGGACGCCCTCTTTATGCTGCGCAACGGGGACAATGACTACCTGTATCGGCGCTACTGCCGGCGGCAGAACAAGGCCGTTGTCGTCGCCGTGGGTCATAATGATCGCTCCGATAAGGCGGGTCGTGACGCCCCAAGAGGTCTGGTGCGGGGTATTAACGGTGTTGTCCCGGTCGGTATAGGTTATATCGAACGCCTTCGCGAAGCCGTCGCCGAAGTAATGCGACGTTCCCGCCTGGAGCGCCTTGCCGTCGTGCATAAGGGCCTCTATCGCGTAGGTGGATACGGCGCCCGCAAACTTGTCGCTCTCGGTCTTTTTGCCCTTTATGACCGGCATCGCGAGAGCCTGCTCGCAGAAGTCGGCGTAAACGTTGAGCATGCGCTCGGTCTCTTCTATAGCCTCCTCGGCGGTGGCGTGAATGGTATGACCCTCCTGCCAGAGAAATTCGCGGGACCTTAGGAACGGTCTCGTCGTCTTTTCCCATCTCACGACCGACACCCACTGGTTATAGAGCTTCGGCAGATCGCGGTAGCTGTGAACTATATTTGCGTAGTGCTCGCAGAAGAGGGTCTCGGAAGTCGGGCGGACGCAGAGGCGCTCCTCAAGCTTTTCGGAACCGCCCTGAGTTACCCAGGCAACCTCGGGCGCAAAGCCCTTGACGTGGTCCTTCTCTTTGTTGAGAAGGCTCTCGGGGATAAACATAGGCATACAGACGTTTTCGTGCCCGAGCTCTTTAAAGCGGGCGTCGAGTATCTTCTGCATGTTCTCCCAGATCGCGTAGCCGTAGGGGCGGATGACCATACAGCCCTTCACAGAGGTGTATTCGATGAGACCGGCTTTCTTTACGATGTCGGTGTACCACTGCGCAAAGTCCTCGTCCATCGAGGTTATGGATTCAACTAATTTCTCATTTTTAGCCATAATTTTTATACTCCCAATAATATTTATTTTAAATTTGACTCATTGTCATTATTTTCGACGGCGTTTTCGCCGGAATTTTCTCTGTTTTCATCGTCCTGCACCCTTTCGGGTCGAGGCTCGTCGGGGCTGCCGCCGTTTTTGCGGCGCTTATCTATAAAAGCCGCGAGCTTGGGCGTGAGCCGGATTATAACGTATATCCCCGCGAAAAGTATCGCGAGCTTGAGGATAATTTCTCCCCAGACGCCGAGCTGCTCCATAGACCGACCTCCCCTGAATTTGTTTTACGGCTTCTGCGGGCGACGAGCTTCTGCTCCCCTGTATGGGGCGAAGCCCGGCGCGGCGCAGCCGCGCCTCGCCGGAGCCGCAGGCTCCGGCGCACGAAAACCGCGGAGCGGTTTTCGGGGCTTCGCCCCTCAGCGCGCTCTGCCGTTTGCCAAACACCAATATATCACACTTTGCTTTGATTTGCAACACTTTCCCGCGAGGAATCTTCTTTTTTCATCGCGCCGAGGACTTGAAGCCCTATCGGCAGCGCGATGATAAACGCGAGAGCGTCGGCGACGAGCTGCGAAAGCTCAAGCCCCAAAAGCGGCTCGAAGCCGAGCAGGCTCATAATCAGCGGCAGCCCGAGGACGACGGGGATAAACGTAAGCCCCTGCCTCGTCATCGCGACGAGGGTCGCCCTGCCTGTCATTCCTATGTTCTGGAGCATCATATTCGAGAGCGTGACCCAGGACATAAGCGGGAAGATAGAGAGCTGCGCCCTGAGGGTAAACGCCGCTATCGACTGCGCAAGCTCGCTCGAACCCGCGAGCGCGGCGGTTATGGGCTTTGCAAAAATTATCCCCGCAGCCGAGAGCACCAGGAGCACTGCAAAGCTTATCTTGAAGCAGAAGTAATACGCTTTTCTAACGCGGTCGTAGCGCTTGGCGCCGTAGTTGAAGCCGCAGACCGGCTGGAATCCCTGCCCGAAGCCTATCAGCGCCGAAGCCGCGAAGTTCATAAGCTTCGAGACGCCTGTCATAGCCGCCTGGACTGCGTCTATGATCTCTCCGTCCGAAATATACAGCCCGACGGCGTGGTTGAGGGTTGTGGTGGCTACGCTCGAAAGCCCCTGTCTCACAAGAGAGGGCAGCCCGCCCTGAACGATCCCTTTGAAATAGTAGGGTTTGAAGGAGAAATTCTTAAGATTTATCTTGATGTTATCGCTGAAGCGTATGCCGACCGAAAGCACTGTAAAGCTCACGAGCTGGCTCAGAGCCGTCGCCAAAGCCGCTCCGCCTACTCCCATTCCCACACCGAAGGGCATAGTCAGCGCACCGCCGAAGAGGGCGTCTCCCTTCTTGAAGATAAACAGCGGGTCAAGAATAAGGTTGAGAATCGCGCCCGAGGTCAGACCGAGCATAGCAAAGAACGCGTTACCCTGCATTCTGAGCTGGTTGTTCATAACTATCGCGCCTGTCATAAACGGAGCGGCAAGGAGTATCCAGCCCATATAGTCGGATGTCGCCGAAGCCGCAGCCTCGGTCTTCGCGCCTAAAAGCGTTACGAGCGGACTGCGGAATAGCAGTCCGAAAACGCATATCGCGAGACCGAACATAACTGCATAGCCGAAGCCCGTCGCCGCCATTTTTTCGGCGTCGGCGTAGTCGCGCCTGCCGAAAGCGCGCGAAATATAGTTGCCCGAGCCGTGACCGCAGAAGAACCCGAAGGACTGTATTATCGCCATCAGCGGGAATACTATCCCGACCGCGGCTATCATCGAGTCGCTCTCAAGCTGCCGGACGAAAAAGGTATCGGCAAGGTTGTAAAACGAGGTGACGAGCATGCTTATCACCGTAGGTACGGCAAGCACCGCCATGAGCTTTTCCACCGGCTCGGTTGTCATTCTCACAAATTTTGCGTCGGACGCCGCTTTCTGCGCGGCAAGCTTTTCATCGTTCATTTTATCTCCCGTTTCGTAGTGGATTTGCGCCTTGAGGGGGCGAAGCCCAAAAACCGCTCCGCGGTTTTTTCCGCGCCTGCCCCTGCGGGGCGGGCGCGTGCGCGCGGGCTTTGCCCGCGCGGGGCTTCGCCCCCCGCCAAGGCTCGGCGCCGGTTATCAGGTAAGGCTGTCGATGAGTCCGCGGAAGCCTCCCCTGCGGAACACATCTCTGTAATACTCGGCTTCGTCGAATATCATCGAATCTATCGCCCTCATTCCGAGGAGCTCTACCGGCGCGCGGTCGTCGGTCATTATCCTTTCGCCGGCGGAGTATTTTTCGAGGCTTTCCGAAATGCTCTCCATAAGCGCGTAAAGCTGCGGATCGTCTTCGAGCGCGACGTTTTCCGACATCGTTGCCAAAACGTCGGCGCTGTCCGAGGCAAAAAGCTCTACGTTAGAGGTCCTCGCAACGTTTACGGTGTAGACCTCTCCGAATACCGACGAGACCGTGTCGCTCAGGTATGAGTTTATTCCGCCGTCGCCTCCCGCGCGCATATTCATATTCATAACCATAACCCCGCCCTCGCGGAGGTGCTCCTTAACAAGCGTGAAAAATTCCACCGTCGACATCTGAAAAGGTATCGTTATGTCCTGATAGGCGTCGACCATAATAATGTCGTACTTCTCCGAAGCGGCGTTCAGATACGCCCTGCCGTCGTAGAGCTCGACCTCTACCGACTCCGGCAGCTCGAAATACTTCCGCGAAAGGTCGATTATCTTTTCGTCTATCTCGACGCCCTTGAAGCTCAGGTTGTCGAAATACCGCGAACACTGCGTCGCGTAGGTACCGGTTCCCATTCCGAGTATAAGAACGTCTAAGCTCTCCTTTTGATGCACTCCCGCCATATAGGGCGCCGCCATAGCGTAGTCGTAATACATTCCCGTAAGCCCGCCGGATTTTTCGAGCATCGACTGCACCCCGAAGAGCACGTTGGTCGAGAGGACAACCTCATCGTCGTCCTCGGTGACCTGTAGGTAATTATAAACCGATTCACCCTCGTATTCTATGTCGGACTGCCAGAAGGCAAAGCTGCCTACGGCTCCGAATATGCAGCAGATAACGGTTATGACTAAGGCTATCGCGAGCTTTACGAGCTTTCGCCGCTCCGAAATGAAATATACCGCCGCGAGCAGAAGGAGTATTCCCGCAAAAATAAGGAAGGTAGCCGAGGTCCCAACCGAGGGGATCGTCACAAACGTGGGGACAAAGGTCCCGATAATGCTTCCTATCGTGTTGGAGGCGTTTAGTATTCCGACGGTGCGACCGCTGCTGTCGAGGCTGTCGACGGTGTATTTTACGAGCGACGGCGTAACGGTCCCCAACAGAAACAGCGGGAACACAAAGATTATCATACACGCCGCAAAAGCCGCCCATATCAGCAGATTTGAATTCACCGCGAAGATCATAACTCCGGATATGCCTACGATTATGTATTTTCCGAGGACGGGTATAGCCGCGAGCCATACCGCCGCGATTATTATTCTGAGATAGAGCCTGTCTGGGTCGGGATTTTTATCCGCCGAGCGCCCGCCCCAGAGGTTGCCGAGCGCCATCGCTATCATAATGGTGCCGATGATTATCGTCCAGACTATCTGCGACGAGCTGAAATAGGGCGCCAGAAGTCTCGAAGCGCCGAGCTCGGCAGCCATCACCGACATTCCCGCGAAAAATTCCGTCAGATAGAGATAGACCTTGTTTTTGAGAATTTTACCTTTCATTCTGCGGCTCCTTTCAAAATATCCGGAACGTACCGGATAATTATACATCAACGCAAAAAAGAAATCAAGTGCGGGAAGCCCGATATATCTTTCACGAGGATAAAGCATAAAAGTTTTCGGTCAAGAGTTTTCAAAAGCTCTTGACAATCCGCCGAGGCGATAATATAATAAAAGACCGAGGATATTCTCGGACTTTATTTCGGGGTGTAGCGCAGCTGGCAGCGCGCCTGCTTTGGGAGCAGGATGTCGGGGGTTCAAATCCCTTCACTCCGACCATATTTGCACGTCACTATGGAGAACATGGTGCCGTACACTCAGTGTAAAGACACCCCTGTTTTTCGGGGGTGTCTTTACTATTTTGCACCACTTTTGATGTTTTCAGAGCCACTACACGCACTCTAAATGCACCCGAAATATTCAACGGATTTTGGGCCTGTTCTGTAAAATTGGTGCTCTGCACCACTATTTGCACGGATTATTTTCAAAGCACCCATTTTCAATGGCCTTTCTCACGGATTTTTTTCATGGCCGCCCACTGCACCAATTTTTGCACGGATAATTATCATGACCTCTGTACGCACAACTGCCGCAATCTGGATTTCGCAGATTGCGGCGGCCGGTTTTTAGCCAAGTGATCATCAAATTTGAACCTTTATAACTGTACCATCCTTGAAATTGAACTGCGCTTGGCGGTCTTGGCAGATTGTGACTTTTTCAACCTTCTCTCGCCAGAGGGCTTCGCTGTAGCTGGCATCAGGGATACCGGCTTTCTTCAAGGCTGCCGTGAACGCTGTTTCTATCTCGCCCTCGCGCAGAATAGGGGTGAGGCACTTTTCAGTGTTGTTATAGCGGTGGTTGCAGTACCAAACATCATATGCGCCGCTTTTGTTGTGCCACACCTTGTGTCCATAGAACCCGCCGCAATCCCCGCAGATAATCCTCGAACTAAATGCATGTCTATCCCGGAGCTGGGAACGAAACGGGCGGCGTTTAGCAATAAGATCTTGGACACGGTCGTAAATCTCAGGGTCTATGATAGGCTCGTGTGAATGCCTTACAATGTAACTGGATTTTTCACCACAGTTCCTCTTTTTTTGTTTTGTAAGGTAGTCTGCCGTGTAGGTCTTTTGAAGAAATGCCTCGCCTTTGTATTTCTCGTTGCTTAGAATACTCTCCACCGTGGATGTGCTCCAGATTTCTTTTCCGCCGGGGGTTGGGATTTTGCGCTTTGTAAGCTCCCTCGAGATATGGCGCACAGTCATGCCAGAGAGGAACATAGCATATATGTCCCGCACAATCTTGGCTTCTTCCTCTACTATTTCAGGTCTGCCATCCGTCCCCTTGCGGTACCCCAGGAAACGCCCATACGGCATATAGACATTGCCTTTTCGCATACTCTCCGCCTTGCCCCAGCGGACATTTTCGGAGATGGAACGGCTTTCCTCCTGGGCTAGAGAACTCATGATGGTAAGCAGTACTTCACACTTGGGGTCTAGGGTGTGGATGTTTTCTTTCTCAAAGATTACTTCCACGCCTTTGGCTTTAAGCTCTCGTACCGTTTGAAGCGCATCCACGGTATTTCTTGCAAAGCGGGAAATGGACTTGGTGAGGATGAGATCTATTTTCCCAGCCAAGGCCATCTCCACCATCTTTTTGAACTGCTCACGGTTCTTTGTGTTAGTGCCGGTGATACCTCTGTCTGCAAAGATGCCCACCAGTTCCCAGTGCGGGTTACTCGTAATATAGCGAGTGTAGTAATCTACTTGGGCCTCATAACTGGATTCCTGCTCATCCTGTTCTGTGGAAACCCGTGCATAAGCGGCCACTCTAAGCTTGTCTGGTTCCAGATTTAATTCCTGCTCCAGTTGCACTGTGATAGGCTCTATGACGGTAACGATGCGTTGTGATTCCTGGGCGGCGGATGCTGTGGGAGTTTGAACTGTGCAGGTGCTACTGCTATTTGTGCTCATTCTGGCTCCTCCTTTCTTCGTTTTGTTTCAGTGTTTTTTGTCTCGCGGCCTCACGCATTTCCGGTGTCCAGCTTTCCCGTCTGGATTTGTGTTGCCACGGCACTGTGGCAACAGTGCCGTCTTTCATATAGAAGATGAGTTGGTGCGGTTCTGGCACTACAATCTTTTGCACTCTGGATAGCAGAAGTTCCCGGCCTAGTGCTGCATCCGCACCAAGACCGAGAACTTCTTTGGTTTTCTCTATAAGAATTGCCTCCGGAATCGTCTGCGCAGGGCAGACAGCCTTGCCAAGCTCATAATAGCGACGACAGGCCCAGATGGGATGCTTGTATTTCCCCTTGCCAGCGTTCCGGTGTATGTAACTACCACTACATTGGCCGCAAGAAACTAAGCCAGTGAAAAGGTATTGCGGGTGAGAGCTACTTTCTGCGGTGGAGAAAGCATACATTTCTTTCCTCCGAGCGATTTCCGCCTGCACCTGCTGGAACTGTTCTCTGGGAATAATCGCTGTGTGGCTATTCGTAACTTCATATTTTCTCACCTGGCCGCGGTTAATTATGTCCTTTTTCGTGCGGAAATCTGGGCGGTATCTTTTCTGCAGGATCATGTCTCCGGAATATTTTTCGTTGGTGAGAATACGCATAACACTGATTCTGCCCCAAGTGTCCGAAAAAGGTGCCGGGATTCCTTGTGCGTTTAGTTGCTTCGTAATAGCCGTCATGCTCATACCAGAGAGGTAGGAAGCGAAGATGTGTTGGACTAGCTTTGCTTCTTCGGGCACTACTTCCAGCTTGCCGTCCCCCAGCCGGTATCCCAGCATCCGACCCACCCACGGCTCGCCTTTTTCAAACTTCTTCTTGATGCGCCATTTCTGGTTTTCACTGGCAGATCTGGCTTCTTCCTCGGCGTACATAGCAAGGAGGGTAAGCAAAAGTTCTCCGTCTGGGCTGATGGAATGCATATTCTCTTTCTCAAAGTAACAGTCTATCCCGAGTTTCTTAAGTTCCCGCACGGTTTCCAGAAGCACCACCGTGTTTCTGGCAAATCTAGTAATAGACTTAGTGATCACCAAGTCTATCTTCCCGGCGCGACAATCTTCGAGCATCCGTTGAAACTCTGGGCGGGCGATGATAGTCCCGGAGATGCCGTTATCCGAGTAGATGCCAGCTAGTTGCCAATCCGGATGGGCATGCACATAATCCTCATAATATTCAGTTTGCGCTTCCAGAGAGTGAAAGGCGGCATCCTTGTCTGTGGATACTCTGGCGTATGCGGCTACTCGCACTAGTTTAGGCGGCCTTGGCACCGCTGGTATGCACTCTATAGATAGTGCTTTATCTGCCATAACTCTCATCCTTTCTGCCCCCGATAATCCTTGGGGCATCCACATGATAGCTCTGGTGCGGCAGAAAAGCCAGTCCTTTTTTAGCTCTATCCGCAGTATTTTGGCGGACCTTTTTAGCCTTGCCTTTGATGATACTGGCCCTCTGGCCAGCTCGCATGATGACCTCTATAAATAACCTCCACTTAAAAGTATACTGGGACACATTGTAGCTCGAATTGTCAAATTGTCAAGCATGAGCGAGATGAGGGTTGTTTTTAACGATCTGCAACAGGGGTAGAGGTTTTCAAAAAGTGCTCGAAGCGATGTTGCAAATTAGGCACATATTTAATGCTGAGAAGAAGATTTGGTATTATTTGGTCACCTGTCTCCTGTGCTAGGCCAGAGCTCCACGCAGCAGAATTTTCGCCCTGTGGCGGCCACGTTGGCCCCACAAGGGCCGCAGACCGGCCGGGGTGCTATCATGCCCCCCCGAGACCTGGGGCGCTATCTGGGCGCGATATGGCCCCTCCTATCGGAATGAGTTGGCGTCACTAGCGCGGATTAAAGCCTGCGCCCTGCCATTTTAGCTGAACAGAAGCGAGTGGCTTATTCTCGCTTTTGCTTAATATTCTTTTAAGATTACGTCTCTATGAAAATGGAGGCCTTCATTCATGATCTGAACTCTGAGAGATGGGAAAGGAGCTATAAGCAACTAGAGCACTTGGCTACACAACGTACCGAGTTACCATCATACCAGCCACCGCCGTTTTCTGCGGGATTGACGCGAAACGCCGAGAACTCAAAATCGTAAGCGTTGGAACTGCTGCTCGCCGTAGATGACCAGTAATAGCCATAGCTACCCTGGGACGCAGATGCATTGTTGACGTAGTAACCCGCACGAGTAAAAGCAGGTCCATTTGAGTCTGTTAACTTGGAGTCTAAATCGCCATCAACGTCGCTACCAATGGCTATGTTAAGGGCTTGGTGTTCACTATTAGTCGGTAAGCGCCATCCTCTGGGGCAAATAGAGCTTGATGCCACCTGCTCAGCTGAAGTTATGTTGGAACAAGTACCGGCCGTAGCGGCGCACCAAGTGTAATAACCGCCATAGTTTTTTAATTCATCGCCATTGTCTAATTCTACAACGTAAACATTCTGCGCCGCGTTATTATTAAAACCATTCTTGCTGCTATCAGGGAGACTATAAGTAGTTATACCTGTTAGGTCGGTATTATCCGCTGTGAGTGTGCGGTTCGTTAGTTTGCTATCACCAAGACGAAGATTATCCACCATCCATAGTTTGCCATCCGCAAGACGGCGCACTCTGTAGGAATTCCCATCGCGCTCGTCAAAGACTGCTATAGTTTCGCCTTCTTTAATATTGTCACCCCATATGGCTACATCCTGCATTATTAATTCATCCGCTACGCAGCGTACCTGATCGCCAACCACAATATTTGTATCTCCGTATACAGGATTGATAGACCCAGCATTAAGACTTAGCCTGGTAATGATATTGTTGGCGGCCGTAGAACTCCAATACCATCCGGTATTAGCGCCAACCTTTGTACTATTGTGATAATAGCCAAATAGGTTAAATCTAGGGCCATTATCACTATCCATCATTTCAGCCACACTATTATATTTAATAAACAGCGCCTGAAACTCATTATTAGTGCCTCCCTTCGGCAAATGCCAACCCTTTGGACATATTGATTGTGGCGCATCGCCGCCGGACGGAACACCGCTACCCGCTGTAGCTGCCATCCAATTATAAAATCCTCCCATTTCAGGGTCAACATAGATATGTTGTGCCTCAGAGTTGTTAAAGCCTATCGTGCTGCTAGCGGGGAGAGTGTAGTTATCCGTGACATTTGTATCACTCGGCATTAAAGTCATTTCTTTGTCGCTACCTATAGCCAAGTTTTGCGTCATCCAACATTTGCCATCTTTTAGTTTTGCCACTGTATATTCTTTATTATCGCGAGTGTCCTTTAGTGTAAGGGCATCTGTTTCTATGTCCATTGCGCTACAATATTCACCAAAACTCTGCATAGTAGTCGGCTCCCACATAGCATAAAGGGTAGCAGTATTGCCAGCCTTGTTTAACGTATATGTATCGCTAGGATGGTAGGTTGTTCCTGCTTTTTCCGCGCATCTTTTTTCATTAAGAGCTGCGGTATTACAACTTGTACAATAACCCAGGAACCTATATCCATCACGAGTAGGTTGGTTTAGTTTTAAACTTTGCTCAGTAGACGCACCAGATTGTGTCGAACACCCATTTCCACCCCTGCAATCATAGGTAATATTATAGCTTACCGTTTTCGCTGTAGCAGTTACTGTAAAAGTATTAAAATAGTTACCTGCTGGCTGGATTGCATTGACTTTTGCGCCAATAGTGAATGTATAGTCGTGATTGCCGCTTGATTCAGTGGTGTCTAGCATTACTTTTGTTGTAGGCCCCGGCTGAAAATTGTCATTACTCGTATCGGCGTTATCTTTGCCGAACTTATATCCCCAAGCATTGTCTGGGAACTGTGCCTTGCTTTTCGCTTCAGTGATAGACGAAATAGTGTTGCCCTCTTTTGAAGTTAGTGCGTTATCACCATTCTTAGCTTGAATGCTTAAATCATAGCCCCAATATGCATCGCCTTTTACAGACACTTTACCGCTAGCCTCAGAGAACCCACCGGACGCAGAAACATTAACTGTGAGAGGGTTGGTGGGGATTTCTACGGTGAGCGAAGCGGCCGAAACACTCTGCGTCGCAAATGCAGATAACGCAGCCACGGCCACTCCCACTAAGCCCCATTTCTGTGCCAACGGGAGAAGTATTGAGCCGCTGGCACAGAGATGACGCTTAGATTTTACTATATTGGGGATGATATTCATGACCTACCTCGCTTAATTTTATTAGCGCAGGCCATCTTGGCGTTATAACAAAAATGGCACCGCAAGGGGTGTATCAAACTATTCCATAAAACAGTTCGCCATTGGCTCACGATCTTATAGACATAGACCCTTGTGGTGCCATTTCCATCTATAAAATCGCATATACTGCTTTTAAAGAATAGTTTGATACTCTTTTATTATAACACACCATTTTTGATTTTGCGAAAATAAGTGCTAGATAAAAAAGTTCCTTCTGAAGACGGCGACCTCCTGGCGGCATAATATTGCACGTGGCGGCCACGTTGGCCCCACAGGGGCCGCAGAGGGGCTAGGGTGCTATCCATGCCCCTCCCCGGGCCCGGGCGCGATATGGCCACCCCGAACGAGGAGGCAAGCCAGAGCATATTTTGGGCAAGGGCATGCCGCCCCGCATTGGGGGAAATGATATCCCGAAAGGGATATAGAGTCCGCTCCCTTAAAGGCCAAGGTTTCGCCATATTCCGCCGCTTGCAGGCGCTTGTAATCCGGAGCGAGTCGATGGGCGAGTGGATGGGTCTGTAACAGAGGTAGATGCTTGATTTGTGGCTCCGATTATGACATTCACGTTTTGAGGTTTTTGCACTTACCCCTCAAAAAACGGCAGTCAGAGGAGTAATAAGAAAGTGTGGAATAATTGCAAGGTTCTACTCGCCAGAAAAATACACATGACTTCAATTTTGGTATTGACATACTAAATGCGGTGTGATAGAATACCAACAGAAAGTAAAGGAGGTGTCCTTCCATGAGTAAGATCTCGATGAGCGATAAGGCCCTGTTCAACGCAGCCGACGCAATTAGAAGCTACGGCTTTTTGGACCAGTCAAGCATGATCGACCTTCTCTATAGAGTTGTCATGACGAAAAAGGCTCTCTCCGGCAAGGACGATGACAGCGATACAGTCTATCGCACTATGCAAGAAGTATCAACTACGCTGCCTCGTTTCCCCGGTGATGCCGATTTATTTTTCACTATTTACAATGCACTTTCTCCGTTAGATGAGCGAGGCATTCTTTCCTTTATAAATATAGCGAACGACGGCAGAGAGCTTTTTGCGCCGGATGTATTGATCGAAAAGTTTTCTGAGTATATCGAAACTGATACCAGCAAGGTTCTGATTACTGAGTGTGAGCAATATGGGCCGTCTCTGCTCGACGTGATCGAATCCAACCCAAAGATCCAGTTCACACTGACCTCTCGCCAAGCAATAAAAACGGAGTTACTGTCGGTCGTATATGCTGGAATCAAGAATGTGAAATTGCTTGCCGCTGATATTTACAGTTATGACTTTACCACCGAGAGATACGATCTAATCGTCTGCATCCCGATTTTTGGCGGACGAGCACTTGTAAACGGCGAAGACTTCATCAGCCGTGAACCCGATCTGATTGCTGTACAGAATCTGCTCTACCACATCAATATGGATGGTAATCTCGTGATGGTGCTTCCGGCAAAGATCACATTCGGTGGTGGCAGCACAGCTTCTCTCAGGGAATACATTGAGAGCAACTATAAAATAAAGGAAATAAGTGCCCTGCCAGCGGGTTTATTCACACCATATACGTCCATCCGCACCTACCTGTTCGTGTTCTCAACCGGCAGAACAGACGATGTGGTTCTAAGGCGGTATGATTCTGACAAACCTATCCGTAAAACTTCGCCATGCAAAAACCTCGTGGTAAAAAACGAAATTCTTCTGTTCAGCGATGAGTTTGCCGACCTTAGAGGTTGGAACATAGACATGGCTTTTTCCGAAGAAGATGAAGATATTAAATCATTCTCCACCTCTCCGGTAAAGAAACTGCGCTTGAAAGACGCAGCGACAGTATTCCGGGGGAAGGCAGTAAATACGAAAGTCAAACATGGCAATGTAGCGGTTATCAACATCTCAAATATTACCGACACCGGAATTGACTACGAAAACCTTGACCAAATCGAGGAAGAGGAAAGAAAAGTGTCACGCTACATTCTGGAAGATGGAGATGTTCTTGTAACCGCCAGAGGGACCACGGTCAAAATCGCGGTCTTTGAAAAACAGCCGATGCTCTGCATCCCTTCTGCAAACATCAACGTGATCAGGCCAGAGGATATGCTGCGTGGGGTCTACCTTAAGCTCTTCCTTGAGTCACCGGTAGGAATAAAGATGCTTCGGAGTCTACAACGAGGGACTGTAGTAGTAAACATCAACTACAAGGATATTATTGAGTTGGAAGTTCCAGTGCTGCCGCTTGAAGCACAAGATGCTATAATTGAAGAATACAACGCTGGTCTGAAATTCTATAAAGATACCATCGC
>CANQXS010000031.1 GCA_947627875.1 uncultured Clostridia bacterium
AAGATCCTCGCATACACGGAAAGAGCTTAACTGCAAACCGCTCGGGTCAATGGCGCTATCGCATCGGTGATTATAGGATTATAGCCCAGATACAGGACGACAAAGTTCTGATTCTTATCCTCGAAGTAGGACACCGCAGAGAAATATATAAATAAAAAGACATCGAGTCATTCTGCTGCAAATGACAAAATATCCTCAAAAGCAATGAACGGAGAAGTATTCCGCAAGGCTTTTGAGGACTTTTTGTTTTTCTCACACCGTCGCTTCTGAGACCGCTGCACGCGATTTTGTGCGGAGTTCTGGCAGAGGGCAAATAAACTTTCCCCAATGATTTCAAAGCAAAATTTGAGCGGTTTGTCGCCGCGAGGCGGCAAAATAATAATGAAAGGAAACAAATGAAAAGAAAGAAAAAATCCAAATCCCGGACGGTTAAGCGTGAGGCGCAGATGAAGGACTTCTTCGATAGGGTTTCTCCGACCACGCTGAAGTTCAATGTAGACCACTTCATCTGCGGAGATACCTACCGCAGCGTCTGGGCAATAAGGGAATATCCTCCTCTCACATCGGATCAGGCTGTGTTGAGTCGGTTCGGCGAGAAGGATTCGGTTACACTTCACATTGGTTTTCGTTTTTATTTGGATATAATGTGCTTTGGAAGGAAGTGAACCGCATGCCGAAGGTGACAATGATATCCCCAGCGATTAAGCAAACTACGGTTAAAAGGCGGGTTGCGGCATATTGCAGAGTATCTTCAAGCTCTGCCGATCAGCTAAACTCCTATGCCAACCAGATAAGAGTATATACAGCAATGATTAACGCCCGTAAGGATTGGCGGGTTGTCGAGATATTCGCCAATGAGGGTATCTCTGGAACAAGCGCCGAAAAGCGCACAGAGTTTCAGCGGATGATAACAATGTGTGAGCATCATGAAATAGATTACATAATAACCAAGTCGGTATCGAGATTTGCCCGTAACACTGTCGATTGCCTTGAATATGTGAGGACACTTAAAGCCAGAGGCATCGGCATTATATTTGAGGAACAGAATATTGACACTCTAAAATGTGACAGTGAGCTGTACCTCGTTATTTACGCAGGATTTGCGCAGTCGGAATCAGAGAGTATGAGCAAAAATATAACCTGGACCTTCAGAAAGAAATTTGCAGAGGGCAAGGTGCCGTTTAACTATTCCAAACTTGTAGGCTACCGTAAGGGCGAGGACGGGAAGCCGGAAATAATTCCCGAAGAAGCCGAGATTATCCGAAATATCTTTGATATGTTTTTAGCAGGAGCTACTGCCGGAGAAATTGCGGATAAATTACTTGCCGACGGAATTCGTAGCAAATGCGGAAAGCAAAAATGGTCGGTGTCTACCATTCAGCGGATACTCAGAAATGAAAAGTATTGCGGCGACGCCATACTCCAAAAGACGGTAACTGTGGACTGTATATCTAAAACCGTAAAGAAAAACACCGGAGAAGCTCCGATGTACTATGTTCGCAATAACCATACGCCAATAGTTACGAGGGAGGTGTTTAACAAGGCTCAGGAAGAACTCGCAAGGCGAGGGAGTCTGGCTCCGGTATCGTTAAATAAATCTGTCACTTCAAAAGGCAAATATTCAAGATACGCTCTTACCAACCTTGTTTACTGCGACGAGTGCGGTGCAAAATACCGCAGAGTGACATGGGCAAATAAATACGGCAAGAAAATCGTCTGGCGCTGCGTCAATCGGATTGAAAACGGTACAAAATATTGCAAACACTCGCCGTCTATAGCAGAGGAAGAATTGAAAAGCGCTGTGGTTCAGAAAATCAACGAGCTGTGCCAAAACAGTCCTGACAAGTATTTGGAACTGTTGAATGCAACACTTTATGATGCAATAGGGCTGAACGAGGGCAGAACGGAAATTGATCTGTTGACCGCTCGGATAGAGGCGATAAATCAGCGGATACTCGATCTTATGAACGAGAGCCTCGAAAGCGGCAGCGACCTGTTTTCAGACGGTCGCGAAAGCGAGTTTGCAGAGCTGTCGGCCGAAATAGATCAGCTGAGCAAGCGAATTGAGGCAATCAAGGAGACTGCAATTCGCGACGAATCCTCCGTCGAACGTGTCAAGGAACTTCAAGCCGAGCTTTTGAAACATCGCGGAGGTATAAGCGAATATGATGAATCGGTGGCGCGAAGCCTTGTGGATAGGATAGTAATTCATCAAAACAGAGAGGTCGAGGTTGTGATTAAAAATATATGACAAAAAAGAGGATATATTAAAAGATTTGTGCGGGATCATAGATTCTGCAAGGGAAGCTACTTATCGAGCGGTCAATAATGCACTTGTTCAGAGAAACCGGCTGATTGGATACCGAATTGTCGAGAAAGAGCTAAGCGGAGAAAACAGAGCCGAGTACTGGACAGAGGTTATCAAAAAGCTTTCAAGATATCTGACGAGTGAATATGGAAAAGGCTTTGATTACAGTTCGCTCTATAAGTTTTCCCGTTTTTATAAAGCGCTTTCCGGAATTTTGAACTCAGCGAGTCCAAAACTGCTCGGATTCTTTCGTGGACGCTCTTGCAAGTTGAGGGCGAAGATGCTTATAACTGGTATGCGAATGAAGCCTTAGAACAAACTCTCTTTGTCAGATAAACATTGCCATATAATGCGGGAGCGTAACTTTCCCGTCTGCCGCTCCGATATTGCCGTCGATCAGCTTATATGCAACGGGCGGGTGAAATATTTCTATGAAATTATTCAGCGACGCAGTTGACGAATTGCCGGCTTTTACTTCCACAGGAACAACCTCTCCGTCCTTCTCAATCACAAATTCCAATTCCATAGAACTGTTTTGCGTTTTATAATAGTTGAGATTGTAGCCGCTTTTAATAAGCATTTCGGAGATGACATTCTCATAAATACCGCCTTTCGCGTTCCCGTGAATCCTTTTCGTCAGTACGGCGAGCTTGGTCTGCATCCCATACTTTGCAAGCAAAAGTCCCGAATCATTCAAGTATAATTTGAACTCATCGTTCTTTGAGTTTGCAACGAGCGGCAGATAAGGCTCATAGACATTATAACAAATATGAACAAGATTGGAATCCTTCAGCCATGTGATACTGTCGCCGTATTTCCGCGAGGTGGCCCGCTTTTCCACCTCTGAATACTTGAACTTCTTGTTTTCCCTGGCAAGCTGCCTTGGAAGGCTGTCATAACAGGCTCTGACTTTTACCTTTTCGCTTCCTTTTGCATGAAGCGCAATATCATCATCATACGCATCGAGTATTTTTTCCTGTACAATCTGAACTTCGTTGAAATCCTTAGTATCCGCAAACTTTTGAACAGCTTCCGGCATTCCGCCAACTACAATATATTCTCTGAGTATACTTTCAAATTTTTCGTTGATATCCTCAGGCACTTTTTCCTTTTTTTCAAAAAAGGAGCGCAGATACTCGATGGTGTCCGATTCATACCCGTATGCCCATAAAAACTCTTCAAAGTCCAAGGAATACATAATCACCTGACGCTCAAAACCCACCGGAATGGATTCAACCTCTTCCACTTCTTCGTCTGCGTCCTGTCCATAATGCAGCCCAAGTAAAGATCCGGAAGCGATTACATCATATCTTCCGTCCTCTGCAAGAAATTTAAGAGCAGTTCTGGCATTTGCGCATTTTTGAATTTCATCGAGGAAAACGAGTGTGCGCCCCTTTGTGAATTTCTTTCCCGGTAAATGTGCACTCATGCGCTTATATATCTCATCTGCCGATAAATCTCCTTCAAATATTTCCTTTAATCTCGGGGTCTTGAGAAAATTGATTTCTACAAAGCTTTCGTATTCGTTTTTTCCGAACTCCTCTACAATAAATGACTTACCGATCTGACGGGCCCCTTTGATCAACAAGCACTCTCTTTCTTTTTTGGCTTTCCAATCAAGCAGAAATTGATACATTTTTCTTTTCAGCATACTATCCACCTCCAAGTGCTGTAATAATAGCACACCCTGGCAAAAAAGTCAATAGATTTGCATCATTTTGGACGTCAGAAAATATAAAAATGTCAGCATTTTGGACATTGTGCTTCAACTTATACGCATCATTTTGGACATACATTGTGAACAGAGAATTATATGTTATAATAATAAATAAATACAAGAGCATAGGTGATTATCATTTTAATCAGGTTTTATGCGGGGTGAGGATACTAAGAATCTGCTTTCAAATTAGACCCCAAAGACGTCTTCCTGAAAACTGGTCTGCGGAAAAACTCATGGAAAAGCATTCTTCAGAACCGTTTAACCCTAATATCGTTCATGTTTTCTATTTGGCGGGCTTTATTGAAAGCTAGGGACGCGGCGTTGAGAAGATATGTGATGCTTGCGAAGCAGATAATGCGCCGCTACCCGAATATGACATTACTGGCAATTCCGTAGTTATTAAATTCACAGCCCCAGAAGATAAAGCCATCAGAATTGGTTCGGAGAGGGTGACTGAGGGGGGTGGCTGAGAGGGGACTGAGAAAGAGCTTAAAGTTTTATCATTGTTACGGGAGAATCCCTCTTACACCTACAACGAATTAGCCGAAAAACTTCATGTGAGCCGAAAAACAGTTTCTGTTCGCATTGCTAAATTGAGAAACAAAGGCATAATTCTTCATGTTGGCTCTGATACAAAAGGGTACTGGCAAATCAATGAGTAATTCAAGACGGAAAGTAGCAACGAAGAGAAACGAGTATACAAGTCTATCCCTCGTTAAACTAAATGTGTTGAGGCAAAAATTTATTTCCCTATTTCAGAAAAAGCTTGATTTTGGGAAATAGATGTGCTATAATGCCATTAAAGGAGCGTGAGTGTATGAAACTGATCGAGCGAAAAGACTATCTTGACAAGGCGATCGGCGCGATCGGCACGCCTGATATAAAGGTAATAACAGGCGTTCGTCGCTGCGGAAAATCCAAGCTGCTTGAGGCGTTCGGGAGCTATGTTGCCGAAAATATTCCCGACGCGAATATGATCCACATTAACTTCAATATGCCCGAATTTGAGGAGCTGACAGAGTATCACGCGCTGTATGATTATGTAAATTCTTTGCATAAAGACGGCGTTTCAAACTTCGTTCTGATAGATGAAATACAGATGTGCCAGGGCTTTGAAAAGGCGATAAACGGGCTGCATGCCTCCGAAAAGTTCGATATTTATATCACGGGCTCGAACGCCTTTTTGCTCAGCTCCGACCTCGCCACGCTGTTTACGGGGAGGACTTTTGAAATAAGGGTCTACCCATTTTCATTTGCCGAATATGTTAAGTATTTTGAATATACCGACCTCTACGCCGCTTTTGACAGGTACGTCACCGAGGGCGGAATGGCGGGTTCATATGTCTACAAAGACCGCGAGGCGAAGTATGATTACATTGCCGAGGTTTTTAATACGCTGATAGTTCGCGACATTCGGCAGAAATATAAAATCCGCAACACCGTTCTGATGGACAGAGTAGCTGATTTTCTTATGGATAATATCTCAAATCTGACGTCGGCAAGGGCGATTGCCGATACCCTCAACAGTCACAAAGATAAGATCAACCACAAGACGGTCGGGGCATATTTGCAGTATCTTTGCAGCGCGTTTGCGTTCTACAAGATCCGCAGATATGACATCAAGGGCAAAAAATACCTCTCGACCACCGAAAAATACTATCTTTGCGACCATTCTTTCCGCTACGCGAAGCTCGGTACCAAGAACGCCGATTATGGCAGAATGCTTGAAAATATCGTTGCGATTGAGCTTCTGCGCCGCGGATATGAGGCGTATGCGGGGGTTCTCTATAAGTCCGAAATCGACTTTGTTGCATTAAAACGCAATGAAAAGCTGTATATTCAGGTCTCGGATAATTTAACCGATGAAAAGACGTTCCAACGAGAGGTCAAGCCGCTGCTTTCGGTGCATGACGCCTATCCGAAACTGCTGATTGCAAGGACAAGGCATGAGGCGTACCAGTATGAGGGAGTCAGGGTTGTGGACTTTTCAGAGTGGCTGACGGAAGAATAAAAGTTGCTTCCCTAAAATGAAAAATTGATGAGACTGGGAAGTAAACGAGCCCGTTCCTATGGCTGTGGAGCTTGGGAGCGGGCGAAATTGTATATATCATAAAAACTTGCATACGATATGAGTGCCGTTTTTCGGGCGAGATAAAAGAAGAACCTTATCACAAAATGCGAATTTCAGCGCACTCAAATCGTGCAAAAAAGAAGAGCGGAAGATGATCACCAACATCTTCCGCTCGGGATTATTTAGTCAGCGTAGAAGCAGAAAGCTTTTTTGCCGTATTGACTCGCATAAATTCGCTTCCCGGTTTTGAGCGTAATGTACGCAGAAAAGACGAGACGGCGCTTATGCCGATCGCGTTTATAAGTTGTTTGAATCACTTTTGCGTTCTCCTTTCCAAGATTTTTTTAAGACAAATTTAAAATTGTCTTGAAAAATGCAGGCAAAAGTGATACACTAATTTTACTGAGACAGTGTAGGTGATTTTATTTTGCCTGCATCTTTCTTCAAAGTTTCATTCAAGGGCCAACTTGAGTGAAACTTTTTATATGTCAATCAGACGCGCTGATTCACATCAGGTAAGTTTTTGAGCATTTTTCAGGTCAAAAAGCATGGCTTGGTCGGCAGCAAGCAGCTCACCGTCAACTCTGTAGGATTCTGCGGACAAGTCCCAATTCATAATTGATTTGATGGTGTTAAGCAGATCCTTTGCGTTCCAGCGCACCGAAAGTACGCTCTTATCGCCACGGTAAAATTGTACAGCGTTTTTGGCAGCCTCATTGCAACACTGAATTGCAATCTGCTTTTCGTCGCGGTTGATGAGTAGGACGACGTGTCTCGGATAATCAAGCTTCATCGTCACGGATTTGTTAAAAGTTAGTCCGTTCCGAGTGATTGAAACGTATGGAGCTCCTTCGCTGAAGTCAAAGGAATCGAAGTTAGAAAAGTCAAACATAATTGACACCCCCTATTACGCCATCTATTATATCATGGTTCTTATATTTTGTCAAGATATTTGCGGCTCAAATTCGTGGCTTTTTTGCTTTGAAAAAATTTTTTATTTGCATTATTTCGCAAGCTTTTGCGTTTTTACTTTATCTTTGCTACTTTTTTGATGCGCTATTCTCATCTGCCTGTTATTATAATGCTTCATTTGTACTTTTATTTCTTTACACATTCGGCGATGCTTATTTTCTCTTTGCTAATATAATAGCGTGGGCAAGATACACAGCTTTCTGCGTCTTGCTCGATTTTATTGTCTAAATTGCAATAGAGTGTTTTATAAAATCCTCAGACTGGTTATGACAGGATTGCTTTGAGGGGGTGAGATTGGGAAAACGGGAGCGCTTAATCTCATAATGTACGTTATATAAAAGGAAAAGTAAAATCCATGAACCTGCTGCCCTTCAATAGGCTCCGATATAAACAGTATATATTTGGCAGACATTAAAATTGCACTTTGTCATTCATATATTTCACGAATTGCTCAAAAGAAGACGCCACACCATATGACGCTAAAAATTCTCTTGCAAGTTGCAGCCGTTGTTCTTCCGTCAATCCATTTAAAGCCGCAATAAAGCAGATAAGTTTATTCTTTGCATCTATATATTTATCATCAAATTCAATTCCCAATGATGGCTTGAAATTGTTCATAATCAATTCTCACTTTCATTCTGCTTTAATGTGATCAGCAATCTCATTATATTGCCTGTTTGATACATAATATATTCCAACACCTTTTTGTCGGTTCTGTTTTGATGTTTAGCGTAATTGTTCATAAAGTTGGTATAGCTTTGAAGTAAAGTTTCTAAATTGTTACTGATTTCTGCGGGAATTCCGTTTTCTTTCATATAATTACCGTATATGGATTTTTGTGTTTCCAAAGATTTTGAATTATTGAAAAATTCTTGAAAGAAACGTTCTAACGCTTTGCGGAATTTGTCTGCAATATCGCTTGCTCTTTCATCGGTCAAATCGGAATATTCTTTTAACGCAGAGATCCATTCTTTTCGTGCTTTCGGATATTCGCTCATCCATTCAAGCACTTGGGAAACGAGGGCATCGTCCAACTCCTCTGCGCCTTTTGAAAATGCAAAATACTCATCACCGTCTTTTATCAAATCAATTGGGATATGCGCTTCGTTTAGCAAATTATCCAGCAAATTTGCATAATGTTCTCTTACCCAATTATGAGGAAGAGGTTTACTTACTTCTATGGAATTTGTAAATGCAATATAATACGACAAAAATTCCTCTAAGCTATTTCGATGTCTATCTAATATTGTCAAGAATTCTTGGAAACGCTCACGGTTATAACAACTATCTGAAATGCGAACATCATACAATGAACCCGTCAAATTGCAGAAAGAAAAATACTCGTTGTCTGAAAAGCAACCCTCATTCGAATTTTGAGAAATTGCGTTTAAAACGTTAAATATTTTTACCAAAAATAGATTGAACTTATCCTTATCGCAGAATCCGATTCCAAGCTTTTTTCTGTAATCGAGCCAGTCCATAATTAATTCTCCTCAAAAACTCTTTGATTTTTCGTGTTAGCACAATTCAATCGCTTTCAGAAAGTAATGGTATTAATGACTTGTAGCTTGCCGTTAATGAATACCACCGCTTGAAAAAACACTTGTGGAAAACTACGGTCGTAGACAGCAAAAACATCCCACTTCTAAAAGCCATATCTTTCAGTATAAACGATATACTATCCAAATTTATTATATCACGAAGTAGAGCTAAAAGCAAGTCCACATATATTGATCTCTGCCTTCAGTCTAAACTCCGATCTATTTCACAATAATCGGTATTGACTTCTTGAACACAATATTGTATAATCAATATAAACCTGCGCATTATAGAAATAAACGGTGCATAATAACCTGCGCATTCAGGAAATTATTTGGTGTCGCCAAACAGCGCATTATGGTATGAGGTGCAATTATGATATTAAAACGCAAAATATACGATAAAATGCTCAGACTGAAAGCCGAATTGAACGGGCAAAAAGCCTTTCTGATAGAAGGCGCAAGGCGTATCGGAAAGTCAACAATATGCGAAGAATTCGGCAAAAATGAGTACAGAAGCTATATTCTCATCGACTTCGCCAGATGCCCTGATGAGGTTAAGGATTATTTCCGCAAGGATATGAATGATCTTGACACTTTTTTCATGCTTATGTCCACATATTACGGCGTAAAGCTGTATGAACGCGATTCGCTTATTATCTTTGATGAAGTGCAGATGTTTCCGAATGCGAGGGAATGTATAAAATATCTTGTTGCAGACGGAAGATATGACTATATCGAAACGGGTTCGCTTATCTCAATAAAAGAGAATGTCAGGGATATTGTCATTCCCTCGGAAGAGCGGCATGTTAAGATGTATCCTTTGGATTTTGAGGAGTTCTGCGACGCGCTCGGCGAATCGGAAATTATCAGCTATATCAGAAAATGTTTTGCGGACAGAACTCCGCTTAAGCCTGAATTGCATCGCAAGGCAATGTTGCTTTTTAAGCAATATATGCTTGTGGGCGGTATGCCGCAGAGTGTTGTCGCGTTTATTGAAAGCCATAAAGATTTTGACAGAGCAGATGTGGAGAAGCGTGGTATTCTTTCTCTGTACCGCAGCGATATTATGAAAATCGGTGCGAAGTACAGAAGCAAGGTTCTGACAATATTTGATCAGATACCTGCACTTCTTTCCCAGCATGAAAAGCGCGTGGTGTTCAATGATATTTTGGCAGGAAGTAAAGCCGAGCACTATGAGGATACTTTCTTCTGGCTGGGCGATTCTATGATTTCAAACGAGTGCTTTCTTTGTAATGACCCCGATATTGGGCTTTCGCTGAATGAAAGCAGAGCATATGTGAAGTGCTATTTAGGTGATACCGGACTTCTTGTAAGCCATGCTTTTGACGAAAATGAACTCCTTGAAGACGAGGTCTATAAGCAGATACTCGGTGATAAGCTGAATATGAACGAGGGCATGCTGTATGAAAACGCGATTGCGCAGATGCTCACGTCCTGCGGTCATAAACTTTATTTTTATACGCATTACAATCCCGATAAACATCGGAACGACATAGAAATAGACTTCCTGATTTCAAATAACAGCAAGCTGAAATATAAGCTTTACCCGATTGAAGTGAAATCCGGTAAAAAGTATTCAATCGAATCACTGAAGCGATTTAAAGAAAAGTATAAAGCGAGGATAGGGGAATGTTATGTAATCCACCCTCGCAATCTCAGCTTTAAAGAGGATATTATCTGCATACCGCCGTATATGACGATATGCCTATAAAATCAAAAGCCGTGCAGCATTTAAACTGCACGGTAGATTTTATGCTTATGTAGCTTTCCGTTATATTTCTTAAAGCGCTATTGAACTGATACGCCTGTGCTCGTGTTATCTGTAACTGGTTGCCAACACGAATACACTATTATATTATTACAAGCCCTGAATAATTTGCAATTTCCGATACTGAATTTCAGGAGCTTTGAAAAACCGATGTATTTATAATATTAGATATATCTCCTAATGCTATACTGGAGACTTCACCGGCTTTGATGCCTATGCTGATGAGCGCGGTCGATGAGCAGAATCTCAGCTGGACGTAAGAACTGATGAATTATGTTATTACTTGCATTTTAGCATATTATGGTGTATTATAATATAAGATACAATAATCTGTAGTTATTTTCTGCAAATCGCTTTAAACCATAAAATAGGAACAAATAATGAAATCCCATTGCTTTTCACAATAAACTGTGTGGCAAATTAATAGTTTTGACCGCCAACGAAAATTGTTCACGCTATAATCATAAGAAATACGGTTGTGACTGCAAATACACATCTCAATGTTTTGTGAGATTTTTAGAATCTTGAATCACATTTAAAGGAGGCTTCATATGTCTGACATAGCTAATGCTTATCCCAATATAACTTGGTCACAATTTTCATCTTGCAACGATAATCAAACTAAGGCATTTGAAGACATGTGTAGGCAACTATTCGCTTGTGAATTTCAACTTGACGAAAAATTGTTGCATTCAGACCCCAATAACCCGGGAGTTGAGGTGAATCCGGTTCTTGAGCCACTGCACAGTGATGATTCTGCACAGAAACGGATCAGCTTTCAGGCAAAATACTTTGAAACAAGTATCCACTATGAAAATATCAAAGACTCCGCTAAGAAAACTGTAAGACACTATTCGGGAAAACTCGATGTGGTATATCTATTTTGCAATAAGCCATTAAATACTTCATCGAAGGGTTATATTGAAACAAAGAATCTGCTCTCAGAAGCCGATATAGATCTCATCCCGATTTCTGATTCCGAGTTGTTGGACTTGGTTTGTAAGCATAAGCGCATAGGCGAATATTTTTTCCTACAAAGGACTAGAGCTAGTGCGGTATCAGATTTGGAAATCGATATAGCTGGTTCTCAAAACATAAAGATTATAAACGGGAAAACAATATCAATTAATATTCCATTAGAATCAATAAAAAGTCATTGCACCGGTACTGACAGTACGCTCATAAAGGATTTGATATCTGAAAAGATTACAAATTTCAGGTCTGACATTCTTGGTCTAAAACTAAAAAAGCTCAAAACGGAATTGGATAAGATGTTAACACATAACATCAGCGATAACGAAGATAAGGAAACACTGCGCTTTTATCGCTTTCTTTTATCGTATCATGACGGTGATGTTGTTGCTGATACTGACGTTGAAATTCATAATGATAAATACAGACATGACATAGAGTGGGCATTGAATTATTTAAATTTGTCTGATGATTTTTCTTATGATTCTTATGTTGGTTTATTATCAGAAACTCAGGTGATTGTTTTAGACAAGTTGTTTGCTGAAGGTCGTTGGAAACTCATAATTTCGCTTTATGATATGCTGAAAGAAAACAGCCGCGTTTGTGAAGAAGTAAGAGAGCAACTATCTTTTTATTGTGGTCTCTCTTATTATAATCTTTTCGACTATGATAAATCATGTGATATACTAAATGAGCTTGCAAAAGTAAACCTTGATAATAGAATTCAGTTTTTCTTTTTATGTGCTCAGATTCAAAAGGCAAATGGTGAACTAACATATGGTGATCCTGGACAGAACAAAAGACTTTTAGAACTTCTTAAAAGGCTTTCGGAATTAAAAGCACAATGTGCTGATCAAGTTAAGATGAATGAAGTGTTTGTTGCAGCTATTGAGCTACAATCCTATTATCGTCTTGGAATCAATGATAAATCAGTATTACATTTGGCTAAAGAATGCTACAGTTCTTATTCAGAAAACACGCAGAATAATGAGATTGTCAAGTTTTATACTGCAATGTGTCTAGAACTCAATGACGAAACAAGTAATGCGTTAGAGTTTTATTCATCTATTGATTGGAAAAACAATGATGACTTTGCATTTAGGAGGGCCCTTTGCTTAATTAAGAATGGCGAGAACGAAAAATTAGTAAATGATTATCATTCATTAAGCGAAAGCAATAGAACTCCACGATTAAATGGTGTGTACCTCCGTGCACTTAGCGCTGTGGATAGTGGCGTATCATCATGAGTTGGAAGAGGCGGTACAAAAGAATTGTAAAGATCTAAAAGGCATTTTTGATATTGCATATTTTATTGAGGATAAAGAATTATTTTATAACCTAATCGTTCCTATAGTTACGGGAGTACTCGAAAATGATAATAGTGCATTCCTTACTGTAGATGAGCTTACAAAAAAGGGCTTTTTGGAATTGTTCTCAATCTTCGATGAAATATCGCTATTATCTGCTGTACTTGATAGCATTACACGACTGGATTCATTGACCCAGTTTGCGATTTATGATATTTATGGCATTCTTTTTCGAATTTCAAATAGGGAGTATAACGCGCAAAGGAATGATGCATCAGTCAGTGATGATATAGACCTCGTAGAACGAATAGCAGATAGATTTATTTCTGAAAAAATACAATTAAAGCTCTTTTTGCAAATTAAAGTATTGTGCGCCGGAGCTCATAGAATGACTTTTAGCATGCTGAAATATTCTAAAGAACTTTTTGAGTTTACAAAGGACGCCGAAACAGCAAGACAGATTGTTGCTTTGCTTGCTGAACGCAATGTAACAGATAAAAAGGAATATGTACCATATGTTGATGTATTAATGAAGTCTGATTTGCCTGATCACGCTATGGCTGTTGCTGCTGCTCTTTTGAAACTAGGGAGAACACAAGAAGCAGAGTCTTATGCTTATAAAGCGATTTATTTATTAAACGGCGAAGATGACTTTGAAATATACAAAAGTTACTTTAGCTTCTATCATTACAACTTGCTGCATTATAGACAAAATGAGATTAAAAGTGCCATCACAGATAATACGGTAGTCTGGTTAAAAGAATGTATACCTGAAAAAACAGATTCAACAGAGCAAAACGGTAAAGAAGATAAAATCACGGTAATATGCTTGGATTCTGAGTCTGATTTCGTGAACGAAGAGAATCAAAGCCTTGGAGTTCGACATATGAGTCGTAAAAACATAAATTATATAAAACTAATAGGTAGAAAAGAAGGACATGTTGTTGTATTGGATGAAAAGAAATATGAAATTACTAAATTTATGTCAAGAAAAGATGTAGCTATAAAGATGATTTATGATAAAATTCAGGAGTTTCCGAATGAGTTTGACGGTTTTGCATGGGCCGTATCTACTAATGACCCCCAAAAAATGATTGAGCAAATTAACACAATTACTAATAATATAAATCATACAGATTTTTTACTCAATGAATACAATTTTGGCAACAATGCTCTGGGAATTCCAATCGATTTGTTTGTATCTAACTGTTATGAACGATACATAACTGTTTTGGGAGCACTTCTATATGAAGAGAATCAGGCACTTTATTCAGGGGAGCCTGACATTGGTGATTTGAAGGAAACCTGTTATGTACTCACGCTTTCTACGCTGGTCATTTTGGAGCTACTGGACAGGCTTGATGTTTTAGAGGGCATTAAAGATAGTATTATAATTCCGGAAAGCTATATTGAATTCTTCAAGACACAATATGAAAAAGTTAGTAGCACTCAAACTGCATCAGTTGGATCATTAGTAAGTCTCAAAGATGGCGGCATTGCTATGATTGATCATGACAAGAAGATTCCGGCGATTTGGGAGTCACTTGCAAAGTTATGTGAAAATTGCAGTAGAAAACAGATAACCGATGATGAAAGGATAAATTTTACTATTTTAGGAAATATATCAGCTGAAAAGCTGTTCTCTAATAATATTGATAAAATACAACTTGATGCACTGATTTTATCAAAGAGAGAAAACGCTGTATATTTATGTGATGATTTATTTTTCCGCAAAATGGCAAGTTATATTGGCTTGAGAAATATGAATTTTGTTTCTCTATTATATCATTATTCAGATATGAATTACGTGATGGATATAGTATTACAGCTTTCTAAGACAAACTATATCTATACTCCGTTTATGTATCGGAATTTGGAGGATGTTCAGGAGTTACTTAAGAATCTAATGACTGGTGAAAAGAAAAAAGCGTATTATAGAGATTATTTTGATAAATATATTAGAAAGCAAGAACAGTTTTTGTATCCATCAAATGACAAAAATACAGATAAGGATAAAGATACTAAAGCTGGCGATGTGGGAACGGATGAGAGTATATTTGGATAAGGGTATGAAATAAGGACAAATTGATTTAAATTCATTTATTCCAACCCTAATAGCCAAAAATGAGGCTGTCCTTGAGGCGGTCTCATTTTTTGCTTTTATAAGCTCAGAATTTAAGGAGGGAAAAGCATGTCTTTGTTTGGCAAAAAAGAGAAAGAAGAAATCGCGCGATTAAAAGCACAGATGACGCCGGAGCAAATTCAGCTTGCGGATATTACCGGCGAACTTGAGCGCGCAAGAGCGCAGCTTCGGGCAATTCAACAGAATTTGTTGCAGGCACAGAATGAGCTTGCGGCAAAAAAGGCGCAGATAATTGAAACCGACGAAGCAATTCTTATGCAGTCGTTCGGATTTTACACCCCTCATTACAGTTGTTCATCTTCGGTGCAGTACCAGTACAGGTTAAAGGCTATCCGCGATATGCAAAAAGATATGATCAAGGAAGGCTCTGCCGTTTCGGGGAATATGAATTGGCAGGTCAACGGCAGCGCCGCCAGCGGCAGAAAAATGGTTGCGGATATGCAGAAGCTTCTGCTGAGGGCATACAATGCGGAGTGCGACGATGCCATTGAGCATGTTAAATTTAACAACATTGAATCTTGCCAGAAGAAAATCGCCGCGTCGGCTGAAGCTATTTCAAAGCTCGGCTCTATGATGAGCATAGCAATCTCTCCGAGATATGTATCTTTGAAAATCAGCGAGCTTAATCTTATGCACGAATATCAGATGAAAAGGCAGGACGAAAAAGAGGAGCAAAAGAGACTGCGCGAAGAATTGCGGGAGCAAGCAAAATTGCAAAAGGAAATAGAAAACGCCCGCAAGGAAATCGAAAAGGAGCAAACGCATTATCAGAATGCGCTTAAAAAGCTGGACATGCAACTTGCTTCTGCGGGTGAAGCCGAAAAAGAACTGCTTGCTGAAAAGCGCGCCGAAATCACTGCTCAGCTGTCGGAACTTGACAAGGCGATAAAAGACGTCGATTATCGCGCCGCAAATCAAAAGGCGGGTTATGTATATGTCATTTCCAATATCGGCGCTTTCGGCGAAGGAGTATACAAAATCGGAATGACAAGGCGGCTTGACCCGACGGAGCGTATAGAGGAGCTTGGAGACGCTTCCGTTCCGTTTGATTTTGATATACACGCTATGATATTTACGGAAGACGCGCCGAAGCTGGAAGCCGCTTTACATAAAGCCTTTGAGGACAGACGGGTAAATATGGTCAATGCAAGGCGCGAATTTTTCAGAGTGTCGCTCGATGAGATAAAAAGCGTTATACGCCAAAACTTCGATAAGACCGTAGAATTTGTTGACATACCCGACGCGGAACAATACCGTCAGACTCTGCTGATGCGCAAGGAAAAGCAAAGCGTAAACGTATAGCTCGGCTTGGCAAAATTGATTCTCATAAATAAAAAATAACGGTGTCAAAAGGCACCGTTATTTCTTTCCTTTACGCCCCGAGGTACTTTCCGAAGAATTCCGCGAGCCTGTCGAAGGGGATAGCGTCCTTTCCGCCGCCGTCGTAGAGGTCGGTGTGAGAAGCGCAGGGGATTATAAGCAGCTCCTTGTTGCCGCAATAGGGGTTGTTCCTCACGATGTCGTAATAGGCGTCGCGCCCGAAATAGAGCGAGTGCGCCTTTTAAAAAGGATTGTCTGCAATTTTTAGTCGGAGGAAATCCGAGGGAGTTTAACGACCTTAAAGGTTGGACCTTTTTGATAACTATCTCAAATCAATCGACGAGGATATAGAAATCAAAGTTCACGCTGACGCTTACATTTACGGCGACGGAAAAAGAGTCCCTGCTTCGCCCGGCGAGATTGCATATATGTATAAGCGTATTGAGGAGAATCCGAAATTCCTCAACGAGAGGTGCAGGGTCATAGGTGAGTCGGACTTTTGTTTTTGCCGGTAGGCATACGGAACATTCGAAAGGGAGGAATTTATTGATGAACGAGTGGCAGAAAACTCACAATAAGGTCAAGATGTATAAGGAACTTTACCCTAAAGGTACAAGGGTGATGCTCCTGCATATGGGAGATGATCCGAATCCCGTTGAGGACGGAACGAGAGGCACAGTGGTTGCGGTAGATGATATAGGAACAGTCCACTGCGTCTTTGACAGCGGTCGCTCATTGGGTCTTGTTCCTGATGCGGACTCTTTCAGAAGACTTACCGAAGCTGAGCTGGCGGAGGAACAGACCGAGCAGCCGAGAGGAATGGAGATGGGAATGTAGAGTGCGGAAAATAAGATACTTAGATATGTTCGCCGGTATTGGGGGCTTTCGGTC
>CANQXS010000032.1 GCA_947627875.1 uncultured Clostridia bacterium
GCCTTTCTCTGCACCCTGTACGGCAGCTACCCTATTTCAGTTTGTAGGTTGATACTGTTTTATGCGTAGCTACCGTCCTATTATTACTTTTGCGCATATTACCTCCGTGCCACCATTAATAAAATCGAAGATTAGTTACCTTGCAAATACTAATTTTAAACGTAGCTGCACATCGCTCTCTCAATAACTTTATCCATATCATAATACTTATACTCCCCGAGCCTGCCGCCGAAAATGACGTTCTTCTCAGCGTCGGCAAGAGATTTGTATTTTTCATACAATCTATTATTTCGCTCATCGTTGATAGGATAATACGGCTCGTCGCCATTTTGCCACACCTTCGGGTATTCGTGGGTGATGACGGTGTGCTCTGTCTTTTCCCCACCCTGACAGCCAAATTCAAAGTGCTTGTGTTCAATAATCCGTGTATAAGGCACCTCAAATTCCGTGTAATTCACGACTGCGTCGCCTTGGTAATTCTCAATCGGCAAATCCTCGGTTTCAAACCTCAGGCTCCTGAATTCCAGCTCGCCGTAGCAGTAGTTGAAATACGCATCAATTGGGCCGGTGTAGATAATCTTCTCGGCAAGCTTTGAAAAATTGTCTCTATCATCTAAAAAATCAGTAGTCAATCGGATTTCTGCGCCGTCAAGCATTTTCTCGATTATCTGCGTATAACCGCCGATTGGAATACCTTGATACTTGTCATTGAAATAATTATTGTCGTAAACAAATCTCACCGGCAGGCGCTTGATGATAAACGCCGGTAGCTCGGTGCAGGGTCTGCCCCACTGCTTCTCGGTGTAACCTTTGACGAGCTTTTCATAGATGTCCCGACCGACGAGCTTGATTGCCTGTTCCTCGAGATTTTTCGGCTCGCCGGGTATCTCGGCGCGCTGCTTTTCAATGATTGCTTCGGCTTCAGCTGGAGTGGTTATCCCCCACATTTTGCTGAAGGTATTCATATTAAACGGCATGTTGTATAGCTCGTCCTTGTAGCGCGCAACCGGACTGTTGGTGTAGCGGTTGAACTCGGCGAATTGGCTGACGTAGTCCCAGACGACCTTGTTGTTTGTATGGAAGATGTGTGCGCCGTATTTGTGAACGTTGATGCCGCCGACGTTTTCGGTGTAGATATTGCCGCCGATGTGGCTGCGCTTTTCGACTACGAGGACGGTTTTGCCGCGCTTCATGGCCTCGTGTGCAAACACAGCGCCATAGAGGCCGGAGCCGACTATAAGGTAGTTATACATTATTCTCTCCCGCTTTGATTTGTTTAAATATCATCTTCCCGGGCGTAAATATGTACCCGTAGATTTTCAGCTTTTTTGTTATCCATACTGCCGCGAAAGGAACCGCCATACTGATGACAAAGTTTGCGACAATACTGACATATGCGTTTGTAATTCCTATCATCGGAACCAAAACTCTGTTTCCCGCAGAAAAATATCCGTGAATTATGTATATCTCCAATGAATGCAAACCGCACAACTTCAGAAATCCGTTGTTTCCGATTGTCGACATTTTCTTAAACAGATTCCAGACAGCCATCGACACGCCGAGCGCGATAATTATTCTTGCCGGCTGTATCTCGACGATAGATTCTACATTGCCTTTAAAAATATAAGCAGAATTGCTGCCGCAACTATCAGTACCGCGTTAAATACAACGCTGTCAAAAAGTTTATATCCATGAGCGATAAGTATTCCGACCGAAAAGAAAAAACTGTAGTACAAAATACTGTTAAGCGACCAAAACGACGGTATATAACCGCTAATCAGGCTTAACGCAACCGTGGCAAAAAGAATAATCTCAGGCTTTAGCTTTAACAGTCCAGGTATCATAAAGATTAAATAAAGAAATATCAGCGTATATAAATACCAATACTCCGCAATCGGTCGTGCCCATATCATCAGAATATCCGTAAAAGAAGTTTGCCCGTTGGCGTACTTTGCGAGAATCATTCTGAAAAATCCGTATATCAGGCTGAAAACCGAATATATGAATATGAGATTGGCAAATTGAACTTTCAGTTTTTCATATCTCGGCTTTGAATCCAAATCGAAATAAGCCTTAAAATACACATATCCGCTAATTGCAAAGAAGAACGGCATATGAAAACAGTAAGTGGCATTAAACATAATATTCAGAAGCCAATGAGCTTCTGTAAACATGTTGCTGTCAAGATAGCTCTGTGCAACATGACCAATAACTACGCAAATTATGGCAAAGCCTTTTAGAGAATCTATGTATCCTATTCGTTTAGATGTACCCCCCCCCGGTAATTTCACGGAGGGTTGGAGGTTATCTGTCATTTGATTACTTTCTCCACCATTTATATTATTTTTGCTGTTTACGTTAACTGCCTATGTAAAATGCAACACGCCCTGAATGCCCCAAATAACTGTATTCACAGCACTTTTCAACAAATTAAGTTTCAAATAATCCCGATAAAATTGGTATTGCTTCTTAATAAGCTTTTTCTTATTGCCGGTTGTTGATCCTGATAGGACACGGTAGCTCGCTAAAATCTCAGGATTTCCGTATGCAACTCCATCAAGACTTACAATGTCATACCAATATGCGTAATCATCGCGAATGCTTTTCAATTCTTCATGCAAATAAATCTTTCCGTGCTTTTCGGAATCATACAATCCCGTCAAACAGCCTATATAATTCCTGCGCTGCATATCTTTTTTGGATATTACCCTTTTTACCTTTGTAGGGCGAAGAATCTCCTCCGAATTTTCGTTAATTCTCCTATATGAACAACTTACGCAGACTGCGTTCTTTTCTTTCATAAAAGCAATCTGCTTTTCTAAAAAATTCGGAAGCCATAAATCATCAGCGTCTAAAAGTGCAATATACTGTCCGTTTGCCTGACGTATACCGTTATTTCTTGCAGCCGCAGAACCGGCATTTTTCTGATAAATATAGTGAATCCTGCTGTCTTTTTGCTCATATGATTTAACTATTTCGGCTGATTCATCTTTAGAGCCATCATCAACAATGAGCATTTCCAAATTTCCATAAGTCTGTGCAATAACTGCGTCAATCGTTTCCGAAATATATCTTGCTCCATTGTAACAAGGTGTAATAATTGAAACTAACCCTTTTATCATTGCCTCTCCTCACTTTGCGCCATCATGTTTAAACACCACCGCTACGGTCTTGAACAAAATCTCCAAATCAATCAGCAATCCGCGGTGCTTTATGTACTCGATGTCCCACACAATCTTTTCCTCCGGCTTCAGATCGTACCCGCCGTTGACCTGTGCCAAACCTGTCAGCCCCGGCTTGACCTTCAAACGCTCGTGAAACCCATGGACGTAAGTTTCAAATTCGTCATAGAAAATTTCACGCTCAGGCCTCGGGCCCACCCAACTGAGCTGCCCGGTAAATATCGCCGCCAACTGCGGAAGCTCGTCAAGTCTAAACTTTCGGAGTGTTCTGCCAAGAGGGAAATTCTCGGATCCTCGTCGCCCTGCGACCACTGCGCGCCGTTAGCCTCGGCATCGACATTCATTGTTCGAAACTTTATAATATCAATTTTTTTGCCGTTTAATCCCAATCGTTCTTGGTGATAAAACACCGGGCCGGGAGATTTGATTTTAATCATCATCGCAATAAACGCCATAGGAATTGCAAGAATTATCAGTGCGACTGCCGATGCAAAGATGTCGAAAATTCGCTTTATTGTGGCATAAATCGGCTTTTTCGGGATTTCTCCGACCTGTTCGACGAAATATTCGCCCTTCTTTTCAAACGGCAGGACGACCTTTTGCTCCGCTTCCTCTTCATGTATAAACGGTTTTGGAGGCATCTCCGCCGGCTTGTCCATCACCGCGACGGCATTCATTTTTTCGCTCAACTCGTTCCCTCATTTCCTGATTTTATATAAATTTCAAAATAACACTTTCTGCAAAGCTGCCCTGCGCCCTCAACATAGCACTCGCGCTTGTCAATAGGCGTATCTTCGCGGTACTCGGTCGGCTTTCCGCATATGACGCAGTGCTCAACTTCGCTGTCAGCTTGCTTTTTGCGCTCACCCATTCAGCGCTCCAACCTCTCGGAGCAGATTCTTGCGCCTGTCGCTCAATTTTCCTGCCTTCGCGCTGACCTTCTGGTTCGTCAGCCAAACATAGAGGTTCTGCCCGCTCGAATCGGTGTAGTCGGTCGGTATATGGCTATTGCCGTGGGTGTCGTAGTAATGTTTCAGCTCGGCATAACGTTGCTGCCACCTGATGTCACGCGGCTCCTCAGCGGTCAAGCCAATGGAGGCAAGTTTAGCCTTTTGCACTTCGGTCAATGCCTTGCCATCTCGTTTACCCTGCAAGATGAGCTTTTGCTCGTTCAACCACTTGTTGAGCCAAACACCGTCGGAGGTGTAACTCGGCGGAACATTGAGATTTCCGTACTCTTTATAGTACGCTTGCGCCTTCTCAAAGCACTCGTCCCAGTCGTTTCTGCGGGATTTATTCCAAACAATTTTGATGTCTTCTAACTGTTTAATTTGCGAATCCGTCAGCGTTCCTTTTGCATACTTCTCGCGGCATTTTGATAGCCATACGCCCAATTTGTAGCCGTCTTCGCATACATAGCTGAGCGGTGCATCGGCTGTTCCGTGCTCATTCACATACTCTTTCACATGCTCGTAACCGTTAATCCAAGCAAGCTCGGTTTTGCTGTACCACCGCATACCAAGCGCATTCATCTGCTCAATCTGCTCATCAGTCATCACACCCGCACGGTATTTCTTCCTCAAATCGGCGAGCCAATTGTAAAGCTTAACCCCGTTTTCAACATGCCCCACAGGAACATTCAGGTCGCCAAACCGCGCAAAATAGCACTTTGCCGCCTCATAGTTGCGATTCCACAGATAATCCGGTTGGTCCCATACCATTCCTAAATCGTCGAGCATTTTCTCGCGCTCAGGCGTGAAATAGTTGCTCTTGATGCCGTAGCGGCGATAGTTGCGGACAGATTTTATCCACTTTCCGAGCGCAATTCCGTTCACAACGCAGTCACCCGAAACGTTGAGGTCGCCGTGTTCGTCCCTGTATGCCTTACAAGCATCGTAGTGCCTCTGCCACGAGACATCTTTGACACTCTCCCAGCGCATGCCGATTTTGTCGAGACGCTCGATCTGAGAATCGGTCAATCTGCCGTTGGCTTTCCCTGCACGCACAAGCCGCTGAGTCTGAAGCCAGCCGCCGAGCGAGTAACCGTCCAAAGTTTTATACTTCGTCGGAACGTCGAGATTGCCGAACGTCGCAAAATAGCCCTTCGCGCAGGTGTACATCGTCTCCCATGAGGCACTCAACACCTCCTCAAGCTCGCCAAAGAGCCTGTGGCAGTCCTCGACCTCATCGAAAATCCGAAACTTGTCGGTGACAATCTCGCCGTCGCCGAAATAGTTGTAATAGGTAATCGCGGCGCGCATCTCCTGCTCGATCATTCCGATGCTGTAGAGACTCTCAAAATTGTTTACTATGTCAAAAATTACTGGATTTTTTGTTGAAGATGCCGAGAGCGCACGCCCGATTTGCTGTTTATAGATGATCGGCGAAACCGTCGGGCGGAGGAGAATAACTCCCGCCACATCGTCAACGTGAATGCCCTCGTTAAGCGCGTCTATGCAGAAAAGCAGCCTCAAATGGTCGGAACTGTCTGCTTTAAAATCCGCGAAACTCTGGCTTGCCTCGGGATCATCGGAATAGACAGAATAGGCGAGATAATTTTGGTCGATCTGCTCAAACCAAGCCCTTGATTCCGCCATCATCTGCCGCATATGCTCGGCGTTCGCACAAAAAACGATGTACTTCCCGCGCGGGTCATCCATGTGCCTTTTGAACACTGCATCGAGACCTTCCGCCTTGTCTAAGGCGCGGCGAAGAGCCTCCAAATAGCGCTCTGCAACGTCACGGACAGCCTTGTTCTTCGCAAGCTTCACGCGGTGCTCATACTTTTCCAAGTCCTTTTGATAGCTGTATATAGATATAACATACTTAGGCGGGTTAAGGATTCCGCGCACGATTGCCTCACCGAGGGTCATCTCGCTCGCGACGCAACCGTCGAAAAGCTCGTCAGCCATGTCGCGCTGATTGTCGAGGTAGCGGACGTTTGTCGCGGAAAGCCCCAGAACAGGCGTATCGGGATGGGCATTCAGAAGCCTCTGAATTCCGTCCTGCCAGCGTGCTGCGCCGCATCTGTGGAACTCGTCAAGAATTATAAAATCGGGTTTGATTTCAGAGATTTCGGCTTCCGAGAGGTTCATCAGCTTTGCATAAGTGTAAAACTCGATGTTTTCGGGTTCATAGCCCGAAGCCTTTTTGAGAGCTTCAATCTGCGTTTTAAAGATGTATTCCGACGGGGACAGCCACAAAACAGTCTTTTCGGGATTATCCTCACATAGCTTAAAGCCGATGAAGGACTTACCTGTGCCGGTGGGGTGGATAATGGCGGCTTTGCCGGTTGATGCAAGCATAGCAACGGCGGCGTTATACGCCTGTTGGTTGTGCTCAAAGAGCTCGATTGCCATACTCATCACCTCCGTACAACAACAGCGCCCCCAAGTTGTTGAGAGCGTGCCAAAAAACGGCTGTTCTAAAGCCTTTCTGCCTATCTTTCTTACTCTCATTCCATCGATTTTCGCTTTTCGCAAAGTTAGTACATTTGCGAAAGGGTCAAATCTTGAAAGAATTATACCACATCACCAAAGAAAAAGCAATAGCTTTGTTGAAATTTCTAAAAATTCAGCAAAAATATACGAACGAAATGCCAAAAAATAATCAAATATAGCCCAAAATGAGCGCTTTTTGACTTCTCCGCAGTCAGATTTTTAGTCAATTTTGAATCGTTTGGAACCGCTTCAATAAACATTTTGAGCAGGTTTTTAAAAATTTATCCGCATTTTCTCCGCAGTCAAAAAGTGTGTCAAAGCCGCCTTTGAGATACGAAAGTATCAAAAAGGCGGCTTTTTTGTGCCTTTTTGGACACATTCTCCTACTTTTCGCAAATGTACTAACTTTGCGAAAGATTTTACGTTCCATTATCTTAAATACCTTCTTCCTTTCAATTACCCTTTTCTTATCATTTATACTTTCCTGTCCACCCTGACCCACCCCGCAGTTCAACGTACTGACAGACTTATCCCATCAAATAAAGCTTTTTATTCAAGATTATTTCAAACAAACATAGCAGTTAGAACTCTGGCTCCCGTCGCTCTTGCGTCTGGGAGTTTTTGTTATGTATCCTTTGGCAACAAGCTCCGCAATCGCCCTCTTAATGGTAGATACACTGCACTTATTATCCGCCGCGATCCGTTTAAGCGAAGGGTAGCAGCTCTCGTTCCTGCCCTGCCGGTACAATAAATATCGGTAGATCATCACCGCTTTTGAGGACACATCGTCACGGATTATCTTCTCTAAACCTGTCAATAAGCTCCACCTCCCCGCGCTCCCGAATTGCAGCTATATCGACCTCCTGCATCTCTCGCTTAATAGATTGAACCCTTCCTGAGTGACGGTCGATTCGTTCGGCTTCGTCGGAATCAGCAGTTTTGGGCTTCGGATATTTTTTCTCGATCGCCGTCTCTATGGCCTTTTTGTCAGCATACTCAACCATTCGGTTGCCTCTGTCGGCGACGGTGTATACCTCTTTTGGGAAGACGATGCCCCACTTGAAGAAGAGTTTGAGCTTAACCGTCATCGGGTAAGCACCGGTCTTCATGACAACAAAAGTGCCTTTAGGAAGACTTTTCAACTCATCGGGAGTTAAGAGCGCACGTTGAACCATTTGCAAGGATTCGGACGGATCTTTGTTTCCTCTGCTGACCGAGCCGGATTGAACTGTCTTATTTCCGAGAGCTTTGGAAAGAGTTTCGGCAGAGCTGCTGTTCGGAGCAAAGCCGCCGAATATGGTAAGCTGTGTATTATCAGTTATGATCTCGCAGCCCTCTTTACCATAGTTTTTCTGGAGTTGAGCGAAGGATTGGATTATTGCAACGATGGACACTCTCCTTGAGCGCGAAGCAGAGAACATCATCTCGGCGGATTCTATCTTCGGAATGGTGCCGAATTCGTCGAGATACATCATAACTCTGTTCTCTAACTTCCCGCCCTTTTCATCGGCAACTGCAAGAATCTCGCGGTATAGCTGCTGAATTATAAGGCTGACCATAAAGTGCTTTGAAGTGTCTTCCTCGGGAAGTACAACGAATATAGCAGACTTTTTAGAGCAAAACGTCTCTGCATCAATCGCAGTGTCAAAACAGAGAATTTGCTCAAGCTCGGAATCAAGAAATGCATTCAGCCTCGAAAGAGCCGTAGACATTACAGAGTTCATCGCCTGTTCGCTTGTGTTGAGGGCAGATCCGGCGAACCATCTTGCCTTGTGTTCAGGAGGAAGCTTGTCCATCAGAACTTGAAATTGAGTTTTTCCTCTTACCTTCGACGGAGCAAGCAGATCCTGAATTATCTTGAAAACAGAAACAATGTGCCGTTCACCCTTTCCACAGAATTCTGCAACCAATAGGATAGATGCAGTCAAAAGACCCTCCGCTGCGTCATAAAAGAATGCATTCTGCCCGTAGGACGACCCCTCCATTCCCGACTGAACAATCGTCTTTGAAATAATCTTTGCATACTTCTCCGCTTTCGCTTTGTAAGACAGATTGCTTGGCTCTGAGATCCACTTGTCCATATATTTGTTTACAAGGTGTAAAAGGTTATTGCCGTCAGATTTCGTAGGATTTCGCAGGTCAATTATAGCTACCTCATAGCCGTAATAGTCCTTTGCAATCTTACCGTAGTGGCGGTAAAGATCACCTTTTGTATCTGAAGTTATGAAGCTCATACCCGAGGCGCAGGCGTATTCAAGGTTAGGGTACAAAAAGTATGCAGTCTTACCCACACCCGCAGCACCTATCATCAGCGCGTGAACGTCTTGTGAATCCACAAGTGCAACGGTCGAGCCTTTGCTGCTCTTGCACCCGACCACTATTCCCTGCTGCGACCGGTCGGGGAGAGATCTGCCTTTGCGCCACAGCGATGGCGTATAGGATATATATCGGTAGGCGTTCTTAATGTCTTTTTTAGAAGCCCACCTTGCCGTTCCATGCTGACCGTCGCCGACGGTCTTGGATTTTATGTTATTGAGAGAGTAGATGTGGGCAAGTAAGGTTATAAGCCCGAGAACTGTAAACATCGTCGCCGCGACTAAAGCAAGCGAACCGATTGGGGTCATAGCGTCACCTCCTGTAAGAGTAAATAAGCCGAACGCAGTCAGCAGACATACTGAGTATAGGGTCAAGAAAAAGATTACGGTCACATTCGAGCGTCGTCTGAGCGTAGACATAAGAGAGTTTTTGCATATCCGCCGCCAGAGTTCCCGCCTTTTCGGAGAGAATCTTTTTGCAGAGTATGTCTGAAATCTCTTCCCAAGTTATAGGGGAAAGACACTTTCTCGCCTCGTCTTTTGCAAGCTGTAACAATAAAACAAGCAGGTTTTCCACCTGCTCAATGGGTCTTTGCGTATTTGATTCATTCACCGCCGTGAACGCGCATTTTACTTTTTCGGTAAGCATAGGCGGTACGGGCGTGTTCTCGGCAGTTCGGATATACTTCGCGGACAAAACGGTCAGCTTATTTTTATCCGCAACCGCTTTCGGCGGCAGACTACTACGCTTAAAAGCAAGGTCTTCGTCCCAGTCTTTATGCTTTGGAGAAAGTCTGGTTACTCGGTACCCCTTTTCTTCAAGTATAGCCTTTATCCTCACGCAGGCGCTGATCCCTGCTTCGTCGTTGTCAAGGCAAAGAAATATGTCGGTAATTTTATCGTTGCTTTCAAGCCTGTGAAGGACAGGTCTTTCCGAAACGGAACAGAGCGCAACGTATGAATATTTCTTCCAGTTCTTCGGGTGTAGAGTGATGAAAGCAAGCATATCTATAGGCGACTCAAAGACAAACAGCCACTCGCCGCTGCCGTCAAAGTGAAAGCTGTGTTCGGCTATGCTGCCCTCAACCGTCATCTTGAAATCTCCCTCGGTTCCGCGCTTGTGGCAGTGTTTCGGCTTGCCGGACGAATCAAGCCCAACGAAGACGCAGTTGTGATACAGCGAATCCTCATATATAAGTTTTCTGTCGGCAAAGTATTTTATTATCTCTCTGTCAATATATCTTTCGTTCATAAGATAATCATAAACCCTTTTCATGTTTCCGTAGGGTTTCGGGAGCCGAAAGCCCTTCCTTTTAGGCTTGTCTTTCCCGCGCTCGGAAATAAGTTCCCCAACCGCGCTCGGGAAATCAAGCGAGAAGTATTCCATTAAAAACGAAACCGCATAGCCGCCACGCTGTTCATAATGAGAATACCACTTGTTTTTTCGAATCCAAACCTGTTTACGAACCCACACGGTTTCGCTGCCGCAACGCTTTAGCTCCTCGCCTTTGGAAAGTAAAAAAGCGGCGAGATCCGTTTGGTTCGCCGCGTCGATTTGTTCTTTTGTATAATACATATCTCTCCTTAATAATAGATAGTTTCTCCCATCTTTTTAGCTTCAATCTCTCTTTGCAGTCTTCTGTCTATGCCATCAGAAAGCTGTTCGCTCTCCTTATTGCAGGCGGTTTCAAATATCCCGCTTATGCTGTAAAGTAAAGAAACGGCATAACTTCTCGCAATACGTTTTCTGTATTCTTCTTGCTCGGAGGGAGACTGTTTTTTACGATTCTGTGTTTTCTTTTCATCCGAAGAATCTTCAACAGGTATTTCATCATTCTTCGGCAGCGTTATATCATCCGAGCCAATTCCGAGCGCCGCCTTGATCACGGCATTTTTAATCGGTCTGAATGTCTCCTCCACAGAGAGCGGAACCTTCTCGGGATAGTGGGTGGTATACTTCTTAACCACTTCGCATTTGAGCTCATACCACCGATCATACAATTTTTGTATCCGTTCGTCCTTTGAAATCTCATCTGTCACTTGGCTTGATAGTGATAAGGAACTAATTGAACTTATCAACAGTCAGCTGACGGTTTTGGGTGCAAAAAAGGTTAGGAAATCAGAGATGTTAAGCCTCTGTTCTCCTAACCTTTTTGTTTGCGCCTAAGTATGTACGGAAAGAACTCACCTTGCGGACATACAAGCTTCTGCGGAGCAAGATGGGGCCATATCGAAAATGTATCGTCGCTCTGCGGGAACAGCGTATCGGCTCGATGAGAAAACGTAAATCTTTCAGCGTAAGCTATGGCTATGGTTTGTTCTTTTTCCGCTGTCTGTTTTATTCTTTGGCTTTTGCAACGCCGACGACCGTTCCGCTGGCCGAAAAATAGGCTGCCGATGTTTTGCTCATCGTGATTTAGTCCTATTTGAATGACCGTGCATAAATACCAGCCACATCTTCATCCGTCATTTCGCAGGGGTTGGCGGCGTACAGACCGCCCATTGTTTCCCTCGCGTTGACGGCAAGCGTCATACATTCATCTTTTGTAAATCCGTAATCGCTCATTTTCAGATCGTCCACACCGCAGTCTTTTTGAAGCTGTACCAGCGCGTCTATAAAATCCTGAGGAGAGGTCGGGTTTTCCACGCCCATCGCTTTTGCCATTTTCAGAAAACGGTCGTCGCAGGCGTGTCTGTCCACAAAGAACTGTGCAAATTCTATTGAAATCATGATAAGCCCCGCGCCGTGCTGAAGATTACGGTGGTATGCGCTCATCGCATGTTCCATGGAGTGCTGTGCTGTTGTGGATGTAAGCTGCATGGTGATACCTGCCATTGTACTGCCGTAAGCAACGTGTTCTCTTGCCTCAAGGTCGCTGCCATCCTTCACAGCACGAGGCAGATACTTTGCAATATTCTCAATGGCGGACAGCGCAATCGCCTCGGACAAGATATTCAGAGATGTTGACATCATGACCTCGGTATTGTGGAACAGCGCGTCAAAGCCCTGATAAGCCGTATATTTTGGTGGCACGGTTGTCATATAGGTCGGATCGACTACCGCAAGATAAGGCTTTCCTACTCCGGGGATGCCGAATCCAATCTTCTCGTGCGTATCTTCCTTACAAATAACGCCCCATTCGTTCATTTCCGAGCCGGTTCCCGAAGATGTGGCAATCGTCACAATCGGCAATGGTGGATTTACAAGCGGCAGAGCCTTTCCCGTTCCGCCGACAACATAATCCCACAAATGACCGGGATTTGTCGCCATTGTTGCAACTGCCACAGAAGAATCAAGGACTGCACCGCCTCCAAGCGCAACGATAAAATCACAGCCGTTTTCTTTGGCGAAAGAGGCAGCTTCTTCCACCACTTCGACAAGCGGATTTTCCATGATTTTTGCAAATTCCGCATATTCTACGCCGACCCTTTTGAGTTCTTCGACGGTCTTGTCATAAGAACCGTTTTTATGGACGGACTGACCTTTTGACAACAGCAGCAGAGCCTTTTTGCCGGGCAGCTTTTCGTTGTGAAGTTCACCGAGCTTTCCTGTTCCAAAGAGCAGCTTCGTAGGGTTGTTAAATACAAAATCCATCATAATAAATTCCTCCGTTTAATCAATATATTCTGTCGCAAAACCTACGTCACGGCGATTGCCATGCACCGTTATCTGTGAAAGACTTTCATCGAGCTTCATAAACTCATCGTCGGATAGCTCCACCTGCCACGCCCCGAGGTTTTCGAGTATCCGCTCCTGATTTTTGGAGCCGGGTATCGGCACTACATGGGGATATTTCTTCAGCATCCACGCCAGAGCAATCTGAGCGCTGGTGGCCTGTTTTGTCTCCGCATAGCCTCTGATGAGTTCCAGCACCGGCTGATTGGCGGCGATGTTTTCTTTTTTCATCTGCGGAACCCAGGTACGCACATCGTCAAAGCCGAATTTTGTTTCGGCCGTGACTTTGCCGGACAAAAAACCGCTTGCTATCGGGGAAAACGCCACGAATCCGATGTTATGCTCCAAGCAGTAAGGGATGACCTTTTTCTCGTAATTCCGATCTATCATGGAGTAGATGTTCTGCACGGCAGTCAACGGCGTGATGGACTGCACCCGCTCAATTAACTCCGTATTGACCATGGACATCCCCCAGCCGCGGATCAGACCCTCTTTGATCAGCCGCCCCATGACCTCCGCCACATCCTCTACCGGGATATCCGGATTGACCCGGTGCAGATAGTAAAGGTCGATGTAGTCCGTCCGCAGCTTTTCCATGGACGCCTCCAAATGGCGGCGGATGGTGTTGTAGAGAGAACCGTCCTGTTCCGGCTCCACTGTGTCAATATGCAGTTTGGTAGCAAGAATCACATTCTTGCGGAAGGGTTCAAGGGCTTTGCCCACAAGACGCTCATTGTGTCCCTTTTCAAACTGCTGCATCCCGTAGACTTCCGCCGTGTCGAAAAAATTGCAGCCAAAATCATGGGCTTTTCGGATTGCCTCTATGCTGTAACTTTCTTCCGGTACAGCGCCGTACCCATGGGAAAATCCCATGCAGCCCATACCGATCTCCGTAACTTCCAAATCCCGCAGTTTTCGCATTTTCACATTCAATACCTCCAATTACTTGGTAGAAATTTTATTTGTTTCCAGCCACGTGGCGACGTCGTCAGGCAGACTGCCGCCGCCGGAGTAGTGGACGGACAGCGGTTCGCCCATGACCGCATCGGGGGCCAGCTTGGTAATCGCCGTCAGACTCTGCCCGAAGCGCCCGCCGCCGTGGGAGCAGAACGGAATAATCGTTTTGCCCGCAAAATCGTATTCCTCCAGGAAAGAGGCAATCGGCATGGGGATAGACGCCCACCAGTTGGGATAGCCCATATTGTCAAAAGTCAATACTTGTGATATAATCGTTCTAACAATAACAAAAAGCGGAGGGGTTAGAATGAT
>CANQXS010000033.1 GCA_947627875.1 uncultured Clostridia bacterium
TGTGCGAGGCTACGTTATGTTGCCGGCAAGGATTGGGGGTGCAAGAGATATTTGTGCATGAAATATCTTGATGAGGCCGCAGAATAATTCCAAGGTAGTGCTTCACATCATTAAATCATCCTCGGCATGCCGAGGGGGATAATCCAAAAATATTACTTCATTCTATGGGAATTTGCGAAAAATACTTGACAGGGCCCGTATGTTGCCAACATTGATGACTTGAAATTATTCAGATTTGATAACAACCTCAATAATTCCATTCTGGCATACAATAACCCTTGCTACAAGACTCCTCACAATAGAATCGTCATACTCGGTAATCCCACCATGTCTTTGTGGTCTGATTTTGAATTGTTAGTGCGATTACAAATGCTCTTCTGATGAAAACACACGAATCTGTAAGCCCGCATAAATAAGGCTTTTACACGCAAAAAGCGACGGTGCAAAATCTGAATATTCCAATAAAAGCATTCAGATCTCGTACCGTCGTTCATTTCTTAGCACCTTTACATATTCCATCATTCATTATTCCCCGCAATATAGACTATTACCTTTTCGCAGATATACATAAGCTTCGTGACAGCTACGTCTACGCTGATATGTCTGACGGGGTTCTCTATCTTACGTCTTTTACCGTGAAAATAAATGTTGCGCAAGTCCGTGAGTTCCTCAATGCACGTTTTATCTACAACAAAATGAGTTTCGCAATCATCAAATTCTTTTATTCCCATTTTGTGAAGTATGTTGACCAGCTTCTCATTTCTCCCAAGCACAGTGGCGTTGTTCATCATTGTCATAGCAGAACTTTTCAGGCGATCTCTCTTACCTTTGGGCATATCAATTTGCTCAATACATTTTGAAACCGTCTGCCTATCAGTTTCATCAAAAACTTTCTCCGTATCTGCCAGGTCTGCATATTCTCTTTCAATAAACTCAATTATCGTGAACAGGTGAAAGAATTTACTTGAAACAGACTCCCGCCCAAGCGCTGTGTAATACTCATCGACTACAAAGCTTAACGCCGGCGACTTTTCAAGATCGTAATATGTGAAAAACCGTGAGATGTCCATTTTCCCAAATAAAATATGATGCACACTAACCTCGATATCAATGCTATCCGACGCATACAGCCGTATTACTTTGTTTCCATTTTCATCTATATACTCACTCGGCCCATATTCCCTCTCAATCAATGCCTCATATGGTTCATATTTGTCAATCGACCACTCCTGCTGATTGAACATAGGCTCGACTCTCGGTTGATACCCATGCTTATTACCGTTGTTAAGGCTCATTAGAACGCTTAGCGACTTGCAGGCTTTTAAGATCGATTCGTCAACAAGTTCCCTTGCCTTTATTTTCGATTCTGCAACTATGCCCGAAACAACACACATAAACTGTTTATCCGGCATCTCATAGGAACTATTGCCCTTATCATCTATGTGAACATTATTTTTGCAGGAAATAGAAAAATGAATACTTTCCGTCGCCTGATATCTCCTGTGATTGTCATTAGGATATGGCACATCTACTGGGCATAGCTCGTCCCACTCAATAGTATCATCCAATCCCAAAATGAATTCTCCCCGGTCGCTGCGAAGATCATATGTATAATATGCCAGCGGCAAAGATAGTGTATAAATTTGGAGTCGTGTCATTAGAACCTCCGAACAAAATGATTTGATTTAGCTGAATCCGGCAAATAGATGATATGTATTTGAAGGCATTGTTTAGTCCAAATTGGGGTATCATTTGAAAAACGGTTAGTGGATTTCACCGCTTTATATAATGCAGTACCGCCTTTAAAATATTCAGGCAGTTCGTTGTGCCGGTGATTGCACAAGCCCCTTAGGGCGTGATTACTGACAGAACTTATATGCTCGTAGAAAGATTTGCCAACTTGCTGATTGTCCTACCGCCATTAAAATAGCTGAAGATATTTGGAGTCACCGGCACGGTGGCTTTCATGGGCAATTAAAAAGGAAGCGTACAAAAGGCTTCCTTTAATTAAATAATGACGTCAGAAAGTTGATTCACTTTTTGAATATTTGAAAGAGGGCATATGTCAACTAAAGAATTATACCTATAATACCTACAGCTATACCAGCAAGTCCAATAATAGTTCCTATAATGAACGCAGAAACAGAAAGTATCTCCTTTTTGGCAGCCTTATGCTTTAGATGCTCTGCTTGTTTAATTACTTCTTCAATCTCATTATATAATTTATGATAAAGTAAATATGCCTCCTGATATAATTCGTACACATCATCTTCTTTTTCAAGCGAAATCTCAGCCTTTTTTGCCTCAATCAGTTTATTCCTTGCTGCCCTGTTCATTTTGTGGATTTTAGGCAAAAACTCGCCATTGTCAATAAGTGAAAAGTCAACATTATGATAATGGTCGAAGAATTCATCATAGTAGTCAGAAAAAACAATGCAACTATATTTATAGCAATCAAGCGTTGCTCGTTTGGTATGCGACTTTATCTTTTTGACATTTTCAAGAACTTCTTCATCACTGGTTGCAATTGAAGCCTTAGCTAAGTGGCTATATATTGCCCTGATTTCATTTTGCAATTCAATCGGAAATTCATTGCTTAAAATTTCAAACTGGACAATAAATGGATGAATAGTATTTATGAACACTTCAAACGACTCATTTAGTTCAGTCTGATACTTAGTCAAAAAAGAACTGTCAACGCGCAAAGCATTGCTCATTTACTTCAACTCCATAATCCTTTTGTCTATATCTTCCATTGTTGTAATCCGTCTTCTTATAATCAGAGGATTCCCTCTTCCAGTTATTCTTGGATCAACTTTTTTTGAAAAGCGAAGGGCTTTCTTTGTCTTTGTCTCGACATAATTTTTTTCCTCGTCGAAGTCCAACTTCGAAACTTCTTCCAAAGATAGCCCAATTATCTCTTCAAGAGCCGTCTTGACATCTTTTGATAAAGACATTATAATAACCTCCAGACGCTGTAATGGCAGAATGTGATTCTTTTGACCATTTCCATGCAAATTGATGTCCATACATCGTAAAAATTATTATACCCCCACTCTACAGTTTTGTCAATACTTTTGAGCAATAATATCTTCCTTTTAACAGGTTTGTATACTGTTATAATATGATGATTAACGCGTATTTGCTATTTATATATGTCATCTTTGTTTTTATTTAATTAGTCCAAACTGACATTGTCTCCGCCCATTTTCGTGATACATATCTTGCAAGAGGTTTCTGCGGTTGCAAAAAGCTTCTTGTTATATAATAACGTACGGCTCTGAAAAATATTTATCATAAATGTGATTTTACAGTAATTTACCATTTCTTACCATTAACTATTATTTGTATCGTACCATTCTGACAAATGATCACTCTATCTACTAAGCTCCTTATTATTGAATCATCATACTCAGAAGTACCTCGAGAATGCTCTTATCATTTGAGGACATTCTTCTATGGTCATAACTTACCCCTCTTTTTTGTGTCAGGTGTTTTTAATCACAACCTCAACCTCTCTGTTTTGATGAATTACTATCCTATCCACAAGGCTTCGCGCCACCGATTCATCATATTCGCTTATACCTCCGCGATGTTTCAAAAGCTCGGCTTGAAGTTCCTTGACACGTTCGACGGAGGATTCGTCGCGAATTGCAGTCTCCTTGATTGCCTCAATTCGCTTGCTCAGCTGATCTATTTCGGCCGACAGCTCTGCAAACTCGCTTTCGCGACCGTCTGAAAACAGGTCGCTGCCGCTTTCGAGGCTCTCGTTCATAAGATCGAGTATCTGCTGATTTATCGCCTCTATCCGAGCGGTCAACAGATCGATTTCCATTCTGCCCTCGTTCAGCCCTATTGCATCATAAAGTGTTGTATTCAACAGTTCCAAATACTTGTCAGGACTGTTTTGGCACAGCTCGTTGATTTTCTGAACCACAGCGCTTTTTAATTCTTCCTCTGCTATAGACGGAGAGTGTTGGCAATATTTTGTACCGTTTTCAATGCGGTTGACGCAGCGCCATACGATTTTCTTGCCGTATTTATTTGCCCAGGTAACTCTGCGGTATTTTGCACCGCACTCGTTGCAGTAAACAAGGTTGGTAAGAGCGTATCTTGAATATTTGCCTTTTGAAGTAATCAATTTATTTGACGATACCGGAGCCAGACTTCCTCGCCTTGCGAGTTCTTCCTGAGCCTTGTTGAAAACCTCCCGTAAAACAATAGGAGGGTGGTTGTTGCGGACATAGTACATCGGTGCTTCTCCGGTATTTTTCTTTACGGTCTTAGATATACAGTCTACAGTTACCGTCTTTTGAAGTATGGCGTCGCCGCAATACTTTTCATTTCGGAGTATTCTCTGAATGGTAGACACCGACCATTTTTGCTTTCCGCATTTGCTACGAATTCCGTCGGCAAGTAATTTATCCGCAATTTCTCCGGCAGTAGCTCCTGCTAAAAACATATCAAAGATATTTCGGATAATCTCGGCTTCTTCGGGAATTATTTCCGGCTTCCCGTCAGCGCCCTTACGGTAGCCTACAAGTTTGGAATAGTTAAACGGCACCTTGCCCTCTGCAAATTTCTTTCTGAAAGTCCAGGTTATATTTTTGCTCATACTCTCTGATTCCGACTGCGCAAATCCTGCATAAATAACGAGGTACAGCTCACTGTCACATTTTAGAGTGTCAATATTCTGCTCCTCAAATATAATGCCGATGCCTCTGGCTTTAAGTGTCCTCACATATTCAAGACAATCAACAGTGTTACGGGCAAATCTCGATACCGACTTGGTTATTATGTAATCAATCTTGCCATTGAGACAGTCATCGATCATCTTCTTGAACTCGGTGCGCTTCTTAGCCTGGGTGCCGGATATGCCTTCGTCGGCATAGATACCCGCAAGCGTCCATTCATTGTTGGAATTGATCATGTCGGTGTAAACCCGCTTTTGAGTTTCATAGCTTGTAAGCTGCTCCTCGGAATCCGTCGATACTCGACAGTAAGCCGCCACTCGTTTTTTGTTGAACTTCGAAAACACATCGACAGAGCTTTGCGGTTCAATCAGAGTGACCGTTTTCTTCGGTATTCTTATGACTTCCATATATGTGACTCCTTTCGGAAATATCGGCACCCGTTGTCATGCACAGGGTTATGCAGCCATCTCGGTCAAGACAAACTTTTTCCGTACGCTCCTTTATGAATTCAATAGGAAGCTTTCCGTCCGCTGTTGCTTGCTCTATCTGCTTTCGGATAATCTTCTCGGAAATCTCCGAGCCTACCACTGAGGCATTATAATCAATTTCTGCTATCTCGAATATCTTAGCGAGGATTTCATCTTGATCAAAGTCCTGACGGGCGAGTTTTTTGCGGAGTTCATAAAGCTTTAGGTCGGGCTTTATCGCTGCATCTTCTGCCTGCCTATTTGATATCAATAGGCTCGGATTGATAGAGATAGCTTCAAGTAAGCTTTCAAAACGAGAAGTAAGTTCTTCCCGCGTTATATACACTTTATATCCGCAGGCACTGCAGCAAAGTGACTTTCTTCCCTGACGAGTGAGCTTTGTCATCTTAGAGCCGCATTCTCGACAATAAACTTTGATAGTTGGTTCTGTATTCTCCTTTATGTTCTGCCTTGAAGTTTTAATTACGGCTGCTTTTTTGTAAATCTCTCGGGAAATAACAGCCGGATAACCGTCATTGCCCACATATTTTGAATTACCGAGGATTCGGGAAACCTTTATCTTATCCCAGGCAGAAGAGGTGATCGAATAACATACTTTTTCGGAATTGAGAACTTTCGCAATCCGGCTGAGCGAGTATCCGGAGGCATACATATCAAAGATTCTGCAAACCGTTTTCACCTCCGGAGCATAAGCTGTGATCTTGCCGTTTTCTATACTGTAACCGAAAAGTATATTCCGAATCTTTGTCATCGTTTGCCACCCGAAATCTTTTCTCTGAATTTCAATCCGCACTTGAATGTAACGGTCAGCGTACTGTCCGTATCAATATAAAGCCCCTCGACAACATCTTTGAACAACTGTTCATCGATATCCTCGAGGGGTTCGTTTATCCGACTCAGTTCTGCACTTAAATTCCGGACTTCTTCAAGAGCCGTGCTGAGCTTGGAATCATACATCTTCTGTCGGTTTTCTTTGAGCCTGGCAAGCTCCTTTTCAATCGTTTTTGACTGTGCCTGACACCCTTCCGGTGACAGATAGCCCTTAGATTTAAGCTGTTCAATACTCAGTAGCTTTGCATTCAACTCGGCAATAGAAGTGTTCACGAAGGAAATATCCGCACTGCCTCGGCGATACAGGTTGACCGCCTCTGTCAACAGCTGTTCCGCGCGGAGAAGAATCTTGCCGTCGAATATGAGCTTATTGAAAAGCAGAACTATAGCTGCGTTTATGTCTTTCTCTTTATAGTAGTGCGACTTACAGCTTTCTGCATTATCAACTTTTTTGGAACAAGCCCAGTATATTTCACTGTTTATAATCCTTCGTTTAAATTTTGCCCGACACTCACTGCATATTATTTTTCCCGAAAGCGGGTATATCTTTCTGCCCGTATTTCTTGCAAATCTGATTCTTCGGGCGGCGATCAGCTCCTTTGCGGCTTCAAACTGTTCTTCACATATTATCGGGCAGTGAGTATCTTTTACATAGTACCTATCTTCCTCACCACGATTCACAAGCTTGCGAATGGGAAATGTTGCAGTGTTATATGTCTTTTGAAACAGCGAATCTCCGACATATTTTTCGTTTGAGATTATCTTGGAAACTTGAAGTGCGCTCCATCCTGAAATACCTTTAACTGTTTTTATATTATCACGGTTAAGCTCATCGGCAATGCTCTTAGTTGATTTTCCGCTTAGGAAGTCGTTGAAAATCCGTGATACCACCTCTGCCTCTTCGGAACTGACTTCATATTTATTCTGATTTCCTCTCACATATCCGTAAGGTACAACAGCAGGAGTATATACACCTTCTTCCATCCTCTTTCTTATAGACATCCGCAGATTCTGCGAGATTGCCGTTGACTCTTCCTGCGCTATAGCCGCAAAGGTATTCAACAGCATTTCATCGCCGAGAGAAAGGGTGCTTATTCCTTCTTTTTCAAACCTGACTTCGACTCCGAGGATTCTGAGCTTTCGGACATATTCGAGCGCATCCCTGACATTCCTTGCAAATCGTGAAACCGACTTGGTGATTATAAGGTCTATTTCATGATGCTCGCACATTGTTATCATCCGCTGAAACTCTGTACGCTTTTCGGCGCTTGTTCCAGAGATACCCTCGTCGGCGAATATCTCGACAAGCTGCCAATCCTTACGGGCATTAATCATTGCTGTATATACTCTTATCTGGTTGGCATAGGAGTTTAGCTGATCGGCAGAGCCTGAAGATACCCTGCAATACGCCGCTACACGCTTTTTGTCTATCATCTGCTTGGTCGCGGGGGATATCATTGTCACCTTCGGCATACGGTTCACTTCCTTCCAAAGCACATTATATCCAAATAAAAACGAAAATCCAGCAAAATCCGCAAAAAGAATTGATAACTTTTTGTTAACGCATACTGTTTTCCGATAATTAAGTGTACAAAAAATCGGTGCGAAATCCATACATCAGTGAGTTCGTGCCGATTTTTTGTCTACATTTTAATCGGAAATCAGTATTAGTCGGCAATCGTAAACGTCGTTCCGGTCGCCTTAGCATAATACCTCTTAGCGCGCCGATACTCAAGTTCGGTAATCAAACCCTTTTTCCGCAATTTTCTGAGAGCGAATACGATTTGAATATAAACTATGTTATTCACAGCGTTCCTCCTCCGTATGTTCAATTACCATGTGGGAGACATCTTTCGACCAAAGTGTTCTCATCATTTCTGCGTCGAGATCTTTTGGCGAAAGATAAACGGACATCGAGTGGTTATGTTTATCTGCTCGGATTTCCACCCGATTGCGGCATTTGAGCTTCTTTAATTTCTCCCGTACTTTTTTGTTTCTGAACTCCGCAACAGGATTTTTCACTTCGTTATATCTCAGCCGCTCAAAAATCCGAATAAGCCTGTCCGTAATCCTGACGGCGTCGGCGTCAAAAATGATGTATCCGTCCTCGCTGTCGCGGACAATGTCTTCGATTGCCTCAAAGAACCTGTCGGCGGTTTCCTCAGCATCTCTTATGAGCTTCTTGTCACTGTCTGTCTTACAGACTGCATCGTAAATACTCCTTCGTATATCCTTTTCTACCAACTTATCACTGAAAACGATTTCAGCTTCTCTGTAAAGTTTGTCTCTGTCGTCAATAATGACAAAACCGCCAAAGGGCGACACGGAATTGGTTTCCGAATATGCCGAGGACAGAGTTTTTACATAAAAGCGATGAGTCATCACCTGAAAAGTTATACTTTCGTCCTCATTTACCGTAGAGATAAATCTTCTGAACCAGCAGCGTTTTCTCTCGTTGCACTCACGGCAGGAGTTCCCAACGGAAAGTTTCTTGAAAGCATAGCCGGGCAGGTTCAGTTTCTCCATATCCACCGGCTCTCGGCAAAGCATTTCCACCGTCACCTTGCCCCCAAGAATCTTTTTATCGTCGAATCTCAGATACCTTCTGAGGCATATATAACTCTCCTTCCGCTTTCTGATGACGGCTTTGAGCGGCTTATCTATGATCCCGATTCCGTAAAGAACAGAGGATATATCCGCAACCGTCTTCATAAATTCCGTATGGAGCCGCTTATCTGCGACGATTATAACCGCCTTTTCATTGTAATATTCGGAAATTCTATACTTGCGCGCGACATATCCTGCGACTATATACGGAACGATAGCAGCTCTGCCTATACTCGTCGCTCCGAATGTAAGCTTGGTTGTTGTCAGGCAGCGAAAAATACATCTGCATAGGGCAATCTGCGATTCGGAGATATCATATCCGTTAATGGGCAAAACCTTCCGCATAATTTCCTCGATTGCCTCATAAGGTTTTAGCTTGAACCCGCTGTCCTGTTTAACATTTCCGATATATTTGAGAGATTTGAACATCAGCGGAATCAGCCTTCCGAACTCGTTGGGTTTGTATTCCTGACCGATCTTTCGGTTGATGATCCTCGAAGCGTAGCCCGTAGTAATGTCGATGACATTATAAGCAAGACAGCTCTGTATTTCTGCATGATAGACCAAAAACCTGTTTTCGTATGTAAAATCATAGACGGCTCCCGACAATGCTTTCTTTGAGGAAACCATCTCGGCTAATAAATCTTTATCGGTAAAAGTAATTTCAAACATTTGACTTCCTCCCTTCTATACTTATCCGACATCAGAATGGTGTGCAGGAGACAACCTCCTGCACAATAGTTCCACTGCCGGGTATAAATCTCGGCATATATTACGCTTTCCGCAGCTTTAAGAGCAAAAGCCATATACGGCTCGGCGACCCCATCGCCGTCTCCGTATTCCGTCCGTTTATCTCCGGCAGACTGCAAAACGCAGAAGTATCATTATTCTCAGGACGGTCATCGCTTGCAGAGCGTTGCTCACGCGCTCCTCCGTTGCGGGAATTTATCGCTCAGCGGGATACCGATCACAAAATCAGTACGTATCTCGCCAGAAAACGAGCTTTTGCCCGTAAACACACTTTGAATCATATGATTCAAAGTGTGAACGGCTGCAAAAACAGCTTTCATTGTCATTGCGGTTCCCGCGCGGCAGCTTGCCTTTCGGCATCCTGAGCTTATGTTTCGGGAAAGCGGTATTCGATTTTCAAGATGCAACAGACCCATAATTTTGGTCTTCTACATTACTAACGGACATTTTTTTGGCGAATGACAAGGCAACAGATTGTAAAATTTCTGTTAACAATTTTTGCATTAGTCTTCATCGCCGAAAATCTCCATATATTTTTGCTGAATGTCCTTCTTCTTTTCATAGACGGCATTATAGCTGATGCCCTTTTGCCTGGCATACTCCCGAAGGCTCATGCCGCCGCGAAGACATTTTATGTAAACATCGCGCTGATCGGGGGTGAGGCTTTTTACGAACTGTGCCTCAAGCTCAGAAAAGCTCACTATCTCCTCCGGAGATTCAGTAGTGTCGACAAACCAATTCGGTTGCATTTTACCGTCGTTCTCATAACTGACAGCGTCGAGCGATAAGACAGTCATTTCTTCTTCAGCAGATGATCTGTCATTTTCCCGACTGTCGAGAATCAACCGGCGACGTGCCTTCTTTTCTAAAGCTCGCAAAAACTTCATAACCTCGTGGTTCACCTCGCTGACCTGACCGGTGGCTTTCACACGAGCCATATATTTGCCGTCTTTGCTGATCCAAAGGTCATATTCAAACGTCTTTGGAGTCTTGGGTACTTTTAATTCCTTCTTTGACATAGTTATAACTCCTTATTTGTTTTTTGATTGAAAACAAATAAGGGCAACTATGGATATTCAGCGACAAATTCCAACCAGACCGTTTTCATAATCTGCCGTGGTATTGCGATAAACTAAGTAGGGCAAAATAATACCGCTGATATGTGAACAAAAAGTTCATATATCAGCGGTATATTCCGCTTCCTTTAACGATTGACTATAATTGCCCGGCTTGCGTCCAATTTGACATTCAACGAGATTTAGACAAAAACTTTTTAAAACCCATTCAGCCCATAAAGCTCTGCTCTAAGTATTGTGTTTAACACGGTCTCCTCATCTATTAGCATACATCTTTGTTTATCCGATGGCGATATGACTTTGCGCTCTACGGTATGAACATAATTTGAAGTTTCACCTACTATAAATAAGACGGTATCTCAAACATATTCGCAGCATTCATGCGGCAAGCCTATCGAATCACGAATCTTGCCAAAAACTATCACTGTGCTCTCTTGCCACTTCCCTGTACACCCTTGTAATATTCTCAGCCTACAATCCGTTTCTCTTCACATGATTTTGTATTGTATTTTCTTTTTTGCAGATATATTAATTCAATTTACCCCTTTTCAGCGCTTCCGCCACGACCTGATCCATATCATAATATTTATACTTTGCATAGCGTTGCTATCTTTCTCATCATTGACCAGATTGTAAGGCTCGTCATAGGATTAATCAAGTGTTCCGACGTTCACGCCTACATAGTTTTTCTCGGCGTCGAAAGCGATGTTAATAAGCTCCTGAGGGGTAAGATTTATCCCGTTGACCTTGCAAAGCGCATTGAGAAACGCGAGGATAACGGCTGCCGAAGAGCTCAATCCGCCTATTGGCAGTGAGCCTTCGATTACTCCGCAAAGCCCGACCGAAAGGCTATGCTCCTTTGCAAGAGCCCAAGTCGCGCCTCGAAGGTAATCAGCCCAGTCGCCGGTCTTTGAACCGACCTCTTTAATATGCCACTGCGCGCGCTTCGGGAATTGCAGGCTTGTCATCTCAATGACGCCATTTTGCTTCGGGCAGTAGGCGATATGTATTCCCTTGTCTATTGCAAAGCCGGTTATCTTTCCGAGATTGTGGTCGCTGTGCGCGCCGATCGGGCAGATGCGGTATGGGCTGAACGATGTACCGCAAGCCTCTCGACCGTATATTTCAAAGAATTTCTCTGTGCATTTCATATCATTTGTTTCCGTAATAACTCTTGTACCATTCCGCGAACCTGCGCAGACCTGTTCTGATGTCAATAGTAGGTCTGAAACCGAAATCGCGTTCTAGTGCCGTGCTGTCTGCATATGTAACCGGAACATCGCCGGGCTGCATCGGGACAAGCTCGCGGTGGCCCTCAAAGTCATAATCCTTCGGCAGAACACCCGCGCGGACGAGTTCTTCCTGCAACGTGCTGATGTAGTCCAGCAGATTTTCGGGCGTGCCTCCACCGATGTTATAAATACGATAAGGCGGGATAGGCAGACCGTCCTCGCCAGTTTTCTTTTCGGGAGGCGACTGCATTACGCGAACGATTCCCTCAACGATGTCGTCGATGTAAGTAAAGTCGCGCTTGCAGTTGCCGTAGTTGAAGATTTGGATTTTCTCGCCCGCGGCAAGCTTTTGGGTCGCGGAGTAGTAGAACATATCCGGGCGGCCGGCGGGACCGTAGACCGTGAAGAAGCGCAGACCGGTAGATGGAATGTTATAAAGCTTCGAGTAGGCGTGTGCCAAAAGTTCGTTGGATTTCTTGGTCGCGGCGTAGAGCGAAACGGGGTTGTCCACTTTGTCATCAGTCGAAAAAGGTACCTTTTTGTTGCCACCGTAAACGCTTGATGAGCTTGCATAGACAAGATGCTCGACGGGGTTGTGGCGGCAGGCTTCAAGGATATTATAGAAGCCTATGATGTTCGACTCGATGTAGGCGTCGGGGCGGGAGATCGAGTAGCGAACGCCGGCTTGGGCGGCGAGGTTTACGACGATTTCGGGCTTGTACTGTTCGAAAATGTCGTTGATGAGCGATTTGTCCGCAAGATTGCCCTTGATGAAAGTTTGCTTGACAGGGCTTGTTGCTGCTACTTTTTCGATCTCGGCGAGACGGTACTCCTTCAGGCTGACGTCGTAGTAGTCGTTCATACTGTCAAGACTGATGAGGTGACCGCTGGGAAGGTCGCGCAACAAACGCATGACAAGGTTCGCGCCGATGAAACCGGGGGAACCGGTCACAAGAATTGATTTATTATTCAACTCAATATTTTGATTCTTCATATGCGCCGCTCCTTATGCTTGCTTTACACTATCTCCCCAAACGTATCCGGTTTTTCCGGATCAAACTGCTCGTTTGCCCACATAAGGGTAACTAAATCCTCGGTATCCGAAAGGTTGATGATGTTATGCGTATACCCCGGCAGCATATGTACCGCCTCGATTTTATCGCCGCTCACTTCAAATTCGAGGACCTCATCCTTGGTAAGGATGCGTTCCTGAATCAGCCCGTGACCCGTCACGACGATGAAAAATTCCCACTTCGTGTTGTGCCAGTGCTGACCCTTCGTAATGCCCGGCTTCGAGATGTTCACCGAAAACTGCCCGCAGTTTGCGGTCTTTAAAATCTCAGTGAAGCTGCCGCGCGAGTCGGTATTCATCTTGAGCGGAAAGCATATTTTTTCCTTCGGCAGGTAGCTGAGATAGGTGCTGTAAAGTTTCTTTTCAAAGCTGCCTTTGGGGATTTCTGGCATCACAAGCGTCCGCGGCTGGTCGTGGAATTTATACAGCAAGTCCGCAATCTCGCCCAAGGTCACTTTGTGGGTGACGGGGACATAACAGAATCTGCCACTTTCATTCTGGATTGGGGTAAGACCATCATAGTCGCACCTGTGGGGTTTGCCCTCAAGCGCGCATATCATCTCATCGACCAAATCGTCGATATATACAAGCTCAAGCTCGGTCGAGCGTTCGTTTATCTGAATCGTCAGGTCGTTAGCGATGTTGTGGCAAAACGTCGCAACGGCGCTGTTGTAGTTCGGACGGCACCACTTGCCGAACATGTTCGGGAAACGGTAGACAAGCACCTGCGCGCTTGTTTCCTCGGCGTAGTTGAAGAATAAATCCTCCCCTGCGCGTTTGCTCCTGCCGTATTCGCTGTCGTATCTGCCGATGAGAGTAGCCTGAATCGATGAGGACAGCATAACAGGGCAGGCGTTGCCGTGCTTTTTGAGCGCTTCAAGAAGAATGGACGCAAATCCGAAGTTGCCCTGCATAAATTCAGACTGATCTTTTGGTCGGTTCACGCCTGCAAGGTTGAACACAAAATCGCAGGCGGAGCAGAA
>CANQXS010000034.1 GCA_947627875.1 uncultured Clostridia bacterium
TCGGTTCACGAGGTCTTTCCGGACGCAAAATACCAACGCTGCACGGTGCATTTCTACCGAAATATTATGTCAAGCGTGCCGAGAAACAGACTCAGAGAGGTGACGATGATGCTCAAGGCGATTCATGCTCAGGAGAGCAAAGAAGCCGCGAGGAAAAAGGCAAGAGAGGTCGTCGAAAAGCTCAAGGAGATGAGACTTAATGCTGCCGCCAAAAAGCTTGAGGACGGGATTGAGGAAACGCTTACATACATGGATTTTCCGTCGCAGCATTGGTTGAAAATCCGCACGAACAACGTAATTGAGCGTTTAAACCGCGAGATCCGGCGCAGAACGAGAGTGGTCGGTGCATTTCCTGATGGGAACTCGGCGCTTATGCTCGTTTGCGCGAGGCTTCGCTATGTTGCCGGCAAGGATTGGGGGTGCAAGAGATATTTGTGCATGAAATATCTTGATGAGGCTGCGGAATAATTTCACAGCATCACTTCACATCATTAAACCGTCCCTCGGCATGCCGAGGAAGGTAACACAAAAATTTTACTTCATTCTATATGAATTTGCGAAAAAGGGTTGACAGAACCCTTTTGATTATTCGCCCTCGCTCCCGATAGCGCAATCTTAAGCATATTTGCTATAGGAGTTTAGCACAAGGTATTCATATTTTTTCCATTATTCAGAGAGCATGGGCTATCTGATTTTTTGTTGTCATTTGGTTGCCGGACAGATTCTAATATAAACCGCGGTTTATATTTTTTTGATTATCCATTTCCATCTGCCGAATTATTTCTGCAATGCAAGCCTGAAATGCCTCCTGTTGGTATTCCGGCTCAACTTCGCGTGCCGCTGTGCAGAAATCCGAGATAGCTTTTACCATCTTCGCGACTTTTGTCTGCTGCTCAATATGCTTTTGCATATTATACTGTTGCAAATTGTATGCAGATATATACGATTGATTAAAAATGTTGTATGGATATTGAGTATACATTTTAGGCTCCTTTGCTTAAACTATGAAATGCAGTTCGTTCTGGTAGACATATTATATCACACTTTCTCCAGTTTGTCACTATCTATTTATAATTATTTTTCCGCTTTAAAGCAATAATTTCATATAAAACCTTACAGTCGGCTTTCATCTTGGTCATTTAATTCTATTTCTTTGCTATCAGAATTATCAAACTGTCCCACATCAAGCATTATGCTACCTAATATCATATATAACGCTGATAGATTTTTTCTTATTTTTTCACAATTTGCAGAAGAAAAAATTGACTTGAATTTTTCGCCAGTTACAGCCAATGAGTCTAAAAAACCCGAAATAGAAATATTATTCACTTCAACAAAAGATAAAAAAGCATCTGCTAAAGCCTCTCCAAGATATTTATTATTTTTATTTGCAAAATCTTCTTCTTCGGTAAGTTTAATCGCATTATCCACAGCCTTATTTAGTTGGTTTATTATATTATTTGTTTCTGTATAAGACTTGTAATCAAAGAATTTAAAATGAGCCACATTGTTTCTGCTCTGATGCAACTTGCTAATTTTATCCTGTATATCTTCATCTTTTATCTTCTCGCTGAACAATCTTTCCCAATCACTTTTCGGCGTAAATTCAGAAAAAGCGTTTCTGATTTCTTCATCAGATAGCTTTGCTAAATCCGAATGCTCCGAAAGAAACCGAGCTTTTTCCTCTTCATCTGATGGAGTCCAGCTTTTTTCAAACAGCATTTTTTGAATATCGCTATAATCCAAAGAATAGAAAAACATTTTCCTTTGTTCTATTTCTCTGGCTTCACTGTTTCCGTCAGCTTTGATCCTTGACTTTACCTTATCCTGGAATTCTTTACTAAGAGTTTTGCTGTAATATGATGATTCAAAATTTATAATATAAGTATTAAATAAAAGCTTTCGCAGATTTCTTTCAAAAGCGTTTAACTTAGGCAGTATTTTGTTGCAGTAATACTCAGAAATGGCGTCATAAGAAATAATATCAACATATTCATTTACTACTCCGCTTGATAATAATATTTTCTGGATCTCCTCCATGCAGCGTACCGCTTGATAAATAGTTTTGCCTTCTACAATTATATCAAGATATGTAATATTAACTACTGTATTTATCACAAATTGTACCTGATATGTTTGAGAACCTATTTGAGCGGAGTAACTGCACACTCTTTTGGTAAGATCATTGCTCACATGAACTATACCGGTAAAAGCGTCAGAAATATACCCATATACATTTTTATGAACCGTATTTTTCTCGGACTTCTCTTTTGCCGCTTTATTGTTTTTATCTTCTTTTTTCAGAAAAATATAACTGCTCTTGATATTCACTTGTATCACCTGATCGAATTATTTTTGTAACGTCTTAAAACTACTAAAATTGCCGCTCATTCTCTGTGCATATCTTCAATGCAGTCAGTACATATATTGCTGCCCCAATCGTCATCTTTGCCTTTTGGCATAATATTTCCGCACCGTTCACAAAAACATAGTTCCTCATCAGTGAATTTTGCTCCGCATTCAAAGCAAAGAAATTTCCCGTATTCGGCAACATATACAAGCTGTTTATCCTTACATGCAGGACAGTCATACACCGAAAAGTCTGTATCATTACTGGTTACAAGCTCATTTTGCACATACTCGTTAGCGTTATGAGCATATCGATACAGCATATAATTCTCATCGCGCAGATCTGATAAATTCAGCGGCAAATCTATACCGTAATTTTCAAAACAAGCTTCTATGAAAGAGCAGTGCGCACTCCTCAGCTTTAAATAATCGTTCTTAGAATATCCCCTCTTGTCCTGACATTTTTGCAACCCTATTTTGCCCAGACGTTCAATATCCCAAATGGATAAATTGTTTTCAAACGGATAATAAAGAACGCTGTCGCAGATTGCTGCATAGCCATAATCAGCTTGTTTCATTAGAAAGTCTATGTACTGATTTTTTGTATCTTCAAAAAAACACTCGCTCAACATTTCCATAAATTTAATAATGCCTTCTATGTTTGCTTTTAATTCCTCGATAGAAATATTACCTTTTCCGGTTGCATGCGCATAATCATCTCGCGAGGATATATATCTTGAAAGGTCTCTTATTCTTCCGTCGTCTATTTTCAAGGCATGAAAAATCTTGAATATATCCTTTTCGGGTATCTTACTGAAATCATACACGCTCTTATATTTATCTAAATCGGGTTTATCATCTTTGCCCCGGTATGAATTCATAGAATAATATATATCTTTCACTCGGAAAGGTTCTTTATTTATAGCTTTTTCTACGCAATAATAAACAAAGCTCATAAATACGAGATGTGCATTGAAAAAAGCTACTTGAAAGTTCCCGTTGTTGAAATTATCTATTACTGTTTTTTCAAGGTCATATAAATACTGGTCATAGCTTCCACCCGGAGTATAAACTTTATCTATCGGGAAGAAATAAAGCAATTTAATCAAAAATAACGAATCATCTTCTTCAAAGCGAGAAGTATATGCATCTATCAGTTCTTCAATAATTGTCATATTATTCCCCCCAGACCTCGGCGATTTTGTCGGCTATCTTTTGTTGGAAGATTTCTATAAGGCGCTTGTTTTGTTCTACTATGGACATTTCCTCTTTGACATTCTTTATAATATCTTTTTGCACTTCAATAGTTGGAATAGGGATTCTTAATTCAGAAATGAACTGTTTAGTCAGATTTCGTTGTCTGGCTCCAACTCGCATTTTTAAATAAGATTCTCTGTTTCCAGCAAAGTACAGCAACAAAAACAACATATTCAGCTTTTCACACGGTTTGACTCCACAAACTGCTTGATTAAATGTTGCATCTCGATCTAAAATTGACATCTTGAAAGCTGCCGTATCATACATACCTATAAGAAGCGAACCTTTGGGAAATAACCTTGCTGAAGAATTACGATAACCGTCCTCGGAAATGTACTTAATTGGATCAGCGGTATATATGTCGTTGAGTTCTCCAGAGGTGTACCAAGCATAGTCATTTTTGTCCCAAAATGATTCTATATCTCTTGCTGGTGTACCACCTGCTTGTATTTCGCAAATTTCTCCTAAGCAAGCAGTTTCCCATGAATGATCGACCTTTATCGTCGGCTTATAGTTATCAACCACCTGCCGCGCGCCGTCGATAATGCGCTGATAGCTCTCGATTTCATCAACTATTTCCTGCTGAACGGTCAGCGGAGGGAGGGGGATTTTAAATTCTTCAACAGTTGTTTTTCTGATAGATGGAGGATTTGATTCCGAAGCCCATTGTTTGAGTTCTATTCTGCCCAACATATAATACAAAAACTTGATTTTGATGTTTTCAGAACATACTAAACCCATAATATTGTTATCAAAAAGTGAATTTTCAGATAACATTCTTTTTTTATTTGTGCCTATAGCAGCACCGATTTTGGGGAAAATAACGGTGTTTTTTGAAATTACCTTCCAACGTTGATTGGATATAACCTCCTCCGACACATAATTGTTGCTTTTCGTCATTACCTGCTCATTACCCGGCGTGTTCATATCGCTGACTTTGTAAAACGGGATTTTACCATTTTCCTCGCCCTGCAATTCGTTAGGAAATCCAACTCCTGAGACCACTTCGCATATTTCACTTATTTTCTTCATCGCCCATTTGGTAAAAATTCTTTCTTCTTTTCTGTACCTCTCCCCCACCAGAATATAATCCCGCTTTTTAATATCCTCTTCCTTGGCAACAACGACATTCGGACGGTCAGAAACGTCCTTGTCCGCTTTATAATCGCGGAAAATATTCAAAACGTCGGGAATCTCACTGCCCTTTATCTCTCTGCGCTGAGCCCCGAGGTCGTAGCCGTCGTTATTCAGCTTGACAAAAAGTATGCTGTCCTGCTTCTTTGCGCGTGACTTATCCATGATGAGAATACTCGTCTTGACACCGCTGTACGGGTTGAAAACGCCCGCGGGAAGAGATATTACCGCATAAAGATATTCCTTGATGAGCATATCACGAAGCTGCTTATAAGCTGTCTGCGACTGGAAAACTATCCCCTCGGGAACAATTACAGCCGCCCTGCCGTTTTCAAGAAGATGCTCGGCGATATAATCGACAAACAAAACCTCCGCGCGCTTTGCCGAAACTTGGTATCTTGAATGCGGAACTATCCCGCCTTTCGGGGTCATGAACGGAGGATTTGCAAAAATCACGTCGTATTTATCCTCCCATTTGTCAAGGCTCGTGAGGGTGTCGTACTCGCTTATATTCGGGTTTGAAAATCTATGAAGATACATATTGACTCGCGAAAGCCTGACCATGTCGGGAGATATGTCATATCCCGCAAAATTGGCGTTTATGCGGTTTCTGTCGTCAGCCGTAAGAGTGGAATTTCCGTGTTCGTCAACGTTGTGATTTTTGATATAGTTATACGCGCTGATCAAAAATCCCGCCGTCCCGCATGCAGGGTCAAGAATGCTTTCATTTTTCTGCGGCTCGATAATTTCAACCATCATGTCGATGATATGCCTCGGCGTGCGGAACTGACCCGCATCGCCCTGACTTCCCATGATTGAGAGAAGATACTCAAAGGCATTCCCGAGGTCCTCGCTGTCGTCATAGGAAAAATCGGCTATCTCTTTCAAAAATCTGTTCAGCGTTTCGGGGTCGCGGTAGGGAATATATGTGTTGCGTAAAATATCACGGAAAAGCTGTGGCAGCTCGGGGTTATTCGTCATTTTGTCAATTCCCTCGGCATAGAGATTGAGCCTTTCCTGCGCGCTGTTCTCGGAAAGCATTATCTGGGAAAAAGCGTATTTTTGATAATCCCCCGCGAAGAAAACTCTTTCTCCTCCAAACTCCAAACCGCTCAAATCCATGTCGTCCATAAATTTATATATCAGAGCTATGGTTATCTGCTCGACCTGAGCCTTCGGGTCAGGTACTTTTCCGATAAGTATATCCCTTAACGTGTTTATCTTTCTTTTAATATCAAAGCTTAACATATCTCACCTCAATTAAATTTCCAAATGTTTACGTTATCTTTTATATACTCGACCACGTTTTTCATGTTCACCGCGCCGAGATTTTTAAGATCGCTCATGGTGTAGCTCGGTATCTTTGTGCCTAAAAGCTGGAATTTTTTATCTTCAATCGCCCTCTGCACCTCGGTATCCGTAAGATACGCCTCAAAGAATCTCCGAACTTTATAATACTCGCCCGCCGCAACGCCGTGGCTTAAGATATAGCCTTCAAATTCATCGTTCACAAGCTCCTTTTTGCTCTTAAACGACGTTATAGCTCCGAACACCTTATCAAGCATTTCTTTGACCATTAGCCGCCTGTCAACTCCCACAGCGCGGCGCAACTTGTCCCATGTAAAGAACTCCGCGGGCTTATTGAGATATTTTTCCTCGATATAATGCTGAGCCGCAGCGATATTGCCCTGTTCATACTGACTTTTAGCTTCTTCGTCAGCCTTGACCTTTTCTTCAAATTTTTCAAACAGCATTCTGTCGATTTTCATTCCCTGAAGTCCGACCTTTGTTTCCTTTATGCTTTTAAGCGGGTCGGGTTCAAAGTTTTCATAGGTGCTGACTTCTCTTTGCTCGGTCGTGTCGTTTGACTTGCCGGACCTCTGCGGGAGCTTTATAACTTCGTCGTAATTGAACTTTTCTTCAAAATACTCGCAGTTTCCGAAGAAGTCGAACAGCTTGAATGTTTCCTTTTCGGCGGTATGCTTTTCCCACGTCCCGCCTATTCGTTCTTTGTATGTAAAAGTATATCTGCGGGTTCCTCTGCCCTTAATCTGGACAAAATCAGTCGGGGAGAAAATCGGTCTGAACAAGCCTATATTAAGCAGATCCTCGCAGTCGTATCCTGTCGTCATCATTCCGACTGTAACGCAGATGCGTGTCTTGCTTGAATTATATCCCTGCAAAAATCCTGTCGTGCCGCTGAGATTGTTATTCTGGAAATTCACGGTGTATTCCTGCGCGTTCATTACGTCGGAAGTTATCTGCATTGCAAAATCCGACTGATACATACCCGGAAACATTTTATCCGCATACACGTTGAGCAGCTGGGCGATTTTTGCGGCATGGCGTCGGCTGACGCAGAAAATTATTCCCTTTCCTATTTCACCAGAAAGCGGATCTCTGAGCGCGTTTTCCATAAATGTCTTTACAAATACGGCGTTTGTTTCCTCTGAGAAAAATCTTCTTTCAAAATCTCGGGCATAATACAGCTTCTTCGTCATCTTCCTCGCCGTCGTTGTGCCTTACCGCAGAATATCCCTCTTCTGCCAACAGTTTGGTGGTAATCTCCGTTCTTGCGTCTATAACCGTTGGATTTACAAGATACGGTCCGTCGGGGTCATTAACGCCGTCTATCAGGGAATATCTGAAAGTAGGCTCACCGCTCTCACACCCGAAAGTACGGTATGTATCAAGAAGCTGCCTGCGCTCCCAAGCGCGCTGGTCGTCAGGAGATATATTTTCGGAATCAAAATTCTTGAGATAATCCTTCGGCGTTGCGGTCAAGCCGAGTTTGTAGCCTATAAAATATTCAAAAACCGCTCTGCTGTTCCCGCTTATGGAACGGTGGCTTTCGTCCGCAATTATCAAAGAAAAATCGGTAGGTCGGAATACTTCTTTATACTTATTGTTGTATGCAAGCGTCTGAACCGTCGAAACGACAATATCAGCCTTTTTCCAGTCGTCGGTATGCTCCTTAAAAACTACCGTATCATAATCAGGCTTAAGATAATTCAAAAAATTCTTTTTAGCCTGATTTTCAAGCTCTATTCTGTCAACTAAAAATAAAACTCTGTTTGCGTTGCCGCTCCTTAAAAACAGCCTTATAACCGCCGCCGAGGTCAGCGTTTTACCTGTTCCCGTCGCCATTTCAAACAGAAATCTCTGATTTCCTGCTTTAACTGCATTCTGCAAGGCTTTAAGCGCGTTTATCTGATATTTTCGCAGCATACGAAGTCCGTGGTCTTTAAGATACTGCCCTCTTGTCGTCTGATCCTTATATTCGGGAGCGTCCGCATATCTCAGTTCTTTAATAACCGCGATATAATCCTCATGTATCTCCTCGTTGCAAAGTCTTGAAGGATCAGCATTAAACGCCTTGCTGCATTTTACGCTCTCACAGTCCGGGAACGACAAAATCATCTGCGGATTTCCTTTATAAATGTTCCAAAAATAATGTATATTTCCGTTAGAAAGAATAACATACTTTACAAACTGCGATTTGGCGTAATTCCTCGCCTGCTCCTTGCCGACAAGAGGGTCTTTATCTTCCGATTTGGCTTCTAAAACAATAAACGGCTTTCCGTTTTCATCAAGCAAAAGAAAGTCAACAAACCCGTTTTTAACCTTTTCAAAATTCTCTCCGCAATCATCTATTGTTTTCTTGGTTATCTTTACATTTGCTTCGAGCTGAATATTTGCAGGACCGTCCTGACTGTCAAAAAATCTCCAACCTGCTTCTTCCAAAAGCTTGTTAATCTTTATGCGAGCTTGTGCTTCCTTTGCTTTCATCTGATACACCTCGTCAAATTTAGTTATAATTATTTTTATTGTACCATTATGTACTAGCTTTTTCAAGATGTCTGATGAATTAAATTCCGATTCCGTGGATTTCTGTCAAATCGCCTCCCTCTCGTTCTTTTCCGGGGACTGCAAAATCTGACTTATTATGCTCGACGGCAGCGCTTTGGTTATCTTTTCAAGTTTTTTGCTGTCCTCCCGCAGCTCGACATTCTCTTTCAGCAGCTTTTTGTTATGCTCGCTGACCCGCACATAACTGTTCTCTTTTCTGTCGATGAATGCGGGGTTTTGTCTGCGAACACGAGTGGCCGGTCGTTTATGACCGCGAAGTGTGAGCGGCAGCAAAATTAGCTTTCGTTATCGCCAATTTGCAGTATTAGCTCGTGGAAAGGCTTTTCCTGCTTGCCCGAGCGGATCTTCTCAAAGTAATTCTCAATCCGTCGATCATTCTATGCAATCCTGACAATATTGTAGCCCGCATTTTGGCTATTGTGACAATTTTTATTTTTGTCTGTTTTCTCTTCGATTTCGCTTGACATTTATTACGGTTAGTGATATATTTATTACAGTAAGCGTAATATGGAGGCGAGAAATTGCGCGATAATATAAAGGGCGGGGCGCTGACGGAAGTGACATTCTTTATTTTGCTGTCGCTTTATCAGCCAAAACACGGATATGCGATCATGCAGTTTATCGAAGAAAAAACAAACGGGCGCTTGACGTTGGGCGCGGGGACGCTCTATGGTGCTCTTACGTCTCTCGAAGAAAAGGGATGGATCACGCCGCACGGCAACACGGACGGTCGAAAAAAAGAGTACATTATCACAAGCAGCGGGAAAGACGTCTGCAAAAAAGAAATATTGAGATTAAAAGAGCTGGTCGGGGTCGCGGAAAAAATTATGGAGGAATGATCATGCGTAAAAAATATTACCGTTTCTTTTGGGGATTTTTGGATAAACAGAAAAATTGGCTGAATGAAATGTCGGATAAGGGTTTTCGTTTGGTGAATACGGGCAGGGCGTGGTATGAATTTGAAGATTGCAAGCCGAAAAAATATCGCTACGCCGTGGAATTTGTCGGAGAAAAATCCAAGCAAAGCGCTAAAGAATACGCTTCTTTTTTGGAAGATTGCGGATATCGGGTACTGTTTAAAAATCTTAATCTTGATTATTCCGTGGCAAAGGCCGTTTTTCGCCCGTGGGCTGACAAGGGAGGCAGAATTGCGACGACAGCCGGCTCATATAACAAAGAACTTCTCATAGTCGAAAAGGAAAATGACGGAAAAGATTTTGAACTTCATACGGATGAAAACGATATTAAAGAATACAAAAAGACGGTTCGCAAACCGTGGATTTTTTCGGGTATAACTATATCTTTTGTATTGGTTTTTGCTGTGGTGAGCTTGATTTTTTCGGGCGGATTGGGATTTGAACTTAAGAGCGCGACAAGGATCGGGTATATCGGAAATAACGGTTTGAGCAGCTGGTCCGGAAAATATACTTTGCTTGACGGGACGATGAAGAAAACTATTCGTCCAAAAAATGACATTCTCAACATAGCTGTAGAAACAGAATCCGGACAAATTTCTATTGAGATATGCGATGCTGATGGAAATGTGATTTTTGATGAATCGGACATGGAAACCGGGTCGTACAGCGTAAGCGCGCTGGGAAAAGTCAGCGTCAAAATCGAAGCGGATAAGCATAAGGGAAGGTTCGAGGTGAGGTGAAATTTAGCGGCAAACGGGAGGCTTGACATTTCCGGACAGCCAAAGGTGAAGAAAAAGCGGGATAAGAAGATTAGATATAAGGAATAAAAAAGTCCCTTAGTCGGTTAATCCGATTAAGGGATTTTAATATAGTCGCAAGACACAGGCTGTTATTCCCACTCGACAACTACTAATCAATTTTGTTTAGAGATTATTATTTGTCGTGTATGTAGGTCTTTTGATTATTTGAT
>CANQXS010000035.1 GCA_947627875.1 uncultured Clostridia bacterium
CGGAGAAACGGCATAGCCCAAAAGCTACGCCGTTTCCCGAAAACAATCTTATGCTGTTTTATGAGTGCCGCTCTGATGAAAGTACTTTTTTTGCGGTCAAATTATGGTCAACCAGACTCAAGATGTGAAAAAGAAATATCATGTTTAAGCAAGAAATACGACATAGAGCTACTTGGATGGAATCGAGAACTTTCATACAGTGGGATTAGGGATACAGAGATCAAAATAAACGAAAAACCTTTCACATTTCATCATATTGGGATTAAAGCTCCATTAGGGAAAGGCTTTAAAAAATTGTTTTTTCCACTTTTAAAGTATTGGTTCAGCGAAATAAGATATCTTAGGAAACATGTATGTGATTATGATGTCATTCATGCCTGTGATTTCGACGCGGGTTTTCCGGTTTTGCTTTCAAGTCATAAATCGATAATTGTTTATGATGTTTTTGACTATTATGCTGATTCTCACAGCGGCCCTCATTTTATACTAAAACTCATAAGAAAGTTAGAAAATAAAATAATTAGGAAAAGTAACGCTGTCATTATATGCAGTGAGTCTCGTAAAAAACAAATTCTTCCGGAAAGCCCTGAGAAACTGGCTATAATACATAATTCGCCGCCACAATCAATAATAGGTAGTTACAGTGATTCAAAGTATTTTGATATCAAACAATCAAATAAGATAAAAATTGCATACGCAGGTATGCTGTCAACAGACCGCATGCTGAAAGAAATTGCAGAAGTCGTTATGTCGAGGCCGGATGTCGAGCTTTATATCGGCGGAATGGGTATTTTAAGCGATTATTTTCAAAAAATATCCAAAAACTGTGACAATATAAAATATTATGGTAAGGTGCAGTATAAAGAAGCAATAGAAATAGAAGAATTATGTGACATAATGACAGCTATATATGATCCGAGCATCCCAAATCATAAATACGCAGCCCCGAACAAATTTTACGAAGCCCTAATGTTAAAAAAGCCGCTGATTATGATGCGAGATACAGGCATGGACTCCTATGTTGAAAAGTATCAGCTTGGCGAAGTGATTGACGGCAGCGCGGAAACGTTCAAGGAAGGTTTTTCTCGCGCATTGGATAATTTGATCGCCAAAAAAGAGCAGTGGGCAGAAATGGGTGAATGCGGATACAAGTTATATCAAGAGCAGTTTTCTTGGAATGAAATGGAAAAACGGCTGCTGAATTTATATGATGACTTGGAATCAACCTATAAATATAAATAAGGACAAAATTTATGAAAACCATCATGCTCGTCTTCGGCACACGCCCCGAAGCGATAAAAATGTGTCCGCTTGTGAATGAACTGAAGCGGCACAGTGAAATAAATACCATTGTCTGTGTGACAGGGCAGCACCGCCAGATGCTCGACCAAGTCCTTGAAGCGTTCAGCGTTGTGCCGGACTACGACCTCTCGATCATGAAGGACAAGCAGACGCTGTTCGACATCACGACGAATATTCTGAACCGCATCAAGGATATTCTCGGGGAAGTCAGACCGGATGTTGTACTTGTCCACGGCGATACCACGACTACCTTCGTGACCGCGCTCGCGTGCTTCTATCTGCAAATCCCGGTCGGTCACGTCGAGGCGGGTCTGCGTACATACAATCTTTACAGCCCATATCCCGAGGAATTTAACCGGCAGGCGGTCAGCATTATCAGCCAGTATAACTTTGCGCCAACCGAACTCTCAAAGCAGAATCTTGTCCGTGAGGGAAAGCCGGAGAGCAGTATTTTCGTGACCGGTAACACTGCGATTGATGCGCTGAAAACGACGGTGCGCGAGGATTATCATCATCCCGAGCTTGACTGGGCGGAGGGCAGTCGGCTAATCCTCATTACCGCACACCGCCGTGAGAACCTTGGCGAACCGATGAAGCATATGTTTCGCGCGATTCGCCGTGTGATGGACGAACAACCTGACGTCAAGGCAATCTATCCGATCCACATGAACCCGGTCGTGCGTGAGACCGCGGATGCGATTCTCGGCGATGACGAGCGCATCCACATTATCGAGCCGCTGGACGTGCTTGATTTTCATAACTTTATGGCACGCAGCTATCTGATTCTGACTGACTCCGGCGGGATTCAGGAGGAAGCGCCGAGCCTCGGAAAACCTGTCCTTGTTATGCGCGACACGACCGAGCGCCCGGAGGGAATCAAGGCGGGAACGCTGAAACTTGTCGGCACGAATGAGGAGACGATCTACACGGAATTTAAGCGTCTGCTGACCGACAGAGAGGCGTATGACGCAATGGCAAAAGCGAACAATCCGTATGGAGACGGTCACGCGTGTGAGAGAATAGCGATGGTGTTATGCAATGGACTAAGTAATGCAGTGCAATGATGAAATTGGTAAAATGCTGAAAGAGAGGTTTCTATGATAAGGAAGCAAAAGCTGAGACTAACTTCAGATATTTTCTACGGAGCAGTGCTATGGTCACTTTTGTTATACGGTGGAGGATATTTGTCATATATTAATCCGATAAACATAATATTACCACTCTCTATATTTCCTGTTCTTCTTATAGATGTGATACATAAACATATAAGAATAACTTTCAAGGAAATTTACACAGTTTTATTTATTTTTCTCTATGTTATGTTTCTGTATGTTTATCATAGTCATTTGGAAGCAGATTTTACTTCATATGCAAATATAGTCCTGATAATTGTAATTGTATTTTTATTCAATAAAATTATAAAAGAAGTAGATAGATTTATAGCTCTATTTGAAAAGGTAATGTTATTTATCTGTATTTATTCTTGTGCTTGTTTTGCCTTGAATATACTCTTTAACTTTACATCTTCAACACCTGTGTATGGGACATTATATAAATTATGGATGGGTCAGAATGTTATGTATCCAAATAGAAATTCTGGTCCGTTTTGGGAACCCGGTATCTTTCAAATATACATAAATATTGCGTTATTCTTTTCACTATTCTTTTCCAAGGAAAAGAATGAAAAAAACTCTCTTGTTCATGTCGTTATATATGTTGTGACTATTTTTACAACAATATCTACAACAGGCTATATTATTATGAGTGGTCTGCTGTTCTGGAAGTATATTTGCGTTATCCGTTCATTGCAAAAGAATCGAATAAAAAAATTATCAATGATTTTTCTGGTGCCCATTGTCATATTAATTGGGGGTGCTGCTCTTCTGTCCACTCATGCAGTTGCTGATAAATTTCAGGCAAATAATCAATCATTTTTGATACGTTCATCAGAAGCTGCAGCGGTTATGCCAATTATTCAAGAGGCAGGTCCGTTTGGGAAGGGATCTAATACTGATGTAAGGGTGAATCTTATGATACGTTTGGCCGGTGGTGATGGTTTACATAATTCAGTTGGCTATTCAGAACTTACGTCTAGGTATGGGTGGTTGACATTATTACTTTTTATGATTCGTATTATGTTCATATGTAGAAGGGACTTCAACAAGCAATGGTTTATATTATATGGAATCATGCTGATTTTTTGGACAACTGGTGCTGTAATGCTTATTCCATTGTATTATTTCTTCTTAATAGGTTTTAAATCTGATAATCTGTCACAGGCATTTTTAAACGATGATGCTATTAGAAGCAAGACCTCATACGCCTCCAAGATATTGACAAAAGAATACAAAAATGAATATTAGCTAAATTCGTTTTAAATCCTGCACAGGCTGAATAGCTGTCGCATTGTTCCCGCTTCACAGATTCAACCTAATCGCTAACGAAGAAGGATTTATTATTCTCAATCCTGCATAACATGGTGCTTAAGAGCAGACGAAATGTTAAAAGAACCGTACATACGGTTTACACGGTTCAAAATATTAACTATGGACAATCGAATATGCAAAGCAAAAAGAAAGCGGTTGTATTTATCATAGTATACGGGCAAATGTTTGGGTATGGATATCATATCCGTTGCTTTTATCGGGAGATTTTTAATGGATGTATTATTTTGATTATATTATATTTAATCCGCTTTGTGCAACGATGTATGCGCTTATATATAATAAGCAGTTTGCTACCATTACTCCCCAGAAAAATGGTGCAAGAATGCACAGTGTTTTGTCCGATGTGGGAATTAAACGATTACGCAGTCATCCCCAGGGACAGCCTGTTAGACAATATAAACTAAGGACAATATGCCGATATGCAGAAAGTATTGGGCAAGTTCAGACCTGATTCACAGAAATGGCCGATGAAAGTGTTAGTAAACGACAAACAACAGGAGAACAGATATGGACAAATTACTCACTATCGTAATTCCTTCTTATAATGTGGAAGAAACGCTTTGTCAGACGGTGGAATCCTTGCTAGTATCTGACATGAAACTAAGGAATCTTTTAGACATACTGATCGTCAACGATGGTTCTCAAGACGGGACCTTGGCATTGGCTCGGCAGCTTGAAGCCGATAATCTCGGAATTGTACGCGTATGGGATAAGGAAAACGGCGGGCATGGGTCTACTATCAACGTAGGCATTGAACAAGCATATGGAAAATACTTAAAAATAGTCGACGGGGACGATTGGTTGGAGACAGAGGCTTTAGAGCAATATTTGCGTGTACTTGTCACAACTGATGCAGATATGGTAGCAACAGATTACTCGTGGTATTTTATGAATGAAGAAAGATATGAGACGGTTAAGACAAGCACTTTACAGTACAATATAACACATTCTTTTTGCGATATTTGGAGTAGTTACACGTTCTATATGCTCACTCTTGCTGTAAAAACAGAATTGTTACGAAATCAGCCGATTCGTATTGACGAACATTGTTATTATGTTGATGTTGAGTTTGACACGCTTGTTGCTATGCTTGTAAATGATATTCTCTATGAAAATATAAATTTATATGTATATCGTAAGCAGCGCCCCAACCAAAGCGTTTCAGTCGAGGGAGAAGTAAAACACTATGCAGATCACGAACGAGTGATTATGAGACTGATAGATTGGTATGTCGATTTAAAGCAAGAGCTTTCGCCCGAACGAGCAAGCTTTATTAAGTGTTCTATAAAAAAATATTTGAGGCGACAATATCATATGGGCTTGGATTTTCCAAAAGAATATCGGAGACAATTTTTGAGTGACTTGTCGAGATTCGATTCAAAAGTAAAAAGCATTTCTAATGAGCTATATAAAGTATCTGGAAAATGTATCGTTGTCAAAATATTGAGAATTTTTAGTTTTTCTGAATTTGTGTATGCCATATTAAGTACGGGAAAAAAGATAAAGTATTTCTTCAAGAAAATAACAAAGGAGAATGCCTAATGAAAACAGATATCGTTATAGTCGGTTCCGGCATCGCCGGCTCCGTAATAGCCAGCCGATTGGCGGAGGAACAGGACAAGCAGGTTTTAATCGTCGAAAAACGCAACTACATAGGCGGCTACTGCTACGATTACCGCGACGAAAACGGCATCCTGATTCATAAGCATGGTCCCCACATCTTTCGCACCGAGTCTGAAAAGGTGTGGCGATTCCTGTCGCGCTTCACAGAGTGGGAGGATTATCAGCATAAGGTGCTGACTAACGTGAATGGTCATTACTACCCGATGCCGATCAACCTCGATACGGTAAATCAGTTTCTCGGGACAAGCTATACCGCCGAAACGGTGGACAAGTATTTCGCAGCTCATCGGACGAATCCGCCGGAGATCAACTGCGTGAAGGACGTGATCGAAAGCCAAATCGGGCCGGAATTTTACCACGCCTTCTTTGAAAAATACACCGAAAAGCAGTGGGGACTTCCGTGCAAGCTGCTGCCTCCGGAGATTGTTGCACGAATCCCGATCAGAAAGAACCGCGACGACCGCTACTTCACCCACCGTTATCAGTCGATGCCGAAAGAAGGCTATACAAAGATGATTCAAAATATGCTGGATCATCCGAATATACATATCCTTCTCAACGCTGATTACAAGGACATCAAAAACAGCGTCGAATGTGACCATATTTATTACAGCGGTCCCATCGACGAATATTACGACTACCGTTACGGAAAACTGCCGTATCGAAGCGTGACATTCAGGTTTGAGACGTATCCCATCGAGCAGTATCAGCCTGTGTCGGTCGTCAATTATCCGAACAACTACGACTATACGAGGATCACGGAATTCAAGCATTTTTATTGCGGTAAGACCGCGAACACTGTAATAGCGAAAGAAATCCCCGGCTCCGACGGCGATCCGTCCTATCCTATCCCGACGAATGAGAATAAAGAACTGTATAACAAATATGCGGCGATACCGAATGATAAGGTGACGTTCATCGGCAGACTGGGGGAGTATAGGTATTACAGTATGGATCAGATCGTGGAGAAAATATTAGCATTATCCATATAGAAAAATTTATATTATTTTCTTTTAGAAGGTGAGCACGATGAATAAGCCTTTATTGAGCATTTGCATACCGACGTATAATAGGTGCGAATATCTGGAAAAATGTCTTGATTCAATAGTTTTGCAAAGAGAGTTTTTGGATGGAGAAGTAGAAGTGGTCGTTTCAGACAATGCCTCTACAGATAATACACAGGTCGTTGTCGGAAAATATACAGCAAAATATGCGCAGGTAAAGTATTTTCGCAACGATACCAATATTTTAGATTACAATTTTCCGCTTGTTCTTAGTAGGGCAACGGGGTTGTATAGGAAGTTGATAAATGATACGTTTTATGTTTTGGAGGGCGAGTTGGAGTATTTATGCGATTTAATAAAAGAGCATAAGGATAAACATACGCAGTTGTTTTTCCTGAATCAAAACCGAAAATCAATTTCTCAGGAACTGATTGAATGTAACAATTTTGACCGGTTTGCGGAGGTGGCATGTACTTGGACTACCTGGAACGGATCTTTTGGCTTATGGGATTTTGAGTGTGAGAACATTGAAAACGATACGGCGGGCTGTGACCAAAAACTTTGGGTCTGCAAAAAAGTTTATGAATTGGTAAATAAAAAGGAAAACGCTTTAGTATGCAACAAACGAATATTTGGATACCAACCGCTAATTAAGCCGAAAGATTTAACATATGGAATATATCAAGTATTATATTTAAATTTTTCAAATATTCTTGGTGAATACATTGAAAAAGGAGTGCTTTCAGAGAAAACATTCTGCAATGTTAGAAAAGAAGATGTATATATAATTCTGACAGATGCATTGATCACCTCAGAAATCAATCAAAAAGCAGCCGCTTATTCTGAAAATGAAAATTTAAAACAACTGATTTTTAATGAGGTGAAAAAGAGTTATAGCTGGAAAGAATATTATTCATACTATAAAAGAAGAAAAGTCGCAACTATTGTCAAGATGCACGTCAAAAAAGCACTTGAGTTTTTACACATTTGGGACATAATTGTAGCTTTACATATCAGAGACCGTTAATCTGGATAAGGTACACTATCTTTCGCAAAAAGAAAATCGGGACAAAAAAATAGACATGTCCCCGCACTTCTGGTAGAATGAAGTAACCACAAATCATTCGAAACCTGCAAATAAAAGTCAATAGGAAAATGAAAAAATATATGAAGAAGAAAAAAGCATAGCAAAGCAGGCGATGCCTAAAACATCACCGAGATATGTATGCAATCATAGTTACGGTTTAACCGTTTGTTTCAGTCAGGCATTCTTTGACTCTCGCGTAATATATGCGAAGGAACTTATTGCACCCGGCGACCATGTAGACATAATACTTCTTTCCCTCGGCTCTCTTGCGGTCTAAGAAGTCATATACAGCATCGTCAGACGGTGAGGTTTTGAGAAGCACCTGCATTACTTGAAACAGAGTTTTACGAAGAGACGGAGAGCCGCGCTTAGAGATGCTTCGGTCAGTTGACTCAAAAGAACCTGACTGAAACGGCGGAGCATCTACGCCTGCAAAAGCTACAAGAGCTTTTTTGTGAGGGAATCTTGTGACGTCTCC
>CANQXS010000036.1 GCA_947627875.1 uncultured Clostridia bacterium
TGTATATGTCCGCTTTCACCGGCTCGAATAATGGCCTGCGCCATACCATAGTAGGTCGTAAATTCTCCTGACTGATAGCGTTCCTCTGTGCGGGGATTCGCGCTGCCGAAGCCAAGCAGTTCACCGCCTTCGACAGAAACACGCAGCGTTTCGTCGGCGTTTGCCTCTCTTTCTCCGTTTTCGCCTGACAGCATGACATCAACATAAACGACGCTGTTTGGTGCCGCCTGCATCTTTTCAGGCGCAACGCAGATCGAGGTTTTACCCTGTGCGCTGACGAGTTGGCTTTGTCCTCGCTGATTACCTTTGAGATCATAGGCAACCGCTGTCAGTGTTCCCGGCTCATATATCACTTTGAAAGAAGCCTTGCAATTTTTAACTTTTTTCCGTCCGAGCTTGCGCCCATTCAGATACAGCTCTACGGTATAAGCATCGGTATAGACTTCAACCACCGTTTTGTTGCCCTCACATCCAGACCATCCCCATGTCGGAATCGCATTCGTACCGCGCCATACGGATTTCGCCGGTTTTATCCCCGGATGATTGGCCGGCTGTACTGCGATCATCGGATGTTCGAGAAGCCCCCACGCCGCCTGCGCCAAATAAAGCTCACCGTTTGGATTGCCGAGAATATCGAAAACGCCCACATCGGCAAGCAGCCACGGGTATGGCTTATCGAAGCTCCGTCCGTCATTCGTGTACGCCCATGTGCCAATTCCTGCTTCTCCGAGGTAGTCCCACGCCGTCCACATAAAATCACCGACCAGATAGGGGTACTGCTTTACCATCGCCCAGTTTTTTACGATGTCCTGCGGGAATGTTTCGCTGCCGAGAATGACACGGTTTGGGTGTGCCTTGCGTTCCAGCGGATAACGACCTGATGCGTAGTTATAGCCCGCAACATCCAGCGCGTCCAAAACAGGCGATGTCACCTGATCGGCTTTCGTGCCGTTTGCCCCCTTGTTCATGCCAGTACCGACCATAGAGGTCATCAGATTAAACAGCGTACTGTTCATTCCGCTTGTTTTGTCCTTGCCGGAATCCTTGCGTCCACCGCTTTCTTCGTCATAAACGCCGTTGCCCTTTGCGCTGCGGCTTATGATCATCAGATTCATGCCGCCGGTCACGGCGCGGTTGCGATCCAACAGGTGCAGATAGTCTACTATTTCCTTAGCCAGCGCAACGCCTTTTTCCTTTGCCGGTTCTGAAACCTCATTGCCGATGGAATACATAATGACGGATGGGTGGTTGAAATCCTGTTCCACCATTGCCCGCAAATCGGATTTATAATTCTCGGTAAAGTCAGAAGCGTAATCGTAGGCGCTTTTGTGGTTGTACCACATATCCCACGATTCATCCATGACATACAGACCGTAGCGGTCACAGGCGGAAAGGAGCGAATCAGACGCCGGATTGTGGGACGAACGGATAGCGTTGAATCCCGCTTTTTTCATGATACGCACACGGCGTTCCTCGCTCTCGGCATAGGTGGCGGCACCCAACAATCCGTTGTCATGATGAATACAGCCGCCGCGCAGGAGGGTGTTTTTGCCGTTGATGAACAGGCCGCCCGGATTCCACTCCACCATGCGGATGCCAAAGGTTTCTTCGGCGGTATCGACTACTGTACCGTTTTGGGAAAGGGTCACACGGCAGGTATAAAGGTTCGGCGTTTCATCACTCCACAGCTTTGCGTCAGGGAGCAGCAGATCGATTTTGCTGCCCTGCGCGACGGCAACCACCTTTTCTCCATCCAGTACTTCCACGGATACTTCGCCGCCAGTATGTTCAACCTCGATCCACAGCTTGGCCGGTTGATAGGAGAGCGTAGTGATTTTAACACCTTTCGGGGCGATATGCGCCCGCTCACCGATCCACAGCCATACGGGACGATAGATACCCCCTCCTGTGTACCATCGGCTGTTGGGCTGGTCTTTGCTGTCGGCCTCCACTCGAATGGTGTTGTTTTCGCCGTAGTTCAGCAAGCCGTTTGTCTCTACAAAAAACGGGATGTACCCGTAAGCCGCGCCTCCGGCTTTCTTGCCGTTGATGTAGACGGTACTGTTTTTATACACGCCCTCGAACTGGAGCAGCACCGTTTTATCCTTCCATTCTTCGGGAACGGTAAAAGTCTTTTCATACTCATAAATTCCTCCGGGGAAGAACGCGCAGGCGCTGCCGCCAGCCGCGTCGGGACTTCTCATTTCCTCCATCATGGCGTCATGAGGAAGCGTCACACTTTTTTGAGCGCCGCCCTGCTTGCAAAACAGCCAGTTATCATTAAAAGAAAGTCGTTTCATGTTGTCGATTCCTCCTTCTTGCTTTCATATTGTGTGATTTCTCAATCATTGACTTCATTCTACTATTCAACTGTTTCTGAAACTTTCAAGTTTTGTTTGAAAAATATTAAAATGGAAAGAGCCTACTGCATGATGAATGCTTTGCAACAGGCTCTTTTTATGGTTACACCAAACTCGTTTTCTTCAAAATCGCATTGCTCACAGCACCGAGGCCGACACAAACAATGCCTCCGGCGACAAAGCAACCAATCACATTTACAATGCCGGAATCCAGCGGCGTGATCATCGGCACCATCATGTAGAGCAGCATAGCCGCCACCATAGAGATGACAATGGACATCCACGTTCTACCTTTGGCTGCGGCGCTCGCTGCAAAGTCCATTCCCACAAAAACGGCGACCATGCCGAGCTTGGAGAGCATACACATCACGACGCCTGCGATTCCGGCAGAGCCCGTGTCAAAGGGAAGCCCCGCAATCGCGCCGCCCAGGACGGTTCCCACAAAGAATCCAAGGAACATCAGCGCGCACCCTACAAAGCAGGTGACGGTTTTGGAGATCACATAGTCGGTCTTTTTTGCCCGGACAGTGAAGATGTTTTTCGCATAGCCGCTCCGAAAATCGTCCGCTACGAACACACCCACAAGCACCGCGATAAAGAAGTACAGCATATTGATGTTGCACATCGTCGTCAGTCCCATGGCCATGGGATTCGTTTCGCTGCTGACTGTCCCGATGGCCTGCCATGTGTTATCGAAGCCCTCCATGACCGTTTCCACGCCGGTCTGCGGATCGACTGTTACACTGCCGTCCATCATCGTTGTCATCACAAGAATCAGAATCGGCATAACAAGGCAAATACCCACCATGATATAGAGAAACCGTGTGGTGAACATTCTGCAGAAATCCACCTTCAGCATACTCGAAAGCCGCTTTCCGAAGCTGCTTTTTTCAAATCTCATTTCCATGTCACCGCACCTCCTTCTCGTGCATCAAATCCATGTAGTATTCTTCCAGACCGATTTTTGACGTGCCGATCTCGCTGACCGTAATGCCGCTTTCATAGAGATAGGAAACGATTTCCTCCGCCCGTGCCTCGTCGTACACACGGATATAGTCGCTTTCATCTTCCTCCACGCGGGCGTATTTACAGGACAGCAGCGCCTTCGCCCGGTTCCTCTCTGCCGCTTGCAGGTAGATATAGGTGCGGCAGCCCGCGTCCAATTCTTCGGCGGTCATTTCCTTGATCATTCTGCCGCCCCGGACAATGCCATAATGGGTGGCGATCTTTTCGAGTTCCCCTAAGATGTGAGAGGAGATCAGCACGGTGCGGTTTTTATCCTTCGTAATATCCGTAAGCACTTCCCGCATGATCCGCATCCCGTCGGCGTCGAGGCCGTTTATCGGTTCGTCCAGCACCAGCAGAGCCGGGTCGCCCAGCAGAGCCATAGCGATGCCGATGCGCTGCTTCATACCGAGGGAGCAATTCTTGAACTTGTTGGAGGCAGCGCCCTCCATGCGAACCAGCTTCAAAACCTTGCCGATTTCTTCTTCCGGCTTTTTAAGACCAAGGTTTGCCGCTTGGAGCATCATGTTTCCCCACACGCTCATGTTCGGAAAACAGCCGGGAGCCTCGATCAGCACGCCGATCCTCGCCCGCACATCGGGGTCGGTGTAGTCCTTGCCGTACAGCTTGATTGTACCGCCGTTTGACGGCATCAGGCCGCATATCAGTTTTTCGGTGGTGGATTTGCCGGAGCCGTTTTCTCCAATGAAGCCGTAAATGGCCCCGGCGGGGACAGTCATATTGAGGCCCTTCAGGGCTTGCTTACTGCCAAAGTTTTTTGTAAGTCCTCTGATTTCGATTGCATTCATGTCTGCCACCTCCTTAATACACATCGCATCTCGACAGCACAAGGGAGCCGAGCAGATTATAAATGACTGTCCATGCCACGGAAACAACGACGCACACAAGCATGGTTACAATATTACTGGAAAGGCAGGCGTACACCGAGGAACCGTACAGGAACACGTTGAGCAGCGAATTGTTGCCGATGATGGCCGCCGCGCCGATGATAGGAATACCTGTGCCGATGAAGAACGAAGCCGCCACTGAAATTCCAAAGTAGCGCCGGAAGATCACATTGAGGAAGGTATAGAGGCTTGCCCAGCCAAGGCTCATGACCATCTTACCAAGAATGGCGATGAGTAGCGATCCGACGTTGACCTCAAAGGACAGCCCTGCGACCATTCCGCCGACCACGCCGCCGATGAGATAGGTCACGCACATACACGCCATAGAGAACGCGCTGACCAGAGATTTTGAGATCATGTAGTCCCGCTTTTTGGCGTGGGTGGTGAAAAGCTGCTTCACATAACCGCTGCGATAGTCGTGGCCGATGAAGATGGATACCATGATGCCGCCAAAGATAAACACCATATTCATGTTGGCATATTCGCCGATGTTATGGACAATGTAGAGCGGGGAGTCCGCTGCCACAATGTTCCAAACATTTGTGTATAAGGGCTGGGTGACAGCGCCGTCCGGTCCCGTCATCCCCGTCATACTCACGATCATGCCCGATATGAGTGCGGAGATCAGGAGGAATATGTAGAACATCGGCGTATGGAACAGCCGGTAGAAATCCACGCCCAGCATTCCCTTGATTCGCTTGGCAAAGCCGGGATTTTCAAATCTTAGTTCGTGTGTCTGTGCCATCTTCTCACGCCTCCTTTTTACTCATCAGTTCGATGTAGTATTCTTCAAGACCGATCTTGTTCTTTTTGATTTCTCTGACCGGGAAGCCGTTTTGCATCAAAAGCCCCACAATGCCCTCCGTATCATCTACATCGTAAATACGGATATAGCCGTCCTCTGCCCGAACATCGGAGAACTTCTGCCGCAGAAATCCGAAAGCTCCCTGCATATGCTGCGTTTTCACCGAGGTAAACACCTTTGCGCGTCCCTCCAAATCCTTTGCAGAAAGCTCTTGGATCATTTTGCCCTGACGGATGATACCGTAGTGGGTGGCGATCTTCTCAAGCTCGCCTAAGATGTGAGAGGAAATGAGGACAGTGCAGCCGTACTGCTGGGTGATGTCCACGAGGATCTCCCGCATCATCTTCATGCCCTCGGCGTCCAAACCGTTGATGGGTTCGTCCAGTATGAGAAGCGCCGAGTCGCCCAAAAGCGCCATGGCGATACCGATGCGCTGTTTCATGCCGAGGGAGCAGCTCTTGAATTTGATCCGTGCGGAATCCTCCATGCGGACGATGTTCAACACCCGGTCGATCTCCCCGGCGCGGTCGGAAAGCCCCAAGTTGATGGCCTGCATCATCAGGTTATCCCACACGCTGGAATTTGGGAAACAGCCGGTATTCTCGATCAGCGCACCCACACGGACACGCACCCCCGCGTCCGTGTACGGCCTGTCGAACAGCTTGATACTGCCCTTGTCCGGCACCAGATGGCCGCAGATCAGCTTCTCCGTGGTGGATTTGCCGCTGCCGTTTTCTCCGATGAAGCCGTAAATAGCTCCCACGGGGACGGTCATGTTCAGGTTGTCCACGGCATACAGACCGCGGAAGCTCTTTGACAGCCCCCGAATTTCGATTGCGTTCATTTGCCTGCCTCCTTCTTTGCTTACGCTGAAAGGGCGATAAACACCGCCCTTTCTTTCGGAATTACTTTTTGCCTTTTGCGGCGTCGTACTGTTCCTGCGCCGCCTTTTTGCGCGCCAATGCCGCTTCAAGCTGCTGCTCCTGCTCGGCCTTGCGTTTCGCTTTGCCGACCGCGATGGAGGATTCCATCTTTGTCGCCTGGAAATTTGCCTTGTCGATTTCGTGCTGGCGCTTTGCGCTCTCCTTCATGTCGTGAAATGCGTTTTTCAAAAAGTTTGCCATTGTCGTTTGCTCCTTTTCTAAATTTTTGTGATTGCTCACTTGTTGACCGTATTGTACATCCTGATTGTTTGCGAAATTTTTGAGTTTTGTTTGAGAAATATTAAAATCAGGTTTTTTCGGTTTTTTAGAACAGCGGCGAGAACACTTTCAGTATTTCCGCAATCAGCTTCTGCCAGCTTCGCATAACAGCGCGCCCTTTCTCAATTTCCTTGCTCACGGTCATGGTGTTCAAAAAGTCCTCTTTCATAGCGGAGATACATTCCGCTTTGTACATCCACGCACCGCATTCAAAATGATGGACAAGGGAGCGGTAATCAAGGTTGATCGTGCCGCAAACGGCGAACTTATCATCACACACAAAATTCTTGGCATGAATGAATCCCGGCGTATATTCGTAGACACGCACACCGGCAGACAGCAGCATCCCGTAATTTGAGCGTGTCATCCAAAATACCGTCTGCTTGTCGGGAATATGCGGCGTGATGATGCGGACGTCTACGCCCTTTTTTGCGGCGAGGCAGAGAGCATCAAGCATCTCGTGATCACAAATAAGGTAAGGCGTTGTGATGTAGAGGGTCTCTTTCGAGGCGTTTATCATGTTCAAATATACATTTTTAGCGATTGTCTCCCGATAGATGGGCGCGGGACCGGAACCGAAGGGAATGACTGTGCCGCCGCCCTTGACCGGTTCGGAAACGCTTACAAATTTGGCGCAGTCCAACTGCGTTTTGCTCTGCGTATTCCAGCTTATCAGAAAAAGTGCGGTGAGATTGCGGACAGCTTCTCCGGTTAGCTTTACGGCGGTGTCCTTCCAATGCCCATGCTTTTCTATGGCGTTGATATATTCATCCGCCAAATTCAGCCCGCCGGTAAAGCCCACCTTTCCGTCAATTACGGTAATTTTCCGGTGGTCGCGGTTGTTATGTATATGGGACAGAACGGGGGTGAACTCATTTGAGATCGTGCAATGGATGCCTTCACTGTTCAGCAGCTTATGGTAGTGCCACGGAAGGGTTGCGATACAGCCAAAGTCGTCATACATAAAATAGACTTCCACACCCTGTGCCGCTTTTTCTTTCAGAATCTCGTGGATTGGGTTCCACATAGCACCCTCCCCAACAATAAAGTATTCCATAAGGATAAAACGCTTTGCTTTTTTCAGTTCCTCTAAAAGTGCGGTATGGAAGTCCTCTCCAATAGAATAATAGGTGGTCTGCGTATTCCCGCAGCAAGGCATTCCCGCGGCCTTATACAAATAATTTGCCTGCAACCAAGCGTCCATATCCTGAGTACGCAGATCACTCAACTGCGCAGTCTGACAGAGATATGTCTTTACTTCTTCCTGTACTTTTTCGGAATGAGCGTAGAGCTTTCCACTCGTACTGTTGCTCGTCAAGAGCATAAAAACAAACGCACCGATTACCGGCAGAAGGAACAGAATCATCAGCCATGGCATTTTGAATTCCGGGATTTCGTCCCGATTGATGAGATAAAGCAGCACGGCAAAATGAAAGATCCACGCAAGTATCGTGACGGGCAAAAAGAACTCAAAAAGCAGAATATATACCGCCAGAAGCTGCCCCAGCTCCAAAAAGATGCACAATGCACCGAGAAAAAACCGAGAATTAAGGAATTTCAGCACTTTCTTCATTTCGCCGTCTCGCC
>CANQXS010000037.1 GCA_947627875.1 uncultured Clostridia bacterium
ACTCGACCCGCTGACATTGCAGAGGGCAGAATGAACCGGGTCAGCGCAGAGGAGCCAGTTATCCTCTCCGCCCTTGCTCACCGTCACGGTGTAGTGGAGTCGTCAGCAACATTGACCCAGAAAAGTAGCGCAGAGGGATGAGCACCGAGTCCTCTCATCCCTGAGTCAGTGATGCGCCGTCCTCACAACTTTCGTCATGTCCATCCCAGTACCCTCAGCGCGCTGGTGTACTTCCGGCATGGTGTTGACTGACGGTAACCTCGCAGCCTTGTGAGGAACACGGGACGTCTCTGTCATCGGCACGGCAGAGGGGTGACATGCCACTGGACTGTATCCCGCGTCTCCGCGCAACCTTCTTCCGAGCAACCGTGCATCTGCTGGATGGCGTGACGGGATAGGGCTACTCACCCTCTCCGCCCTTGTCAACCGTCACCGCAGAGGGAGTGCGCTGGCGTCGGTGACCTCGACATCGGGGAATGCAGATGGTGAGCGCAGTGTCCTCTCGCTGCCGAGTCATCCTCGCACTGCCCCCACAGTTTTCATGAGGCCAGCACGGCACCCTCAGTCTACCTCTTTCACACTCCATCCTCCTCCACCTCCTCCGACTCGTCCTCCAGGTACGGACAGTCCTCCCCGTCGCAGCCAGCGCAGATTTCGTTGGCCCTCTCTTTGAACTCAGTGGCAAGAGCAGTGAGGCTACCCATAGCCTCTCGCAGGTCGTTGGCGGACATCTGCTTTTTTGTGACGGTGATTGCGCTCCCGGAGACATGGACCTCCAGCTCGCCCGCCCAGGCAAGGCCAGCCTGCCTGAGCATTTCAGCAGTGAGCCGCGCATCCCCTGATGTGCTTTTTTCAATAGTGGTTTTCATTTCACACCTCCTCATTGTAATGTGTCATTTCAAAACCCGAAGAAAATTTCAAAAAATTTTCAACCGCCTGATGCTTATCTGATGCAATAGCACTGAGATTTGTGAGAATTTCATCTCATAAGTTATCCGAAGTCTCCGCAAAGTGAGAATACCGCAACTTGTGAGACGGGAATGTGCTGGAGAAACGCCTTTCCCCTGCCTCATAACCCGGAGGTCGTAGGTTCAAGTCCTTCCCCCGCAACCATAAAGCACCGGATTTCGTGAGAAATCCGGTGCTTTTTATAACTTTTTGGAGCGATTTATTTGACATGATGTTCCAAAACGGCTTTTGATGCTTATCTGATGCAGTTTTTCGGATTTTTGTTTGGAGTGGTGATGCAGTTGCCTCACCACTCCATGGTCATCCTTGGGGACGGTTGCGGGTCCGGCGGCTGGGGCGGGGCGGCGTAGAGGTCGTCGAGACGCTGGACGCTCTGGCGCTTGTGGTCGTCCATAGCGTGGCCGTACTTGTCCATGGTCACTGAGGGGTTGGCGTGGCCGAGGAGCTTGGAGAGAGTTACCACGTCCATGCCCTGCTCCAAACTTCTTGTGGCGAAGGTATGACGGAGGGCGTGGAAGTTGGCGTCACGGATGCCCGCCTGCCGCACGCACCGCTTGAACAAGTCCTCGTATGTCCGCGGCTCGTAGGGGTCGCCGTTCTCCTGACAGAACACGTACCCGTCCGGGTTGTAGGACGGGTACTGTTTCTTTATGGAGAGTTGGATGTTCATATACTGCTGGAAGTCTTTATAGAGGCTGTCGGTCATGTAGACTGTCCGGCGGGAGCTGGAGGTTTTCGTACTCTCCACTGTTTTGACGCTGGTGGCCGCCTCGATGGTGTCGTCGAAGTTGGGGAGGCGGTTGCGTGTTTCGCAGACCCTTATTGAGTGGTCGTCCATATTGACGTTCTTCCACCGAAGCCCGCACAGCTCACCGATGCGCAGGCCCGTGAACAGGTCGAAGACGATCCCGAAGGCGGCAGGCTCCGGAGCGAGACGGGCCGCGGCGACGAGACGGCTTTGCTCCTCCCGGTCCAGGACGCGCATCTCTTTCTTCTCTGCCTTGGGCAGCCGGACGCTCTCAACGAAGTTGACGGTGATCATACCATTTTTTAATGCTTGATCGAAGGCGATGTGCATCATGTTGCGGATGTTGGTCAGCGTCTTGGGGGACAGGCCGCCCTGCCGCTGGAGGTTTCCGTTAGCGCTGCGGTCATTGAAGAACTCTTGCAGCTCGTCTGCGGTGATGGTGTTCATGTACTTCTCGCCAATCATGGGCTTGATGTGTGCGCGAATGTAAAGCTCGTAGCTGCAGTAGGTGGAGAGCTTGACGGAGGGCTTGGCGTATGTCTCAAGCCAGCGGTCGAACCAGTCGCCCACGGTAATGACACCGACTTTTGAGGCGGCGGTGCCGAGCGTCTTCGCGGCATCCAACAGTGACGCTTTGTTTAAGGACTCGATGAACAGACGGGCTTCGGCCTTTTTCTTGAAGCGTCTGGTTCTGCGTTTGCCGTCCTCGTTGTATTGATAGACCCATGTCTTGTCCTTGGCCTGATAGAGACTGCCGGTTCCCTTTTCGTTTCTCGCCATCATCACGCCCCCATCCCCGCCGCCTGATCCGCCCAGCGCCGGATGTGTTCTCTGGACATCACCACGCGCCTGCCGATGTGGATACACGGGATGTTGCCCTGGGCCGCCATGCGGTAGGCCGTGGCCCGTGAGACGCCGAAGAGCCCGGAGAAATCCGTCACCGTGCAGAAGTCCGGAAGGTCATCTATGCTGTGGTAAATTTGTTTTTTCATTATCATCCCTTCTATAAAGTAGAATGTGTTTATTTTACATAGGGACCACCCCGAAACACAGAGTGGTCCCTTGGTTTGTTTTTTGATACTTACTTCTTACGGCCTCCATTCGACACTACTTCCCGAGGCCATGGGCGTACAACTGGACTGCGACTGGCGTCACACTCCGGGAATCTCACCCCTCCGAGGATCTCTCCGAGCTGCCCCCATTGCTTGAGTCTGTGGCTGGGCAGGGGTATCATTGTAGGCGGACGGGGTCATGGCGCGGCTTGCCAAAGCCGGTGCGGTTCGAATGGTTTGTACGCTCGCTTCCTTAAAGGCCGTCTTTTTATGCAGAAGTCTGCACAGGAAGGTCTTGGCGCATCCGCCCGCCGCTGTCCCTTTCGGGGACCGTCCGCTAAAGTTATCCAGTTGCCGGATATGAAATTGTCAAAGAACAATGGTGAGGCTTTTCAATTACCCTCACACTTCCTTATTGCCCCAAAAATTTTTGGATGTAAAGGCAAAAGGTCAAATTTTTTTGCTCCCCTTCACCCAACAACGGACAAATTATCCGCAAATCACAACCCCCTCTCCGAAAAAATTTTTTGAAAGAAAAAAGAGACGGGGCAGGTGAAGGCTTGCATACTCCCCTCACTCCCCATCGGACACTTACAAGGGCAAAAGAGGGGGTGTCTCAAAAATATTTTGTATTTTTCGATGAATGAGTTGCCTGAAAGGAGGTTTGTGTAAAACGAGGAGTCGGAATGGGTGGATCGTCAAGGAGCAGTGAGGGGCCGTTTCCTCCCCTACTTCTATTACCACAACTCGCAGGGCCTCAAAGTGGAATTATTTTTTTCGATTTTTTCTGGATCTTGTCCCTCCGGTATGGAACAGCATGAGGACCATCACTCCCTTTCACTTTACAACGGACAAATTTTTCGCAAATCACACCCCCCTCTCCAAAATTTTTTAAAAAAGAAAGAAACGGGGCGGTGGGCGAAGGCTTCGATGAAGTATTTCGGCTTTGAGAGGGCAGAACAGGAAGATTGATGCCGCTTAAGTACCCTCACACTTACCTATTGTGAAAAAATCTCAAAATCTATGCCCTCATTTCTCAAAAAAAATAAAATAATTTGATGAGCCTGTTGGCGCGGCGGCAAATCGGTGGAAGCGACCAAGTGGTTTAAGGCTTTCTTGGCTTGTCCAAATCCCTCTCTGGCGATGGACGGCATGATGACCATCATGCCCCTTCACGTTACAACGGACAACAGGAACGCCAGAGTTAACCCCTCTCTGAAAAAATTTTGGAACAGAAAGATACGGGCGCTCATCCAGCCTAAAGCGGATGGGGTGTGGCGCGCCCACTGTTGCCCCGTCAAAACTTGTTAATTACCCTCACATTCCCCTATTGCCGAATTTTTTTGAAAATTATAACCCTGTTTGAAAAATTTTTTTGAGAAGCCGATTTGCGCGCTTATATATACCACGGAATTGCTCACGCCAAGTTCGAAGCGCCTGTTGGATTTGAAGCTTCCAAGAGGAAGTTCCCGGACAGACCCAGGGTCATAAAAAGAGCCTGCTTTCCCAGTCTTACGACTGTTGAAAGCAGGCTTGAGCGTTTCTTATCAGTTAAGCGTCCGGCTCTTACAAGTGAAATGGGTGGTGCACACCCTTGCCCTTCTTCTTGTAGGTGGAGCACATGAGGCAGTTTTTGAAGGAGTCTATCGGATGGGTACGGTGGAGCGCCACGGTCCCACTGCGGTCCCCACAATAATTTCATGAGGATGCGCGTCCACAGATTCTCTGATACGCAAAAATCACAGCCTTTGGCTGATGCCGGGGTTGTGATTATTTATGCTTTGCTTTTTATAACTTATTCTTTTATCTGATCAAGCAAAAAATCCGTAGTGTACTGCGTAGAAATCGTGAAAGGCTCACCCGAATAAAACCCGTGTCCGGCACCTTCAATGGTTTTCAATTCCGCATGATCATATACGGAAACGGCCCGCTCAGAATAAGACAACGGCACCAAATCATCCTGTGTACCGTGGATAATCAACACATCATTTTTGAATTTGCCGATCTCATCATAGATGTCAAATGAGAGTGCGTCCTTTGCATAAATAGCACTGACGCCAAAGGAAACATCATCTTCAAATTCGTAACCCGGTGTATCCCAGCCCGGATTGCGCTTTTTGGCATCATCTTGCAGCACAAAGGCCGGATAGTAAAGGATCAGCGACTGAATATCCTCTCGATTGGCCGCAACATAGGCCGAAACAAAACCGCCCTGACTCTCTCCCAACAGGAAGATTTGAGAAGCATCTACATAGTCGAGTTGCTTTACCTGATCAATCACGGTGTTTAGAGTGGCTGCCTCTGTAAGTACGGAGGTATTCCACATACTTCTGGTATCAGGATTTCGCAAGTTGAATGCGTAAGCTGCAAAACCGGCTTTTGAAAGCTCTTTTGCGATATTTCCGGTAATATAAGTATAGTTTCCCGAAAATCCATGCGTTAAGATCACCGTGGGAAAGGGACCTGTTCCGTCTGGGCGGTACATTACTCCCTCAATTTCGGTTCCGTTTTGCGTGATCGTCGGTTCCTCCGCTTCAGTGGGCAGCACCGGAGCAGGAGTAGGGCTGCTCGGAGCCGGAGTGGTGGGCCCGGGGATGACGATGTCTTTGTCGGTGTCGCCGGAGACATCGGGCAGCACCGGAGCAGGAGCAGGGCTGCTCGGAGCCGGAGTGGTGGGCCCGGGGATGACGATGTCTTTGTCAGCGTCGCCGGAGACATCAATGCCGTTGGCGGTGACGCCGGTGGCAGTTTCATCGGCCACGATCTCGGTGCCGACAGGCGCGTTCTCAATCGCGACGTTGGAGACCTGGACCTGAACGGTCGCCTCGCCCTCAACGCCCTCCATATCGACCTTCGCAGCCCCGCCGGCTACGACTATCGGCAGATTGGAGTCGGCATTGCCCTCAATCTTGACCTCATCAGCAACGACGAGGGTAATCTTGCCGGGGACGATCTCGACGGTCTGGCCGTCCTCGTTGGCGTAGCCGCCGATAAGACGGTCAAGGACCGCCATCGTAGCGCCGCGCTGAATGTCGGCAAGCGGGGCAACGTCGCCCGCAGCGTCAACACCGTTTATCACGCCCATGTTCACCAGCGCGTTGATGTAGCCGATTGACCAGTCGGAAGCGGTCTCCGCATCCGGGATGTCCTTCTCGCAGGTCTCCGCCGGCTCAACGCCGAGCGCGCGGCATATCATAACAAACATCTGCTCACGGGTGAGGTTTTTGCCGGGGCCCAGAGTAGTAGCGCTCGTGCCCTTCATGATGCCCTTCGCGACGACGCCCTCAAGAGCCTCGACATACCAGCCGTTCGGGTCTACGTCGGTGTAGACGCTCAGGTCAGCGGTTTCGGTGATCTTTATGAGGTTCGTCACGATCTTTGCGAACTCGGAACGCTTGATGTTGTTGTCGGGCGCAAAGGTACCGTCCGGATTGCCCTCAACGATGCCCTCGCTGGTCCACCTGTCTATGGCTGCCTCCGCCCAGTTTCCCGTTGTGTCGGTGTAGTCCGCCGCGAACGCCGCTGTCGGAAGCAGGGCGATCACCATGACAAGCGCCAAAACTTTCTTACGCATAATTGTCTTGTGCTCCTTTCACGATCTTTAGCCATTTCGCCGGAAACAGAAAAATCTGACCGACTATTTCCCAAAATAGTGGGAGATCTCTTTCATTCTTGCCTCTTGCTTTACATGGAAGGGGCAGCGGCTCTCACAGTGTCCGCATTGAACACAGGCGTCCGCATGGATGGGCAGCTTTTGATAGTGTCCTTTCGCCATCTCGTCCCCGGCCAGAGCAAGGTCATAATACTTATTGATCAGCCCCACATTCAGCCCCATGGGGCAAGGCTGGCAGTGGTTGCAGTAGACGCAGATCCCGTCGGCGTCCTGCGGCGTAAACTCCCCGATCACGGAGTAGTCCTTTTCCTCCGGCGAAGCAGTCACATAGGCCAGCACTGTCCGAAGATCGTCCATATTGCGAACGCCCGGAAGTACCGTCATCACAGCAGGGCGGTCAAGGGCATACTGGATGCACTGCGTATGGGTGAGCACCCGTTTGAAAAGAGATTGCTTTGCATTAAGGAGCTGTCCGCCAGCGAAAGGCTTCATCACCGAAATGCCTACGCCCATTTTCTCGCAGTCCCGGTACAGCGCGGCACGTTCGGCCACCTCGCCAATGGCATATTCGCCCTTTTGGTAGTCGTAAGACGGGTTAATGCTGAACATGAACAGATCTACAAGCCCGGTATCGAGGATCTGTCTGGCAATA
>CANQXS010000038.1 GCA_947627875.1 uncultured Clostridia bacterium
AACCTGTTGACCTAAATCCAAGTGTGCTATGCAGATGCACTTAAAACTTTCTGCAAATCTTATTATACGAGGAGAAATGATATGAAAAAACAGGCATTTAACCCCTATCTGCCGTCTTGGGAGTATATCCCCGACGGCGAGTCCTACGTCTTCGGCGACAGGGTTTACGTCTACGGTTCGCACGACTTCTATAACGGCTATGTCTTCTGTATGGGAGACTACGTCTGCTGGTCGGCTCCCGTAAACGACCTCGGAAACTGGCGCTATGAGGGAGTGATTTACCCCAAGACCTCAGACCCGCTCAACCCCGACGGCAGAATGTGCCTCTACGCGCCCGACGTAACCGTAGGTCCCGACGGAAGGTATTACCTCTATTACGTCCTCGACAAGGTATCGGTAGTGTCGGTAGCCGTCTGTGACACCCCCGCGGGCAGATACGAATTTTACGGCTATGTCCACTATCCCGACGGCACCCGCCTCGGCGACAGAAAGGGCGACGAGCCTCAGTTTGACCCCGGAGTTATCACCGAGGGCAAAAAGACATATCTTTACACCGGCTTCTGCGGCAGGGGAGACCGCTCCCGCACCGGCGCTCAGGCAACCGTCCTCGGCGAGGATATGCTGACCGTCGTGGAAGACCCCGTTATCATCGCCCCGGGCTGCATGTATTCCGAGGGGACCGGCTTTGAAGGTCACGCCTTCTTCGAGGCTCCTTCGATCCGCAAGATAGGCGATACATATTACTTCGTTTATTCCTCCGAGGTCATGCACGAGCTCTGCTATGCTACCTCAAAGAGCCCCCGCGAGGGCTTCAGATACGGCGGAGTTATCGTCTCTAACGGCGATATAGGGATATCTTCATACAAGCCCGCCGAGATGAACGTAAGCAACACCGGCAACAACCATGGCAGCATAGTCGAGATAAACGGCGAATGGTATATCTTCTACCACCGCCAGACCAACGGTACCTGGTTCTCGCGGCAGGGCTGCGCCGAGAAGATAAAGGTTCTGCCCGACGGAAGTATCCCGCAGGTCGAGATGACCTCCTGCGGCTTAAACGGCGGACCTCTTGAGAGCAGGGGCGAGTTCCCGGCATATCTTGCCTGCAACATCTTCAACGTAAACGAGGGCAGGCACTTCGGCAACGCCAAAATAGTTCAGGACGGCAGAGACGGCGACGAAGAAATAGGCTACGTCGCGGGAATAGGCGACGGCACGACCGTGGGCTTCAAATATCTCGACTGCAAGGGCGTGAGCGACGTAAGGATAACCGCGCGCGGCTATATGCACGGCAAGGTTGAGGTCAGGACGGAATGGAACGGACCCGTTCTCGGCGAAATAAGGATCGAGAGCTGGAATATCTGGCACGAATTCAAGTCGGAAAAGCCGATAGCGATTCCCGACGGAGTCCACGCGCTCTATCTTACGTTCAGGGGCGGCGGAGCCCATCTCAAATCATTCACTCTTGTTTAAAATTTTATAGTATATAAGGAGGAACATTATGTTAAGGATCGTTAAAACAGAAAACGGAGTCGTTCGCGGCATCGAGGCTGCCGACCCGAGGATCACCGCCTTCAAGGGGATACCCTTCGCGGCGCCGCCTGTCGGGAAGAACAGATGGCGCGCTCCTCAGCCCGCCGAAAACTGGGAGGGCGTGCGCGACTGCTTCCGCTTTGCGCCGATTTCCGTTCAGGACACCCCCGGGCTCGGGACCGACATCTACTGCCGCGAGTGGCACGTCGACCCCGACATCGCTATGGACGAGGACTGCCTCTATCTCAACGTCTGGACTCCCGCAAAATCCGCAGACGAGAAGCTGCCGGTATTCGTTTGGTTCTTCGGCGGCGGCTTCCAATGGGGCTATCCCGCCGAGATGGAGTTTGACGGCGAGCGCCTTGCCCGCAGGGGAATTATCGTCGTAACGGTAAACTACAGGCTCAACGTATTCGGCTTTATGGCTCACCCCGACATCACCCGCGACCAGCCTGACGCCCCCGCAAATTTCGGTCATCTCGACCAGCAGGCGGGAATTAAATGGGTAGTCCGCAACATAGCCGCTTTCGGCGGCGACCCGCACTGCATAACGATAGGCGGTCAGTCGGCGGGCGGCGGCAGCGTTATGAATCAGATGGCGAGTCCCCAGAACGTAGGGCTGTTCCAGCGCGCGCTCGTTATGAGCGGAATAATCAGGAGCCCCTACGCGACGGGCGGCTTCGGCACCCCGAACACCCTTGAAAACGCCGAGAAGAACGGCGCGGCGTTCGTCGAGTTTTTGGGCTGCAAGACTATTGACGAGGCGAGAAAGATAGACGCCAAGACGGTTCTTGCAAAATACAACGAATTCGGGCGCAGAATGTTCGGCGTTCAGGACGGTAAGTTCCTCGTCGGGGATTCTACCAAGCTTTTCTTAGAGGGAAAATACGTCAACGTTCCCGTTATGGCGGGCAACACCGCCGACGAATTCCACAGCGGTATTATGGCAAAAACTCCCGAGGAATACGTCGCGAAAGTAAAGGAGATATTCGGCGACAGGGCGGAGGAATTCCTCGCGCTCGACGAAGCGAAGTTCGACGAAAAGGGCTTCAGCGCCCGCACCGCGGGAATCGAGCAGTCGGTAAAGGCGATGTTTGCAGAGCGCAAGAAGTCGGGCAACGAAATGAACGGCTACTATTACCGCTTCGAGCCCGATATTCCCGGCTGGGACAATCCCGGGACCTTCCATTCGGTCGACCTGTGGTTCTTCTTCGAGACTCTCGCGAAGTGCTGGAGACCGTTCGTAGGGCGGCATTACGACCTCGCGCGGCAGATGGCTAACTATCTTGTAAACTTCATCAAGACCGGCGACCCGAACGGAAACGACGCCGACGGCACCCCGATGCCGGAGTGGAAGCCCTTCAGCGACGAGACTCCCGTTGAAATGCGCTTCACCTCCGAGGGCGCTAAGCCCGAGACCGAGAACGTCTCGAAATTCAGCGAGATGCTCCGCGAAAAGGTCATCGAGAGCCTGAAAGGCTGAGATATAATTATAACCACCGGCACTGCCGGTGGTTTTCTTTTGAAAAAGAGTTGTACAGCTAAAACTAAGTTTTGATGAAAACGAGCAAAAGTTGATAAAGGAAGCCTTTTACAGGCTTCCTTAAATTTATATTCTGTCAAAAACGACTCGAAAACAGTGCTTCTGCTCAAGTGCAGATATCACCTGTTCCCATACATCTTTTCGTAATAGTTTTGGTACTCGCCCGAGATGATAGTCTCCCACCACTCGCGGTTGTCGAGATACCATTTTATTGTCTTTTTTATGCCGTCCTCGAACTTGGTTTCGGGGAGCCACCCGAGTTCATTGTGAATCTTCGTCGGGTCAATAGCATAGCGCATATCATGACCCTTGCGGTCGGTGACGTAGGTTATGAGGCTTTCGGGCTTGCCGAGTTCTTTGCAAATCAGCTTCACGATGTCGATGTTTTTCATCTCGTTATGCCCACCGACGTTGTAGACCTCGCCTACTCTGCCGTTATGAATGATGAGGTCGATTGCCTTGCAATGATCCTCTACATATAGCCAGTCGCGGACATTCTCACCCTTGCCGTAGACAGGCAGGGGCTTGTCGTTCAAGCAGTTTGCAATCATCAGCGGAATAAGCTTTTCGGGAAAATGATAGGGACCATAGTTGTTGGAGCAGCGGCTGATTGTGACAGGTAAGCCGAATGTGCGGTGGTATGCCAAAACGAGCAAGTCCGCAGACGCCTTTGAAGCACTGTATGGGCTTGACGTATGTATAGGCGTTTCTTCGGTAAAGAACAGGTCGGGACGGTCAAGAGGCAGGTCGCCGTAAACTTCATCGGTGCTGACTTGATGATAACGAGTTATGCCGTATTTGCGGCAGGCGTCCATCATTACCTGCGTGCCGAGGATATTCGTTTGCAGGAAAACTTCAGGATTTTCTATGCTGCGGTCAACGTGAGATTCTGCCGCGAAGTTCACAACTATGTCGGGGTGCTCCTCCTCGAAGAGAGCATAAACGCCTTTTCTGTCGCAAATGTCTAACTTCACAAATCTGAAATTAGGATTGTTCATCAAGGGTTCGAGTGTGGAGAGGTTACCGGCATATGTAAGCTTGTCCAAGCAGATAATGCGGTAGTTGGGGTATTTTTTCAGCATATGGAAAATGAAGTTTGAGCCTATGAATCCCGCGCCGCCGGTTACGATTATTGTCATATTATTCCTCCGTAAGGGACAGCAGATACTGCCCGTATTCAGTCATTTTAAGCTCATCGCCGAGTTTTTTGAGCTGTTCGGTAGTGATGAGTTTGCGCCTCCACGCTATTTCTTCTATACAGGAGATGTAAAAGCCCTGCATTTCCTGAATTGTTTTCACGAAGCCGCTTGCCTTGTGCATGCCCTTCGGCGAGCCGGTGTCGAGCCAAGCCATTCCTCTGCCCATTAGCGTGACCTGAAGCTGCCCGCGCTCTAAGTATTCGTTATTGATGGCGGTTATTTCAATCTCTCCACGCGCAGATGGTTTGACGTTCTTCGCGATGTTCACAACATCATTATTGTAGAAATACAGCCCGGGAACCGCATAATTGGACTTCGGGTGAGCGGGTTTTTCCTCAATTGAGATAACCCTGTTATTTGAGTCAAACTCGACCACGCCGAACTCCTTCGGGTTCTTGACCGGGTAGCCGAAAATTGCCGCGCCGGAAGTTTCAGCCTGATTTTTAGCCTGTTCAAGGATCGCGGAGAAATATTGACCGTAAAAGACGTTGTCGCCTAAGACTAAGCAAACGCTGTCGGAGCCGATGAAATCAGCGCCTAAGATAAACGCGTCAGCGAGACCTCTCGGCTTGTCCTGAACGGCATATGTAAACTTAACGCCTATACGGCTGCCGTCGCCCAAAAGATTGCGGTAGTTGTCTATGTCCTGCGGGGTGGAAATAATCAAGATGTCCGAGATATTTGCAAGCAATAGTACCGACAGAGGGTAATAAATCAGCGGCTTATCGTAGATGGGGAGGAGCTGCTTGGAAATAGTTTTTGTCATCGGATAAAGCCTTGTGCCTTTTCCGCCTGCAAGAATAATGCCTTTCATATTTGTTTCTCCTTCATAATCGGGTCAGAGCGCAGCCATTCGACTGTTCTTTTTATTGTTTCGCCAAAGTCGGACACGCACTCATATCCCGTTTCTATATACAGCTTCTCAAAGTCGATAAGCGATTCGTCAAAAACTTTATGGTCTTTATACTCGCCAAATCTAAGCTCGATCTCGGGGGCTATAATATCGCGAATTTCGGTTACTATATCCTTAAAAGTTCTTTTGATTCTGTGACCGATATAATACTCACTGCCGCTTTTTCCTCTTTTGCCTATTGCTTCAAACGCCTTTGCTATGTCTTCTATATAAACCATATCATACCAATTATTGCCCTCTATGAGCTTAGGAGAAATTCCTCGAATAAGCGAAAGCATAAGCACATTCGGGAGCTGCATAGAGCGATTGTTCTCGCCAAACGGCATCGGAATAAGCCCTGCGCAGTACTCGATTTTATCCGCAGCCAAGGTTTTGCAGATTATGCTCGCCGTGGTTTTTGCCGACGAGTAGATGCAAGTAGGTCTGAGATTTTCTGAATTTGAATTGAGTATTGAAGCTATCTCATACTGATTGTATGTGCCTGCGTTGACAAACCTTTTGCATTTAAGAGAGATTGCCGCTGTAATCGCGTCGCCGCAGGATTTGGCGTTGTCAAGCTGGAGCCTATAGTTACTGATTGAACTTTCAAAACCTCCCGCCCAAGCGAAATGGTAAAAGACATCAATATCATCGGCTTTTATCATTTCGTGCAGCTCTGAATATTTTGAAAAGTCAGCAATCACGGGAATGAAATTCTCTTTGTCAGAATGCCTTTCAAGCAATTTTTCGGATATATCTACGCCGTAGACGGTTATTCCTTTTTCGAGAAGGAGTTCAGTCAACGCCCCGCCTATGAAGCCTCCTGCGCCGGTGATTATTGCTTTTCTCATATAATTTCTCATACTTTTTATTTGATCTCGTCCACAAGTTTCGCCTGTTTAAGAATCGTTTTATAGGTTTCTTCTCTCGTTTTTGCATCTTGCACGCACTTGCAGAAATGCTCAATTGATTTTCCGAAAGTATCATCGGGGCTGAGTTTGACTGTTTCGGTTTCGCTGCCTATCGTTATATCCGCAGTCGGCTCAAAGCCGTCGGGAGCGGTTAAGATCCGCCCTGTTCTCAGAAAGCCCTTGCTGCCCCAGACCTCGAGCTCGCATTTATAGCTGTTGTCCATTCCGAACGATAGCTGCGCGGTCGTGCCGGAATCATTTATCATTGCCGCGCTGCCGTAGATGTCAACGTCAAAGTCTTTGATATAATTCAGATTTGAGTATGCTGTTTTCGCGGTTTCTCCGAGGAGCATTGTCGCAAGCTTTACGGTATAGCCTCCGCAGTCAAGGAGCGCTCCCCCACCCAATGCTTTATTGTAGCGGAAGTCGTTTTTAGCCCTCTGCGGGAAGCCGAAAGCTATTCTGTAAAGCCTGACGTCGCCAAGCTTGCCACTTGCTATGATGTCTTGTATCTCAGCAATTTGCTTATGAAACGCGAACATATAATTCTCGTGAACGGCGAGATTCTTTTCTTTCGCGATACTTATTAAATCGCTTGTATCAGCAAAGCTTGTAGTCGAGGGCTTTTCCAAAAAGATATGCTTGCCGTTTCTCAGCGCCTCTTTCGCCCATCTGTAATGGAGCGCGGGCGGGAGCGGAAGATAAACAGCGTCGACTTCGGGTGAAGTAAGCAGTGATTCGTAGCCGTCAAAGACCTTACCGCCGTATTCTTTTCGGAATCCTTCGGCTTTCTCCTCGTATAATAAGATTTGCAGAAAGTTTTAAGTGCATCTGCATAGCACACTTGGATTTAGGTCAACAGGTT
>CANQXS010000039.1 GCA_947627875.1 uncultured Clostridia bacterium
CACCCAGAGCACCATACGGCTCAGTATCGGCACGGAGCACATCGACGACATAATCGCCGATTTGGAGAAGGGCTTTGAGGCCATCCAATAATTCTGTTCATGTGATTTAAGAAGGTGTATTCATTGAGCACGATCGCGGACCGCATACAAAAGGAGTGGCTGACGCAGATTCGCCGGGACCTTCACCGGCACCCGGAGCTGGCGCTTCAGGAGTACCGCACGGCTGAGAAAATCGAGGAGGAGCTGACTAAGCTTGGCATCTCCCACACGCGGGTGGGCGAGACGGGCGTCCTTGGCATCTTAGAGGGTTCGCTTCCTGGGGCTGCCGCTGTCGCCCTCCGGGCGGACATCGACGCCCTGCCCATCCAGGAGACAAACGACGTGGACTATCGCTCCCAGGCCCCCGGCGTGATGCATGCCTGCGGTCACGACGCCCACACCGCGAGCCTTCTGGGGGCGGCAAAGGCGCTATCGGAGGTTCGGGAGAGCTTTGGCGGCCAGGTCCGCTTTATCTTCCAACCGGCGGAGGAGACGGGCGGCGGGGCCCGGGACTTTTTGAGCTCCGGCGCGCTGAAGGATGTCCGGCGGGTCTTTGGTCTGCACTGCGCCCCGGACCTGCCTTTGGGCACGGTGGGGCTGACGCCGGGAATAAACAACGCGGCGGTGGACCTCTTCCGCATAGAGCTAAGAGGCAAATCGGCCCACGTCTCCGTGCCCCAGCATGGCGCGGACGCCCTGTACGCCGCCAGCGCGGTGGTGGTGGCGGTACAGAGCCTGGTCACCCGCCGTACATCCCCCACGGAGCCGGTACTCATAGGCATCGGGAGGCTCGCCGCCGGCACGGCCTACAACGCCGTGGCGGAATACGCAGAGCTGGAGGGCACCACACGGACCGTAAACGCCGCGACCCGCTCAGGACTGCGGGAGCAGATCGACGAGACGGCGAAAAAGATCGCCGCCTTGAGCGGCGTGGAGGCGGAGGTCCGCTGGACGGACGTGACCCCGGCGCTGGTGAACGATCCCACCGCCTGCCGGGAGATGGAGGCCGTGGCCGGGGCGCTGGGCGCCCATGTGATCGCGGACCGCCCCCTGTCCCTGGGCGGGGACAATTTCGCGGAGTACCTGAACGCCGTTCCCGGCTGTTACGCCTATCTGGGGACTGCCGATCCCGCGCGCCCGGAGACCCTGAACGGGCTGCACTGCGGCAGCTTCGACCTTGCTGAGGACGCCCTCGTCACCGGCGCGGCGCTCTACGCCGGCGCCGCCCTCAACTGGCTTTTGGGGAGTGTGGAGCTATGATAAAAATCGAACACGTCAGCCGCCGCTTCACCGGACGCGGCGGGACGGTGGACGCCCTCAAGGACGTGTCCATACACGTGGAAAAGGGCGACATATTCGGCATTATAGGCTTCTCCGGCGCAGGAAAATCCACGCTCCTGCGCATGGTCAACGGGCTGGAGACGACGGACTCCGGGTCCGTCACCGTGGACGGGCAGGCCCTCGAGGGTCTGGGCAAGCGTGACCTGCGGACTCTGCGGCGGAAGATCGGCATGGTGTTCCAGCAGTTCAACCTTTTAGAGTCCAAGACGGTTTACCACAACATCGCTATCCCCCTGATTTTAGAGGGTACAAGTAAGGATGAGATCGCCCGCCGCGTGGCGGAGGTCCTGCGCTTCGTGGAGCTGGAGGATAAGCGCGACACATATGTGAGCCAGCTCTCCGGCGGACAAAAGCAGCGTGTGGGCATCGCCAGGGCTTTGGCCACAAAGCCCGGTATCCTTCTGTGCGACGAGGCCACCAGCGCCCTGGACCCCCAGACCACGGAGTCCATTCTGGCGCTTCTGAAGCGCGTCAACCGGGAGATGGGCGTCACTATCCTGCTCATCACCCACCAGATGCAGGTCATTCAGAGGATCTGCAACAAGGTCGCCGTCATGGAGACCGGACAGATCGTGGAACAGGGGAGTGTGCTGGAGGTCTTCGGCAGGCCCCGGACAGAGGCGGCGCAGAGATTCGTGCGCACGGTCATAAACGACCGTATCCCGGAGAGCATCATGGGCCTTGTGCGTGACGAGACGCGCAACCACCGGGTGGAACAGCTGAAGTTTGTTGGCGGCAGTGTCAGGAAGCCGGTCATCGACCACATCTGCAGGACCGTGGGCGTGGAGGTCAACATCCTGGGCACCACGGTACAGGAGATGCAGGACAGCGTTATGTGTGTCTTTATTCTCCAGATATTCGGTCCGGACGAGCAATTGGACCGGGCCGAGCGGAGTATGGATGAGGCGGGGGTCCTGCGGGAGAGGATGGTGATCAACTGATGGACGACTTTCTTAATACGAAGATATTCAACGTCACCGTGGAGCGTCTGCTGCTCAACGGCGGACAGACTCTCTACATGGTGGGCTGTTCCCTCCTGGCGGGCACGGTGATCGGAACGCTTCTGGCGCTGGTGCTGGTGTTCTGCCGCAAAGGGGGGCTGGCGGAGAATCGGGTCATTTACGCCATTGTCAGCGCGTTTATCAACGTGGTGCGCAGTGTCCCCTTCGCAATTCTCCTTGTGACCATCATGCCCTTCACCCGCGCCATAGTTGGTACGACCATAGGCAGTACCGCCGCGCTGGTGCCGCTGATCGTCTACATAAGTCCCTATCTTGCGCGCCTCATCGAAAACAGCCTCCTGGAGATAAGCCCCGGCATCCTGGAGGCCGCCAAGGCCATGGGCGCCACGAGCTTCCAGATCATACGCTATTTCCTCATCCCGGAGACGCTGGGCTCCATCGTCCTGGGCCTCACCACCGGGACCGTAGGACTTCTGGGCGCCTCCGCCATGGCAGGTTACGTGGGCGGCGGCGGAGTGGGAGACCTGGCGCTGACATACGGTTACGAGAGGATGAACACACCCCTGATGATCCTGACGGTCATCATTCTGGTGGTCCTGGTACAGCTTCTACAGCTGGCAGGAAACGCCATATCCAAGAAATTGCGGGAACACAAATAAAATTATCCCGATGTTCCCTTTATTTATCATTTTGAAGGAAGGTAATTCTCTTGAAAAAATTTATCCTGATCACCCTTGCTCTGGCACTTACCCTGTCGCTCGCGGCCTGCTCCTCCGGAGGCTCGGATGGCGAGAAAACCGAGATAAAATACAGCAAGTCCCAAGGGCCCTACACCGAGCTCTTTGAGGCGGCAATCGTCCCTATTTTGGAGAAGCAGGGCTACACCCTGACCGCCGTTGAGACCTCGGACCTGCTGATCGCCGACCAGATCCTCCAGAACGGCGAGGTGGACGTGAACGTGGAACAGCACACCGCCTACGCGGAGAATTTCAATGAATCCAACGACGGGGACCTGACGCCCATCAGCCCCATCCCCACCGTCCCGGCGGGCGTGTACTCCGCAAATCACACCTCCCTTGACGAAATCGCCGACGGCGACACCGTGGCGGTGCCAAACGACGCCTCCAACACCGCCCGCTGCTACCTGATGCTCCAGAAGATCGGCTGGATCACACTTGACCCCAACGCCGACCCCAGCACGGTCACCCAGGACGACATCATCGAGAACCCCTACAACATCCAATTCACCGAGATGAAGTCCCTGACGATCCCCGCCGCCATCCAGGACTTTGACTACGTGGCAATCACCGGAAGCGTGGTCTACAACGCCGGCATCGACGCCTCCACCGCCCTAGCCAACGAGGACATCCAGGACCACCTGGTGCTTCAGGTGGTGGTCAAGGCGGAGAACAAGGACGCCCCCTGGGCCAAGGCCATCGTGGACGCCTATCACTCCGATGAGTTCAAGCAGTACATGACCGAGAACAACGACGGTCTCTGGTGGATCCCTCCCGAGCTTCAGTAAAATTCACACCAATAATCAGCCCGCCGCACACCTCCCGTGCGGCGGGCTGATTGCGTTTGCTAAAGAACCGATTTCATCTTTTCCCGTACATCGTGCCATAACTTCATTCTGCTTTCTGGATACGCATCCTTCATCTTTTTCAGCGCTCTGGCCTTGGCTTTCTCCACGGCGTCCTCACGCGTCATGTGGTACATGGCTATGTCCCGGAGGGGTTGTTTTTCGTATCCGAACACGCCGAAGGTCTTGCCGATGATGTCCTGCTCCCTTTTCGTAAGACCGCCGAAGAGCTCCTTCAGGCACTCTGTTCGGATGCTCTGTGAGACGATCTCCTCTGTGGACGGAGATGATTCGCTGTCAGTGATATAGTCGTAAACGTCGCTGTCGTCATCCGGTGTGAGGTCGTAGATCGATTGAAAGTGTGTCGAATAGGCGATGGCCTTTCTTACCTCTGCTTCCGAAATGTTCAATACTTCAGCTATCGCTGCATCGGAGAGACCGTCTGTATTCCGAAGCCGCTTGACCTTTCGGACCAGGGCCATACTGCGCGGGTCCAAGGAGAGAGTGCCCAGGCTGCTCTCCAAGTGGCGGCGCATGGCAACTTCTATAAAGGGAGTGACAAACGCCGACAGCGCCTCTTCTGTATACCCGCCCCGGCCCAGACAGTTGAAGGCCCTCGCTGTCTTCAGGGCGAGGCTGTGGATGAGCCCTCTGTTCTTCTCGCAGAGCTCCGGTTCACACGGCCTCACCGCCAGTCTTTCTCGGACGGCCCCTCGGCTTAGCCGTGCGGGTGATGTTCAGAATGGAGTATATCCTTTCGGACGCGACGCTGGCCTCAAAATCGTCAACAGAGATGTCGTTGCGGCGCAACGCCTCATAGAGCTTGTCCCGGACATAGTCCTTGGCCCGCCGCTCGTCCGGAAGCTCCCGTGGAATGTAGGACAGCATATATTAATGTGGCAATTAAATATTGCCACATTAATACAAATGATTTGATGCCGTTTTGCTCGCCGCAAAGCGGCAACCGCAAAACATGGCTAATATTACTCCGTCAATTATTTGATTGCCGGAGTAATATTTATCGTGCCTGTTGTAGCTTGCGGTGCTGGTCATAGGGTTCACGATGAGCTTCTGAATAAGCCTCGGATCGTTATAAAAATCATAGAGTGCCCTGGCATATGTCTCAGGGGAGTTGGTCTCCAGCCGCGACAAAATGAAATTGATGAAATTTTGGATGGTCTGGTTGAAGGCGTAAATGTCCATGACGCAGCTTCCGTACCGGGTCACATGGCTAAAATAAAATTCCCACTTGTCCGTCATGTCTCCGGGGTACAGGAGCAGGGACAGCGGCAAGTCAGAAAGAGGCTCCTTCCCGTCTGCCTCCAGAAGCTGTGAATAGAGCTCCATATCCTGCTCAGTGAACTCCACAGGCACCGATGGGTCGTATCTGTTCAACAGCTCCTCGGTCTCGGCAAACAGGTCATCGTCGTCAAGCAGCATTTGGAACACGGTGAACTTTTTGAGTTGGGCGGACAGCACCGCGAGCTCTGTGTTCAAGCCGCGCCAGGCAGAGACATCCCGACCACCTCCGCATCTCTCCGCAAGATCAATGACGCGCTCTGCCTTCGTGCGGATGACGTCGTAGTCGTCGGGCGTGAGATTGATCAGGTTCTCCGTCGGCTCACCTGCGGAAAATGGGTGCCCGTTCAGCTCCATGGTCGTCCCGTAGGTGTAGAAAATGATCCTGCCGTCCATAAATTGTCCCACCTGAAAAATAATTTGTCCTGCCATTTTATTATCTTACTCTTTTTTTGTCACAAAATACAAGTAGAAGGACGTGCGCCGCAAGGCCCGTCCTTAATTTTTATGAATGGAGGGCATACATGAAACCAACAAACACACAACCATTGAAAGCCGTCACGGGCGAGGAACTGATGAACGAACCCATCCGTCCGCCCAACTTCATCGTAGACTCGCCGCTGTCCCAAGGTCTGCATATCCTGGCGGGCGCGCCGAAGGTGGGGAAGTCCTGGCTGGCCCTGTGGCTTGCCGTGACGGTGGCGAAGGGAGAGCCGGTGTGGGGAATGAGCGTGAGGGAAGGCACCACGCTCTACCTCTGCCTTGAGGACTCGACGCTGCGGATACAGAACCGGCTCTTCGAGATCACGGAGGACGCTCCGGCGAATGTCCACTTCTGCACTGAGAGCCGCAGAGAAACGGAAGACGCGGACGAAATCGTGAAGTTTGAGCTTGTCTATGGTCGACTTAGTAAGAGCCGGGTCAGCTAATGGAAGCACCCTAGACGATAACAAAATGGTCGGAGCGGAAGCAATACACATATCGCTACAAACCAGCCCGGAAAATGTGGCATAAACTCATCCCTCCTCATGCAAGATTGAATACAGCTGCTATAAAGCAGATAGCAGCAACCAAGAGCGACACAACAATTCTTAAAACAGAAAAGCTATACAGTTTTTCCGGCTTTTGCGTATCATAGCGCACGGTAACGGTTGTTCCGATCTGTGACGCCATTGATACTTGTATGCGGTTTTGAGATTGATAGGCTTTTCCGTTCACTTTATATGAAACGGTCGCCCATTTTGAATTACGGAATTTTGAGTTTGCCGGATTTGGCGTCTTGATAGAGGTTATTGTACCGACTGTCTGCGCCGTCCTGTTCCGCTTCAAAAGGAATTGAATACAGTTTATCAGCCCAAAACACAATGCTATTCCAGCGATAATATAGAGAAAAATTGTATCTCTACCCATAGTCCCACCTTTCTTTTATGCTAAGTCTGCTTTCGTGTAAATCTTGACAGACAAAGACGCGGATA
>CANQXS010000040.1 GCA_947627875.1 uncultured Clostridia bacterium
TCGGTCAGGCTCTTGGCGGTAATGGACTGATTCATGGTCTCGGTGCGCTCGTAGCGTTTGTACATGCGCTGGCGGGCGCGGTCGAATTCCTCGATGACCTTGTCGCGGCCGGCGTCGTACTTGTGCTTGAGGCGGGGGCCTATGTCCTTGCAGGTCTTCTTGTCGCGGATGACGCGGTCACAGTAGAGCGTCTTCCGTTTCGTCTTCGGCACGAAAAATCTGCCGCAGCACCGGCAAAGCTCCACAGTGGGCTTGCGCTCGATGAAGTTCAGAAGGAGGAAGCAGTAGTAGGACGCCGGCGAGCGGAAGTGGTAGCGGTTGACGAGATGCCCGTCCTTGTTCATCAGCATGGTTTGAACAAACTCCGTCTTGCGGAGCGGCCTGTATTTTTTCTTGAAGTCCAAAGAGACGCCGCGGTGGAGGTCGCTGAGTAATTGGACGGTGAGATTTTGAAAGAGGACGATTTCCTGTAACGGAGGGACTACCGCACGAGTCGCATCTAAGAGATGCTCCAGCGTCCCATTGTTGACGGGGATGGTGTCGTCTAGGACAGCTCTCGTCAGCGTTCCGTGGAGCGGATTGTCGCGCTCGAAGGTGTACACGAAGTCCGAGAGAGTCTCCATCATGTTCTCGAAGGTGTCCTGGTCAAAGACCTGGCGCTTGTTGAAGTCGGTGAGGATGTAGTTGGACATGGTCGTAATGTAGTTGATGACCTGCACATACGGTCCGAAGTTCAGCTCAGAAAACTCGATGATCTCCTGCTCGACGGTGGAGTCGGGCAGCTTCTCCTCTACCTTGTCGAACACAGACAGCGGCCCGTCTATCGGGTAGTCGTGGAGCGCATCTTCTAATTTTCTTCCGCGAAGTTTTAAGTGAACAAGCTTTCTCTTTAACGTCCCATCCGGGAGCAGCGAGACGTACAAACCCAGATCCTCCAATGGTTCTCACCTCTGTCTAAAAGTGTTATTCCTCCGAAATAAATAAGAACGCTGTTTCATTTTGAAATCCTCTGTCCTGATGTAAGATTATATCACAAGCGGGGCAGACCCGCAAGAAAACAAAGGAGGATGAAAAATGAAAGAGACAACCTACACAAGCTACGATGAGTTGCCGCTGTTCCTGAACGCTGAGACGGTGGCGAAGGTGCTGGGGGTGTCCATCTCGTCAGGCTATGAGTTGATGCACGAGGCGGGCTTCCCGGCACTGCGGATCGGGAACCGGCTGATGGTCCCCAAGGAGAAGTTCATTCGGTGGGTGGACGAGAGGACGGGAGGTGACAGAAGATGAAGCTGATGCCGGGAGAATTTTTCGAGATGCCCTCCGCGGTGTTCCAGATGGATCTGACACCGGAGGAACTGGCGACCTACGCCTATCTCAGATACCGCAAGAACAACCGCACTCACAAGTGCTGGCCCAGCTACAAGACCATCGGTGAGGCCATTGGGCGGAGCCGGAAGTCGGTGGCGAAGTATGTGAGCGCCCTTGAGGAAAAGGGCCTCATCAAGACTGAGACCACGGAGATGATTACAAAGGGCGGCGTGCCGCTGAACGGGAACCTGATGTATACCATCCTGCCCGTCCGCCCGGCGGTGGAGCAATTCAACCGCCGGCTCATACGCAGGGCGGAGGTTGAGAACGAACGGCGACGGGTACAGGCTGTGCTCAATGAGAAGGGAGCGTGGGGCCGTGTGTCGAGGCGTGTGCGCCCCGTGGCTCCGACATAGAGCGTGGACACGGCGGACAAACGAGGGGCGACGTGCGAAAACATGCGAGACGTGACAAGGTCCTTTTTTCGGGCAAAAAAGGCCGTTCGATTATTGGACAAGATAAAGGGCCGCACCGCTTCGCGGCACGGCCCGGCCACAAAGCCCCGCAGGGCGGGGCTTTTCCGGGGAGGAAGTCCGCACCGTTTTTCGGGGCATGTGAAAAATTCCGCACCGGTCAGCAATGCGGAAACGCCCAAACCCTTAGTGCCGCAAGGACTTTACCCGATTTATTACAGGTATACATGACCAATTTTTGGAGGTATTTTTATGGAAAACAAAAAAGGCTCAACTTACTGGCTCAGGCCGGAAACGATTGCGAAAATGGATAGGCTCATGGCGTCGGCCAACTGCCAGAGCCGCAGTGAGTTCGTGGAGAAGTCCGTGGAGTTCTACACCGGGTACCTGGACTGCCTTGACGCCTCGAACTATTTGGGGCCGGTCCTCTCCGCGACAATCAAGGGCATCCTGGAGAACAACAATAACCGTCTCCGCTCTCTGCTGTTCAAGTGGGCGGTGGAGCTGAACATGGCTTGCCACACTATCGCGGCTCACTATGGAGTGGCCGAGATGGACAGAAAGGCTCTCCGAAATTTTGCGGAGGAGGAGGTTAAGCGAACCTGCGGCCAAGTCAGCTTCGACCACGCACTCGATGTTCAGAGACGGATACCGGTGAAGGACGACCAGAAGTGGCCGGGATAATTCTTCGGAGTGCGCGAAAAAGGTATAGCTATTCTCAACGGACTGTGGTATGTTGTGTTGCTGACAAGGAGGTGGTCACATGGCCAGCAAACGCCCGGACGGTGACGGGACTGTGCGTAAGAGAGCGGACGGTCGCTGGGAAGGACGCATCGTCATCGGACACAAGGAGGACGGCACGCCGATTTACAAATCCGTGTTCGCCAAAACACAGAAGGAGCTGATGCCGAAGCTCCACACGCTCATCGACGAGTACCGCGGCGTGGAGGTGACCGACTGCGAAATGACGTTGGAGGAATGGGCGGAGAGGTGGCTCACAGAGTACGCCGAGCCGACGTTGAGAGGCAGTACCGTTGAAAGATACCGGTCCTACCTCAAGCACCACATCATCCCTGTGCTGGGAGCGAAGCATCTGCGGTCGATCACCCGGACAGATGTACAGAAGCTGTACAACTCCCTGGCAAAAAAGAAAAGTCTCGCGCGAGGCCGCGATGACAGAACACTCTCAGACGCGATGGTCGTCAAGGTCCACATGCTCCTGCACGAGATCATGGGCTCGGCGGTAAGCGCGCGGCTCATAGCGCGCAATCCCACCGAAGGGGCCAAGCTCCCCAAGATTACCCCAGCACCCAAGACCATACTGAGTGTCGAGCAACTGAAGCGGTTCATGAGCGCCATAAGAGAGGACGCGGTGTGGCACGACTTCTTCTACACCGCCATGACCACGGGCCTGCGGAAGGGCGAGATGTGCGGGCTCAAGTGGTGTGACCTCGATGAGGACAGTAGGAAGCTCACGGTGCGCCGCTCCGTCCGCATCATTGCCGGAGGGGAGCTGGAGGTCGGAGAGACGAAAACGGAGAGAGGGACGCGGACCATCCTGCTCCCGCCGGGTACGCTGGAGCTTCTGAAGGAGCGTCGAAGGTCCTCGGTGTCTGAATGGATGTTCCCTGATCTGTTCCACCCGGAAAAGCCCGTATCCCCCAACGCCGCTTACGGACGGCTCAAGAAGATACTCGGCTCCGCCGGCCTGCCGGATATGCGTTTCCACGATATACGTCACACCTTTGCCACTCACGCTCTGGCAGGCGGCGTGGACGCGAAAACGCTGTCGGGGATCCTCGGTCACGCCAGCGCGTCATTCACACTGGATACCTATACACACGTCACAATGGATATGCAGGCGAACGCCGCCGTGATCGTCGGCGGGTTTATGAAGGAGCTTTTCGGAGAGGAGCTGAAGCCATGGCAAGAAAACGCAAGGCCGGTGAGGGGACCCTCCGCCTGAGAAAGGACGGCCGCTGGGAGGGTCGGGTGGTCGTCGGCTACGATGAAAAGGGCCTGCCCAAAACAAGGAACGTCCTGGCAAAGACAAAGACCGAGTGTCTGGAGAAGCTGGACAAGCTGAAAGCGGAATGCGGTGTAGTCGTCCACCGGGCAAAACCGGATATGAAATTCGGTGACTGGCTGGACCTTTGGTATAAGACCTGGTCCAAGCCGACGATACGGCTCACGACGCAGACCAGCTATGAGGGACAGATATACCTGCACATCATACCGTCCATCGGAGATATACCGCTGAACAGGCTCCAGGCCAGTGACCTGCAACAATTCTACTCCGAGCTTAAAAAGTGTGGCCGTAAGTCGAGAGTCGATTTATACGGTCCCGGCCTTTCGGACCGGATGGTCAGAGCCTGTCACGCCGTCTGCAATATGGCGCTGGAAAAGGCGGTGACGGAGGGACTGATACCAGCCAACCCCGCCAAGGGCTGTAAGCTGCCACCGGCGAAGGCAGCGGAGATGCAGGTGCTGACGCCGGAGGAGATGCGGCGCTTCCTCATCCAGGCGAAGCAGAACGATTTCTATGAGATCGCCATCCTTGAGCTCGCCACAGGCATGAGGCGGGGCGAGATCAGCGCGCTGAAGTGGTCGGATCTGGACTTTGAAACGGGGGCTCTGCATATCCAGCGGCAGGTCATACATCTCCGGGGCCAGATCAACATCTCCGCGCCAAAGACGCCAGCCTCAGACAGGACTATCATACTTCCGCAAGAGGTGGTGGACATTCTCAAGGAACTGCGGACACGCACCGATTCTCAGTGGATGTTCCCCTCCCCTGTCAATAAGAATAACCCCATGGACCCGCAGAGCATATACCACACGATGAAGAAGGTCCTCAAGCGGGCGCAATGCAGGGACGTGCGGTTCCACGATTTGAGGCACACTTTCGCCACCACGTCCCTTGAACACGGGATGGATATTAAAACGCTCTCCGCCATCATCGGCCATGTGCGTTCCGCAACCACCATCAACATATACAGTCACATCACCGACACCATGCAGATCCATGCGGCGAACAGGATCGAGAAGGCAATCGGGGACGGCGAGCAGGTCAGAGCGTATCCGACGCCGACCGAAAGTATTGCTGAGACAAAGCCTCCGCAACGGTTCACACCCTATATGGGCAAGATCCGCAAGTCCGGCACCGGCGGGATATACCAAATCAACGACCACCTCTACGAAGGCCGCTACACGCCCACCAACGCCCAGGGTAAGCGTGAGGTACATACGGTGTACGCCAAGACAAGAGAGGAATGTGAGCGGCTCCTGAATGAGATGATCCCATCGGTGCGAGCCAGGATACAGGCGGAAAAGGTAGCTACAGAGGGCAAGACTTACACAGCCTAATCTAAAAAAGCAAAAACCCAAGGGCCGGACCCCACCAGGGAATCCGGCCCATTTCGGCGATATGGTCATTCGTGTGGTCAGCAGGCAATTTTACCAGCCAAGACAGTAAAATCCAACACAACCGCCGCTTACTGTCGCAAAGGGTTTCAAAACCCGCAAACGTCACGGAGCAGAAATGCGTATATGCTTACGAATTGCAAACGCTATAAAAATCCGGGCATTTCTAAG
>CANQXS010000041.1 GCA_947627875.1 uncultured Clostridia bacterium
GGTACGGCGCTGGCACAGAGCTGGAACCCCTCGGTCCCTGAGACGTGCGGGAGCATTGTGGCAGAGGAGATGGAGCTGTTCGGCGCAAACGTCTGGCTCGCGCCGGCGCTGAATATCCACCGAAGCCCCCTGTGCGGACGCAATTTTGAATACTACTCCGAGGACCCGCTGATCTCCGGCAGGACCGCCTCCGCCATGACCCAGGGCGTACAAAAGCACGAAAAATGCGCTGTCACCATCAAGCACTTTGCGTGCAACAATCAGGAGACGAACCGCTTCGGCTCCAACAGCGTGGTGTCCCAGCGAGCGCTGCGGGAGATCTACCTGAAAGGCTTTGAGATCTGCGTCAAGGAATCCGCCCCCAAAGCTCTGATGACCTCCTACAACCTCCTGAACGGTGTGCATACCGCCAACCGCCGCGATTTGCTGACGGACATTCTTCGTGACGAGTGGGGCTTTGAGGGGATCGTTATGACCGACTGGGGCACGACCAACGACAAGTTCAACGCGGGCATCCACGGGGGCAGCAGTCCGGCCCAGTGTATCAAAGCCGGGAATGACCTCATCATGGCCGGCTCAAAGGAGGATGTAGACGGCATCCTGGCGGGCCTTGAAAGCGGTGAGATCACCCGCACTGACTTGGAGAAGTGCGCCGGGAGGGTATTGGCTTCGTCGAAGGAGCTTTCATAATGGCACAGTGGATATGCCATCCCGACGACAATCGGGAGACGCGGTTGGTTCCTGTGTTTCACAGGAAATTTCAAGTGAGGCGCGGACTGAAAACAGCCGTCCTGCGCCTCACCGCTCACGGTATCTACGAGGCGGAGTTGAACGGACAGCCGGTCACGGAAGATAAATTTACCCCCGGCTTCACCAGCTACTATCACCGCATCCAGGTGCAGGGATACGACGTGGCCGCCAACCTGCGCGAGGGCAAAAACGAGCTGCGCGTTACCGTGGGCGACGGCTGGTGGCGGTGGAATAACAACTTTGGCTATGCTCTGGCCCTCTGGGGCGAGCTGACGCTGGCCTACGCGGACGGCGGTGAGGAGGTCATTGTCACCGACGAGACTTTTGACGCGGCCACCGGCCCTGTCGTCAGGACAGACCTGCAAGCGGGCGAGATCTACGATGCCCGGATGGAGCCGGAGGGCTGGCAGCCTGCCGCTGTCTGCGCCGAGCACACCGAGGGTAAGCTCATCGAGAGCCAAAGCGTCCCTGTCCGTGAAAAGGAGCGCTTCACCGGCAAGCCCATGCGGGACAGCGCCGGAAACCTGATCATCGACTTTGGCCAGAACATCGCAGGCTATGTAAAAATGACGCTCCACCACACGGAACCCGGACAGACGGTACACTTAAAGCACGGCGAGGGCCTTGACCCTGACGGAAAATTCTCCACTGCCAACTGCGACAGTGGCAGGCACCCCTTTCAGGAGATCACCTATATCTGCAAAGGGAGTGAAGTCGAGGAATACACGCCCCATTTTACGGTGTTCGGTTTCCGTTACGCGCTGGTTGAGGGCATTGAGGACGCGGATTTTGAAGCTGTCGCCGTCTATTCCGATATGGAGGAAACCGGCGACTTTCATTGCTCCAATGAGCTTATCAACAAGCTGGTGAAAAACGCCCGGTGGAGCCAAAAGGGAAATTTCCTCGAAGTTCCGGTAGACTGCCCGACCCGTGAACGCAACGCCTGGACGGGCGACGCCATGATTTACTGCCGGACGGCGGCGTATTTCATGGACGTTGAGCGATTCTTTCAGAAATGGCTGAAGGATCAGACCGTTGAGCAATACGCCAGCGGCAAGGTGGGGATCACCTTCCCGTCCACCTCCAGCGTCCATAACCCGGAGGAGCTCAAGCGCGTTCAGGCGGCTGATCCCGCCATGGCCCTGGCCGGTCCCACCGGCGACGGCAATATCGGTGAGGACAGTGTGGGCTGGGGCGATTCCTCCGTTTGGATTCCCTATCAGATGTACCTTATGTACGGTGACCGGGAGATTATAGAGGAACACTACGACACCGCGAAGCGCTGGGTAGAATACTCCCTGCGCTGTATGGGGGAGAGAAACCCGCTCTACGCGGACAAGCCCTGGTACAAAAACGGCGACGGGGACACCATATACGACACCCGTTTTCACTACGGAGAGTGGAATGAACCTCTGCCGCCCGCGCCGGAGGTCATTGCGCTGTTCGCCAAGGGGGGCACAGCGGCGGATTTTGTCACATTCATGGCGAAGTACGGCAAGCCGGAGGTGGCAACGGCCTACACGAAGCGCAGCTGCGACAATCTTTCCCACATGGCGCGTATCCTCGGCAAGACCGAGGACGTAGAGCATTACGCCGCGCTGTCCGAAAAAATCAAAGCCGCCTATGACAAGTACCTCATAGGCGACGACGGAGAAATCCAAAGAGGCCATCAGGCGGCGTATATCCGCGCCTTGGCGCTGGAGTTGGTCAGCGAGGAAAAGAAGCCGCTGGTGATCGGGCAGCTCAAACATGAACTGGAGGCGGCGGACTACCATCTGAACACCGGCTTCCTGTCCACGGTCTATCTGCTGCCCACGCTGGTGGACAACGGCCTTGTGGACGAGGCGTTCCGAATCCTGGAGCAGACTACCGCCCCAGGTTGGCTCCACCCCATCACTCTGGGGGCCACCACCATGCTGGAGAACTGGGACGGCATGGATGTGTTCCGGGACAGCTTCAACCACTATTCCTTCGGCGCGGTCTGCCAGTTCCTCTTTGAGTATGTGGCGGGTATCCGCCCGACCTTTGACGCGCCGGGATTCCGGGAGTTTAAACTAAAGCCCGTTGTTGGCGGTTCTCTCACTTGGGCCGAGGGGTCTTACAAAACGAGATACGGCGTGATTCGCTCCCGGTGGGAGCGGGACGGCGCTAAAATCCTTTATTCCTGCGAAATCCCCGAAAACACCACGGCGCACCTGACCCTGCCAGACGGCAAAACGGCCACATTGCCCGGTGGAAAATATACATTTGACTGCCTTTATCAAGAAAGCGGGAGTACAAAATGAAAAAGATACTGATCGTGATACTTGTGATCGTCCTGGTCATAGCCGTGGCCCTGGTTGCCGGCTTTTTCTATCTCAAGTCAAAGCTTGGCGTGTCGGGTGATACAGAGATCGCGGAAGGCTACTATGAGGCGTTTGAGTCCGACGCGCCATTGGAGATGAAGTATTCTCAGACCGGCAGCAATGAGGTCGGTTATACGGAATTCCCATCCGACAATACGTCGATTGGAAAGGTGAGAGTGTGGTATCCAAAAGAGCTGGAGAGTAACGCAGGGCTTTGGCCCATGGTCATGGTGGTGAACGCCAGCGGTACGCCGGCCGCCTCCTACGAGCCCTTCTTCCAGCGCCTTGCCACCTGGGGCTTTATTGTCGTCGGCAACGAGGACCCCCAGGCCGGGAACGGCCAGACTGCCTCCATCACACTGGACACTGTGCTATCCCTGGACAGCGGCAGCATCCTCTATGGGAAAATCGACACTGAAAACATCGGTATCGTCGGCTATTCCCAAGGCGGTGCCGGAGCCATCTGCGCTGTCACAAATTTCGAGAACGGCAGCCGTTATAAAACCATATTCACCGGCAGCGCGGCCTATCCGACGCTTGCGAAAAACATGGGCTGGGAATATGATGCCTCCAAAATTGCGATCCCTTATTTCATGGTGGCCGGGACCGGGAAATCAGACGATTCCGGTACAGACCCGGAAACCGGCTTCGGCGGAGTAGCGCCCCTGTCTTCGCTCATTGCCAATTACGACAGCATCTCCGATGACATCCCCAAGGTCCGCGCGAGGGCGGTGGGCGCTGAGCATGAACAGATGCTGATGCGTTCCGACGGCTATATGACCGCCTGGATGCTCTGGCAGCTCACGGGAGATCAAGACGCGGCGACGGTATTTGTCGGAGAAGACGCAGAACTCCTTCACAATGCCAACTGGCAGGATGTAGAGCGAAATTGATTTGCGAAAGGGACGGTTTGAGTGGAAAATTTACCCTATTCCTTTTATGACCAGGAGCGTGAAATTCGCTTCAATCGTTATGACCTCCCCTCTCCTTGGATCAACTATCTGTCCAACGGCAAAATGCACGCCTTTGTTTCTCAGGCCGGCGGGGGAATGGTTTGGTGGAGGACGCCGCAAAACTGCCGCGTTACCCGTTACCGCTTCTACAATCTGCCTATCGACAGCCCCGGTTTTTACATCTATATTCGCATGGCTGACGGCACAACATGGTCGTCCACCTTCCGTCCCTGTGAGAAGCGGCTTGACAAGTGGCAGGCTGCCCACTCTACGGGGTACTCGGAGTTTACCGCCGAAAAAGACGGGCTGAATGCCGTTCTGAAGCTCTTTATGGCCACCGACAGCGACACGCTGATCTGGGACCTGACGCTCACGAACCTGCGCGGCGAGACGGTGGAGTGCGATGTTTTCGCGTATGTTGAATTTTCACAGCTTGCTTTTGACAATGAGGTGAAGCTGGGGTACTACATCAAGTGGAATGCAGACTGCCGCTATGACAGCGATGTGGACGCGATCCTATACACCTATACCAGTTGGATGCAGGCCAACCCCACGATGGCCCCGGTGGTCTACTTTGCCTGCGGTGATAAAATCGACTCCTGGTGCTGCAACCGTGATACCTTTTGCGGGAATTACCGCGATGAGCGCGATCCCGTGGGAGTTGAAGCCGGCAGGCTTGGCAATCAGAACATGGCCGGCGGCGAGCCCTGCGGGGCCCTGCACAACCATATTGCTCTTGAAGCCGGAGCGGAGAAGCGCCTAAACTTTTTCCTTGGCGTTACTCCCGGCGTCCTTGTGGACAGCGCGGCGGCAAAGCGAAAGACAGCCGAGACCTTGAGGTCCCTCAGGGCGAAGGACAGCGTAGACGGTGAGTTTAAGAAGAACATGGAGTGGTGGCAAAAGCATCTTGGGGTCTACCAATGCCAGATCCCCGACGCCGACGCCCAGCGCCA
>CANQXS010000042.1 GCA_947627875.1 uncultured Clostridia bacterium
TACGCTCCCCTCCGGGCGCTGGCCGAGGCTTACGGCCTGGAGGTCAGCTACGATGGCTCCCGCAACATGGCGGTGGTTAACGAACCCGGCAAGGCCGCCGCGACTACTCCGGCTTCCGAGCCCAGCGTGTCCTCCTTCTCCAGCCAATGGACGGTCACAGAAACCCCCGTCACCAACTACGGCTCCGAGAAAATCTTTAACGCCGACTACTCAGGCCCCATGAGCAAAGCGGAGTTCATGGCATGGTGGAAGTCCATAGACCTCTCCACCATTCGGGCTGAGTGCGAGAAGATGGCAACTGAGGCCCAGGAACTCGTACCGGGGTACACTGTGACGATGTACTTCTCCTACGGCAACCTCCCCCTGGGCAATGCCAACGCGATGAACGGCTACACGATCAGTAACTTCGACTTGGCGGGTGCGTGGATAAAGTGAATGACATTCACAGTTAGGACTAAGAATAGTGTATGTCTTGAATACAGCGAAAGGCAGCGTCAAAAGAGCGCTGCCTTTCGTCATAGTCATAATTTTGAGGTCTGATTGATTAAGGTGACTCGTTTGAACATAGAAGATTATTTCTTTGTTTCCGGGAAAACGACTGTAACAGTCGTCCCCTCTCCCTCTGTGCTTTGCAGTTCTATTTTCGCGTTATGAAGTCTTGCGGCGTGTTTGACGATGGACAGTCCCAGCCCCGTGCCGCCAAGCTCCTTGGAACGGCTCTTGTCTACTCGGTAGAACCGCTCGAAAATACGCTCCCGATGTTCCGGCGGGATGCCGATCCCTGTATCAGCTACGCAAAGGCAAACGCCCTCCGCAGAGCGGCCTACGGATACCTTTACTGTTCCGCCCTGCCGGTTGTACTTGATCGCGTTGTCCGTGAGATTATAAGCAATACTCTCAAGAAGCTGCGGGATACCATATACCACGGTGCTTTCACCCTCAATGCTTATGGAAACGCCGGCGCTTTCTGCCTCATGGGAAAGCGATTCTACTGTTTTGGCAGCTAAATCATAAAGATTGACATGCTCCCGCTTCATATCCTCCGCTCCCTCGTCCAAATGGGAAAGGCGAATAATATCTTCCACCAGAGCAATCATGCGTCCGGCCTCGCCGCGAATTTGAGAATAGAACCTCGCCGTATCTTCGGGGCGCACCATGCCGTTCTCCAAAAGCTCCGCGCACCCCGAAATGGTATGCAGCGGTGTTTTGAGTTCATGGGACACATTCGCCGTAAACTCCCGACGCATCTGTTCCGCCTGCTCCTTTTCCGTAACATCAAGCATGAGAAGCACAGCGCCGGAGATATTGTCGCTCTCTCTGACCGGGTTTAACGCAAGTTGGTATTTTCCACCGTTCAAGTCTATGATTTTTTCTTTCCGCACACCGCTTTCTATTCCCGAAAGAAGTTCTGATAGTTCTATGTTTCGATTGACCGATAAAATGTATTTGCCGATAGAGTTTCGGGTCGTTCCGAAAAGGATACTTGCGGCTCGATTGATCCCCAAAATTATTCCTTTTGTGTTCAGAAGAATAATACCCTCTGCCATATTTTCCGTAACGGCTTCAAATTCCTCCTGCTTTCGCCGCAGTTCCTTTTCCTGTCCTCGGATTTGGCGCTGCTGGGCGTCGATACGACGGAGAAGCGGAGAGAGCTCATCGTATCCCTCGTTGTTCAGCGGATCGTCTAAATTGAGCTGATTTAAGGGAGCAGTAATGTTTTTGGAAAGGCGGTGTGCCAGCAAGAAAGATAATACAACGGCAATCACAATGATAATGATAATGGGCTGCATCATTCCAAGAAGCAGCGTCAAAAGTGTACTTTGCGAGACAGAAAGCCGGATTACTGTTCCATCGGTCAGCCTTTTTGAGCTGTAAAGTGTGCGTTCCATCAGCGTCGCAGAATACCTGGCGCTCTCGCCGTAGCCGGATTCAAGCGCCTCCTTGATTTCCTCACGGGCAAGGTGATTTTCCATTTCAGAGGAATCCGCTTCACTGTCGTAAAGCACATCACCATCCGCGCTGATCCATGAGATACGGTAGCCTTTGGGGAAAAGTCCCTCAAAGTATTTCGCTCCCATTGTCTGAACGCCCTGCGCGGCCAACTCGGTCTGCGTCTTTAATTGATTTTGCTGGACATTTCCAAAATAATCATAAAGCACACAGAGAAACAGCGCCACGGAGGCCAGGAAAACCGCAATAGCCACAAGACAGATCGACCTAAAAATTCGCTTTGTCATTTCTCCGCCCCCAACCGATAGCCGACGCCGCGCACCGTTTCAATGTAAGCACCACAGCGCCCCAGCTTTGTCCGCAGCGTACCGATATGAACATCCACCGTGCGAGTTTCTCCGGCGTATGAGTCCCCCCATATACTTGCCAGCAGTTGGTCGCGGGTAAACACCCGGCCGGGATTTTCCATAAAAATACGGAGCAGTTCATATTCCTTAAAAGTAAGGTCTATTCGCGCTCCGCCCATCGTTACAATGTGCTGCGCCGTGTCCATCTGTATTCCGTGGTGGGACAGCACCTCGCTTTGAGGGACCGGCGCGGCGCGGCGAAGGACCGCTTTCACGCGGGACACCATTTCCATCATGCCAAAAGGCTTGGCAAGATAGTCGTCCGCGCCGAGGTCAAGCCCAATCACCTTGTCGTACTCGGTTCCCTTTGCCGTAGCCATGATGACAGGCACCTTGCTGCCGCTTGCGCGCAGCCGTTTCAAAATACTGATGCCGTCCTCGCCGGGGAGCATGATGTCGAGAAGCACCAGCTCCGGGCTTTGGTCACGAAGCGCGTCCAGAAAGGCCGCTCCGTCCGAAAAGCCCCTTGCCTCAAAGCCCGCAGAGTTCAAGGTATATATCATTAAATCACGGATTCCGTTGTCATCTTCCACACAGAAAATCAAGAGGTTCACTTCCTTTCAGAGATTGGAAAAACAAGCCTATAATAGCACCTTCCCAGGCTTTTTTCAATCTACTGGCGGCTGTACGCCTTTTCCCCGGTGACGGAAAAAATCACCCACTCGGCAATGTTTGTGGCGTGGTCCCCGATCCGTTCAAAGTATTTTGCCACCATCAAAAGGTCAAGAGCGTATTCCCCCTCGGTGGGATTTTGCGCGATTAGAGAAATCAGGCTGCTTTTAATATCTATAAAATAGTCGTCCACAATGTCATCGGAAGCGATGACCGCCTCGGCTATGGAGGTATCCTGTTTCACATAGGCGTCTACGCTGTCCGTCACCATTTTGATGGTCGCCTTCGCCATTTCCCGGATTTGGATATGCTCAGGGAGCGTCCTGCCGTTCAGAAAGGGCAGGATTTCCGCAACGTCCTCCGCCTGATCTCCGATCCGCTCCATATCCGTGACCATTTTTAAGGCAGCGGATATTTGCCGCAGGTCCCGCGCTACCGGCTGCTGCTGTAACAGAAGCCGCAGGCACATGGATTCGATTTGCCGCTCCTTTTCGTCGATCTCATGGTCCAGCGGCGCAATCTTCGCCGCCAGCGCGTCATCCTTTTGGATCAGCGCGGAAGCGGCCAGAGAGATCACTTCCTCGCACAGCGCCCCCATCTTGATCAGTTCCTGCCCCAGCGTGTCCAGTTGTTCGTCAAACCGTGTCCGCATTATCCAAACCTCCCCGTAATGTAATCCTCGGTACGTTTGTCCTCCGGCTGGGAGAACATTTTTTCCGTATCCCCGTATTCAATGAGTTCTCCCAAAAGGAAAAATGCCGTCCGGTCCGAGATACGCACCGCCTGCTGCATATTGTGGGTGACGATCACGATGGTGTAGTCCCTTTTCAGTTCCATCGCCAGCTCCTCAATCTTAGAGGTGGAGATGGGGTCCAGGGCCGAGGTGGACTCGTCCATCAGGAGAACGT
>CANQXS010000043.1 GCA_947627875.1 uncultured Clostridia bacterium
GTCTGTATGGCGGTATCCCAGATATAAAGTTCGAAGAAATCAAAAAAATATTCATGTGATAAGGAGAAAATGATGGAAACCACACAACAGATAATGCAAGTTGAGAATATATTAGAAAATTGTTCTCAAATTAGAATTTATTTTATTGAGAAACAAGCGCGTAATACTGAATACAAAGTCTATCTTTTCCCGAATGAAGCCACAAATGATGCTTTGTCGGATTATAAAGACAATTTCAAACGCTATGTTTCTAATAGAGACATCGTCAATTATTCACAAACAGAAGCTAAAAAGGGGACAATTCAAAAATTGCCTATTGCGGATTTACCTCAATGGACAAATATTAAATCATCCATAGATAATCTACCTATAACATCCGCGCCAATTCTGAAGCCGTCTGATGTAAGTAAAAAGATTGTCATGGTGGTTATTGAATGCTTGGATGCCGAAAGTAAATCATATGCATACTTGATTTCAAAATTTGCTTATAACGCGGCTTATAGCAATAAAGTGCGTTTCCATTTTGTTGGAGATACATATGAGAAAATCAAGCATCCCGTACTAACCTTAGGAGAAAATATAGACTGTTTCGTCTATAATAATGAGGTTTACATTCTATTAGAGACTAAATTCGATTCCCTATTCGACTTTCACAAACGCATAAATGATGAGGTGAATGATAACATTGACGAAATCGCTAGATGGGACTTTTTCGATGACAATGACATATCTAGCGAGATAATTAACAAGCCCAGAAAAAGTCGGCAATTCCTTAAAGTTATGAGTTCTGCAAGCCTACCAATATGGAAAAACATGACTCCGACCGACCGAAAAGCATTCATCCAAGGGAATGATAAACTGAAAGATAAATTCCAGTTTGACAACAACGACAAAATAATTCGCACAAAAGAGACCATTGCTGAACTCTTTAAACTTTTAACAAGTGAATATTATACGAATATGCTCACCGGAGAAACAGAAGAACGATGAAACTCATACGAAAACTGCTATTATTTCTAAATGCATTTTTATTGATGAACGTGTTGTTTTTAGGTAAAGAAATATATCTATATCTTACAGGTAATACCTATAAAAATGCATTTATTCTTACTGGCATTATTTTCATTAGTGTGTTTATTGCAGGCGGACTATTGGGTTTAATACCTATTTGTTCTAAGCCCAACATAACCAGCACTATATGCAAAGTTATCCATAAAGAAAATGTAACCGGAGATTACTATTTCGGTTACTTTTCTTTGTTTGTGTTACTGTTTTTAAGTTTTGATTTAAGCGATATAATAAACTTGATAATTTTTATTACTCTGTTTCTTGCATTAGCATTTGTATATTGTAGAAATGACTTATTCTATATTAATCCGACTATCCTTTTACTGCGGAAAAGGATTTATAAAGTAGAAGTAGCAGCGTACAACAATAGAACCGAAACTGTACTTGTGTTAACTAATATATCAATAGAGATCGGCACAGAATATAAATTTTATTTCAGCCCTTTTGAGTATACAATTTGCGACGAATTAAATCCGAATAAATAACTTTCTTTATTCCATAGGTTTTATCATAGTCTCGATGAAAGAGATTTCATCGGGGCTTAAATTATATTTAGCATAGAGCTGTTTGTCAATTTCGGGGATAGATACCGCCCAATCAATGTCGGAATGAATTGAAAAGTCTTGCATCGGAACAAACTTATAAGCACGATTGGGCGCAGACTGGGATATTTTTATAGCGGAAACCAGCAACCTAAAAAACTTCGTTTCGATATATTTAATAAAATTTCTTGCTTGAATTTCGCTGTCGAAAGCCGCATAGAGATATGACTGCGAACAAACGGAATTACAAGGTGCAAATTCCGGCTTTCCCAAAACATAAGGATCGCTTCCAGAGCCGCCTGCCCCTGGAATGAATACTTTATATTTATCAATATCCTGCTTATTTTTTGTGATTAACCGCCTATCTATATACTCAACTTTTCGTGTTAGTTTTTCTATATGAAATAGCAATGTACTATGCGTTGTATCTGACGTTTCATATACGCGCATAGGATTTTTCTTGCTTGATTTAGGATTAGACGATATACCGAACGGAGTGTCGTTTGAAATTATAGCATCTACTGTACTGTTGGTAGCATTAGCATCGGTAATCTTTTTTACAATTAAAGCTGTTTGTGGATGCCTGATTATAATATCGAAATCAGATAAATCTCTGTCGGCAACTATGGTTTCGCCATTCGTATGTAAAATATATTTGCATAAACCGCTATAATGCTTGTTTATAAGATAATAGCAGATGCCGCCTTTAATTTCCACATTGGTAAATACATCCGAGCCGTTCGCATAAGCTGTTAACTGCACCAACGAACGATTTGACATCATATTATTTCTGAATTCTCCAAGTAAATTTTCTCGTCCTGCCGCAAACCATCGAGACGGCATTATCAGCGAAACATAGTGAGAACTCGCCCTTTCGCTCAATTTAGCAAACTCTTGATATGTCGGGGAATCATTACTTCCGCCCGAGCCCCCTTCCAATTGATACGGCGGATTGCCAACAATTGCATCGAATTTCATAGAAGCACCTTCCTTGCCCCAAACAGCGGGATTTTTTAACTTTTTGACAACCCAATCCATATCGGCTTTCATACGTTCCAATAGGTGCGGTTGATAATGCGTATTTACCGTTGCCTTTGTAAAACCCGTAAGGGTGCGGCGAGTAATGTCCTGCGCCATTTTGGTTTTGCAAAGGACGTATATATTATTTTCGAGTACCCTGTTCCAGATAGCGTAAAGCTCCGATACGGGCATATCTTCTTCCTTCTTGGGCAAAAGATGACGATAAATCGAGTATGCCGCATACAAGGGATAAAGCCCCGATTTGGAATTGATTTCAAGTATTTTCGCTTCATCCGTTTTGAACAGGTCGGCGGTAACTTGTCCACGATCGACAAAGCGAGGTTCGTCAAGCGGCTCACGGCTATCGAACTGTTCGTTAAGGAAACAATATCCGCCGAGACAGTCGCTCATGTGCATATTGACGACGCGCCACGGGGTAAGCACCGTTTCCTTGTCGGGATTGCGAAAATGATTGAACAGTTCCGTAAGACGGCGAATACGCTCGGTGGGCGGATATTCATCGGCTTGCTTTACAAGCCTGCGTATGCGCAGTCCCGCGCCGATCAGGACATCCTCATCGAAATACTTAATGCTTCGACGGAATAAATCTTTTGTCACATCGGACGGCAAAAACTCTTTCCACGATTCGTCATCCACAATATTCACGAAATCTTCCATCGTGATGTTTTCGGTAAGCGGAACATCCGCGCCGAAAATAAGCAACGGTAAGCGTATGGAAATATTGCGCAGTAGCGCCAAAAAGGTTTGCCGCTGTTTACGCTGTTCTTTCAGTTTTTCAAGCGCGGCTTT
>CANQXS010000044.1 GCA_947627875.1 uncultured Clostridia bacterium
TCTCGGATCTTGAGAGCTGCCAGCCGGGATGCTTGTCGATTTTTTCTTTTCTTGACATCTCTTTCACTCCTTATATGAATTTCTGAATAAAGGACATCATTCGCATAAAAGCTTCCCTTGCATGGGGTTCGCTGTCCATTTGGTCCATATAGCCGTGGGGGAGTTTTGCTCCGGGGAAGAAAACCATATCGTTTGGGACCCCTATGTCATCCAGTTTCCTTTTTAGTCCCTGCGCCTCAGTGCTGAAAAAGCCCCGTTCATCATCGGGTTCATTTGAGGCATTGATCCAACTGGGAATAAACACATCATGGATATAATTCTTTGCGTTGATGACAGCAAACTCGCCGCTGGAGTCATTGGCTTTTGCTCCCGTCCAGCAGCCCAGCATGGTGAACATATTTTTGTCGAACACGCTGGCATCCAACGCCGCCTCGTCGATGGCCAGCACCTTCAGGTTCTCTCGGCTCATAACCGGCTCGATACCCAGCAGGGCGGCGTACTTCGGGTTGCAGACACAGGCTGCGTAGATTTCCGTCATATTGGCTCCGGCGCTTCCTCCGCTGAGGCAGACGCGGGACATATCCAGCCCAAGCTCCGACTCATGGGCAAGCAGAAAACGGAATAACTGGTCTGTTTGATGGATCTGGGCCGGGAACCGGTATTCAGGCGCAAGGGCATAATTCGCGTTGACCAGGTTATAGCCCGCCGCGACCATACTCTCCAATTTGCCCACCCCTCCACCGGCTGCCTGCATGGGGTCGCCGCTGGACTTGTCGCCGAAAATGAACCCCCCGCCGTGGAAATAGACAATGGTAGGACGTTTTGCGTGACTGTCATCTGCGTACCATATATCCGCAAAGCTGTTGGGATAGGCATCGCTGAATTGAATGTCGTTCCGGCACACAAGGCCGCTGGGCAGAGTGGTCACTCCCGGTGTTCTCCACGGTCCCCACTCGTTGGGCCGGTGGCCTTTGTAGAGTTTTGCATACACCGCTTTTTGGATGAGTACGCACTTCAAATCATTCAGCTTTTTTCCCATATTCTCACCACAGTCAATCGTTTTGGTCGGGTCACCTGCCACCCCACTCTTGCTGGTATTATCTTAGCAAACATTTAATCATATAAATACCCCTTAATTTTAGAGAAAAAATAGGTTGATTTTTGGATTAACTCGTTGTATTGTATAAAATGATGAAACGGCGTGAATCGGGGTATGGAAATGGACTATGAGCAGCTTATGAAAAACCTCCTGGAACTCAACCAGGAGGAGCGTAAGGGTAAACGCTGGTATCTCTCCCATGGCGAGGCCATGAGTTACACCCAGCTCCTGCCGGCCCCCAAGCACTACGGTTCCAACCTCCTGCGGGACGCGGATTTCTTTCACACCGGAAAGACCCTGGAGATCGAAAAGGCGCTGTGTTATGTGGACATCCCTGCCCATCGCCATGAGTTTTTGGAACTTGCTTATTTGGCTAAAGGCCCATGCCGCCATCAAATTGAGGAGCAGTTTTTTGATCATGCAACAGGGGACTTTATCGTGATCCCTCCTGGAACGGCCCACACCCTTATCGTTCCGGAAGGAGCCCTATGTCTGACCATAAAAATACGCCGGGATACTTTCGTATCGCTGTCTGTTCCCAATACGGCCATGTTTGTTCTCCCGCTGCTGTTTCCCTGCGGAGATGACGCATTTGTCCGTCATGCGGTCCTTTCGCTCTATGAACAGCAAACGGAGGCGCTGCCCTACTGTGACGAGATCATGACAAACCTCTTTGTTGTGCTGATGATATATCTCATGCAGCGTTACCACGACGAAATGCGCCCGTTGAACATGGGAATGGTGAAAAACTATAAAACCCTGAAAATGGTCAATTACATCTATGAAAACTATCAAGTCATCACATTGCGGGGACTTGCCGAGGAGTTTCACTACAATGAGTCGTATCTCTCCGATCTGATTCGGAAGGGAACAGGAAAGACATTTACAGAGAATTTGCGTGAAATACGCCTGTTTCACGCCGAGGAGATCCTCCGCACAACGCCAAATATCAAACTCGCCGCTGTCTGCGAGAAGATCGGCTATGGTGATACCGTCCAGTTTGTCCGAGACTTTAAGGCCAGGTACGGGATCACGCCGGCAAAATATAAAATGAGCTTTCGGTGAGGTGAAATGCTTTGACAGAAAAAGAAAAAGCGGCTGCGGGGTATTTATACAACGCAAATTACGATGAAGAAATACTGGCTGAAATCAGCCGGTGCAATGATTTGTGCTTTGAGTTCAATCAGTTGCGGCCCTCAGACCGCGGCGCACAGCATAAGATCCTGAAAAAGATTTTTGGCAAAATGGGAGAGAATGTGGATGTCAACGCTCCCTTCTGGTGTGACTACGGGTACAACACTTCCGTTGGTGACTATTTCTTCGCCAATCGGTACTGTCAGATATTAGACGGCGGTAAAGTCACTTTTGGGGATCATATATTTATCGCCCCAAACTGCCTGTTTACAACAGCGGAACACGCCCTTGACCCGGAGCAGCGGAACGCGGGGTTGGAAGTCGCTCTGCCGATTTCCATAGGGAACAATGTGTGGATAGGCGCTGGGACGATCGTCCTGGGTGGCGTATCCATAGGCGATAATACCGTCATAGGGGCCGGAAGCGTTGTCACAAAGAGCATCCCCGCAAATGTTGTCGCGGTTGGAGCCCCTTGCCATGTACTGCGAGAAATAACAGGAGAAGATAAAAAACGCTATCCGGCTTATATGGGGACGGAAGAATAAATAAGTTCAATACCATATGAATCAAGGACTGCCGCGGATATTGCGACAGTCCTTGACTTTTTCCTGCCTGTCAATATGCGGGAGTGCCATAAAGCCTATTACTATGAGGCGCTCCGTCAGTCCTCCGGAGGCTGGGACACGAACGAAAACAGCTACTTCCCGTTTATGGAGAATTTCCTCACCATGCTCTATATGTGCTATAAGGAGCTGGTCAAGCGGTTTGCGGTGGTCAACGGCAAGCGGATCACGAAAAAGGCCCGCATTGAGGCCACCGTCCTCAACAGCCTGACGCCCCTTTCCAAGGCGGAGATATGCAGGATCCTCCCGGATGTCAGTCCCACGACGGTGGAGGCCGTACTGGGGGCAATGGTCAAAAGCGGCGCGATCAAGAGGCTCGGCACATCGCGGGCGGCGAGATATATTAAACTATGACAGGAAGGCAGCTGGGCAATCAGCCGTGTTCTTTATTATGAAAACAATCAGGTCAAGAAAGCATAAGAAATCGTCCCGCCGCGGAGAACGGCAGGCACAGCCCGTA
>CANQXS010000045.1 GCA_947627875.1 uncultured Clostridia bacterium
TATATACAGAAAATTATATCGTACCTCTAAAAAGGTACGATATTTTTTTAAAACGGTTTGCAGCTCCGGAAAGTTTTAACTTATGATAGAGAAGGAACGGTAGTATCAGGCTTTCTGCTTTTCGGCAGGGGGTGTTTGCTGTGCGATTTTGGGGGGCAGAATGTATACAGGGGCTTATGCGGAGCGGCGATGGATTGCGGAAAGAACGGTAAATACATAACAAGTAAGCCTCAAGTTCGCCCATAATAGCCAGCCATTAAGCGCGTTGCCTGTAACACAATGCCCCCAAGCCACAGCTAGGGAGCATTGTTTAAGTATTAAAATCATATTTTACCTGCTTTTACTAATATTCCACCTTTATCCCTTTTGCCTCAAGCATTTTAACAATCTCCTCCCTATCCATATCCCCGTTTTCAAAGGCTTTTTGCAAACCCGGGCCGAAGGAAATAGTGGGTTGACCGGCAGGTTTGAGCGTCTTGCTGAGTTCTGTCGGCGTCCAACCGCTTAAGCACCAAAGGTGCTGATTGTTAAGCATATTCATAACAGCATTCATTATTTCATTCATCTTTTTAACCGACGGCTCAACGCCCATCTCCAAAAGGCCTTCAATGAAATACTGAATAATATTCGACGGAGATAAATAGCCAATCGTGTTATAGTGCTTAATTCTATTCAAAAGATACTGCGCGGCGTTTATGCTGTTTATCTTTTTTTCAAACTCCGCCGCCTTCTTCTCGTCGCCCTTATATCCCTCGATTTCTCCATGCAGGCGCTGAAGTTCAAACTCCTCGTAGTCTCCGATATAGGAAAATTCTTTAAGATACTTTCCTTTATATTTGCAGGGAATAACGGTCCCCCATCTTGTTTCGTATTCCGACGCCGTGCATTTAAGATTCTCGAGCACCTTAAGCAATTCAAACTCATATTTGCTCTGCGGCATTACTACATAATCAAGAAGATTTTGCGGCACATAATGTGTTCTGTCGGCGGCGTTCTCCATAACGCTGTAAAGCTCGGAAAACCTTCGCTGACCCGTCTCGACAAGCTCACGCGACGCTATCAGGCGGAATTTATCCTCGCGTTTTTCCTCAGAGTAAACCTCGTCGACCTCGAACACATAAAACGGCACCTCCTCGCGTCTTAAAATTCCGAGCGCGGCATACATATCCCTTCGGTGGAGCCTGACCGTTTCCGTCTTTTTTGACAGCTCAAGATAGACTTTCCAAGCGTCTTCTGCAAAAATCGCGCCGTAAAGATTCGCGCAAGCGGTCGCAAAATTGCGGATAAAGCGGATTTGGTTCTCGTCAATATTTGCTTCCGAATATAATCTGTCAATAGATTTTTGGGACAGTGGTTTGGGGTAGGGCATTCTTATCGCTCCTTTATATTGTAACTTGCGAAAACTCAGTAATTCGTATCTGGTATATTCAAATCAATTCTTTTATTCTCCTCGCCAGATAAGGCGGGATATTTGTGATTTCGCCGTTTTTTAAATAGCCCCTACCGGAAAGCCTGATCGCCTCCTTGGGGCGCCTTTCGGATATATACTTTTTGAAAAACGGGGCTAATTTATCCTCGCCGCCTTTTACTTCTATGGGGATAATATCCGTTCCGCGCTGAATGAGAAAGTCTATCTCTCCGCGATTATCGGCATAATACCTTGGTTCGACCTCAAACTGCCCTTTAAGCTGCTGCAAAACATAGTTTTCAGTCAGCGGACCCTTGAACTGATAATCACTCTTTAAGAGTATCGCTCTGTTGTCTACTCCCGCCATATGCTTAAGCAGGCCGGTATCAAATACAAAAAGCTTGAAACAGTCAAGCCTGTCAAAAGCAGAAAGAGGGTGCTCCGGCTTTGAAGCATTATACAGGCGGTTCAATATTCCTGCGGAAACAAGCCATTCAATAGCTTCTTCAAACTCCCTTGCCCTGCCGCCGCTTCTGACTGCGCCGTACATAAATTTTTCGTTCGGCTTTGCGAGCTGCGAAGCAATGCTGCGGAAAACCATGAGTATTCTTCCGCTATTAACTTTTCCGTTATGCTTTGAGAAATCGTTTTCGTAGATTTCGATAAGCTCTCTTTGTATTCGGGATACTCTTTCGGGATCTTTATAGCTTATCCACGAGGATACACATTCCGGCATTCCGCCTATTATGAGATAATAACTGTAAGCTTCCCACAGCCGTTTATGGAATATCTCCTCGATTATCTGACCTTTGACAATGCTCTTGTAATAATCGCATAGAGGCTTATCGACCGCCTCTAAAAATTCATCAAAGGTCAGCGGGTAAATATCGAGAAGATTGACCATTCCGACAGGATATGATTTGGGCTCTGCAAGAAGCATCCCCAAAAGGCTGCCCGCGGCGATTATATGGTATTCGTTTGCCTTCTCCTTAAAGTATTTTAGGGAATTGAGCGCCTCCGGACATTCCTGTATCTCGTCAAAAATAACGAGCGTTTTGCCGGGCAGGATTTTCTGCCCGTTGATCAGGGAAAGAAGCTCTATTATCCTCTGCGGATTCTTGTTCGACTCAAATAAGGATTTTAATTCGTCTTCTTCGTCAAAGTTGAAGTATGCAAAGCTGTCATAGCAGGTCTGCCTGAATTCACGCATTATCCAAGTCTTTCCGACCTGCCTTGCGCCCTTTAGCACCATCGGCTTGCGCTCGGGATCGGACTTCCATTTTATCAGGTCGTCAATAGCGTTTCTGCGCATTATATCGCCTCCAAAATCAACTTGAAAATATTGTAACACATTTTTAGCAGCTTTTCAAGATGATTTTTACACATTTTTGTCGTGCTTTTAATGCCTTTGTGCCCACTTTTTTATAACAACAGACTTTTTATGCCGATTTCGGCATGAAATCTTTTGCGGAAATATCCGCCCGCTTGACTTTCCGTCAGTTTTATGGTATAGTCATAATGTATTTGTGCT
>CANQXS010000046.1 GCA_947627875.1 uncultured Clostridia bacterium
GGTGTATTCCATAGGGACTAAATTTCATTACAGAGAAAAAAGAACGGTTGCCGCAGGCGAAGTTATTTGCTTGCGGCAGCTTTTTTGTTTGAATTTGCAATGCGGCAACAAAGTCTACTCTTTAGCTTTTATGACGTTTGTCGGCTTTATATATCTGAGTCGGAGCATTGGCACAAGGAAGGACGCTAACATTATTATGCACGCCAATACGCAGTTCTGCAAAATGTACTTCCACTTGACGACGAGGAACGACACATCCATCACCATTGCATTCTTGGCAAGCTCGTTGAGCGACAGCACAAGGACCTTGTTTGCAAGCCCGATGAACACAAACGAGCCTGCAATATAAAGTATTATCATTGCAAGCCCCGCAATAAGTACCTGAAAACCGAAAATGACGATAAGGTCGATATCCCTTGCCCCCAGCGCCTTCATTATACCTATATCACGCATCTTGTCGCGAATGTTTTTCAGTTCGAACTGCACCATAAGGAGCAGGAGCGCCGCGCACAGGACAGCGAATATGAGGTTGAAGAATCGGCGGAACACTCCAACCGCCTTAGTCATGGTCGTAATGGAGCCTCCTATCGACGAGTTCGGAATATAACCGTTTTCGCTCGCCGTGTTAAAAAGCAGCTCTTCCTGCTCGGCATTGTCGAAGTAATAGCCGAAAGTGAACATTTCGACGCGCTGCAACTCACGATAGACATTGTCAGCGACATTTATGCGTTTTTTGTTATTATTGAGTCCTACAATATTGAGCATTACATCATACTTCTTTTGTGATTTATTTCGGTCACAGCGTAAATAGTATGTAAGTTTCACTTCATGCGGTATAAATTCGTTCATATTTTGTGAAGTAAAATTCGTGCCGAATATCTCATTATAAACGTCAAAGTTTATAAGTATTTCGTTGTCATGCAATATAGTTGTGTTATGTAAATCTGCCGAAGAAAACCATGAGTCGTTATATTCATGTTTTATACCGTCTTTTTCAAATAAGCTTGTGCCTGTGCTTACAAATTGCCTGACTTTTGAATTTACAACTGCTTGCGCAAAGTCGGGATTGAATGAGTATGCAACATTCAAAAATTGGTTAATATTGTCATAAACCGAAAGATACTTGTCCGTTTGAGTAAGTTTTTTCAACTCCTCTTTTGATATATTCGGGTCGATAAGTTTATCGAAAATTTCCTTATATTGCTCCTTATATCCCGTATTGATAATACCGTTGATATATCCGTAGCAATATCCCGTATATTGGTTAGTTCTTCCAAGAAAATATTCATAGCTTGTATTGCCGCTCGGATGATTTGCCATACAAGCGTCGGCAAAGAAATCTGTTATGTATACACCGTAATCTTTTAGTTCATCAGATAAAGCGACATATTCAAGCGCACCAAATCTTTCCTCGATAAAACTTTCTTCGGTTACAAGCACTCCGACGCTTTCCTTGACATCATACGGATTTACTTGCGGCAATAAGCGTTGTTGATTTACACAAGAATTGCTTCCGATATTGAACAGCGCATAGTTTACAAGCGGATACGCCTTGCCTGTGTAGCCGGCGTCGTAAAACTTTTGAAGATCGTCCTCGTTTACGTCCACAAGGCGGGTAGTATCGACGCTGTCGTAACTGTCGTTGGTATCTTTTATAAAGGAAGTGCAACTAAGGTTGCGCTTTGCCATTTCGGCTGTCGTTACTTCGCCGCCGTTGAAGTTCATTATAAGCTGACTTAGACCGAGCACCACCAATACCGCGGCAAATATCACGGAATAAACGCACGTCCTAATTAAGCTTCGTCGCGCAAATTTTACCGAAAGTTTTGTCGTGTGTTTGAATTTAAGATGCTTTTTCTCAAGCGGTTCCGATTCGGTTTTGGATTCACATTCCCTCGTATTTTCATATGGTAAAAACCTGTCGCTGTCCTGCTTAACGGATTTTATGTCAATGTTTGATAGTTCGGAATTGACTGTATTTAAATTTTCATCGGTAAGTTTTTCGCCGTATGGTATTACAAGCGTATCGTTCTCCACGCGGAGACGTGCGTCGAAGTCCTCGTTTCTTTTTAAATGTTGAAGTATTTTGCCGTCGGATAACTCGATAATTTCATCCGCATAATGTTCCGCATCGCTCAGATTATGCGACACTATGACAACGAGTTTTTCCTTTGACAGTTCTTTCAGTAGGTCAAGTATCTGCGCCGTCGTCTTGCTGTCGAGGTTTCCTGTAGGCTCGTCTGCAAGTATTATGGACGGTCGCTTTACAAGCGCACGCGCTATCGCCACGCGCTGTTTCTGCCCACCCGAAAGTTCCTTGGGATAGCGATTTTCGTATTCCGCAAGGTCGGTGTCAATAAGCGCTTTTTTGATCTTGTCTTTATCCGTTTCTCCGCGAAGTTCAAGCGCAAGCGCGATATTCTCGGAGATAGTCAGTTCATCTATCAAATGAAAGTCTTGAAAGATAAAACCTATCGTCGAGTTGCGGTAATAGACCTGCTCCTTAAGCCCGAATTTGTCTATATGTCTGCCGTTTTCGATGATCTCGCCCGACGTAATAGTGTCCAGCCCACCGAGGAGAGAAAGCAGCGTCGTCTTGCCGCTCCCGCTCTTGCCGATAACAAAAACAAAGCCCTTGTCGGGTAAAGTAAAACTTATGTGGTCAAGGGCTGTGCAATTTCCGCTTTTGCGACTTTTGTATATCTTTGTCAGTTCTTTTACTTCTATCATGCTTTGTGCTCCGGATTTTCCTTGGCATATTATGCGTTTGGAAAATGAAAATTTTTAATTTCGGCAATATAATTATATATTTTTATAAATTATATGTCAAGGCATTAGAGTCATCGGCCAACCCC
>CANQXS010000047.1 GCA_947627875.1 uncultured Clostridia bacterium
GTTAATGATTCAATTGAATGGTTTTTACCGTCCACAGATACTTTATTGGGATAATACTTAAAAAGCTGTTTGGGTAAATGACTATGTGCCCAAACATTAAATTTCTCCCATCCGAGTGATTCAATATCTGACAGCGAGTATTGATTCCCGCAGATTATACAAAATTCAGTCTCATTCATTTTCGTCTTCTTGTTGATTTTTTACTTATTCCCAAGCAAATGCGAAGTGTCAATCTGCTGCAACACACGCAGTTGCGAGCGCGCCATGTCGTTGAGGCGTTGCAAACGCTCTGCTTGCGAAACGCCTTGTTCAATCAAAATGGCGTTATAGCTTTCCATATTGGCAATCACAAGTAATTGTTCCACCGTGGCGTAATCGCGGATATTGCCTTTGAGTGTCGGATTTTCCTTGCGCCACTCGCCGGCAGTTTTTCCGAACAGTGCAACGTTAAGCAAATCGGCTTCGTCGGCATAGACGTATTTGAGTTGTTCCTCCGTGAGCGTGGGGACGATATTCTCCTTGATGGCGTCGGTATGGATGCGGTAATTTACTTTTGCGAGTTCGCGCTTCGACGTCCATTCAAGTTCCTTCTGTTCGGAGATTTTCAGACGTTGGAACTCTTTGATGAGATATAATTTGAACTCCGCAGACACCCAACTCGCAAATTCAAACGCAATATCCTGATGTGCATAGATGCCGCTGTTGTATTTGCCCGCGGAGACGGTCAGTCCGATGCCGTTCAATTTTTGGATCCATTGGGAAGGGGTAATCATAAAGGCATTCGTGCCGGCGTCCTTTGTAACCGTATCGAATTCGACACGGTTAAAATCGGGGTTGTTGAGTTCTTCCCAGACGGCAAGAAAGCGCAACGTCTCCTTGCTTCGCAGCCAAGTGTAAACCGTAAACCTCGGGTCTGTGGGGTTTTTGAACTTTGCAATGTCCGTAAGCGAAATATAGTCCGATTGGTCTACTTTCTTATATTTAACATTCAGTCCTTTTACCGTAATTTCTTTATTTGACATAACACCTTATCTCCTTAATACAAATTCTTTAATTCTTCATAGGAAATAGAAATGCCCGCTTTTAATAGAAGTTCTTTCCTTTTTTCAAATAGGGTTTTCAAAAGTGGATCGATTTCTGTTCCATAGTGCAAATGATTATGGCAGTTGCTACAAAGAGAAACGATATTGTTCTCTACGTCAAGACTGACATTGAATTTATCTTGTGCGCTCATTGGCACCAGATGATGCGGCTCCGTATATGGTTTGTTGGTACTCTTCCTAATGAATGTTTCGTGAGATTCGCATATTTCGCATTTATAATCTGCGTTGCAGAGGGCATTGGCCGCAACTACAGGATCGCGCCAAAAGGCTTTTCTTTCTGTTATCGTCCTTTTGTGAACCGGTACGGGCGATGTCGCAATCCGTTTCTGTCCACAATTCGGAGTAAGAGTATTATCGATACTATGCAAATAGGCGTCATCTTGTAGTTCCTCTGAAGATATTTGCAATGTACCGTGAGCGATGATTTCTTTGACAATTTGCGTCATCTCATCGAAGGATAGGCAATGAAATTCATCAAAGATTTCTTGCACGGCGGGCAAAACAGGTCTATTACATTGCCCACGGCGTTGACTACTTGTAATGACATCGAACTCATCCCTTCTTCGTTTCAAATAGTTGTTTGGTTTACCCATAGCGATAGATATCTCTTTGAATGCAATAGAACGATTGGCGTATCCTAACGCATTTACCGCCTTCATATCAAACTCAGATAAATAATAGGCTATGATAGATAAATTTCTGATTAATGCCTCCATAGTCATCCCCTTATCAATTGAATATCATTTTACGTATTTCTTCTACTTGCAAAAAAATTGCCTCAAGAATATTGACGACTATGCTATTGCCTGCCATCTTGATTAGCTTGCCCGATGAGAACATAGGGCGATTTCTACACAACATTATGTTGCTCTCAACAAGTTGCTCGTAATCGCGTTCATCGAATCCCATTGCAATAAAACATTCTCGTGCGGTAAGATATCTAAATGGCGCTCTATTTTCAGCAATATGTGGATATTCGATAACACCAGAATTCGGGTTTCTATCTTGCTTTGTAGTTATAGTTTTTATCTCACTTGCGAATGCTTTTGTACTTTCTACATAAATATGATCATTTTCGTCGATAATCTTTTGTCGGGATGGGGTGTCGTGAAGTTGACTTTCATTTGCCTCATCTAAATATTTTGGAACAGAATAGTCAAGCCTTAGAATATCTTTAAGCGACATTCTTCTAATAGGTAGTTTAATGGTATAGTTCTCATCTTCCAAATTATGATTTGTAAAATAATTATCAAGCTGATTTTTTAGTCCCTCCTCACCGCCAATATAAATGCTTAACATGAAGGCGCGTTTTCTATTTTGGGGGATTCCAAAATTCTTGGCGTTCAATTGGTATATTTTGTTGTAATATCCAATTGAGGTAAGGTAAGATTGCCATTCTTGAAAATTTTCTTTATGGGGCGCTGCAAGAATATTGCTGACATTTTCCATGAGTAGCATTTTGGGAGTGGTCTTTCCGTTTGCAACACATTCTTTCAATAAACGCTCTATTTCCCAGAGCATTCCAGAACGATTATGCGCTTCTCTATTAATGCCACTCATATTCCCATGCCAGACGCCAGCGATCGACAAATCCTGACAGGGGAAGGAGTAAGTCATTATATCCAAATCCTCTGGCACATCGCGGTATGTCATATCCGTAATGCTTACTAAATTATTGCTTCGTTCGATTGCTGCTAATAT
>CANQXS010000048.1 GCA_947627875.1 uncultured Clostridia bacterium
GAAATCGAGGCCATACCTGTCCAGAAAACCCGTCAAAGGAAGCTGGAGGAATTTCAGAAAAAGCTGGGGACGCTCACGTTTTTAGACCCCGCCTGCGGGAGCGGCAATTTCCTGACGGAGACATATTTGAGCTTGCGGCGGTTGGAGAACGACATTCTGCGCATTTTGTCTGGCGGACAAATCGCATTCGGTTCTCTGGAATACAGCCCGATACAGGTTTCCATCAGCCAGTTTTACGGCATTGAGATAAACGACTTCGCCGTGACGGTAGCTAAGACTGCACTTTGGATTGCGGAGAGCCAGATGTTGAAGGAAACAGAAGATATTATCCTGATGAATCTGGACTTCCTTCCGCTGAAAACCAATGCGTACATCGTGGAGGGCAACGCCCTGCGTCTTGACTGGGAAAGCGTGGTGCCGAAATACAAACTGAATTACATTATGGGTAATCCGCCGTTTGTGGGGTATAAATTTCAATCTGCTTCACAAAAAGAAGACATTAAAAATGTGGCAGGAGAATTTGCGAATTACGGCACTTTAGACTATGTAGCTGCATGGTACATTAAAGCGGCAAAATATATGGTCGGGACAAATCTGACGACGGCATTTGTGTCTACGAACTCCATTGCTCAGGGAGAGCACGTTGCATCTCTATGGAAACCGTTATTCGCAATGGGTATTCAAATAGTTTTTGCAAGAAGAACTTTTCGCTGGGATAGTGAAGCAAGCTTAAAGGCACACGTACATTGTGTTATTGTTGGATTTACAGGAGGAAATTTCTCAGGGGCAAGACACTTGTGGAGTGAATCTGGCAAGGTCGCCGAGGTTTCATATGTTAACGGATACCTGTTGGATGCGCCTGATATTTTTATCGAAAAACGTTCAAAGCCATGGAGAACAGATACACCGATAGCGCAGAAGGGTAATGCCGCAATGGATAACGGTTTTTTAGTTGTTACTGGAGTTGAGGCAAGGGAAATTGCAGCAAAAGACCCTGTTGCCGCTCGATTTTTGAAACGACATATGAGCGCCGACGACTTTCTTAATGGTACAGAACACTACTGTATTTGGCTAAAAGACGCAAATCCAAGTGATTATCAAAAGAGCAAAGAAATCATGCGGAGAATAAAGGCAGTGCAGGACTACCGTAATAGTAGCAATCGTGCAGCTACCAAAAAGATGGCAGCTTACCCTATGCTATTTGCCGAAGTTCGTCAACCTGATACAAACTATATCATGCTACCGGTTATTTCATCGGAAAGGCGGCGATATGTGCCAATTGCATATCTTACACCGGATGTGATAAACAGCTATGCCAGCATTTCTATTTCTAATGCGACACTTTATCATTTTGGAGTTTTGACTTCTAACGTTCATAACGCCTGGATGAGGGCATTGTGCGGACGCTTAAAAAGTGATTACCGTTACTCCACGACTATCGTCTACAACAACTTCCCTTGGCCTACGCCAACCGTTGCTCAGCAAGCGAAAATTGAGCAGACAGCGCAAGCCATCCTTGATACACGCACTCGTTATCCGGGCAGCAGTCTCGCTGCCCTCTACGACGAGGTTGCCATGCCGCCAGAGTTGCGGAAAGCCCATCAGGACAATGACCGGGCAGTCATGCAGGCGTATGGATTTTCCGTCAAAGATATGACTGAGAGTAAATGTGTGGCGGAGTTGATGAAGATGTATCAGAAACTTGTAGAGAGTAAATAATTTCTCAACGGTTTAATAGCGTTCGATTTTCCGAACGCACAGCCAGCCCCGGCAGGGGCTGTTCAAAGGGTTTGGGACGCTGTCCCAACAAGCAAAAACTGACTTCCGGCGGTAACGTCGGCGGTCAGTTTTTTGTGTCGAGGGCCCTCGATACACTGCTTGCGAAATAAAGCGAAGAAGGTTTTGAACATGTTTTTCAAGTCTTTCGCAAGCAGTGCTAACATATATATGTTGGCCATTTTCTGCTTGTTGGGGACCCCCCAATCCCCTATGAACAGACCGCTCCGCTGGTCTGGCTGCGCGGCATTCTGCCGCTTTCTGGCTTTGCCCGGTAATGAAAAAAATAAAAATCCTGCGTTTGGAACTTGTGAAAACCGCCTTTTCGATGCCTACCCCCTGGGAGGACTATTTTACAGCAGCTTGTATTGAGTATTTTGCTGTAATGCAACGCCTACGGATTATGCAAAACAGAGAAATTGAAAAAGTTTGCTGATGATGGCTATGAAAACAGTTCACTCGTCGGCTACCCCCTGAGAAGATTTTTTCTTTTCCGCAACTGTTCCGCTCCCCAAAAGAGCAATACATATTTCCCACAGCTACATACCAAATCGACGGTGCGCCCAGGCAGAAAGGAGGAACCGGGCCACACAACCGTCTAACGTATTGTTCCTGTCAGCGTTATGGTATTCGTTGCCGGGTACTGTGAAAGGGAAATGCCTATTGAAAGAATTTGAAACTATAAGGCAGTCTGACATCATCGGTCAGGCTGAAATAAGCTGTGGAAAGGGAGTGAGGATTTGTGAGCAATGAATGGCAGGATATACTGTGTAAATCGGGAGAACCCTTAACGGCTGCTGCGGAGGCTGTTTTTTCCCAACGCAGCGTTGAAGATGTTAAGGCCATGTTGGAAGGCACTGAGAAAGGCGGCGTGAGGAACAGCTTACACAACTGTCTGGTCGTTTTTCAATATGACCCCATGCTCTCCGGCGCGATAGCAAAAAATCTTT
>CANQXS010000049.1 GCA_947627875.1 uncultured Clostridia bacterium
AGATCTTTTGGCAACGTGCAAGCTAAGGAGATTATCCATACCTTAGCTTCAGCTCCGATGCGTAAGGGTCTTCCTGCCCCAAGTTTCGAAGTTTTTGCCAAACAAAAGCAGGCAACAAGTGAGATAGCGTGGGACTTTGAAGGCTATTGGTTAAAATATTTGCGTAGTGTTTTGGTAGTGTTGTATAATATGGCCAAAAGTGGAGAGCCATATGTTCATACGCAAATTCAAAGGCGGCAAAGACAATCAACATAGCTATTACAAGCTTATTGAGACCTATAGGGATAGCTCAGGCAAGGTTAAGCACCGGACGATCAAGTCCTTGGGTAGAGAAGACATGTTATTAGCAAAGGATCCTCTGGCCATACAGAAGCTCTATGAGCGATATGGCGGCTCCAGGCAGGAGAAAGACAACAAAGCAGCCATGTCGCGAGCAGAAACGACTCTTGCGGAAATGGCCGAGATGGCTCCGGAAGGCGCAGAGTATCCCATCGTCAATTACGGACATTATGTGGTCAGACACCTATGGAGGGCGGTGTTCGAGTTCCCAAGGAAATTCGATCAAGTGCAGAAAGTCCTTCAGATTCATTACAACATTGATGATGCAGTCAGTTTCATGGTAGCTACCAAGATACTGCACCCGGATTCCGTGCTTGGCACCTACGACAGTCAGGACCAATACTTGGGAAATCCTATAGAAGCGGTTCCTCTTGACAGTTTGTACGATATGTTCTCCGTCGTCAAAGCCCATAAGGACTCCCTGATGGCATGGGCCAACAGAGCGTTGGCAAAGGAGGTTCCCGCAGACCGGAACACCCTGTTTTTTTATGATGTCACCAACACCTATTTCGAGAGCTCGATGAGCGATGAGGAAAAAGCCTATCCGGATACTGATTTCGCGGAAAATGTGCTCGCCATGGCCGATCAGCCGGGAATCAAGGAGCGATTGACTCAAGACTGTTTTGACGCCACAGGCAGCCTGGTAGTGGAAAAATTGCCTGACTGGTTTTGGGAGGCGGTATCCGAGGAGAACATTGAGTTTTTGCGGATGAGGGGTCCTTCCAAAGAGCATCGAACGGATCTGCCCCTGATTTCAATTGCCCTGGTAATTGACAAGTATGGATTTCCGATGGATTTTGCGGTGTACTCGGGTAACCGTTCCGAGTTCAAATCCATGAAACAATCGATTGAAAAATTCAAGGTCAAATATGGTATTGATCAAGCCATATTGGTCGCTGATCGGGGTCTTAACTCATCGTCCAATTTGCGGATGCTGCAAGACAACGGCCTCGGTTATGTCATGGCTCAAAAGATTTCACCGCTATCGGCGGAATTGAAAAAAGAGCTGACCGACATTGACTCATATGTTCCGTTTGATCCGGACCATCCCGACAAGGGCTTCTACAAAGTCATTGACGGTTATCGGCCCAAAACGGTGGAAAATGCCATTGAAAGCACTTTGATTTTTACCTTTAATTCGAAAAGATACCGCAGAGATTTAGCGATCTTGGAGGCATGGAGAAACATTGTCTTGGATAAAGCGGCTAAAAAAACAAAGCTGGGAAAAAGAAACAGTGGTTGGCAATCTTTAGCAAGGTTGGAAGGGGACAGTAAGAATAAGCTGATCGTAGGGGTAGACGAGCAGGCCTATGCCAAGAAAAAAGCCCTCTGTGGTTTTGCGGCGATGATTTACAAATCACCACCCAAAGAAAAGCCAAACAACTCCAACCTGAACGATCAGTCTGGTGCTACCCACATGGACATGAGTATGGGCAGGACTGAGGGTAAGGAAAAGGTCGACATTTGTCGGAAAGCAAAAAAACAACCCGATGCCAGCCATATTGCATCAATCTACCATCAACTTAATCAGATTGAAGACTGTTTTAGGGTAATGAAAACCAACCTGGGTTTAAGACCTATTTATTTGTGGAATACGGACCACATTAAAGGTCACGTTGCCATTTGTGTCTTAGCTCTGATATTGGTCAGGTATATCCAGTGGAAGTTACAGAGGGCCAATGAAAGTTTGTCAATACATGAAATTTGTTCTGCCCTAAACGGAGCCGATTTGGTCTGTTGGAGGGGAAAAGACGGAAAACTGTACGTCCATAAAACCATCAGAGGAATTAAGCATTTGAGAGATGGCAGGCAAAGATTATCCGTCAAAGAACTCGTTCGGAAAGTGATTGATTCAAAATCCAAAGAAAGGCCTATCGATAAAATCATGAAGGTCTGTGGACTGGTTCCCTTAAACTCCACTTACTCTCGCCATGAATTATCCAGATGCCTAAAAACTCGGTTTAGTTCTGATGAGGATATGCTATCGGCTCCCTTAGTAGCCCTGCTATATACGAACAAAGCAGCAGACGATAACAAAAACGTGACAACCCTGAAATGAATCATGCAAAAAAGCTCTCCGACAGCCGACCAATACCGATCCTGCAGACATGGAAGAAGATATGGTCATGTTGAGCAATACAAGTGTGCCGAAATTTCGAGTTGTTTGCCGTTATGCAAACCGTGGAATTGGCGCTCTGTTCCGTCATGTCGCAACAGGTTTCTAGTATCTCATTAGCTACGACACTACCAAGAAATCTGCCCTAAATCTGCGAAACATCAGTAGCTGTCGCTGTTCCTGCAATTTTTA
>CANQXS010000050.1 GCA_947627875.1 uncultured Clostridia bacterium
CGGCCCCGGCCTACACCACCGCCAAGGACATCATTCACGCCCTTATCGCGCTGTCAAAGGTGATCGCCGCGGACGCTCAGGCGTCCAAATGGATGCAGATCGTCTTTGTGGAGAACTACAACGTGACCGCCGCCGAGAAGGTCATTCCCGCCTGCGACCTGTCCGAGCAGATCAGCCTGGCCTCCAAGGAGGCGTCCGGCACCGGCAACATGAAGTTCATGCTCAACGGGGCCGTGACCCTGGGCACCATGGACGGCGCCAACGTGGAGATCGCCGAGCGCGTAGGCGAGAAAAACATTTACATTTTCGGTCGGAGCAGCGGTCAGGTCATCGCCTCCTACGCTAGGGACACATACCGCGCGAGAGATTGGTATGACAGCGACTTCAACATTCGCCGCGCCGTGGACTTCCTGACCGGCGAGGAGATGCGCAGCGCGGGCAGTGCAGAGAGCCTGGACAGGCTCCGCGCCGAGCTGGTGGGCCGCGACTGGTTCCAAACCTTCCCCGACTTCAACGCCTACGTTATTCGCAAGACCCAGGCCATGCAGGACTACGCCGCGGATCCCGCCCACTGGACCCGCATGGCGCTGATCAACGTCGCCAAGGCCGGCTTCTTCTCTTCCGACCGTACCATTGAGGAGTACAACAGGGACATCTGGCACCTGGGCTGATACTAATGTGAACTACCCAATCCTTGAGGGCCGGGTAGTTCACTTGCTGTTATAGGATATATTGGAAATCAAGGCAAAATGATCCTTCTCAAATTCTTCCACGCCTCCATAATGCTTTGGACGCATCCCCACTCTTTCATACTCCGCAAGGCAGCGACTTAAGGCTTTTATCAAAAGCGCACCGCATTCGGTATAACCGATTTTTCGATAAAAAACTGCGCCCGTTCGTTTGACTGTGTGGATGTTAAAACGCTGCTATATCCTTCTTTCGCCATTTCCTTTTCCCAAAATGAGACAAGCTCCGTCCCGTACCCTTTTCCTCTATACCCATCCAAAATATATAGCATATTCATAAACGGGATCATTTCCTCTTTCGGTTGTCCACTTTTACTATACAACTTACTCCCACATAATAACACCGCTTCAAATCCCGATTTTTTACGCTGTTCCACATCCCGAAAAATCGGGTCGCTGCCGCTCGTCGGTCAAAAAATATTTGAGCTCCCGGCTCGGAGCCAGGAGCTCTGTTCGGAAAAACCCCGGATAGTACGGCACCGGCGTGTCAACAGGTACCCAGTGCAGGAATTCTTTCTGCCCGTCCTCGGTAAAGGCGCCGCAGACAGGGGCAAAATCCGGGAGGACCTTCATGTAAAAATAGAAGGAGATCTCATAAATCAGCTTTCCCAGGTTGGCGGGGGCGTCGCCGTAAAAGTAGTTTTCATGCACAAAGCCGAGCCGGTCGACCTCCATGTCCACACCGGTCTCCTCCCGCACTTCCCGCCTTACGGCCTCCTCAGCGGTCTCGCCGAACTGGATGCGCCCGCCGACGGAATACAGGTACTCCGGGCTGCGTTTGCTGCCGACCATGAGGATCTTGCCGTCCTTCATGATGATGGCGCCGACACGCAGGTTGATGAGCCCACTCTCACAGGGGACGCACATATCCTTTCCCATCGTTTTTTCCTCCTTCAAATCTTGATTTTTCGTTCCCATTCACTTCCCGCCAAACGGAAATTTGTCGTTGATACCATTCTAAAAACTTTTCGATATATTCGGGTTTTGGCGTTATGACATTTATATCAATCTCAGGATGATTTTGTGCAAATAGCAGCAGTTCTTCTTTAAGACTTTCACCAGATAACAAGTAATCATTTGTTATATACTGTCTGGAATAGCCAAGCTTGCTTAAAATAATAGCTGTTACTACACCTGTCCTGTCTTTTCCAGCATTACAAAAATACATTACATTTGTATCAGCATTCATAATTGTACTCACAATGTTATCCATAGTATCATCAACCATGTTTATATATGAAAGTGCAACTTCATTTGGGGATTCCGGAACAGTGTTTCCACCTTTAACAGGCATTGATATGTAATTAAATGAATGGTCTTTTCTTAACGGGCAAGGTCTTTGATGTTGTTCTGTTTCTTCTCTTAAATCAATAATAGTTATTATGTTATTATCTATCAGCCACTGACGCTCTTTCTTAGACAAATAGGTCGGAACATCACTTCTTATGTATCTCAAATCACCTTCAATAATTGTTCTTGTATTTTTCGTGCTTTCAAATATCCTCATTCTATCACCTACAAATCCTGATTTACCAAACGATTTTCCTTACTCGTCTTACTTTTCTCTACGCTTTTTATACACTATACTACACGATCAACATCCATTTCGCAAATGTTTTTGTGCCCTCACGCTTTCAGCCGGTTCATCCATCCTCGGCGCTTGAAAACGACGAGGGAGACGGCGAAGCGGATGCACTCCTCCAGGGACAAAGTGAGGTAGACCAGGGGGATAGGCCAGTGGAACACGAAGGCTGAGAGAATGCCCAGGGGGACGCCGAAAAGCCAGGTGCCCACAAGGTCGATGACCATGACGTAGGTGGTCTTCCCGCCGCTGCGCAGGATGCCGCTGCCGATGATCATGTTCAGCACCTTAAA